>JAPNVD010000017.1 GCA_026627305.1 Sulfolobaceae archaeon
ACTATATGAAGAGGCAATATACTCACAAGAAGGTTACTTACTAACAGCAAACCTAGCAGACTACCCAATACCAACAGCAAAAGAAAGCATAAAAGTGGAGTGGAAAAACACAGAACTAGCAAGATCAGAAACACCAATAGGATCAAAAGGAATAGGAGAGCTACCAACTATATCAGCTACTCCAACTATAGTTTCTGCAGTTGAGGATGCTATAAATAAGGACATCTATGAAATGCCACTAACACCAGAAAAAATACTAAAACTACTGGGAAAAATCTGAAGAAACCATACGTCTAAGATTTTTCATAAAAAGCATACGAAATCCTGAAGAGTACATACCTGCAATTCATTGCCTTTACAAGTCATGATTTATCATTTTAAATAGACCATCCTAAATAAAAACTGTATAAATTAATTATGGAAAAATTTAATTCTAGAGGATTTGTTTAACTATCCATGTGGAGCTCAAGTTTCCCATTTTAGTTGTTAACTTTAAGAATTATCCTGAATCTCAGGGAAGGAGAGGAATTGAGTTAGCTAAAAAGATTGAGAAAGCCGCCTTAGAGACTGGTAAGAGTGTAGCTGTAGCCCCTCCAACCTCAATTCTGATGAAGGTAGTTGAAGAAGTTCAAATTCCAGTATTCGCTCAACATGCGGATCCAGTTGAAGCTAGCGCAACTACAGGTTACATTCCAGTAGAGGCAATAAAGGAGGCTGGTGCAATTGGCAGTATAATAAACCACAGTGAGCACAAAGTGAAAAAAGAGCATATAGAGGCTGTAATTAAGAAATTACGAAGCTATAATCTATACTCATTAACCTGTGCAGAAGATCCTAAGGAAGCATCAGAGATAGCTACTCTAGAGCCAGATATTATAGCAATAGAACCACCTGAACTAATAGGGACAGGAATTTCAGTTTCTAAAGCAAAACCAGAAGTAATAACGAATGGAGTAAACGCCGTAATGTCAATAAATAAGAAGATTAAAGTGCTAGCCGGTGCAGGGATAAGTTACTATGAAGATGTTAAGAAAGCTTTAGAGTTAGGCGCTCAAGGGGTTCTAGTGGCTAGTGCAATAGTTAAGGCAAAAGACCCCTACGCGAAAACTCTAGAGTTCCTTAAAGCTTTTCCGTGATAAAAAAGAACAGCAAACTCGCCCTTTAGAGTGGGAAAGAGATCATTTCAGAGCTTCCTAATCCTAGATAACAATATACCTATGAACATTAGAGCTATACCTAAGATTTGCATAGGTAAGAGAGAAATACCGTCTAAGAAAATATCGAAAACTGTAGTTAGGATAGGTATTGAAAACGCCATTACTGTAACTCTAGGTACTTTTTCTATCCTCAACATTAGGTTCCATAGGAAAAACGCTAAAGCTCCTCCAGGTAACGCTGTATATAATATCCCTATAAAGAAATCTTGAGAGGGGTCAAGCTTAAAGTCAAAGGCTGAACCTATTAAAAAGAATATACTGCCGAATAAGAACTGTGTGAAGTTAACGTTCTTAGGGTCTGCATCCTTTAAAGCCCTATATAACACACTAAACAGAGCCCAAAATATCGCGTTTATTAATGTATAAATTGCGCCTAATACTACAAAATGGCTCATTATTAAAGGTAAGCCATATAACGTAACTCCTAGAAAGCCTATAATCGCACCTAATATTACTATTTTAGAACTGTTTTCCTTTAAGATAAAATACGAGATGGGTATTGAAAATAAGGGCATTGAATAACTCAAGACTGCTGATTCTGAAGGGCTTACGTATAGTAAACCAAAAGCCCAAAGTAAAGAGCTCAATGACGTAAATATCGAAAGCGAAATTATTCGTTTGTTAATTATTAGTTTTCCTCCCATTAGGTAAAAAATTGTAGAGGAGATGAGGTACCTAAACAGATTGAATACGAAAGGAGATGAATATTCTAGAGAAAGTTTTGCAAAATAATAATTAAACACTGAAATAAATATATATGGTAGTAAGTATGGCAGTATCTTAAGTGAAATTTTCACTGCATATCCTACGCTCTTCAACTTAAATAATTTACGAATTAAGGTAAGCGTTCCTTTGGGGGAAAAGTCAAGTAAAAATGATTTTAAACCAGAACTCCCTCTCTTCTGAAGGATATATTATGCTTAAACCCATACCATTATGATAAGCGTCAGGTGCTCCACTCATGGGTTCAATAGCTACAGCTCCCTTTATTCCTGTATAAACTTGTATGAATGGCATGTTTCTCCTAGTCAGTATAACTGTTTGATAAGAGCTGGTTAACTTCACATCTCCTTCAATTATGAAGCAATCGTCAAACTCTCTTTCACTTTGAGAGAAATTGAAAGGGATTAGCTCTCCAGTTGGTATTTTATTCTCCATCTTACACCTTAAAGTAATACCTTGAGTCAAGATTTGCCAATCGTTACTTACTATGAAGTAAGGATGAGCACCAACGGTTAAGGGTGCACTCCTGTTTCCCGAATTCTTCACCTGTATTAATACCTCTAATCCCTCGGTATCTAGGCTGTAACTTACAGTGTTTTCCAGAACTGTTGGATACCCTTCATGCTTCAGGGTGTATTTTAGTTTTATTGAGTTTGAGGAAGAGCTTATAATTTCCCATCTCTTATCTAAAACAAGGCCATGAATTGCGTTTCCTTCTTGGTTCTTTGGTAAAACATATCTTATTCCGTCAAATTCATATTCCCCGTCCTTCACTCTGTTAGCGTAAGGGATTAGTAGTGCCATACCTCCATGAGTTGGTCTATTCAGATCTCCCCTTAAAATCAGGTCTTTAGAACTTTTAGTCAACGAAAAGAGATAAGCTCCTGTTTCTAAAACTTCTGCTTCGAAGGATTGATAAGAGATTTTCATAACATTCTAGGTGGATCAAGAAAATAAAAACGTTAGTATCAATATGAAAGAGACCATTAAATAACTTATAGCTAGATTTCTAATTGCGGGTATAAACAATTTCGGCTTTTCATGGTATTTATAACCAGTCCTCACTGAAGAATAAATTAAAGGAGCTGTGATCAAGCCTATAAGACTAACTAAAGGAGCGATCTTAAGAAGAGAATTAATTATGAGAATTATCAACGATAATGAGGCAAACATCGCATAGAATACTACAGCATTTTTTGTCCCAACCCTTACTGCTATATCTCTCTTACCGGATAAGAGGTCTTGATAATAGTCTGGAATCTCGTTAGCTACTGCTATAGCAACTACAATAAATCCTGGAACTAAGGATACTAGAATTGGTGCTATTGATAAATGAAATGTCTGCAAATAGTAACTACCTAAAGTCATCAGGGGTCCGTAAGATAAGAAAATCGAAAGCTCACCTAAGCCTCTGAACGCTAGCCTTAATGGAGGTCCCACGTAAAATACTGCAAAAAATGTACCAGCTAGTACGATATATAAAATTATGAAACTGTAAAGTAAAGATAAATAAATGGCTAAAGATATGGCTATAACGAAAGAAGCAGTGCCTAAAATAAATATTGAAATAGAGGGCTTTTTCTTCTCATCTAGCATAAAGACTCTATCTGCAGGATCGAAATATTCATTATAAGTCTCAACCCCTGTAACCATTAGCACTATCCCTATTAATCCCAAGATAAATGTAAAGATGTTTACTTTGTGTTGTTGCCAATAAGATATTGAAAATCCTAAGAAATAGGGTATTAGACCAGCGAGAAGGAAGAATCTATACCTTACTGTAGTAATAAACCTCAAAAGCGGAGATGTCAAGACAAATCTAACTCCACTAGATCGTTTGCTTTAGCCAGGAGTTTAGGATTGGACTTTACGCTCTCAACCCATTCTGCTACTTTTGGATGCTTCCACCCTTTTTTGTATCTTTCCCACATCTCTTCGAAACTATGTTTCCTGATATCAGCTACAACATAAGGTATAGAGCCTATAAGTTTCACTTTACCATGTGCTAAAACTAATGGACTGGCAGGAGGATGTCTATACATCACTTGCATCTCTTCAATTATATCGAAGGGGTAATATAGTACCCTCATTTTACCTTCGTATTGCTTTGCTTTTCTCTCTAACATTTTTTTGTACTCTTCATACTCTTCGTCAGTTAAACCTATGATATCCCAATAATCTACAGCTCTACCTAAATACATGGTCTTTCCTGTTTCAAAAACTTTTACACCTAGTTCAGCAGCAAAGTCTATCAATTTTTCAGCTTCATGGATGTTGAATTTTGCGGGAACAAATACTATTTCAACATTTGCTCCTTCTTCAATAAGGTACTTTATCGCATTTATTGTCTTTTCAAAACTAGCCCCAGGCCTCATCTTTGTGTAAGTTTCAGGCGTGTATCCATCAACGCTGATCTGTATTGATCTTAAGTCCAGTTCTGCTAGCCTTTTTGCTACGCTTTTACTTATTAATTGGCCGTTAGTCTCTATCTTGAGCTCCACATCATGAGACCTAATTATTTCAGCTACTTCCCAGAATGCTGGGTGTAGTAGTGGTTCTCCTCCTGATATTGCAACATATGGTACTGAGTGATCCACTAGAACTTTAGCAAAATTTATCGCTTCCTCTTTTGTTAGCTCTCCCGGAAAAGCTCCAGTAGGAGATGACTTCCATAGACAATGAATACATTCTAAATTACACCTATTAGTTATGTGCCATGCGATAAAAAGGGGAGAGTCAAGATTTTGAATATCAATTTGCATATTATTCACTCCTTGAGAAGATCCATTTTCTTCAATTGATCTATAAATTCATAAACATCGTTTCTGATCTGCTCTTTTTCACCTTCATACTCATTGCTCAGTTCTTCAATTATTTGATCTATGCTTTTGCCCTCTTTTATCTTATTTATAATCTCCTTTCCTACCTGATTAGTGACAAACACTTTTTCAGTTTCCGTGTCAAAAACCACAACCCCGAATTTTTCATCCTTTAATTTTATCCTTCTCTTGAGCTCCAAATAGACAACACCCAATAATTATATTTGGCTTAACATAATAAAAATTATCGCTAATTATAAGAAAAATCTGTTTAAACTTATATATTTGACTTTTTTACTTTTCTTTTGCTCTTTTTATAAGGTCTACCTATTATATTTAAAGAATTCTTAATCATAATATAATCGCTTATCCTCGAAAGAGCCTCGTTTGGATCGCCTACACCCTTTAGTATTTCTGCTAGTCCTTTTTCATTAATATATTCAAGCCAAGCCACTATATGGCCCTCCTTTAAGTGCCATTCCACGCAGGCGGAATCTAATTTAGACAGTCTTTCAATTTCGTTCTTCAACTCCACGATATTATGAGCTACGCCTACTACTCTGTCATAACTTTTGAAGTAGAAGGGCTCCATGGTTTTACTCTTTATCAACTATACTATAAAAATAGGAGGTCTTATTCTATAGATAATGGTATGAACTCAATAGATTTAGCTAATAACCTATAATCCTTTATAGCACTATTTATAAAGTCGATGACCTGTGGATGTCTCCAGGCCTTCTTATATCTCTCCCATAATGTCTTAAGATCGTCCTTTCTTACATTTCCTATTACAAAGGGAAGGGAATTAGCTAACCTAATGTAGCCATTAGCTGTGACTATCGGAGCAGGGGTTGGATGTTGAAGTGTATATGCTAATTCTTCAGCAGGGGAAAGTTTAGAGTAAATTATCCTCATTTTGCCCTGATATTCTTTTTCCTTTTTCTCCAGAATTTCTATATATTTAGCTATTTGTTCTTCTGTAGGATTAACAATGCTCCAATTTAAAGCAGCTCTTCCCATATAGATTGGTCTTGCAGTATAAAGTGTTCTTACTCCTAACGAAGCCAATAAATCTATGAGCTTTCCTGTTTCCTCTATATTGAATTTAGTGGGTACGAATACTACTTCAACGTTAACTCCGTACTCCACTAAATTCTTAATGGCTTCTATTACCTTCTCATAACTACCTCGCACTCTCATTTTTTCATATGTCTCCTTTGAGGCTCCATCAAAGCTGACCTGAACAGCCTTGAAGTCAAGTTCTGCTAGCCTTTTTGCTACGCTTTTACTTATTAGTTGGCCATTAGTCTCTATCTTGAGCTCTACATCATGGGATCTAAGAAGTTCCACAAGTTTCCAGAATGCTGGGTGTAGTAGTGGTTCTCCTCCTGATAGTGTTACATATAGTACTTGGTGGTCTACTAACTCTTTACCAAACTTTAGAACCTCATCAACACTCAACTCATCAGGATAAGGTTCGTGAGAAGCCCAAAGGCAATGGATGCATTCTAAATTACACCTATTAGTTAACTGCCATATCATATAAAGAGGATATTCTAAATCTTCGTATGTAATAGAGTTAAGCTCCATAATATCTCTTTTGACTTACAAGTTAATAAAAATCGCTTTTGAGAGATTTTGAGTTATCCTTAAAGGTCTGGAAGTTCTATCTGTAGTTCTGCCTTAGAAATAGCCCTGGGATTTAATGAAACCTCCTTAACGTATTCTGCTACTTTTGGATGCTTCCATCCTTTCTTGTATCTTTCCCACATCTCTTCGAAACTATGTTTCCTGATATCAGCTACAACATAAGGTACTGAGTTTATCAGCTTTACCTTGCCGTTAGCAGTTATTATAGGATTTCCCGTGGGATGTTTAAATTTGATCTGTAATTCCTCTACAATATCTCGTGGATGAAAATAGAGTCTCATTTTGCCTTCGTATTGTTTTGCTTTTTCATCAATTATGTTTTTTAAATATTCGTATTCTTTTTCGTTAAGACCTAATAGGTTCCAATATTTAACCGCTCTTCCCATATAGTAAACTTTGCCCGAATAGAACGCTCTCACTCCTAAACCTGCTACCATATCAATCAGTTTCTCGACCTCACTAAGGCTAAATTTAGATGGTACGTACAGTACTTCAGTTCTAACACCGTATTCATTTAGATATCTCAGCGCATCTAATGCCTTAGACAGTGAGGCATTGGGCCTCATTCTGCTATAAGTTTCTTGTGAGGCGCCATCAATACTTATCTGTACAGAACGTGGGTTCAAATCAGCTATTCTTTTCGCTACGCTTTTACTTATTAGTTGGCCATTAGTCTCTATTTTTACATCTACTCCTCCTGAGGAAAGTAGATCCGCAAGTTTCCAGAATGCTGGGTGTAGTAGTGGTTCTCCTCCTGATAGTGTTACATATAGTACTTGGTGGTCTACTAACTCTTTACCAAACTTTAGAACCTCATCAACACTCAACTCATCAGGATAAGTCGCATTTGGTCCAGATTCCCACAAACAGTGGATGCATTCTAAATTACACCTATTAGTTAACTGCCATCCAATGTATATAGGAGAAGATAATTGCTCATAACTTATACTTTCTAAACTTTCTTCTTCCATAATAGAAATAAAAGAATAAGAAAAAATAAAAAACTTCCTTAAAGCTCACGTAAATCTTATGAAGGGCTGCGCCATAACTCTGTCAGTAACTTCACTTAAAACAGGTTTCTCCCACTTCTTCTTCTCAGCCATTTGCATCACATATAATCTTCATCATAATCATATTAAAAATTTTCCTTTGAATGCAGAAATTGTAGGATTTTATAAATTATTAAATTTACTTTAGAACTTCTGCAATTATAATGACTAAAAACACTATTGCTAGATAGATGTTAGTTAATTTGAATAAACTGAATGCAGATTCCTTAGTAAGCTTTCTTGTCATATTCAATGAGTATCCTAAAAGGATTAAGCTAAGGGCAATTAACAATATTAAGTATATAAGAGGCATGGATAAATAATAGTATAAAAGCCATGAAATTATAAACATTGTGACAGTAAACACATTAATTATGATCGCTACTTTCCTCTCAGAAACCACAACAGGTAACATCGGCACATGTGCCCTGACATAATCATCTTTATACTTTATTGCAATGCTCCATATATGTATAGGAGTCCATAGAATTATCAACATGTAGAGTAGAAAAGGCTGGATCGCAAAGGGCTTATTAGTTACTGCAGACCACACTACAAATACTGGAGCCCCGCCTGCAAAGGAGCCTATTACGATATTCCAAGCTGTGACTCTCTTAGTAAGATAATTATAAAGGATTGGGTCAAATAAAACGCCTACCAAGATCCACAACGTGGAGTATATTGAGAAAATATCAGCAAGTGCGCAAGAGAGAGCTATAAGCGCTATTCCAAAGTACAATGCCTTAATAGGTGGGTATATTCGACCAGAAGGCAAGGGTCTCTTTTTAGTTCTATCCATTATGCTATCTATATCCTTATCTATATAGTTTGTAACGGAGTTTATTCCTGAAGCTGCTATATACGTTATAAGAGTTGCAGCAAGTATCTTCCACAAATCAGTCCTGCTAAAAGCCAAAAAGCCTCCAGCTAATCCCCCTAAGGCAAGGAGTGCACTTACTGCGGGTTTAGTGAGCTCAAAATAAGCCTTAGCGCTTAGATTTAAACTGCTCATATATTGTAGTATTGATTTTAATTTTAAAAATTTTAATACGATAGTTGATTATTAAAACTAGAAGTGAACAAAATTGATTATTTATTAACTAATTTTGTTTTATAAATTTACAAAACAGTCATTCAGGTCTTAATAACAATAAGGCTAATGTCAGCATATATAGCGCTTTCTTCTTTTTATCTTCTTCTGTGTCTTTTGTGTTTAGTGTATCCATAATTTCATCCTCATAAATACTATTTTTTATACCTATCACCTCTATGTATAAACTCTATGAGTTAAAATTTAAACATTTCCGCCCTTCATTTAAAATAAACAAATTAATATATCATTCGAATGGGTAAGTATGGAGCTCAAAATTGCTGTAATTGGGTGTAGCGGTTTTGGCAACGTTCATTTAGAGGCGTTAAGAGAACTAGGATATCCCTTTTATGTGTTCAGCAGGAGTAAAGAAAAGGCAGAAGAATGTGCTAGAAAATACAATGCATTAGGTTTCTTTACATCATACAAGGACGTTATAAAATCTGATGTCGATATTGTTGACCTTATAGTGAGTCACGATTCCCATTATCCTATGACTGTGGCAGCTCTAGAGGCTGGAAAACATGTAATGTTAGAGAAGCCTATAGCTAGGACTGAGGAGGAAGCTATTGGAATGATAAGGATAGCTAAAGAGTTAGGATTGAAGTTTATGGTATTAGAGAACTTCTACTTTGATTCAACGGTATGGGCTGCCAAAAAGGAGATGGAGAGGCTCGGTAAGATATCATTACTCGTTGTAAGGAGCACTCATTTTAATTCTCCTGGTGGTTGGAGGGCAATAAAAGAAAAAATGGGTGGCGGCGCCTTTATAGATGGTGGTGTTCATTTTGTTGATACTATATTAAATTTAGGAGGAGATTACGAGGAAGTTAAGGCACATTGTAATAAGTATTTCTCTGGACTTGAGGGAGAAGATACTACACTTGCTCTATTTAAATTTAGATCTGGAGCTTCAGGTGTTATGATATATAGTTGGTCTGCAAAGTATCCACCAAGGGTTCCAGCGTTTGAAATATATGGCGAGAACGGGAGCATTATAGAAGATCCTAGTGGTAGAATTAATAGAAAACCTTTCGGAAATCTAATAGTTAATGTAAATGGCGAAGCTAAAGTGGTTGAAGTGGAGAAGAGGAATCCTATAGTGGAGGAATTAAGAGGATTTGTAGAAGCCGTTAGCCAGAACAAAGAAGTCCCTATGCCTCCTGAAATTGCGTTAAGGGATCTAAAAGCGGTATTAACAGTTTATAAAGAATGTGGAGAAATTTAATCAAACATAATATTTTATTTTAAAAACATTTCTTCTTTATTTCAGAAATAGTAATAGTAATTGCCTATATTTCTTACTTTCTGTAGATACTTCCACTCTTCAGGATATTCGATCCTTAGGAATTCTTCTGGTAACTCTAATATGTTAACATCATCAACTGCCTCTTTAGTAACTTTTTCCTCTTTTTTCCTTCTCAATAGCTCTAGTGCCATTTTCTTCAACCTCTAATACTTATATTGTATACAGAAGTATTTAAACTTTGCCCCTTAATGCTTATACTTACAATAAGTTAGTTAAAAAACGGGTTCAAACTTTTAAGACTGCCTAGTTAACTCTTCTATTCTTTTCATATCATCACTAGATAGATTAACGTTTAGACTTTCTATGTTTTCTAAGAGCTGGTTTTCACTCGTCACTCCTATTATTGGTATTATGGTAATATTCAACTCCTCCTGCCTCTTTATGAGCCATGCTAAAGCTAACTGAGAAATTGTAATACCTTTTTCTTTCGCAATATCGTTAAGTTCTAACAATATCTTCAAATTTCTGTCATTAAAGAGCTCGTTCTTCACGCTCTCAAATAATGATGCCCTACTTAATTCAGGAAGTTTCCAAGTTTTATTCTGGAAGTCGACGTACTTAGCAGTTAGTAGCCCTTGGTGTAGAGGGCTATAAACCAGTAAGGCTAATCCATATCTTTGTGCAACAGGTATTTTGTCAGCCTCTATCCTTCTGTCTATAATGTTATATCTCTCTTGCATCGAGACAAACTTCTCTAGGTTGTACCTTTCTGACAGCTCCATGAATTCCACAATATCATGGGCTGAGTGGTTACTCTCGCCTATATAGTATACCAATCCTTGCTTTACTAAAGAGTCCAGTGTTCTCAAGGTTTCGAGCTTTGGAGTATCTGGGTCTGGCCAATGGATTTGGTATAAGTCTATATAAGTGGTATTTAAACGCTTTAGGCTCTCTTTGATTTGCCACATTATGTGTTTTCTAGAAAGTCCCTCTCCATGTGGCCAAGGTCCCATCTTACCTCTTACTTTAGTTGCTAAAATAATTGATTCTCTATCTATACTTTTAAGGAATTCTCCAAGGATCCTCTCTGATGTACCAACGTGGTTAAGGTCTGCAGTTTGCATTGATCCTGCATACCTATTAGCAGTATCAAAGAAGGTAATTCCTAAATCGTATGCTTTTTTAAATAGCTTTAATGAAAGTTCTTTATCTACCTTATGGACTCCGTATTCGTCCAGTTCTGGCAATACGGGGAGGTGCCATGTACCAAGGCAGAGTTGAGATACTTTAACACCTGAATTGCCCAATTTCACATATTTCATGAGTATAGAACACTATTATGTCAGGATAAAAATCTTGAGCTTACCATGTTATTAATATTAGTTTAATCACTGAAATTGACCAACATGAATTAAGAGAATAATGGTGATTATATTATCAGTGGTAAGTAACATATTTATTTTTGTCAGATAGAGTTCACCTAAATATTTTTTATTCCTCTTCGCAATAACCATAATGCTTTTTATTTTTAAGCAGTTCGTGATAATGTAAAAGTTAATATGAATAATGAACTTAAGATTACAACAGACCTAGACGAGAATTTAAAGTTGGAACAAGAAGAAGTAATAGCTTCAAAGGGGAAAATAGTAGTAAAGAAAAATGGTAAAATAATAAAGGAGATAACCAATGTAGAGAAATTAAAGATAGATAGGAACATAGGTATAAGCAAACTTATTGCAATAACAGAAGATGGTAAGGAAATAGATGTAGCATATTTTACAAAGGCAAAAGAGGAAGATTTCATTAAGTTCGCTGAAGCTTATAATAATAACATATTTGATATCTCACCTGAAGGTGAAAAGGAGAGAGAAATAAAGGGAAACGTTGGAACGTTAAAGTGGTTATGGGGATTAGTTAAACCCTATAGAAAGACGCTAATTCTAGGGACTATACTCTCGTTTTCTGCTACCGCCTTTAGTCTTGTCCCACCATACCTTTTAAAGATACTTATAGATAGTGTATTGCTCAATAATTCGCATCCTATAAGGCTATTTGAGGAGATAATAACGTTATTAGTTATGTCATATTCTTTTCAATCCTTGTTCTCCTCATTACAAAGTAGGGTGTTAAACAATTTAGGTTCTAGGATTGTGAACGATCTAAGGCATAAGCTTTATACACATGCAGTAAAATTAGATCCTTCATTAATCGAGAGGATTTCTCCGAGTAGGATTCTATCAAGGTTGACAACGGATGCAGGAAACACAAACTGGTTATTAGTGTGGGGTATGCCCACGCTCATAAATAACCTATTCATATTAGTGGGTATAGGTGTGATTTTATTCACGTTAAACGTAACTTTAGCTACTTACATCCTAATACCCATACCTATAATTTTAGGACTTATAATATACTATAGGAAAAAATCTCATAGGCTTTACCACAGAAATTGGAGAAGAAGTGCAGACATAACTTCAGCCATAAATGATACAATACCCAACTATTTTGTAATAAAGTCTTTCGTTAAGGAAAAAGAGGAGAGCGATAGATTACATAATTTATTGAATAAACTATACGAGTCAAACTATTCAATAAACGTACTTAACAGCACTATTTGGCCATTAGTAGGTTTTGTATTAACAATGTCCACTGTAATGATTTGGTGGGTTGGAGGATTAGAGGAAATGAAGGGCATCATAGAGTTAGGTGTAATTACTGCGTTCATTTCCTATGCTTCTCAGTTTTACGGACCCATAGGTAACCTAAGCAATACTATACCTTTCATACAGCAGTCTATAACCTCAGCGGAGAGAATAAGAGAGGTTTTAGATACTAAGCCAACGATCTATAGTCCTCCTAACGCGAAGAAGCCTGAAATGCCAGCTGAGATAGTCTTTGATCATGTCTATTTCGGTTACGATCCTCATTTCCCAGTGGCGAAAGATGTTAGCTTTACAATAAAGCCAGGTCAAAGGGTTGCTATCGTGGGTAAGAGCGGCTCAGGGAAAACAACTATAGCTAAGCTTCTCCTGAGGTTCTATGATGTAAATGAGGGAAAGATAACTATTGGAGGCGTAGATATCAGGCAGATAGATCTTGATTATCTCAGGCAGAAAATAGCTTATGTCCCTCAGGATGTGATACTCTTCGATACGACTGTAGGATTCAACGTAGCCTATGGTAACCCGAATGCCACACCGAAGGACGTGATTAAGGCTTGTAAAATAGCACAAATACACGATGAAATAGTTAAGTTACCTTTAGCCTATGATACTGTGTTAGGTGAAAGAGGATCTTATTTATCGGGAGGTCAAAGACAGAGGTTAAGCATAGCAAGAGCTATAATAAAGGATCCTGCCGTTATCGTCTTCGATGAGGCAACTTCAAACTTAGATGTAATGAGTGAAAGGGAGGTTTACAAAACTATTATGAACCTCTCTAAAGGGAAGACTGTAATTCTGGTTACACACAACGTTCATGAGGTCATGAACTCAGACAAAGTCATCGTAATGAAAAACGGAGTTATTGTTGAGGAAGGAAGTCCTAAAGAGCTACTAAATAAGAAAGGAGAATTTTACAACATGTTTAGGGAACAGATAAACGAAGAGGGATTAGGCAATATAAATATAGAAGAGGATGTAAAAATCAAGGATACTATTGTCACTAACTTATCTAAAATAAAGGTTATGAAATCAGAACTAAAGAGCAAAGTAAACGTGATTATTGATGGGAAGCTCTATACCGATTTAACACCAAAACTATTGTTCCCGATTTCTAGTCCTAAAGTAGTTGGGTTCTATGATGAAGATATGAACGAAGTTGCTATAATTGAGGATTATACTAAGCTTGATGAGAGTTCTAAAAAAGCATTAGAGGAGGTGATCTCGTATAACAATCTAATATTTAAGGTAAAGAGGATAAAGGACATTAAAGTAAAGGGCGATCATTTAGAGTGGGTTCTAGATACTGATAGAGGAAATACTGTTGCCTATACCTATAGTAGAAGGAGTATTATAATACTTGACGGTAAGGTGGCAATTGTTGATAAATATGATAATATATATCAAATAGACGTAAAGTCGTTAGATTCGAGGAGTTATAAGCTACTTTATGAGACAATATGATAGGATAGTTTATTTAACTTACCTAGATAAGTTAGTGGGCGTAATAGTTTCCTTTTTAATACTAATTTCACACCTTTTAGGGATACAGAAAACATTCTAAAACCAATATGTATTCTGAAACATCATACTAAGGATATATACAATAAATTTAAAAACCAAACGAAATACAGTATTAATTGTGAAATCTTTATCACAAGTGGCATATGATGGTATACTAAATTTAATATTGAGTGGTAAGTATAGGCCAGGATATCCATTGAAGGAAGACGAATTGGCTAGTGAATTAGGAATAAGCAGAACACCAATAAGAGAGGCTTTAGCTAGACTTGAGAGGGAAGGCATAATATTAAAGAGTGGAAGGTCTTACGTCGTAATCCCTATGACCAAGGATGATGTAATACAGCTATATGAAGTAAGAATTCCCCTTGAAGCTGAAGCTGCAAAGCTTGCAGCATTGAGAGCTAGCCCACAGGAAATAGAGGAAATAATGAGAATAATAGATAGTATAAAGAAAGCTAGAGGAGTTGATGATCCTTTGGAGTTAGCTAGTTTAAACGGTAGATTTCACGAACTTGTTGTTGCCTCATCTCATAACAAGTATTTAGAAGAGATGCTAAGGAATGTAAGAACCAGGTTGAAGATAGTTAGAGTCACATTATTTACAGGAAGTCAACGCAAAGAGGAAGAAGTTAGGGAGCATGAAGAGATAGCAATGTCAATAAGGGACAGAAAGGCAGAGGAGGCTTATAATAAGATGAAAGAGCATGAAGAAAACGTTTTAAAGTTCGTAAAAGAGACCGTGTTGCCATTATTGTTCTCGTGATTCTAGATCACTGAACTTCAAAACTCTAATCCCTTTTTTAAAGGGGTATTTATTATTTAACACTTCTTCGTTAATCTCAATATTTTCCGGTATATTGACTTTGCCGTTTTTAACCTTTAGATCTATCTTGAATACGTCCTCTGGTAATGGAGCTAGTGGAAACTCTACTCTAACGATATCTTCCTTGACTGCCGCTATTTGAAGCGTATGGTATAACGCTATTGCAGATCTGTGTGGCCTTAAATGAGGCATGACCTTAACGTTGTTTAACCTAGCTATTTCTATAACGCTTAAAAACTGTTCAACACCACCTATTTTACTGATGTCAGGTTGGATATAAGTAACGCCGCTGTTTATCAACTCTTCAAAATTTTTTAACGAATACTCGTTTTCTCCCGCTGCGATGGGAACTGGAGATTTCTCAGTTAATTTCGATAGGTTTTCATAATCGTAAGGAGGCCATAAGGGTTCTTCAATCCATTCAACTTCATATCTTGATATCATATTTGCAAAATCTAAAGCGGACTTCAGATCAAAGGGTGAATTGAGATCTATAGCGATTTTAACATCATAACCTAAGTTTTCCCTTATGTATTTTATGGTTTCCAACACTTGATGGGGTGGCTGATGAATCTTGATAAAATCGAAACTTCTTTCGATAGCATTTTTAACAGCTTTTAACACATCTTCTTTATTCTTATATCTAGGGAAGCTAGCGTAAACTGGTACACTATCTCTTGCTTTACCACCTAACAGTTCATAAATCTTCATTTTATGCATATTTGAATATGCATGCCATAGAGCCATGTTAACAGAACTTAAAGCGCCAGTTACAACGCCACATAAACCAGCAGAGAATAGCAACTTATTAAGTAATTCCATGGTTTTGCTAATAGACGAAATTTCCTTCCCTTCTAAATAAGGAATAATTAAATCTGTTAGAACACCCTCATACGCTGAAATAATTCCACTTCCTGCTACAAGGGTCTCTCCCCATCCTTTAAATTCCCCATCTAACTCCACTTTGACATAAAGTTGTACTCCCCACTCTTCTGTCCATTCAGATAAGGGATCATCAATATAGGGTATGGATGCCTTAAAAACTGATATATTAGATATCCTCATCTCTCACGCACTTATATACAATTTTATTGGAGAGAATTCCTCATGTTGTAACACTTCAGCAGCTGTTAATCTTCCGTTCGCTACCCTTAGCGTATAATTAAATATCCTTTCTCCTGCATCCTTCAATGTGGTCTTCAACTGTAGTAGGTCAGAAACGTCAACATCTATATGCTCAGACATTAATTTTACAGTCTTAGGATTAGCTGAGATCTTGACCACTGGTATTATTGGATGACCTACAACGTTCCCTTGACCTGTGGTAAACAAATGAAGTACTGAACCCTTAGCTGCGAATAATGTAACAGCCTCAGCTGCAGCAGAGGATGTGTTTACGAAACATAACCTAGAGTTACCCTTAGGTAAAGGATCTAGGTAGTCCAAGACACAAGTGATAGGCTTAGTTCCCAGCTTTTGAATATTCCCTAATGCCTTTTCCTCTATTGTGGTTAAGCCACCTTTTATATTTCCCTCAGTTGGCTGCGAACCCAAGAGATCAACTCCTTGTGATTCTATGATTTTTATATATTCGTTGTATATTTTCCAGAACTTCTCCCTTAACTGAGGGTCTATTATCCTATTAGCCACAATATCCTCAGCTCCGGTTAATTCAGAAGTTTCTCCGAAAAGCACAGTAGCTCCATAATCTATTAATTTATCAACGGCATAGCCAGTTGCAGGGTTTGACGCTAGTCCAGATGTGGTATCTGACTCTCCACACTTTATACTTATCGTTAAAGAGGAGAGATCAACGCTAGTCCTCTGTTTTTCACTTGCCTCTTGGACAAACTCTTTTGCCTTTCTTGACGCTCTTTCAATAGTAGCCAAATCCCCATAACCTTCTATGGGGAAAACTTCAACAGGTTTACCAGTTTCAGCTATCTTGTCTGCAACCTTATTTGCCCAGTTCTCTTCTATTCCTATCACTATTGCAGCCGCTACGTTAGGATTGGCACCTGTGCCAGAGAGGATATGGAATAGTAAATCGAGATCCTGACCGAACTGAAGCCTACCATAAGGATGGGGTATTGCGACAACTCCTTTAATTAGTTTAGCTACACCCATTGCAGCGGTATTAGATAGGTCATCGACTGGTATTACTACAACATGGTTTCTCACTCCAACGCTACCGTTTTCCCTGATATAACCATTTATTGTAAGCTTCTCAACCATATTTTTCACCTCTTAGAAAGAGTACCCCACCTAATTGATTTTAAATTATGTGTATGTACATGCTCTCCTGTTTTTATGTCTTTAGTAGCAACCCCAATTGGTCTACCATATTTTATGACTCTTTCTCCTGTTTTTATATCTTTAAGGGCTATCTTATGCCCCAAGGGTATATCCTCTAACGCTATTAATTTAGGTCCAGGAGATCCATCGTCAATATAAACTCCCTCAACTTCTTCCCCCTTTTTAATATCTGTTATTGCGACTCCTACATTGTCCTCCTTACTATGAACGGCAAAATGAGGCATATTTGGCAATGAGAACTTGTGCTTTTAAAATTATCGTATATGAGGGGGTATTATGTTTAACATATTAAATTTAAAAATTTTATACTATTATATCAATATAATGTAATGTTTAAAGGAGAGTTGAACAGGTTTGTACTTTTGTTATTAAGTATAAACATCATAACTCTTGTTTAACGATTGTGGACTATCTATCCCAAAAAACATAAAAGTGTACCCATTAATCATTTACCAATGAGACTCGGCATATCGATATTTCCAGGATGGAAAGAGATAAAATCAGAGCAGATGGAGCTAATAAAGAAGGCAAACGAATATGGATACTCTCAGATATTTATGGGTATAGGTCCAGGAACTCACTGGAGGACACCTGTTACTGAGGCATTTAAAGAGGCAAAGGAATATTTAGAACTTGCGAACAAACTAGGCTATTACGTATTTTTTGACGTAAATCCCGAAATATTTAGAGAGTTGTCGGTTTCACCTCAAACCGTAGATAAGTTTAAAGACTACGGTTTTTCAGCTATAAGGGTTGATTATGGCTTCAGTGTTGAACAGATAATAGAGATGTCTAAGAAGATAAAGATTGAACTTAATCCCTTTGAATTTCCACTAAATGAGTTAGATTCATTCCTACAGAAGGTCGATATGGAAAAGGTTGCTGTCTCTCATAATTACTATCCTGTCTATTATACTGCTATTTCTCTTTCTGATGCTGTAGAGAAAAGTAAGAGGTTTAAAGAGAAAGGTCTGAGCGTAGGAGCATTTGTAGACAATTCTAAGTTTAGATTGAGGACTACAGTTGAAACTTTAAGGTTTAAAACACCAGGTTATGCGGGAAGACTACTCTTTTTGGCTGGGGTAGCGGATAGGATCTTAATTGGCGACCCAGTGCCCTATGAGGATGATTTGCTCTCTCTAAAAAACTCCTTCATTGGTGATAGCGTTTTGTTCAATGTGATTACAGAAAGGGAGGTAAAACAACAGGAACAGCTGATTCACCTAGTCTGTGAAGTGAAGGACTTCATGTTGCAGTGTAGATCAAATGGGAATGTTGAATGTGAAAGGGAAGAGGTTAATAGTCTAGAAAAAGGGAATGTCATATTGAACTGTAAAGATAATAGGAGTATAATCATCGGTTTAAAGGATACCTATGGGATTGTGGATAAAAGCTATAGGCTAGGTGAGATCGTAGAAAAAGAGCTGTTAGACTTTAAGCCTACTAGGATCAGCCTAAAGATTGTTAAGTTGTAGGATCTTTCCAAGTACCTTTTACTACCCAAAGCGGTTCGTTTTCGTTAAAGTATTCTTCACCGCCCTTCACTAAGGACTCCTCTATTATTTTTTCGTTAACTTCAACTCCTATTCCTGGCTTTTCAGGTACCTTTGCATATCCATTTTCGACTGGTGTTCCATTGTAAATGAGATCCCTTTTCCACTGAGGGAAATAATCGTAAAACGATTCTTGAATCAAAAAGTTAGGAATTACAGCATCTAGTTGTAGTGTAGCTGCGTTCAATATGGGTCCTTGAGCGTTATGATAAGCCATTAGCACATCAAAGGCTTCAGCCATTCCTGAGACTTTCTTTGCTTCAGTAATCCCTCCAATCCTATATAGATCTATTTGGAGAAAATCCACTAGACCCTCTTTCATAAACTGTAAAGCATGAGCTTTAGTGATTATCCTCTCCCCTAAAGCTACCTTAAGTCTAGTCATTTGCCTATACCTTCTTAAGCCCTCTATATCTTCTGGATGTACTGGCTCTTCCATAAATAGCGGATTATACTTCTCTAACCTCTTAGCTATCTCAATTGCTGATGTAACGTTAAACCTACCGTGGTGCTCTATTAAGATGTCGACATCATCACCAACAGCTTCTCTAACAGCTCTTACTCTCTCTTCAGCTAGCTTTAAACCCTTCTTTGTGATATTATCAAAATGAGGTCCGAAAGGATCGAATTTCAGTGCCTTATAACCCCTTCTCACAACATCTTTAGCTTTTTCAGCGAAGTCTTCAGGTGTTACACAATTAGCATACCAACCATTAGAGTAAACTAGTATCTCATCCCTCGTCTTTCCTCCTAGTAATTTATATAAAGGGGCACCAAACTCCTTTCCTATTATATCCCACGATGCTATATCAATTGCACTTAGAGCCGTTGTAGATTCGAGGGAAATACTTAGGTTAAAGTCATGTTTATACCATTCTAACCTATTTTTCTCTACATTAAATACATCCTTTCCAATGAAAACCCTTGAAACGCTCTTAACCATATTTACAACAGCGTTAGCCCTCAGTGCTGTTACAGTTTCTCCCCAACCCACCTTTCCATCATCAGTAGTTACCTTAACTAGAACCATTAATGAGGCCCACTTAGCTTCTGTTACTTCCTTACCCAAGAGGAAAACATCAATGTTTCTTATCTTATCCATAGTGTTTATAGATTAATTTTATCTTAAAAAACTGATATTATACTAATCCTTTAGTTATCTCCTCAGGATCTGGTTTCCTGCTTATTATTCTCCCACCATCAATAATTATTTCCTCACCTGTTATGAAGGTGTTGAGGTCTGATGCTAAAAAAGCTAAAAGCCTCGCAACTTCAATCATCCTTCCCATTCTACCTAAAAGCGTAGCAGCTCTTCTATCTAGATCTTCAGGTACTTCCTCTGTTTTAGAATAAATAGGTCCTGGTGTTACCGTAATAACTTGTATTCCATATTTTCCTAAATCTACAGCTAAGGATCTCGTCATTGAAATGAGACCACCCTTTGTAGTAACATATGCAAAAGAGTTTTCGAGAGGGAAGTGAGCTTGGATCGCTGCAACATTGATAATCTTTCCCTTGATTCCGTTCTTAATCATTAGCCTAGCCGCCATTTGTGACAGTAAGAATGGTGCTGTCAAGTTAAGCGCTATCATGCTGTTCCACTCATCTAAGGTTATGTCTAGAACGGAATATCTTGAGTTCCTCGATGCGTTATTGATTAGGACATCTACAACACCAACCTTCTTCTCATAGGTTTTGATGAAATTTAAAACATCCTGTTGATCTGCTAAATCAACCTTATAAAATTTGATTTTATTAGGATATTTTTCCTCCAACTCCTTACCTTTTAGCTCATCTCTTCCAATCGCATAGACGTAAGCCCCTAACTCCGAAAATAACCTTGCAGTTGTTTCGCCAATTCCATGAGTTGCGCCAGTTATAATAATCCTTTTACCTTTAAGGGAAATTTCCATGGTAGAATCACTCTCTTACACGCTTATAAGATTATGCTAAAATCGCTAATCTCAAGAGTTTTCCGTATCGAGCGTATTATTATATTAATAAGAAGTAGGTTATTTATTTATAGTTAGTTACTAATTAATCGTGTCGAGCCTGAGTTAGTAGTAATTCATATAAATCTGAATCATACAAGCATTTATTGAATATACTAGGGGATACATATAAATATATGTTATATATATTTATGTATACATAAAATAAGTGGCTAAGAGATATTTACCTAAATATATTTAAGAAAGAGTGCTATAACCAAATAAGTGTTTAAGTTAACAAAAATTTTTCTTATTAAGTTTACTTTTACTCGTCATAGCGTGGATAGGAGGTTATATGCGAAATAAAGATTTTAATTTCTCGTTACAAAAATTATTACATAGTCAGCCATAAAGGTCGTTAAATTCATGGGTTGATAAATTGGTTAACTTCGGACTGTTTGCGTGGATGATCTATAAACTATAAAATAAGCTTTTAAGGTTTAAGTCGTCAAAATAAACTAAGATGACTCTAAACAAGAGGTTATTTCTCGTCTTCATAATCCTGTTCATGATAGCTATAGGTTTGGGCTTATTTACTTATCTATACTCAAATACAATGGCTTCGTATTATTCATCAACGCTTTTCCTGTCTGAAGAAGGGTTAAAATCTTATGAGTTTAATGTAAATGCTGGCGATAGAATATTTGTAACAGGAAACACTACTGCGCCTATCTATATTGTGTTCTCCCCTGGACGGCAATTCGGACCATTTAATGGCTCTTTTAGTAAAAACTTTTACATTCATATCTCTGGAAAAGTCTATATTGGTTTTGAGGCTACTGCTATAGCTCCTCCTAAAATTAATTTTAGGATAATAATATATAATTCATGGTTCGACAGTGTTGGATATCCTCTAGCTATACTATTTGCTGTTTTAGCGCTGATATTCCTGGCGTACTCTTACGTTTTGGGAAGAGCAGAGACAGCAAGTAAGTTATCTAGAAGGGTCTCATCAAGTCGTAAGAAGCGATAATAGTGGTAACAGAAAGGGAAGTTCTATAAAAATTTATTAAGGTTTAATTGGAATAACCGTAATTGATATTCGATGGATGTTCTAATACCATTCTTAAAGCTTGATGAGAAAACTCTAATAGATGCTTACTTCTTAAATAAGGTATCCTTTCCCTATACTAGAATACTTCTAGTAAGGAGTAGCCTTAAAAATATGAACTATGGAGAGGGACATAAAATACTATCCCCATTATCGTTAAGTGAAATATACGAACTTCTGAAAGAAGGCTATAGTGATTTGCAAAAAAAGATTGAGGAGGTAAAGAATAAGAAAACTAACCTTGATAGCCTGGATATAATATTTTCAACACTATATAATCCTGGTTATTATTTTAAGAAAAGAGAAGGAGGATTAACTGTGGCTGTATTATTTAACATATACAAATCAGCATATAATCTAGTGTTAAGCAAATTAGAGCGTCTAAGGGAAACAGGAGCTAATACTGTTTTTACCTATGCAAAAGTCAATATTGCCAATTCACAGATCTTCCTAGATGATAATAAGGATGAAGTGTACAATTATTTATTTAGTCATGATAGTTCTTTTAGGAATGCTATGCTGAATGTCTTATCTTAACTATGGCGTAAATAATGATGAATATTGACAGGACGAGTACAACTGTTTGAGGGAAAAGCACCTGCGGAGATCTGTAAATAAGAATAGAAAAAAGATCTAAGATTAATAAGATGAAACCCATTGAAAGTAATGTCCTGTAAGCTTCTTCCATCATCCTTACTCTTCCCCAACCTTGGCTCTAGGATCTAGGAAGGAGTAAGTAAGATCTGCTATTAAGTTACCAACTATCACTGCAACGATAAGTATTATGAAGACTCCCATCTCTGTGGGGTAATCATTAGAAGTTATCGCTGTTATTAGCAGATCGCCAACTCCAGGATAGGAGAATGTCTGTTCTACAAATAACGAACCGCCAAAGGAAAACCCTATAGCGATTATTAGACTAGTGTAAAGCGGTAATATGGCATTTTTACCGATGAATTTACTTTCAATTATATCTTTTTTAACGCCAGCTATTTCCGCAAAGTTTACGAAATCTTCACCTAGGACGCTGATCGTATTAGCCCTCATATGTAAGATCCAACCTACAAGGTTTATTATTGTTAGGGTAACTATTGGGAGAAAGGCATGATATAAAATACTTGCGATGAACACAATATCATGATGAAAACCTGAGCCAACGAAAGGGGATTCGAATACGGGATTAATGTTAGGGCTAAACGCCCCACCAGTAGGAAAGACATGATATATGAAACCTAGAGTAAATACTAAAAGTGCGGCATATACGTATACTGGTACAGCTCTCAATATAGATAAGGAGACTGTAGATATGGAATCAGTTTTAGATCCTCTTATATAGGCTAATTTTTGTCCTAGCCTTATCCCTAGGAAGAAGCTTATTAGAATAGAGGTTGTTACAATGAATAAAGTCCACGGTAAAGCTGCTGCTATTATAGTGGCTACAGGCACATCAGTAACTATTGATACTCCTAAATTACCATGAAGAACATTTCCTATATAATTTATTGCATTTATAAAGGGATTTCCATGAGGTCTTAACGTGTTTAAGTACTGTTCAAGAGACACATAAAGTCCTGGTTTGGTGGCAAAATCCTGCGGGTTAATGAATTGCATTATATAATTAGCAGGTGAATAGGGTGAAAACTCCAATAATGCCCAACTTATTACTATAGTCGCAAAAATAGCTATCAATGCTGAAGCTAGCCTCCTAGCCAACCACTTATAATTCATAAGTACTAGTTAGCATTTGCGAATATAAGTATTTTGTTATGATAAAACTGCAAAATACCATAAAGTTTATAAATTAGAGCTTAAAATCATCTAATATGCAAAGGAAATTATTAAATAAGATAGGAGTATTGCTAGTGTTAATTGTTACTTTTATAATTGCAGCAGAAGGGGTTGCATCAGCCCAAGCAACAGCTTTTCCATCAACAATAACATTATCCCTATATAACTCTAACATAGAGTTCTATTCCTCATTCACCACTTATAATCCTAATATATTTGCCGGAGGACTAGGCGGGAACGTTTATGGTTTCATCTACGCTTATTCTACAATAGTTAACGTTAGTAATTCACAGATGTTGCCAGTGTTAGTAGTATCTTGGAATTTCTCACCCGCTAACTGGGAACAAGTATGGACAACACAACCGGTTAACGTAACGCTAGTCCTTAGAAATGATACTGGTTGGAGCAACGGACAGCCTGTTACAGCTTATGATATATTAGCTGATTGTCTAGTTCTAGATATGTTTGGTGCACCGCCATATCCCAATTATACGGTTATTAACAATTACACCATAGTGGAAACTTGGCCTAAAGACACATTATCACCCATTCTTATGACTGATACTCTCATCAATACTGTAGGACTTGGTTCTGTAGCTCTTATAATACCATATTCAGTATGGAAACCTATTGTTCAGCAGATTTTAGGTAACTGGACTTTAATTCAACAAGCCAATAAACAATCTACGCAAATAGTCCAGAACATTAGGAACGAGATCAAGAACTTTAAGCCTTCTAATGTAGTTAATTATCCATATAGTGGTCCATTCTATCTAGCGCAATTGACCTCTAGCGAGATCATATTTAAGAAGAACCCATATTACTTCGATGCCCCATATATACCAATAAATGAGGTTGTGATTTATCAGTATGGTTCAGCAGATTTAGCTACTGCTGCTATAACTAGCGGTCAGGTTTCCTTAGACTGGTCAGGATTTACAGGGCTCTCACCTACACAGTTATCATCTCTGCCTTCTTCACTTAAACTAATAGGAATTCCACAACCATTTGGTTGGGCTATAGCGTTTAACTTAAAGGATCCATGGCTAAGATATGTACAAGTAAGGCAGGCTATTGCGTATATACTAAATAGAAGTGCTATAGCTGCTGTAGGTGGCCCATTAGTGGAGCCTGTCCACATACCTAATGCAATACCTAATGAGACTTACTACTCATTCATGAGGACTCCTCAATATCTGTCTCATCTGAATCCCTATCCTGTTAATCTAACTAAGGCTGCTCAACTATTAGAGAGTGTTGGATTGTATGAGAAAAACGGTCAATGGTACTATCCAAATGGTACACCATTTACTCTTGTAATAGGAGCTGGAGCACCACCGCCACAGGCGTTAGCGATGCTTGAAGAAATCCAGAAGCAATTAGAAGACTTCGGGATTAGTGTTAGTCTACATATCTATACAGTAGTTTCGCAGTGGCATCAAGCATGGCAGAACGGTACTGGTTACGACCTGTGGTTCGAGAACTGGGGTAGTTCATATTCGCCTGGCACAGCTCCATGGAGTTTAGTTTTAAGCTACTTCGGTGGCTATCCGTGGAATGTTACGCAGTGGGACGAGAATTTAACATTACCTAATGGTACTGTTATTGATTTCTATAAATTATTACAGGAGACTGAGTCTCCAAACACTACACAACAGTTAATACAGGCTAATCAGGAGTTATCTTACTACATGAACCAGTACTTACTGCCTGTGCTGCCTTTAGTAGAAATTGAGAATTATGTGGTTATAAATCCATCACTATTGACTAATGCACCACCTTCGAACTCATGGATATGGGAAGAAGCACAATACGGAATAGGCGGAACTGCAATGATACAGGCGTTAATTGATTATTGGTATGCTCCTCTGTATAAGAGCACAATCGTCACCACTACAACAACGACTACTACAACAACTACTGTTCCAGTAACTACTACTTCAGTCACTACAACTACCTCACTATCCACTGTAACCGTAACCTCAACTGTTCCAGTCACTACCACTGTTACCTCAACGATTACTAAGACTGTAACTTCATTAGTTCCAATAATTGTAGCGGTCATTATTGTCATAATAGTTATAGTAATTGCTGCTGTTCTCTTAATGAGAAGAAGGTAAGATAAATAAGTTTAGCTTATAAGAGAAGTTATTTTTCCTTCTCTTTTCTCCTCTTGTTAAAATCTTATAAATATTCCCTTTTCTCATGTAGGATTGATGAAAGATTTATAATTCTAATTATTATAGTTAGATAATGTATGAGGAATAAGCTCTTAGAATACCTCCTACTTTTATGGAATAATAAGAAGTCTAGAGCAGGGCTTATAATTACTGTGTTTTACGTGGTTATAGCTGCAGTAGGGCAGTTGGTCTTTCCAAAGACGTATTCTTTGCCTCCAAGCTCTAAAACGATATTTTTGCCTCCAAATCCTCATAATTTTTACTTGTGGTTTGGGACAGGACCTTTTGCTGAAAGTATTATAGTTCAGTTAATTCAGGGAGCAAAATCTGTGATCGAAGTTAGTTTCTTAGCTGGTCTATATGCTACTTTAATTGGAATGGTTGTTGGAATAGTAGCAGGTTATTTAGGAGGAATAGTAGACAACATCTTAATGGGAATTACAGATATTGTATTAACCTTACCAAGCCTGATACTAACAGTGATAATAGCTAGCGCCTTTAGAACGAGCAATCCGTTATTCCTCGCGGCCATATTAAGTATTACTAGCTGGGCTGGTTTAGCTAGGGCAGTGAGGTCACAGGTTCTTGTTATAAGGAATTCTCCTACTACTGAAATACTAAAGGTCTTAGGTCTTAGTAGGAGTTATATCATATTTAGGGAAATAGTTCCTGCTTTAGGATCTTATATAGCTATTCACTACATATTTAACGTGGAGTCAGCAGTTTATGCTGAAGTAGGACTATACTATTTGGGAGTCTTACCATATAATCCGAACAACTGGGGTGCTATGATACAATTAGCCCTTTCATATGGTGCTGCACTAGGTGGAAAAGCTGTATACTTCTTCATGTTCCCTGTAATAGCTATCGTTGGATTCATGTCTGGCTTAATATTGTTAAGCTATGGTATAGATGAGATAGCCAATCCTAGGATAAGAACTTATAATCAGTAATTTTAGCGACGTTAGAACTTTGAGAAAGTTGTATATATAACATTTGGTATAATTTTATTAGTAGTTTATGTTATTGGAAGTCAGTGACTTAAGTGTCATTTATTCTGCTGGTAATAAAGTAGTGAGAGCTGTAAACAATGTAAGTTTTGATCTGGAAAAAGGAGAGGTTTTAGGAATAATTGGTGAAAGTGGATCAGGAAAGAGCACTCTTGCAAACGCAATTATAAGGGCTATAAAACCACCTGGCAAAATAGTTTCTGGAAGAGTTATTTATAAGGGAAAGGATTTACTGGAAATGCCGTACGATGAATTCAGGAAAATCATGTGGAAGGAAATATCATATGTACCTCAAGCTAGCCAAAATGCCCTTAATCCAGTTATTACTGTTTATGATTCCTTTAAATATGTAGCTGATAGCCATGGATTTAACGATGAAAAAGCCTTGAGAGAAAAAGTTAGTGAATTGATGAAGTTAGTAGGTTTAGATCCTAAAAGAGTATTAAACATGTATCCTTTTCAACTATCTGGAGGCATGAGGCAAAGGGTAATGATTGCTCTAAGTATGCTTCTTGACCCAGAGTTAATAATAATGGATGAGCCCACTAGTGCTTTAGATATGCTTAATCAGGAACTCATCCTTAAATTAATAAAGAGCATAAATAAGGAGATGCAAATCAGCATAATTTATATTACCCACGATATCTTAAATGTGGCACAAATAGCTGATAGGTTATTTGTAATGTATAAGGGTTACATGATGGAGGATGGTAAAACTGAGGACATCATCAAGGATCCCCTTAATCCCTACACTCAACTACTCATAAGCTCTATTCCACCATTGAAGGGAGAGATAAAAAACATAAATGTTAAGGAAGATACTTCATATTATGTTTCTGGCTGTCCATTTCTGAGTAGGTGTGATCATGCTTTTGAAAGGTGTAAAGAACTACCTAGTGTTTTTCTATATAAAAATAGAAAAGTGAGGTGTTGGCTCTATGAACCTCATGGAGCTTAGAGGTGTCTCAGTTATATTCGAGGACCGAGGTGGAGGTTTCTTTAAGCGTAGGAGATTTTATGCGTTGAAGAATGTTTCGCTAAATATCGGAGAAGATGATCTCATACTGGTACTAGGGGAAAGCGGTGCTGGCAAGACCACACTAGGGAGAGTTATCGTAGGGTTACAAAAGCCAACAAATGGCTCCGTTATATATAAAGGCTATGACGTTTGGAAGCAAAAGCGTAAAATTTATGCTACATATAGAAGAGAGGTTCAGCTAGTTCCTCAAGATCCCTATTCCACTTTACCATATAATAAAACCGTTAAAGAGATTTTAGAAGCTCCACTAAAACGATGGAACAAACTAAGTAAGCAAGAGTTAGAGAAAAGGTTAGTTGAACTTTTAGATATGGTGAGATTAAGCCCACCTGAGGACTTTTTAGATAAATATCCTCATCAACTATCTGGAGGTCAAAGACAAAGGCTAAACATAGCTAGAAGCCTTTCAGTTGATCCAAAGCTGGTAGTGGCTGATGAGCCAGTAACCATGGTGGATGCTTCATTAAGGCTAGGTTTATTAAATACTTTGGCAGAAATTAAAAACAAATTACACTTGTCTATGGTATTCATTACCCACGATATACCTACTGCTAGATACTTTTACCACCTAGTTAAAAGAGGTAATACGATAGTAATTTTCGGGGGGAAGGTTGTAGAAGAAGGTGATCTTGAAGAATTATTGAGTAATCCTTATCATCCTTATACTAAAGATCTCATAAATATTACACCCAGTATTGATAACCTATATAAGGAAAAGCCTGAGGTTAAGATAAATTATGAAAGGGTAGATTTTGGATGTCCTTATCAGCTCAGATGTCCTTATGTTATGGACATATGCAAGAAAGAAGAACCTCAGCTAATTGGTACTAATTCCCATAGAGTCGCATGTTACCTCTATGGTGGACAAAATAGATAACAATGGGTGTACAATTTTTAGTTTAACATCGTCATACTAAAATATAATTTAATGTGTAAGTTTTAATATTATACCCAGAGCTATTAAGCGTCGGTATGTCTTTTTATATGAATATTTTATAAGAGTTAAAATCGATATTACTTAAATTTTTAGAGGAGATTTTAAAAATTTGTATACAAATTTTTTGAATAATAGTATAAACTCGTGAAGTATATAAGATATTTTTATTGAAGCCTATTGTATCAAAACTTATAGGTATCTTTTCTTAACCAACTCTAATGAAAGCTGTTGTTGTAAGACCTCCAAAAGTGGGCGTTTCTATTGAAGAATTAAAAGAACCTGAACCAGAGCCAAATAAAGTCAAGATAAGAATTTTGAATACTGGAATTTGTGGAACTGATAGAGAGATAGTTAATGGAAAACTTATAACAGCGAGACCTCCCAATGGTAGAGATTATTTAATTTTGGGTCATGAAGCTATTGGTGTTGTTGAGGAGAACTGCTGTGGATTCAAGAAAGGAGAAATAGTTATGCCTGTGAATAGGAGAGGTTGTGGTCATTGTTTAAACTGCCAGATCGGTAGGCCAGACTTCTGTGAGACGGGAGAATTCGTTGAAGCAGGAATCTCAGGTCTAGATGGCTTTATGAGGGAATACTATTACGATGATCCCAAATGGTTAGTAAGAGTTCCCTACGAAATTAAGGATTTCGCAGTAATGGCACAGCCTTTATCAGATTTAGAGAAGAGCCTAGAGGAAATACTAAATGTCCAAAAGAGGGTTCCCATATGGACATGTGATGATGGAACTTATAACTGTAGAAAAGCACTGGTTATAGGTACTGGACCAGTAGGTACTCTGATTTCCCTATTATTGAAGACATATGGATTTGAAGTATGGATAACAAATAGAAGGGAACTTAACGACATGGAAAGGACTATAGCCGAAGAAGTGGGACTTGAGTTTTATAACTCAGCAAATGGATATGATGGGTTAAAAGAGAAGGTTGGAAGGTTCGATCTAATATTTGATGCCTCTAACGCTTTTACATATATAGCAAGTCAAGTTTTACCGTTATTGAACTATAACGGAATATTGGGTCTCTTCGGTTTTCCACAATCAGGACAATTAAGTTTAAGTTATGCTGAGCTGCAAAGCCTCATATTTAGGAGTAACGTAATAGTAGGGCTAGTTAATGGTCAGAAACCTCATTTTGAAATGGCTATGGTTCATTTAGCAGCGTGGAAAACTATGTGGCCTAAAACGGTTAAGGCTATGATAACTAAAGAAGTACCTATAGAGGATGAGAAAGAGGTTAAGGAGGTAATAATGAATAAATTGCCTAGTGAGATAAAAGTGAAAATCGTATGGAGCAAGTAGCTTCAATCGGTGAGCTTCTTTTAGATATCATACAAGTACCACAGTCTGAAAGGTCAGATAAAGTTTATTCTATTTTTAGTCCAGGAGGATCCGCAGCTAACACTGCAGTGGGCTTGGCAAGGCTAGGGGTTAGAGCGAAATTCATTGGAGTCGTAGGCGACGATTATATAGGGCATTTTCTCTTAGATTATATTAAGAGAAGTGGTGTTTTAATAGATCAAGTAAAGGTTAAGAATTTTAGGACTACAGTTGCTATAGTTATCCTTAAAGAAGGCGGTGAAAGAGAATTCGTCATCTATAGAAAACCATTTGTAGAGACAGCAGATTCCATGTTAGATTTAAAAGATATCGATGTTAACGAAATAGTCAGAGAAAACGATATTATTCTTACAACGGGTGTAGCGTTATCTCAAGAACCTTCAAGAAGTACCGTATTAAGGGTTATTGAAGAGTCACATAAGAACGATAAAATCACGATTTTAGACCCTAATATAAGATTAGACATATGGAGCTCAAAAGAAGAGATGATACACATTCTACTTAGTTCTCTAAGAAGTTTTGACGCATTTTTAGGTTCAATAGAGGAGGCTCAGATGCTAACTTCTTTGAGCGATCCTGAAGAGATAGCTGATCATTTGATCAGCAAGTATGGTTTAGATCTTGTGGCGATAAAAATGGGTAAGAAAGGGGCATATGTTAAAACTAGTGGAAAAGAAGAAGCCTTAGTTCCGTCCTTTAATGTTAAGGTAATAGATACTACAGGTGCAGGTGATGCGTGGAATGCAGGCTTTATTTATAGTTATTATGTAAAGAAGGATAAATTAGAGGAAAGCGTGAAGTTCGCGAACGCAGTAGCTGCTTTGAAATGTATGGATTATGGTGCTATGTATCCTCTACCAACTCTAAACCAGGTGAAGAAATTCCTTTTGGAAAACAAATAAATCAGTTTTTATTTATATTTCATAATATGGTAAAGAAGTGCCCACGATGTGGTCATGAGAACCCTGATGATGCTTATTTCTGTGAATTCTGCCACTATCCGTTAATCAGTACTTCACAAGGAGGACAACCGCCAACTTCTCCACCAACCCCTTCTGAGTTTAGGATTCCTAAAGAGACACAAGAGGTTTCTCCTTCTGAAGTTAAAGGACTAAACTATTTACGAAGGTTTTCCTTATTCTATGTTATTTCAATGTTCTTTATAGGTATTGGGTCTAGTGCTTTTGTAATAAATTCCGTCATAGGAGGTCTAATAGCTCTAGTGGGAGCGATTATTGGAATCTATTCAATCCTTTTAGTTAGGTTAGGTTACTCTAAACTATCTGAGGTCAGCAATGAATTTAAATCACCAGCATTAGGGAGCTTACTAATTATCGTTGGTTTAATTTTAACGATAGTAGCAGAAGGTGTTGGTGTCTACATATTACTTTCTAATCCAACTCTACTCAATCAATTGGAGAACTTTATAACCACTGGTACTTTGCCTCCAATCACTTCAGCGATGTTAGATCTTGCATATGTAGGTTTAATATACCTAATAGCTATTATATTATCTGTAGTAGGAATATTCCTAAGTTTAGTATTGGGACCCTTTAGGTTAGAGAAGAGATATGGAGGGATGTTTAGAGTTGCAGGTTGGTTATTCCTTTTCGGATTTTTACTTTCCTTCTTTGGTCTAATAAATAGTTATGTAGGATTTGTAGGTTTTCTATTAACTCTTATTGCATCACTAATATTCCTTAATAACCTAAATGTCGTTATATATAAAATAAAAGGCATGAGAAAATAAAAGGAGTTTAATTTTTTCTGTCTCCAAATGTATATAAAACCTGTATGGTAGAGAAACTCCTTATCTTGGTAAGGCACGGAGATGCGGAGTCAAAAGGGGATGATTATTCTAGAAAACTTACAGATAAAGGTATCAAACAGGTTGAGCTTACAGCTTCTATTATAAAGAATTCAGGGATTATGCCTAAAGTAGTGTATTCAAGCCCTCTAGTTAGGGCTGTTCAGACAGCTGAAATAATAGTGAACAATTTAGGCTTAAAGATAGAAATAAAGAAAGTCAAGGAACTAGAAGCTAATAGGGATCCAAACGAGTTTTTGAAGATAATTCAAGATGAGAAAGAGAGCCCTATTTTAGCTGTTGGTCATGACCCCTTTATGACGAACCTTGTTAAAAACCTAACTGGGGCAGATGTCGACTTCAAAAAAGGTGGAATAGCCATCATAGATCTGGAGACAAAGAAGCTGAGAGTATTATTATATCCTGAATTTTGTGAAAAATCCTCACAGTCTTCCTAATAGTTTTAGTATTTTTTCTGGTGTTAGTGGCATTTCATAGATGTCCTTATTTATAGCATCCTCGATAGCATTAACGATCGTTACTGCAGATGCTACTGTGGGATGTTCTCCTATTCCTTTTGAGCCTATTGGTGTTTCTGATCTTGCTAGTTCTGTGTTTTTCCACTCCACTTTTATGCTTTCTTTTGCTGTTGGTATTGGGTAGTCTGCTAGGTTTGCTGTTAGTAAGTAACCTTCTTGTGAGTATATTGCCTCTTCATATAGT
>JAPNVD010000018.1 GCA_026627305.1 Sulfolobaceae archaeon
GGTGATGTTATTGAGGTTTTGGCTAGTGATCCTGCTGCTAAGCCTGATCTTATGAATTGGGCTAAGAGGACTGGTAATGAGGTTGTTTCTGTTGAGGATAAGGAGGGTTATGTGAGGATTTTAATAAAGAGATTAAAATAAATAAGAAAAGGGGAGAGAGAAAGTAGTAAGGTATACATTCTTTCTTTTTCTCTTTTTTATCCGATTATAACAGTTTTTTAATTATTGTGTTTTGCTTAAACCATATAAAACGGCGTGGTAAAACTAATTAGAAAAGTTTAAAGTGATTCAAGAGAGTAGTATACATGAACGGAGGTTTGTTTTAAATGGCTACGAGTGAGAAACAATTAGAGGAGCTCGCTTTAAAACAATATGGGGAGAAGTCTGTTTATAGTAGGGGTTTAGAAAATGTTATAATAAAATATACTGCTTTAACATTTATTGATGGTAATAAAGGTATACTAAAGTATAGGGGTATACCAATAGAGGAAATCGCGAGCAAGGGAACTTATGAAGAATTAATTTACTTATTCCTTTACGGCAAGTTGCCTAATAGGGAAGAGCTCAATAAGTTAAAGGACACGTTGAATAGCAATTATGAGGTTCCAAAAGAGGTTTTAGATGCTATATACATGATGCCCAAGGATTCTGATCCTATAGCGTTATTGGAGCTCTCAACAGCTGTCTTAGCTGGCTTAGAGAAGGACTTTAAATGGAGTAAGGATACTGATAAGCAGAGAGCAATAGAGATAATTCCAAAGATGGCTGCAATGGTCGCAAACGTTTATAGGCATAAGGAGGGTAAATCTCCTAAGATACCTTCGCCCTCAGATAGCTATGCTAGGAGTTTCCTAGAGGCATGTTTCGATAGGAAGGTCACAGATGAAGAGGCTAACGTTATGGATAAGGCTTTAGTACTCTACGCAGATCACGAAGTTCCTGCCTCAACAACTGCTGGGCTAGTCGTAGTTTCAACACTTTCAGATATGTATTCTGGTATAGTCGGTGCTTTAGCAGCACTTAAGGGACCTTTACATGGTGGTGCTGCTGAGGCAGCATTTAGGCAATTTTTAGAGATAGGAAGTCCAGATAGGGTTGAGGAATGGTTTAATGAGAAGATCATTAAAGGTAAAAACAGGTTAATGGGGTTTGGTCATAGGGTCTACAAGGTTTATGATCCAAGGGCAAAGATATTTAAATCGTTAGCGGAATCTCTAACTCAAAAGAATCCTGATGCTAGAAAATACTATGAGATAGCTAAGAAGTTGGAGGAGCTTGGGATAAACCAGTTCGGTTCTAAAGGGATATATCCAAATACTGACTTCTATTCAGGGATAGTTTACTATGCCCTAGGATTCCCTGTATATATGTATACAGCACTTTTCGCGTTATCTAGGACTTTAGGTTGGTTAGCCCACTTTATAGAATATGTGGATGAACAGCACAGATTAATAAGGCCTAGAGCAGTATATGTTGGGCCAGAGAACGCTAGTTGGATTCCTATGGATCAGAGAAGTTAAAGGCCTTCTTGAAGTTTTCCTCTATTATTTTTAATATTTTTTCTTTTTCTATATTTTTTATCTTTTCTAAGAAGTCTATAGCCTCAGGTATATGTATTGGTTCTAGTAGCCTTCCCCTGTATTCATAACCTCCATCGCTTTCCGTTAGTATGATCTTGAGGGGAGCGTTTTCTACTACTCTTTGATGTTTTTTCTGAAAGGTAACTGAGGGGTTAACGGTTATGAAATACCCGGCGCCCTCTATATCTTTTAGTAACTCTATTGGTCCTGAATACCAGTGAAGTATTGCCCTTTTTACGTCATATTTTATCAATAGGTCTAGGGCATCCTTCCAAGCGTCTAATGCATGAACGTTAATTAGCTTTCCCTGACTCTCTTGAAGGAATTTGGTGAAGTATTCTATTTGCATATCCTTTGGGGCTTGGGCTAGTCTATAATCCAAGCCAACCTCTCCTATGAAGTCGGCTTTTGGTATTAGTTTAAGTACTGGTTCTAGTTTCTCCCTATGGACGTTCCATGGGTGGATAGCTACTCCAACTAGTACGTTTTTATCCTTTAGAGATAAGGTTTCTAGGGACGAGGAATAGTCATCGGAGACAGCGGCTATTACAAAATTTTCGTACTTCTTCTTCAAAGAGTAGTAATGGCAATGTGCATCGTAATAGGGTGTCATGAATTATCTATAACTTTCCTAGATTTTAAGCGTTGAAGGATGTAGTTATTTTCAGCTTCTCTAAGCGTTATATTTTCAATATCTTCTTTATGTTTCTATAGAAGACGTTTTCGTCATATTCAATAACCTTTAACGTGTGTAGAGCGCTATCAATTGCTGACATTTTATTATATGGAGAGCCACTTCCATAAACTAGATGTTCCTTATCGGCGTTGATTTTCGTATTGAAGTTTACTTCATAGTAAACATTATCTTTAGCTATGACATAATCTACACCTATGAGCACTATGGGTATAGTAACGTTATCAGCTATTTTTAATATCTCTTCTCTTTTAGGCGTGAAGATGAAGAGGGGGAGATCGTAATCCTCAGCTATTTTTATAACCTTTAGTGCCTTCTCATCTAGAAGGGAGTAGTTGTGATGTAGAGGATGTAGAACTAGTCCTCTTATTCCCTTATCCACCTGCCTATTTATTTCGATCTCCGCTCTTACTCTACATTTTGGGTTATACATTCCCAACATTACTACGTAATCTTTTCCTACACTCCATAAATATTGTTGATAAAAGCCATCTACACAACACTCACAGGCGTATTTGTAAGCTGGATTTAACACGATCTTTTCTATCTGTATTTCCTCTAAGCGTAAGCTTACATCTTTAACATAGCTTTCTGGGTACAGTTTTAACCCATAATGTGTCCTAGAGTCAACTATCTTCATTTCACTCACGTGGGTGTACTAGTCGATCTACTGAATTACCCAATAGTATATAATATAGTGTAGAACTTATTAAGCCCATTAAAAGTATGAAGCTCCAAAGGTAAAACGGTTCATAGAGGAAATATTCCATTAGTTCGGAGCTAACGGACTGTCCAGTTACTCTCCCTAGGAGTGATATTAAGCCAAAGAGCCCCATATATTTACCTCTATGTTCCTTTTCAGCCATGTAGTTCGCTAAGGCATTAGCTATTGGCGACACTACCATTTCCGATAATGTTATCCCAACGGTTATTACTACTGCGTCTAGGAAGTCCTTAACTAGCGCCATTGAAAAGTAAGAGATACCGTAACCTATCATCCCAAATGATATCATCTTTATTGGGTTTCTCTTATGTATAATCCTTCCTATTGGCTCTTGAAGTGCTGCTACTAATAACCCATTTAAGGTAAAGAGTAAGCCTACTAAGTTAACAGGAATCTTAGGTACTGTGGCTAAGAATGTTAAAAATGAGAACCCCAATTGGCTCATGACTACGAAAGTTAAGAACGCTGGGATGAGGAACTTTACATACTGTTTTGAAGGCTTTATTAATGCAATTTTACTACCCTTATTCTCTGATAGTAGCAAGACAATTGGTATTGATACTAAGCTACCCAAGGATGCTACTAATAGCATTTCTTTAAAGCCTAAGTATTGGTAGAGGAATCCTCCTATTGCAGGTCCTATTGCCCACCCTATGTTAACACCAATCCTAAACCTGCTAAAGGAGAGGATTAATTTTTCAAGGGAACCTTCTGTATCCCCAACTGCGGTAGTGTTAGCGGAGCCATAAATGCTGTTAAAGAACGTTTGCAGTTGCAAGAACGTAAAGACTAGTAGGGGAGAGCTTGAAATAAAGCATAGGAACAATGAGAGGGAGCTAAGTGAGGATGAATATAACATCGTCTTCTTTCTTCCTAGGGCATCAGCAGAATAACCTCCTATCAGATAAGCTATAGAGCCCGATACTGCCTGTATTGCATAATATATGCTAACTAACGTAAGGCTGAACTTATAGTAATTGTAAAGCGCAAAACCAATATAAGGCCATATTATGGAGAAGCTTAAGGATCTGATCCCACCTAGTATCGTCAGTCTGTTTAGGTTTGAACTCATGCTTTGAAGCTCTTATAGGAATAGTAGGTTAAATCATTAATTATAATGGTGATACTCCATGAGTAATATTTATTAAAGTAAATGCAACATTATAAGTTATAATGAAGAGATTAAGAGTACCTATTGCTGGAGTTAAGGGCGGTGTAGGTAAGACTACTTTGGCATTATATTCGGCGTTGTCCTTGTCCAGAAAGTATAGAGTTCTACTTTTCGATAAGGATCCCTTATCGTTTTCATCGCACGTATTGGGATTTGATGCTCCAGGGTTTATACTTAGTCTATATAAAAAAGACTTAGATGAGAAGAACTATTTTAAGTCGTTCAATAAACTAGACGTGTTTAAATATTTTAGTGATCCCTTAATGGATAGAGACCTCTTCTATAAGGTTTACAAAACTCGGGAATATGAGAGGATTCTAGCTGATTTGTTTAAAGGGGATTACAACATAATAATCGTTGATTATGGTGTAGTATATGATATGTTTGACGAATTCACATCATATGATTATATGATTTTCAGAAAATACTCATCTGAACTGAACTATAAGGATAATGCTGTAGGAGTTACAGACCCCAGCGTAGAAAATATCGCCTCAACAGTTAAATATGCGCGTACATTAGTAGATAGTAAAATGGTAGATGGCGTTCTTGCAATAGTCATAAACATGGTTCCTGCAACAGAGGAAGAGTCTTTGAAGGTAATTGGGACTGAAATAGAGAACATTAAGAGATATTTAGGTTCCGAGGTTTTAATAATTCCGTTTCTAAACGAACTATTTTCTTTTGCCTTTATAGGGGAGGATTTAAAGAAGTGAAAGAGGCTGAACAGTTAGTAAGGCTCATAGAATCTAGATTAATGAATTAGCCGTGAAATGAATCTCCAGCCGTTATTTATGGAATACCTGTGCTTGCTTTAATTTAAGCTAACCTCTGTTCAAAACTCCTCTTGATATCTGTACCATCAGGTATTACTTTCAATTTTAGTATGATTTAGTTTAACCTCTGTTTCTTCTGGAGTTTTAATTCTCTCCATATGTCAAGTATTACGCTTGTCAAGTTAACTGGCGGTTAACTTGTTAACTTTTCGACCCGGTCCCCTAGCCCTAGAAAACAAGGGCCTAAGTTAGGGGGTACGGTAAAGGTTAATAGTACCATGTTTAACCTTCACTTCCTCTGGAATACATGCTTGCTTAGGGGAGAAAATATATAGCTAACTACTCCTAGCTGAGGTGTATCTTATGCTAGCTGGATGAACATAGATGATAAACTTGTACTCTTAACGGCATTAAGCAACTTTTCATCTGTTGTAAGTATTGGCGCATTAATTCTATTTGCCAATGCAATTAACGAAGCATCATAAACTGTTAGGTTATATTTCAATCCTATCTCATATGCGGTCTTAACAAGATCTTTGCCTTCATGTACTGTAGAGTTTGCTAGAAATTCTATACCACTGTTAAGGATTTTCATAGCGTAGTTTTCATCTATTTCTTTTCTCGCAACTCTTTTCCTTATGGCGTTAGTAAACTCGTAGTATGTTAAATCTAGAAAGTGATATTCATCAGCTTCTTCTATTTTTTGTTTTACTATTTCGCTGAATTTCTCTGGTATATATAGGGCTACTAAGGCTGATGTATCAACTATTATCTTCATCTCTGTCTTCCCTTATAAGCTCGTAAGACGGCTTAAAGTTTCCATACTTCTCTTTTAGTTCATCTCTGATCTTATCAGCCTCAGCTAATAACCTCTTTACCTTTTCTTTCCTTACGACTTCCTCTAAATACTTTCTCACAAGCTCTGGGTAGTCTATATTTAACTCCTCTAGCTCCTGCTTTAGCTTTCTACTTATTCTAATTGATATTACCTCGCTCACAATCGTTTATTTTATTGTAATTATATAAAGTTTACTAAGTTGTAAACATGAGAGATTTACGCCTTACAATCCTTTCTCCACTCTCTCAGCTTAGATGTAGCATTTACTAAGATGGTGTAGTCTGTAGAACTATCGTAGATAACTACTTTCTTCGATAAAAATTGTTTTTTAAAATAACTGTAATTCTTTAATATTCAAACCTATCTTTTTACTCAATTTGGAAACAATATTTATTTCACGTTAATGCATAAAATTTTTGAAATATGTTTCTTTTAGTTAAGGTAATACGCAACGTGCTTTTTCTCCTTCGGGTTTTTGTTCTGAAGCTATATTCTGCCTCTTGTTTCTTTTTTCAGTTTTTATTTATTACATTAAATTAATTTTAGTGAAGGTAATACGCAACAGCTTTTATCCCCTCAGACTTTTTAACTGGGATATAGCTTCTCTGTGATGTTTCTTTTTTCAGTTTTTATTACTATTGACTCTATGATTTGAGTATCCTAGTAGATTTACTAATCAATTAATTTAACTCTGTATTAGGATATAAAGTTCTGATTAAATTAGAAGATTTTTATTTTTGTGATTGGAAACTTATAATGGTCGAAAATGTCAACTGAAGAGGAGCCTCTTGATAAAGTGCTCACTCCTGAGAACCTTAATAAGATCGGTAAGATTCTTGAGACCATGTTGCCTTTATTGGATAAAATAACAGCTGAGAGAACGGCTAAACTACTGAGTAGTATAAATATTGATGCAATTCTTCAGACTCTGGATGCCCTATCCCCTACTCTAACCACTTTAACTTCACCTGATTCTTTAAAAGTATTGACTGAGATAGACTTCGTTTCGCTCTTAAGATTAGCGGAGAAGTTTACAGAACTTCAGAAGTCAGGTACTTTAGATCAGTTCTTGACTTTAATAGATGTCTTCAAAGATAAGGAATTCGCTAATGCTGTGGTAACTCTCATATCGAAGCTTAGTGAGGCTACTAAAGCGTGGTATGAGGAGTTGCCTAGAGTTAAGCCTGTATCTCCTTGGGGACTTCTTGGTGCTCTTGGAGATAAAAACGCTCAATATGCCATGGGTGCTCTAATAGCGTATTTGAGGGAGTTGGGAAGGCAACTAATGAAATGAGCGAGAACAAAATCCTTTTAAGTTACGTTTTTTATTTTCTTTTATGAGGTTATCTTATATTCTTCTTGAGAATGGAGAGAAGAGGGTTGCTTTTGTAAGGGATAACAAGTTCTTCACGGTAAATAATGAGGGTTTAAGTTGTGTTTTCCAGGATCCTGTTAAGGTAATTAGTGCTATTAATAGCTTAAAAGATGACCTCGATGTTGTGGAAGTGAGACCTTTAAAATTCTTACCTGCTGTTATTCCGAGGAAGGTGTTTTTACCCGCTGTGAACTTCAGATCGCATTCTCAGGAATCTAGTTCCCCTCCACCCCCCGAGCCGTACTTCTTTACGAAGTTTGGTAATGCTGTTATAGGTAATGAAGATACTATTCTGATACCTTATAACGTTAAGAGAGCTGATTATGAGGGTGAGATCGGAATTGTTATAGGCAAGAGGGGTAAGTATATCCCTAAAGAGAAGGCTATGGATTACGTTTTTGGCTTCACTGTTATAAACGATGTTAGCTTCAGGGATTACCAGTTCCCAGAAAGGCATCCCTATGGTTTAAATTGGGTTATGGGTAAGGCTTTAGATACTGCATTGCCTATTGGTCCATGGATTGTGACTAAAGATGAGGTTAAGCTCCCTTTGAGGATAAGGACTAGGGTTAACGGTAATTTGGTTCAAGACGGTACAACTGAGGATATGGTATTCAGCATTGAGGAGTTGATCGCGTATATTAGCAACGGTATAACTTTAGAGCCTGGTGATGTGATCTCCACTGGTACTCCTGCTGGTGTAGCTGAGTTTGGGGGTAAGAAGTATTTAGACGATGGGGATATTGTTGAGGTTGAGGTTAGTGGTATTGGTATTTTGCGAAATTATGTAAAGAAAGAAAAGTTTATTTAAGTATAGGAGGAATGGGATAATAATGTCTACAGTAGAGGATGTCGAGAAGGTTATTGAGCATATATTAAAGAATTTTAAGAACATCGCTTCTGTGGGTTTTTCAAAGGATCCTACGAAGCCAGCTCACCTAGTTCCTAGGTTTTTGATAGAGCATGGTTATAATGTAATACCAGTTAACCCCACAGCTGACGAGATTTTAGGTAGGAAGGCTTACAAAACCCTTTTAGAGGTTCCAGAAAAGGTTGAGGTAGTTCAGATATTTAGACCTTCGAAGGATGTCCCACCTATTGTGGATCTGGCAATTCAGAGGTTGAAGGAGAGAGGTGACGTTAAGGCTATATGGATGCAAGAGGGGATTAAAAATGAGGAGGCTGCAGAAAAGGCTAGGAGTGCTGGGCTTTTGGTAGTTCAGGATAGGTGTATGTATCAGGAGTATATGAAGAAGATAATGGGAGTAAAAAATCCAATTTCAATAATTAAATTTTACAATGGTTAAGTTTGATTAAAGTTTTTTACTTAGTTCGATAAAAAATATATTGATGGCTGAAAAGTTAAAAGAAAGTAAAGATTCAATAAGATGTTGTTATAAAATAACGGATACAGATGTGGAGTGCCTATTTAAGTTATTAGAAGTGGGGAAGCCAGTGACATCTGAGGATTTAGCTGAGATGTTGAATGTCAGCAAAACTACTGTAGAGAATAGTTTAAAGAAGTTAATAGATGTGGGTTTAGTGGAGAGGAGTAAGGGTGACGAGAAAAAGATCGGAAGACCTAGGTACTACTATGTATTAGTTGGGAATATATATGAGAAGATACGTAAAGATCTCAGCGAGTGTGCTAAGAGGATTCAGGCTTCGTCTGCATCTCTCTAGCAACGTTTTCTTCAAGGCGTTGCTGGTTTTTTCTTGGTTTTAGGTCTATTGAGGCTAATTTACTGAAATTTTCTGCACAGAAACTTAGATCCTTTGCTATTCTATTTATTATAGTGTCTATCCCTATAGATTTGTAGATGTATCTAGGTCTACCTCCTCTAGTTTTCTGTTCTTTTTCTCTAACTATAAATCCTAAGGTAACTAGCCTGTTTAGGGCTCTGTTTACGGAAGCTTTACTTAGGGACAATTCCTCAGCTAGTTCATCTTCTGTTTTCTCCCCTTCTGCAAGTATTGTTTTTAATACTTTGTATTCTGTATCTGCGATGTCGTAACAGAAGTTTAGGGCATCTAGTAGGCTTACTTCCCTACCAGAGGGTAACCTTATTTTTTTAAATTCCACTTCCATAATTATCTCGTGATAAATAATATGTAATAGATATATTTAAATCTTTGTATTTTTCATAATTCTTGTATGTATTGAATTTTTTAATCCGTTATTATATATTCATTGTTTTTGTTGTTCACTTCTCTCTCCAAGGATGTTAGTTATTAACGATTTTAAGAGGCTGTCCTCTATAGTTGATGTAACCTTTGATAGGATTTCATCGTTTATTACTTTTATAAGGTCTAAGTATTCTGGAATCGTTAGTTCAGGGTTGTTAGCTAAGAGTCTGGTTAGTGCTAGCCCGATTATTGCTAATAAATCATTTGTAGCGTTTTTTACTTCTTCAGCCTGTTTTTCCTTGTCTTGTAGGTTTCTAGCGTTTAGTAATCTAGTTTTGAACTCGTCTAACCCTTTGCTTAGAAGTACCTTTTGCAGGTTCAGATACTGTACTGATAGTCCTACTTTCTTGTCTAGTACAAAGACGATGTTGTTGTTCTCCTTAAGTATTGATATATAATTTTTCTCGTAGAGGGACTGTATTGATTTCCTTATGCTTTCCTCGGGTAGATAGGATAGTTTAGAAAGTATCGAAGAGTAGTCTGCCTTTCCTCCAGAGTTCGCTAACGTTAAAAGGATTTCCCTTTCTGTTTTATTCATGAATTCCATGTTTTCACATCCTTCTTATTCTTTCGTAATCTTCATCTGTTAGCACTAAGTCTAAAGCGCCGACTATTTCATCTATATGTTCCTTTTTAACAGCCTTTGGGATGGGTATCGCTCTTCTCGTCACGTAAGCTAGGGCTATTTGGACAGGTGTTTTCCCGTACTTTTTTCCGATTTCTTTTAGTAATGGTATTTCGTTGACTCTACCTTTCCCTAAAGGTGTATACGCTATAACTTTGATGTTGTTCTTTTCGCAATATGGAATTGTGTTCCTTTCAGCATTTCTGTTAAGTACACTATATTCTATCTCGTTTGCTGAGATCTCGTATTTCTTTACAGCATATATTGCCTCCTCTAGTTCGTTAACGTTAAAATTACTTACGCCTATACACCTTACTATTCCATCGTCTATCAATGTTTCCATTGCTGAGAGCGTCTCCTTAATTGGTACGTTTGGATTAGGCCAATGAATTAGGTAAAGGTCTATATACTTTGAGTTTAGTCTACTTAAGCTAGCTTTAGCAGATTTTATGACGTCATCGTAATGTAGATGGTTGTTCCATACTTTAGTGATGATAAAAAGTTCTTCTCTATCATAACCCTGTATTGCCTTTCCTACTAGTTCTTCTGTGTGTCCTCCTCCATACATTTCTGCTGTATCTATTAACGTTAAACCGGAATCGATTGCATATCTTATCGCGTTTATATAAAGTGTGTCGTTAGAGTAATCAGGTTGCCAGTAACCTCCTCCCATTCTCCAAGTTCCTAGACCTATTGGTGAGACTTTTTTGTCACAAATATACATATGTGAATAGTGTGGTGTGAGTTTATGAAACTAAGTGCCCCTGGTAAGGTTCTTTGGGTGGGTAGGTACTCAGTGGTATTTGGAGGGATATCCCATGTAATAGCTGTTGATAAGAGAGCTACTTGTGAGATTGAAGATGCAAATGAGAGGATATTTGAGACTTCTGTGGGAGTATTTAAAGGAAAGGGTAATGAATTGATAGAATCTGTGATCAAAGTTCTGGAAGAGAAATTTGGGGATTTAGGAAATTTTAAGGTAAAGCTTTATAATCAGGAAGGTTTCTATATTGATGGCAAAAAGACAGGTCTTGGAAGTTCTTCTGCATCAACTGTTGCTCTCACTGCTTGCTTATATGCTAGGTTGAATGGTGGTAAGATAAATAAGGATGAGATATATAAACTCGCTCAAAAAGCTAATTATATTAGACAAAAGGGGATTGGAAGTGGCTTTGATATAGCTGCTGCAGTTTTCGGGAGTATTATATATAGAAGGTTTAACGATATAGAGAAGGTAGACTCTTATCAGGAGAGTTTAGAAATTCCCAGTAAGTACGAAATGATTTTAGGCTATACTGGCAGAAGTTCAAGTACTGTGGATTTGGTGAAGAGATTTGTTGATAGATCTAACGATCCTAGATTTAAGGAGTATATGGAATTAATCGAGAGGGAGAACCAGATGGTTATTAAGTATTTGAAAATGGGTGATTTAGATAACTTAATACCTCACTTAGAATTAGCTAATAGACTTCTAAATTCACTAAGTAAGGAAATAGTGGGCGTTGAGATAGAGAGTGAAAGGGACCGAAAATTAATTGGCATTGCTGTTGAAAATGGCGCAGCTGTTGCTTTGTCTCCAGGAGCTGGTGGGGGTGATTCGCTATTTGTGTTAGGCGAGGATTTAAGTGAAGTCAGAAAGAAGTGGAGTGAGCTAGGGTTAAAAATTATACCTATAAAGCAAGATAGTGGATTAAGAGTAGAAGATGATGCTTGAAGGGAGAGCCACTGCACCTTCTAATATTGCGATTGTTAAGTACTGGGGTAAAAGGAATGATAAACTGAACCTCCCACTTAACGATTCAATTTCCATTACTTTAGATGAGCAGTTAAGCGTTACTACCCATGTTATTTTCTCAGACGAGTTTAGTCAAGACGAAGTTTATATAAACGAGAAGAAACTTTCAGAAGAAGAGGTAAAAGAGTATGCTGAGAGAGTTTTAAACATCTTTAGGAAGCTTTATGGGAAAGACCTTTTCGCAAAGGTTTACTCTAGGACCACTTTTCCAGAAGGTGCGGGGTTGGCGTCGTCGGCAGCTGGTATTGCCTCTTTGGTTATTGCGTCAAATAGAGCTTTAGGTTTGGGTTTAGATAACAAGGAGTTATCTAAAATAGCTAGAATTGGTTCTGGAAGTGCTTGTAGGAGTCTGTTTGGCGGGTTTGTGATGTGGAAGAAAGGCGAGAGGGATGATGGTGAAGATTCCTTTTGTTATCAATTATTCCCAGAGTCTCATTGGACGGAATTGGTGGATATAATTGCTATTGTTAGCAGTGAGAGGAAAAAGATAAGTTCTAGGAAGGGAATGAGAATTACCTCCACTTCCTCGGATCTAATGGAGTGTAGGTTAAAGTTTATTGAAAATAGTATACCTAAAATCATAAAGGCTATTGAGAATAGGGATTCTGAAGAGTTCTTTTATTGGATGATGAGACATAGCAATAGTATGCATGCCGTGATTTTAGATTCCTGGCCATCTTTCTTTTACCTAAATGATGTCTCGCTAAAGATAATGAATTGGGTTCAAGAATTTGGAAGAGCGGGTTATACTTTCGATGCGGGTCCTAATGCCCACATCTTCACGCTAGAAGAATATAAGGAAGAAGTTTTAGGTTTTCTGAAAACTCTACCATTAAAAGGTATTATTGTAGCCAAAGTAGGTAAGGGACCAGATTGAACAAGAGGTTTAGAAGCATTCTTCAGCCATTTTTTTATACTTATTAACGATTTGGGAGTTCTCTATGCTTTCATGATATATTATTATTCCCTTTTTTATCACTTGCATAGATTTTACTATAGGTGAGATTTCAGCCAAAGTTACTACTCTTCCATCTCTTGTGTACATATAAAATGCGGAGTTTTCAAATTCCTTATAAGGTATATCCTGAAATTCGTGATATAAAAACAGTCCGTCTAGTGATTTTATATTGTCAACTATTTCTGACTTGTCTATTTTGTCCAAACATTTTTCTGTTAGATCAGTTTTTATTCTTTTAAAACCATGTCTGTACAGTATTGCATTCTTAAATTCTTCTCCTACTTTATCTAAGTTAAGATATATGAGTGGGTCAATTAGGTTTAGTATTTCATTAACTGTCTCGGGCAAGGATATTATCTCTTTTTGAAGTAGCTTTGCGATTGCATAAGACATTATTGCATTATACATACCTACTACGCTATGGAAGTAAACGTTCTCGAACATGTACATTCTAGAGAGGAGGAATTGTTCAGCTATGGGTAATGCTTTATATAACACTGCAACCTTTTTATCAACATATATTAGCGTTCTTTTCAACCTTTCTATATCAAACCATCCATAATCAACGCCAGCGTAGTAAGAGTCTCTTAAAAGATAATCGCTTCTATCACAATCTATGAAATTCGATATAATTAGTCTACCAAGCCTCTCTATTTCATTTTTAGGCTCACCATTCATTATATGTTCAGCAAAAGATATTGGATCGCTTATAGTGGTATCTTTACCTATCTTCTCAAACTCCTTTGATAACCCTTGGGTTATTATCTTTATGCCTATTTTCTCGTGTAACTTGTTTCCATAGTCTGGTAGGTTAAGTCCAAATATTTCGTTTGCTAATCTTACTGCGTTTTCAAACACGTGAGAGAAGGGTAAATGACCTATATCGTGGACTAGGGCTATTGAACTGATTAAATCTATTAAGCCTTCATCGATGAAATCTACACTAGCTTTGCTGTTCTCTCTAATATATCTTAAAAACTCCTTAGCTAAATACATGGCACCAATGCTATGTTCAAATCTGCTATGAACCATTCCAGGGTATACTAAGTAGGCTAGACCTGTTTGCCTTATATATCTTAAACGCTGGAAGAGCGGGTTCTGTATTATTGGTAGAACCTTTTCGTTGATCTCTATATATCCGTGGATTGGATCCCTTATTATTTTCAAGTTCTTCTGAGAATAATTTGTTATTAATGAAAAATAAAAGTATATCATGAGGTTAACGATTCTAATATGGCTATCGCACCCTCTTTTGCTCTTTTTTCAAGTTCTTCTTTACTTATCCATATATTACCTTTAACTAGGCTATCGCTTATCATTAATGCAGCTGCACTTCTCACTTTCCTCATTAAGCTAAGACTAAATAACGTGGCACATTCCATTTCCACTGCGATCATTCCCCTTCTTGCCCATCTCTCTGCAAATTCAGGGTCTTCAGCATAAAACGCATCACTGCTAAATATGGGACCTAAATGGTACTTTAATCCATGTTTTTTGAAGGAGTTTACTAGTTTGTTTGTGAGCTCGAAATCAGGGACTGCACTTATACAAACGTTTTCCTTATTGTATTGCTGAAATAGTCCGCCGCCATTATATGAAGCTCCAGTTACTATGACGTAATCTCCTAGGTCTATTTCTGGTACTAAAGCTCCTGCTGTTCCAAATCTTATGAACTCTTTTGCACCTAACATTATTAGTTCTTCTAAAACTATTGCTATAGAAGGTCCTCCTATTCCATGGGTTGCTATACTAACTCTTTGTCCGTTGTACTTGCCTGTATATATTAAGAATCCTCTATTCTCGTTAACGAGTTTAGGATCTTCTAGAAGTGAAGAGATTATTTTTACGCGTCCTGGGTCTCCTGCTACTATAACCTTTTCTGCTATATCTTCCTTTTTAGCTAAAATGTGGATGGGTTGCATAAGAAGATACATACAATACAGTTTTAATATTTAAAGTATAATAGTTCGAATTAGAAATACATGGGATTCTCTTTAAAAGATGTGGAAAAGATTTAAAAGTGTAGAAAGAGAATATCATTGTATGAAAGAAAGAGAAGTAGAAGCAAAGAAATTAATCGGTAAAAAGGTAGTGAGGGGTAAAACATACGAATATGAGTACTATACGCTACCTTTGAACCTCTATTTACCTAAATCGCTAGTGGAGAAGTTTGGAACTAAGTTCATGTTAAAGGTTGACGAGGAGAAAGGAATTATCACTATTAAACCTAAGAGCCTTCAGTGAATTAGCAACCTGATGAACTACCATTCTTCTTTTTAAGTTTAGAATAAATTTAATAAGCAATTCGCTAAAAGGCTTTTTGTGATGATAAAAGTTGTTTTAGTATTTTTCATAATCTTTCTTATATTATTTTACTCCCTTCCATCGATTCTAGTACTATCACAATCAACTAACAATGTAAATTATTTCACTTTCATTCCTATAGGTGCTCTTTTCGAATATAACATAACTTCAGTTGGTAACGTGAGTTCCTTAGTTACTGTGCATAGATACATTTTCCTAAACGCCAAATGGATGGGAGAGTACTTCATACCTTATGTAAATATAACGATAAACGATTCATTAATACCCAAACCTATATCTTTCGCTCAAATTGAAAATAAGGAGATCCTTTTAATTAATGTTCTTTCTGATATAGGGATCTATCAGTTTTCACTAAGCACTATGAGCTTTGGTTATTACATGTATAATAATAACCAAGTACCCGTGGTTATAATTCAGAGTCCTAACGAAACCGAGTATATATCTCTTGAGTACGGTGTTCCATTGCACGGATATGGTATAATTGGAAATAATAGATTTAATTTTAATTTAGTCTATACCAATTTAACTTTTAGTTCTACTAACTACAGAGTTTATAACTTGTCATATAAATTGAACACGAGCTATTATAATAGCGGGTATATGATAGTTGCATCTCCTGGGCTAATTTCGGCTAATATGCATCCAGTCTATTATAATGTAACTTTACCAAATGGAAAACGTGTTACAGTAGCTTATCCAGCTCTTTCATTAACATATAATGGGTTCTTGGCTTTGTTTATGCCTTCAACTGAACTATCTGAGCAGTTTAATACAATTGGAGTTATTTACTTCAATTCTTCAAGGTATTATGTATCTACCAGCAACATTCCCACTGAGCAGTATGTGAAGTATATTAATACTTCGAATCCGTTCATTATTTATCCATTCTTTGTCAAATATTATACATTATTTGCACCAAATTCAGGAAACATAACTATAGTTTTTGATGCTCCTTATGTAAAACCTGTTAGCTATTCGATGTCTGTGTTATCGACACCTTCAACGAGAAGTTCTGTATATTATGTCGGTGCCGTTATAATAATCCTCGCTCTTGTGGTATTCTACTATTATGCTATAAAAAGGTCTAGAGTCAAAAAATATTAGATTAAAGCGAAAGTAAGATGTCTTTTATCTCGTATGGAGTGTTTGCTACTGGGATTCCCGCTTCTTTTAATGCCTTAACTTTACTCTCAAAAGTACCCATTCCCATATATACTACTGCGCCAGCATGTCCCATTCTTTTCTCTCTAGGTGCTGTTAATCCTGCTATGTAACCTACCATCTTCTTTTTAATTAAACCTTTCTTCTTAAGTTGTGCAACTCTTTCCTCCATCGTGCCTCCTATTTCACCTATTACAACTATGTATTCTGTCTCAGGATCTTCATCGAAGGCTTTTACTACTTCTACCATGTCTGTGCCTATTATCGGATCCCCTCCTATTCCTATAACTGTTGATTGTCCCAGTTCTTTCTTTATTAGCTCGGATACTTCATAGGTTAATGTTCCAGATCTTGAAACTATCCCGACTTTGCCTTTTCTGAAGGCTCTAGGTGGAAGAATTCCTACTAATGAGTTCTCAGGATTTATTATTCCAGGGCAATTGGGTCCTATTATTCTAGCTCCTTTCATCTTAGCATATTTTATCATTTTTGCGGTTTCAATTATTGGTATGTGTTCAGTTATAACAACTATTAGCTTTATGCCAGCATCCACAGCTTCATAGACTGCATCTGGAGCAAACCTTGCAGGTACAAATATAATACTAGCATCAGCTTCATGCTCTTTTACTGCGTCTGCAACAGTATCATAAACTGGTACTCCATATACTTCTGTTCCACCCTTACCGGGTGTAACTCCTGCAACTATCTTAGTTCCGTATTGTAGCATATTCTTTGTGTGGAACGATCCTTCTTTACCTGTAATTCCTTGTACTATAACTCTTGTATTCTTATCTATGAACGTAGAGCCTCACCTAATAGAGTTTTGAAATCCTGATATACAGGTATATTATGTTCCTTTAAAATTCTCCAACCCTCCTCTTCATTAGTTCCTACTAATCTTACATATACTTTTATTTTCTTTCCCTGCTTCTCTAATTCGTTTAGTGCATTAACAATTCCTATTGCAACCTCATCGCACCTTGTTATTCCTCCATAAATGTTCATGAACACTCTGGTAACTCCTGGTAAAGATGCTACCTTTAATAAGGCTTCTCTAACCTTTTCCCTTCCTGCTCCTCCTCCTATATCATAGAAATCAGCAGGATTTCCTCCGCTCAGCTTTACCATATCCATTGTTGCCATAGTTAACCCTGCTCCGTTGCCTACTATACCGATATCACCTCCTAACTCTACTAGCGATTCTACTTGTTCTTGCCTATTGAACTTCTTTAAGAGATCTTCATGTAAATATAGCGCGTTGTCATCTAGGATCACTTTAGAATCTAGAGCTACGAGATTGCCGTTGTCCAAAACAGCTAGAGGGTTTATCTCCGCTAGCTCTGCATTGTAATCCACAACGAGGCTGTAAAGTCCTTTTATGAAAGGCTCTAATCCCTTTACTCCTAGATATTTCTCAATAGCTATCACATCATAAGTTTTTACGCCTCTTTCTAATGGAATCCTAAACGTTTTTACATTGGTTGAGCTTTCAATATCAATTCCTCCTTCTGGGGATGCAGCTATTAGAGGATCTCCTGTATCCCTGTCTATTAATGCAGACAAGTATAACTCTTTACTATGTGGTATGTATTCCTCCACTAAGAATTTCTGGATTCCCAGCTTTTTGAGCTCAAGTATAGTATTATAGACATCATCAGTTACTCTCACTAATCCTCTTTTGCCTCTAGCACCCTCAAGAAGCTGAGATTTTACGACGGCCTTGCCTTCCCATTTAATAGGCTCTGATGTTATGACGCCTTTAGGCACCTTTATTCCTACCATCTTAAAAAGCTCTTTGCCTTCATACTCGTATAGTCTCATGCCGGTTGCCTTGAATATTATATGTACAGAAGTTTTTAAGTATACAGTTACTACATTTTGGAGATTTGTAACAAAAACTTTTACCTATTGAAACTAAACCTGCATGTATAAGCTTATATTTATAGGTATCTCTTTCCGTGTTATTCTCAACTATTTCCTTAACTTCGTGTTTGTTCTTTATACTAAGTCCTAGCAGTCTGGATAAAACATTCATACCATAATTTGACGGCGGAAATACTGGAATATGGCCTGCAAAGAGAAGTATTGAATCTGCCGTTTCCTCTCCTACTCCTTTTATTGAAAGTAACTTATCCCTATTTTCGAGTCTTAAGAAGTTCTTTAAGCCTCCATTTTCTACAATAACTCGTGATAATTCCTTAAGTCTTAAGGCTTTAGTTTTGTAATAATTAACGTTTTTTATTAAATTTTCTAAAGTAGCTAAATCTAGCTTATTTATCTCTTCTACATGTGTTATCTTTGAAAATAAATTATCTATTGCCTTTTTAGTTGCTTCCCATCTAGTCATTTGGACCAATATTGCGGACACAACTATTTTGTCAGCGCTATCTAATCCTCCCCACCATTCATACGAATCAGCAGGACCCACTATCCATCCATTGTTTATGAGTAAATCTTTATGTTCTTCAAAGAGATTTGGCAAATCATGAGAGAGCAGTTTTCTAATGCTGTTCAATCCATCTGATTTATTCTAGATATCTCATTATAACGTTAACTAGCTTATCTGTACCTATTTGATGCTCTTTTGGTCTTTTTGCATTTTGTATTGTCTTTAAAAGTACTTCCTCGTTTTCCCAGCTAGAAGGATCGGGAAGAAAAGTGGCACCCAATATCTCAGCATATAATTTTGTATCCTCATACGTTGTGGCACTGTACCAATCCTTATTATAGACTATTATTGTGGGTTTTTTGTACATAACTACAGCCTCCATTGCGGTTTTCCCTTGATGAGTGATAACCAAGGAGGCATTTGCTATGTATTTCTCTAAATCTCGATCGAATGAAAATGCTTTGATTCCTCTCGAAATATAAGGTTTTGGATCTACTCTTCCTGTCTGCAGTATCACGTTATCCAGATTTGTTTTGATTATAATATCAAATAACCTCTTAAATCCCATGGTTCCTGTTGTTACTAAGATATAGCCTTCATCTTTAGATTCATATTTTGGCTTCTCTACTATAGGACCTACGACTATTCCGTTTTTAGGGTATAATTTTTTCTGCTCGACCCAGTGTAGAAAGACACCTTCAGCATAATGAGAGATAATAGAGACCGCTTTGCCTCTAGTTATTATTCTATCCTGACTTTCAATTGCAAATATTTTACTACCTTTTAGTCTTTCAAAGAAAGACGGGTATATGGAGTGATTAGAACCAGTTGCTATGACCACTTTATGTTTTGGTATTTTTATGCTAGAACCTATTGAACTAAAAGATTTAACTAGGAACCTATAGATACTCTCTCCTGGTTCTCTACCCTTAGGTACTTCGTAGATTTCTTCAGCATAGTCCTTTATCATCTCTAGTGAATTATCATCCCCTTTTGGTATAACGAAATCGGCCTTTAACGGTAAGTATTGTGCAACAGCTCTTGCGAAACCTGTATGTCCTCCACCGCTAGCTATTATGAGTAGCTCTCTCAACAAATTATTATACTAGTTTTAAATTAAAATCCTTATGGAGATGGATCTGGAGAAATTTAAGCCATTATGGTTAAAGGCAGGGATAATAGTTGCTTTGAACTTAGCAGATGAAGGATATAACCCAGTTGAGATAGGGTTAGGAGAAAGGGATTTTTATATAGATGTAGAGTCCAAAACTTCACTTACCTTGGAAGAGGCAAAGAAATTCCTAAAGTATGCTGATCATAATTATACCATAAATGAGAGTAAGGTCTTTTACAAAGGGAAAGAAATTAGAATAAATTCTCAGGGGATTCAATTAGATAATAGCAGTGCTCCCAAGTATTTTGAAATACTTAACATTTCTGTACATCATCCTACTCCACAACAGCAGTATGTTAGATTAAGGGGTGTGGGTTTTGAAAAAGAGGAGGACTTAAAAGCCTATTTAGATTGGCTAGAGCAAGTAGAACAGATAGACCATAGATTAATAGGAGAGAGGCTGGACTTGTTCAGCTTTCCAGAAGAAGCAGGCCCAGGTATTGTTCTCTTTCATCCAAAAGGGCAGATAATAAGGAAAGAGCTCATGAAATTCATGGAAGAAATAAACGAGTCAATGGGTTACCAAGAAGTTTATACTCCTCATGTCTTTAGGACGATATTATGGCAAATCAGTGGGCACTATGACATGTATAAAGATAAGATGTTGATATTTAATCATGAAGATGAAGAGTTAGGAGTTAAGCCAATGAATTGTCCTGGCCACATTTTAATATATAAATCTAAAACCAGAAGCTATAAGGATCTACCATTAAGGTTCTCCGAGTTCGGCCATGTATATAGATGGGAGAAGAAAGGGGAGCTTTATGGACTTTTAAGGGTTAGAGGATTTGTTCAGGATGATGGTCATATATTCCTAAGAGAAGACCAAGTAAAAGACGAGGTCAAAATGTTAGTCAAAAAGACATTAGAAGTCCTCAGCGTTTTTGGAATTAAAGGTGATGACGTTAGAATAAACTTAAGCACTAGGCCTGATGAAAGTATAGGTACTGATGAGCAATGGGAGAAAGCAACTAAAGCGTTAATGGATGCATTAAATGAATTGGGGCTCAAATATATTATTAAGGAAAAAGAGGGTGCGTTTTATGGGCCAAAAATCGACTTCGATATTAGAGATAGCCTAGGGAGATGGTGGCAGCTATCCACAATACAGGTCGATTTTAACTTGCCTGAAAGGTTTATGCTAGAATATGTAGATAAAGACGGTTCAAAGAAGAGGCCTGTAATGATACATAGGGCTATTTACGGCTCTATTGATAGATTCCTAGCTATTCTTCTAGAGCATTTTAGAGGCAAACTACCAACTTGGTTTTCTCCAGTTCAGGTTAGAGTTTTGCCCATAAGTGAGGATAATATTGAGTATGCTGAGAAAATAGCGGAAGAACTCCGCAAATTAAAGGTGAGGGTTGAAATAGACTATCCTGAAGAATCATTATCAAAGAGAATTAAGAAGGCTTATGATGATGGGGTTCCCTATATACTAGTTGTAGGCAAAAAAGAACAAGAAAACGGTACTGTTACTGTAAGAGGTAGAAATAACGTCGAGGTAAGAAATGTCGACTTTAAGAGATTTGAAGATGCGTTATTAGAAGAGATAAGAAATAGAGATTTAACTCAAACAGCATTAAATAAAATTAAATGATAGTTTACGGTCTTTATAATAGTCCTTTTGGTTATATAACGGTAGCTAAAACTGAAAATGGATATAGGTTATTGGATTTCTGCAATTGTGTAGAGGAAAACGAAAGGGATGACTTGCAATTTACGGATTTATTTTATAAATTGGATCTATACTTCAGCGGTAAGCAAGTTGATTTAACAGCTCCTATTGACATACTAACTAACCCTTTTAGGTTAAGAGTCTATAAGGAGGTCATGAAAATTCCATGGGGGCACGTTAAGACTTATTCTCAAATAGCAAGAGAGATAGATAGCTCTCCTAGGGCTGTAGGAATTGCGTTATCGAAAAATCCTGTGCTTCTAATTATACCCTGCCACAGGGTAATAGCAGAGAAAGGATTAGGAGGGTATAGAAGAGGTGTTGAATTGAAAAGGAGACTTTTAGAGCTAGAGGGTGTTACTTTGAATTTTTGAAAAGATTTTAATTTTAGATGGTAGTTATAGAAAATCGTGAAGGCAGTTATTTTAGCTGGAGGTTACGGTAAAAGATTAAGGCCTTTTACAGATGAGAAACCTAAACCTTTATTAGAAGTAGCTGGGAGACCAATACTAGAATGGCAAATCCTGTTACTTAAGAAGAAGTTTAACATCTCATCATTTATAATATTAGCTGGCTATAAGAAGGAGGTTCTATTAGAATGGGTTACTAATAATCAGCAAAGGTTAGGGATAAGTCCAATGATAGCTACGGAAAGTGAACCTTTAGGCACAGGCGGTGCAATAAAGCATGTGGAAGATTTTCTTAAGAGCGAAGATGAGTTCTTAGTTCTCAATGGGGATATAATAACTAACATCGATATTAATAAATTAGAGTTAAATAACGCAATTGTAGCGATTTCCCTAGTACCGTTAAGAAGTCCTTATGGTGTAGTTCAGCTGAAGGATGATAGAATAGTTCAGTTCGTAGAGAAACCATTACTGAAGGATTACTGGATAAATGCTGGAATCTATAAGATGTCCTCAGACGTTTTTGATTACCTTCCTGAAAAAGGTGATATCGAAAAAACCACATTTCCTTTATTAGCTGAAAAAGGACTGCTTCAAGGTGTTAAGTTTGAAGATGCCTACTGGCGTTCCATAGATACGCTTAAAGACCTTGAGGAGGCTTCTGCTGAAGTTCCTCAAGTGTTTAGTGATATACTTTAAGGTTCTTCTATGATTACATCTATTTTTTCGTCATCTGAATCTAAGTAGTTTTTCTTTAGAGCACCTTCAACACCTAATTCTCTTATATCTTGCATTATTCTCTTTTCAATCTCCTTAACTAGCCATCTACAGTCTTCAGGAATATTATCTTCCACTATTGAAAAGACCATTTTTACTATTTTCTCCTCTTGCATCAAAAATAGTATATTATTATATAAAAAGGGAGTGAAAGGTGAAAGTTATTTATGACGTTAAGGTTCTCAGGCACTTTTGTGCGGTAATGTTTTTAAGTGTCAGAATAATAAAAAATAAAGTGCCGCGGTAGCTCAGCCTGGCTGGAGCGCTGCCCTGGTAAGGCAGAGGTCCCGGGTTCAAATCCCGGCCGCGGCTCTGAAAATATGCTTGGAAATCTGTTTTCCTTATTTATTTGACAAAATATCTTATAAGCTCCATTAAGGGAAGGTTCTCGATATTTAATATCTCATTAAACATGTCTATACGTATTAGCAATATATCTGTAAAGTGGTCAAAGCTCAGCTTTGGCATTTAAAGACATGTTAACAGTATATCTCGCCTGAGTAAGAGCCTTTAAAACTCGAAATGTTGGCTTTTCTGCCTACATACATTATCTAAAAATCAGATGTTCTTAGCAATTTTAGATCTGTCCTTGAGGGAGAATATATTTAAATACTTAAATATTAAAATATCAAAGTATGAGAAAAACAGTGATTACTTTTGATGATGATGTTTACGAGGCTATAGTTAGTCTATCCGTTAAAAAGTACGGAAATACTAAGAACATATCAAAGGTCGTAAATGAATTGTTGAGAAAAGAGCTTTTAAGTAGAGGGAAGATAAAGGGCGAGGAGAAAGTATCAACGAGAATTAGCGTAAGGGTTTCAGGCGGAGAGACGTTGACGGCAGAGGAGATTGATAGGCTTGCTGAAGAGGAAATTAGCAATAGTTGATACGAACGTTTTAATATTCGACTTTGTTGAGAATTCCCAGTACCACGAGCTCAGCAGAAAATTATTGAACTCGTTAAACAGAATGATAATACTACCAAACATACTCGTAGAGTTCATTCTAGTTTCTAGGAGGTTAAAAATAGCAGACGATGAAATTAAGGCTAAAGTTGAAGAGATCCTAAAGAATAGTATAATGGTGAGAGTAAGAAAGGAGGATATAAGAGAAGCTATAAGCCTGAGTTTAAAAGAGATAAATGATGCAATTATTGTATGTGTGGCTAAAAGGCTCAATGTACCCGTGATCTCTCTTGATAGTGATGTGAAAAAGTTAGGTGAAAATATAGGAGTACTTGTTATAGATAAATTGGACTAACGTATTCTCAATGTACGAGATATTGCTCGATGTATCAGAAATAATTGGGCTGTATATTACGTTAAAAGAGGCGAAAAAATTGATGTTGTAATTAGTTACTTTAGGCTAATGGTTTTAGTTAAGGGAATCAGGATTATACGTACTTAATGTATTGAGCAAATATTGGATATTACAGAGTTGAGGAAAGTCTTGCCTTTAAGCTTAGCTTATCAAATATTAATATGTGCTAAAACCTCAATAAATGAAGATTATAATTGATCCTCATGCATCAAGTACGATAATTGCTAAATTAGGTCATCAGCTTTTATATGGAATTCAGATTTTAATAAGTTCTCTGTACCATGCGAAATAGTTCTAAGTATATTTAATTAGTATATAGCGTATTGACTAGTAACCTCAGATAACCATAACTAAGTTGAACTAAGTTTATATTTAATGTTTACATAACATAATAATTATGAAAAGAGGAGTTAGCACATTAATAAAAGGCAAATATACTATAGACGGTGCCGGAGTAAGACTGTATAGAGTTTTTGGTGGTCCTTCTACTGTGAGATTGACAGATCCGTTTTTACTGCTGGATTTCTTCGGTTCTTCAGATCCTAATGACTACTTAGCTGGATTTCCATGGCACCCTCACAGAGGAATTGAGACAGTTACCTTATTATATAAGGGAAAGGTTGAGCATAGGGATAGTGAGGGAAATAGGGGTGTAATATATCCTGGACAATCACAGTGGATGACGGCTGGTAGCGGTATTTTCCACGAAGAGATGCCTTCTCCATTAGAAAATTGGGAAGCGGCAAAATATAATCAAAAACCTGAGGATATGTATGGATTACAGTTATGGATAAACTTACCATCCTACATGAAAATGACAGATCCTGTTTACAGAGATGTTAGACAAATACCAAAAGAGTCCTATGACTTTGGAACTATTCAGGTTTTAGCTGGGGAATATAAGGGTTTCGAAGGTCCAGTTAAAGTAAAGAGCCCTGTAGATCCGTCGTATTTTGATGTGGTATTAGACGGTGAAATTGAGATCCCAGTAAAAAACGGATATACAGTTTTGGCCTATGTGGTGGATGGTGATATAAATACTGCTAATGTTTCAGTTGGTAAGGGAACTCTGATAATTTTTGATAGAGAAGGAGACGAGGTTGAGATATCTGGAAAAGGTAGATTTATTCTATTATCTGGTAGACCGTTAAATGAACCAGTAGCATGGTATGGCCCTATAGTCATGAATACACAAGAGCAAATACTAGAAGCTTTAAGAGATTTAAGAAACGGAACTTTCGTTAGAAACAAGAAGCCTACTTTTGAGGAATTCTGAGCGAACTACTTACCCTTTTAGTATCAAAAATTTTCTCGACTTTACTTTCAGCTAGGTATAATAGGCTCAGAAAGGTCGGGTGTAATCACAATTCATTCACTGGCGATCTCATCATCAGAAAATTGTAGAGCAATATTATTTTATTATTTACTAATTATTTAGCTATAAATTAAAAAGTGCCGCGGCCGGGATTTGAACCCGGGTCACGGGCTCCCTTCGAGTTTAAAACTCTCGAAAGGC
>JAPNVD010000020.1 GCA_026627305.1 Sulfolobaceae archaeon
TGATCTCCTACTCTTCTACTCATTACCCTAAGTGTGGTAATGAAATAGAGGAAGAAGGGTATAGCTACTATCTTTGTCTTAAGTGCGGTTATGAGAATGATAGGGATGTTATTGCAGTCATGAACCTTTATGGTTCTCTGACCCTCTCGACTATCCCTCATATGAGAGATGTAACTCCAAATCGATGAGGGGAACTTCCCTAAAGTGAGGAAGTCAGCCTTATAGGGCACTCTTTCTTTTAATGCCTTTTTCCCCTTTCTACCTTCTCTATCAGAGCACATATGAGTCCTTCAAAAATTCTAAAGCTTAAAAAAGCAAATAAAAAATAGTAAGGTGTATGATAAAACCTTTTCTTCTTCTCCTCCTTTCCTTTTTATGCACACTCTTTTTAACATCAGATTTTTTCCGCGTTAAGATTAACTTACACTAGAAACAGTACCTTCATATATCGCACTGATAGTTGTGGATACTCCATTTGATAACACAACATTTACTGTATAAGTCTGACCTACTGCTAAGCTAATTGAACCTGTACCTACAATTTCATAAGTGTTAGTACCACCTGTTAAGATACCGTTAGAGGAATCAGTTAGGGTAGCACCAGAAGAAATAGTAATAGTATATGAACTACCAGTTGCAACAGGGAAAGTGGAACCAGCAACTACCATTTCTACAACATTAGCTTTACCAGAAACCGAAAGCGTAGCAACCAGGATGAGATAATTACCCCCTGAGGATGGGCAAGTATATAGATATGCTGGTCCCACTTGAGTTACTTGAACTGAAGAAGATGTTAAACCTGGTATAAGACCAAAGACGTATAACACTACTATTAACGCTATTATCACACTGGCAATAACTAGTATTAATGCCGTTATTGCACCGCTTAGACCTTTTTTACTCTTTTTATATTTACCTAGCATTATTATTCTATCACCTACTTCATCTCCTCTATATCAAGTATAAAAACTTTGTCATAATAGAATTAGTGAAATTGATAAGTTTTTAAAAAGAACGTAATACGGACGCCTGCAGTATAGTCAGCCCATTAGCATTAACCGAAAGCCCTATTTTTATGTACCTAAATAAACATGCCTAGGTCAAAGTCTCACTGATTGATCCCTTCAGCTACACCATGATTATTCTATCATCGTCGTCTTTATCTTATGATGAATGGAAAAGATAGTTCTTCGAGTAAGATTAAGGAGATGCTAAACGGAAATGAATAAGACTGAATCATTATAATAATGAAAGGTCAAAAATAACACTGCTATACCACGCAAAGTGAGCTTTGACAGAGGACATTAGCCACCTTTTCGCTACTAAACTAAGACACCTTTTATATTCTGGTTCTACCAAATTCCCATATGAAAGTCCTCTATGAAAAGAGAGGAGAAATAGTGTGGATAACGTTCAACAGACCTGAAAAGCTCAATGCCTTGGATAAGGAGAGCTGGTCTCTCTTATCTGAACACCTGAGGAGGGCTAATGAAGACAAAGACGTCAGGGCTGTGGTGCTCACAGGCAATGGAAGGGCTTTCAGCTCAGGGGATGACATTCACGCTATGTATGAGCTCAAAAGCTATGAGGAAGCTGTGGACTTCTTCGACACTTTATTTAGGGCTGTTGACTCTCTAATGTCACTTACCAAACCTCTCATATGCCTAGTTAACGGCTTAGCCTATGGTGGAGGCTGTGAGATCTTGCTCTTCTGTGACGTAACAATAGCCTTGAAGGGGGCAAAGTTCTCCATCCCAGAGGGTAGGTTAGGCTTGATACCCCCAATGGCTATTAGCGTGGGGTATCATGCTCTAGGAAGAGCCATAAATAGGCTAGTTTTGACTGGTGAAGAGATAGATGCCCAGGAGGCTAAAAACATTGGTTTGGTGGACTACGTGGTTGAGGACTTGAACGAGGGGTTAAATAAGGTAGTGGAGATGATAAGTAGGATAAGCCCTACATCAGTAGTTACGATGAAGAGGTGGTTGATGAGGGGTAAAAGGGAAGAGGTAGAGGAGGCTGTGAAAGAGTTGACATTATTGTCGCTGAGCGAAGAGGCTAAGAGGAGGATGTATGAGTTCATAGAGTCGAGGAAGAGGAAGAAGTGAGTGGGAAGAAGAGAGATGAGAGGGATTTTACGTGTTTTTTATATCTTGTTATCTACTTTGCAAGCAACACCCTCTTTATCATTAACTGATCAGTCTATTTATCACTACACTATTCTTAATGAGAGAAG
>JAPNVD010000007.1 GCA_026627305.1 Sulfolobaceae archaeon
CCTGCTGCATATTCTCCACCAATAAATATTCCTTGAATAAATCTCAGAACTGAAAATATTATGTAAGCGGAAATTCCAATAGCTGCATATGTGGGTATTGCTGCAGTTATTGCGCTCATTATTGAAAAACCTAAGATTGTAATCATTAATGTATCTCTTCTACCTAGCTTATCGCCTAAATTACCAAATATTGCGCTGCCCACTGGCCTACCTATTAGAGTAAACGCATAGCCTATCATAACGATATAGAATGAAAGCCATGCCGGTAAGGTTTTAGGTAATAACACTTTACTTAATATGGGTGTTAGCGAAGAAACAAACAGTAAATCATAAGCATCTAACATGAACCCTAGAAATTGCGAAACTACAGCTTTAGTTGTGTTCTTAGTCCACTTATCGGAACTCATATAAAAACAATAAGTGATATATAACATATAAACATTTCTAACGTTTAAACAACCAGAATTTTAAAATCTTTTAAGTATAAAAATTTATAGCATATTCTAATTAAAAAATCTGTAGCTCACTATTTGCCGTATACAACATTATTCTAATTAAATACATCTAATGATGTTGTTGAGCAAAATCTTATAATTATAATTGTGGTAATATCTTAAATCTGCTCATATGTAAAGTATTTATCAGAAACTTTGAAAAGATATATATATCAGAAAAGATATGATTAATATCGTGATAAAAAATGGAGTCCCCTCAGAAAAGTATAACAATAAAATTGCCCTCAGGAAGGGATGCGGGTTTAGTAGATATAATGTCTTTCTGCTACGATTTATCGGAAACAGACGTTCAAGTATTACTAGCATTAACCCATGGAGAGCCAAAAAGCACAGAAAACCTTGAGGATGAACTTCATTTATCAAAAGCCTCTATCAATAGAAGCTTAAATAAGCTACTAGAGTTGAACCTAGTTATGAGAGTAAAAGAGAGTGGATCAAAGGCGGGAAGACCTAGATATTTATATAAGGCTATAGCTATCTCAGATCTTAAAAAGAAGATCCTAGACGATTTAGGAGACTGTATAGGTAAAATACAACAGCTTATTGAAGAGGAATTGAAATAAAAGAAAAGGAAGTTAAAAAGGAGGAAAAGGAAGAGGAAAGAAAAACTATTACCTTTTCTTTACTTTACCCGATCAGCTACTTGAAGTAATGGGGATAAAGCTCTGATGTATATAGTTATACTTTCCAACTAAGTTAGTTACACTGAACTGCTGTCCTTGGGCATTAAAGATTTCCTCGAAACCTTTGCCATTAACTAAATACCAAGAGGTTAACGTTTTTGTAGTCAATGCAGTATTTGAGGTTAGAGAGACTAGAACAGCACCACCATAAGCATTAATTATTTCTAAAATTCCTCCGAATCCTCCTTCAGTAGTTAGGTTTTCTATTGTCTTTATTGTTAAATTATAGTTATTGAAAACGTACATGAAGTGATAATATAAGCCTAGATATAACGTTCCGTTCTGCTCGTAAGATGCATTAAATGGTATGACTTGCGGATTTGTTATTGGTACAGCAATCGCAGAGAACTGCATTAATACAGGGTAATTTGCACTTATGTAAAGCTCAGCATTATACATGCCACTATCTTTAGCTATTTCCACAAATTTTTCATCTAGGTATGCTTGTTCATATATTGAATTGAATGTTTGCGTTGCAATAAACCTACCTTGCTGATAGACGTTAGTATACTCGCTACCATGTTCGAAATATAAAATAGCGGAATAGTTAAGAGTGTAGCTTCCCCCTTCTTGATACTCTGTAGCACCGCTAGGTGTTCCGAAGAAGTTAGCGCCAGAATCCATAAACCTCTGGTAGGCGGTTATTAGCTTAGAGGATACCATCGGGTTAGCTGAATTGTTCCAAACCAATAGGGCTGCTGCAATATCCCAATCAAATGCTGTAGAACCAGTAAGTTCAAATGCCTGCAGCAAATTAGTAACAGTTACACTAATATTAGCAGTTAGGCCAGTGGCTAATAGCGGAGTTAACTCAACTATGTATGGCGAATGGAAGGATAAGGTGTTTATTGAGGTTAGAGGCTTCCACCAGAATAAGTCAATTCCACCTGTGTAGATAGTCTCATATGGGTTAACTACACCAGCTAACCTACCGTTATAAGATATTAATATCTCCCTAATCGCTGGCTCATTTGCATACCAGAACTCATCTAACCCACCACCCTCTTCCCATAGAAGTAATGCTAACCTATATGTGCCATTTGGTAATTTCACTGTCTGAAGTAGCATATCATTTAACGGGTTCAATATTTGATATGAGTAATTAAACTTGTTAAGGTATAACGGTATAAAGTAGTTAGGCAAACCTTGTGGTTTACTTCCAGGATATAAGTATAGCGTAACATTCATGTAATATACTCCTGTTATACCTATCTTAGCATCATAGAAGTTCTCCAAAACTAACTGGAATGTTACATTACCTTGCAGTAGGTTTTCAAATAAAGTTAGATCAGCTTCTGCAGTAGAGTTTAGGAATTCCTGAGTTGAGCCCCAGAATATTGGAACTCCATTAGCAAATATGTAAAGCGGTCTATCATATTGTGCTCCATTAGTTTCTAGTATGCTTACATTCATCAATATTAGACTATAATTACCCTTAGGTATGTAAACGTGAACTACATAGGGTGTTAGACCACTATCGTTAAATAATGCATTCTGTGCAACTACAACCTTAATTGGGGTAACGTTAGAAGGTGGCATTATATGATATGCCTCAAAAGAGTAAAACGCAGGATCTTGGTTAAAGTGAATATCTGAAACAGGGATAGAGATATTATACAGCAGCGGAAACTCAGGATGAGTTAGGTTACTTTCACTTATAGGTAGAGACGAAGCCGGTAGCAATCCCACAAGCAAAACTAAAGTTAACAGTGCTAAGACTGTTAACCCTTTATTCATTTACTACCACCTCCTTTTCTTATACTTAATAATATTCCTACTATTCCAAGTATTAATGCGATAATCGAAATTGCCAATGAAGAGTAAGCTATGGTATTGGTCGATGAAAGAGCACTATGGAGAACATTGACTGAGGTATTCAAGCTCGACACTGAGGTACTTAGGCTAGAGACAGAGGTAGTTAAGCTATTTATATCATTGCTTAACGTAGATAGCTGTTCACTATCATAAACCTGATGGTATGAATTAAACACAGTCTTAGTCAGGTTATAAACTAGTCCTCCATTGCTTACCTCTATAGTAAACGAATATTCACCATCAGGTAACGCAGACGAATTGAACGGTATTGTTATAATGATATTATTAGGACTAACCGCGGATATAGAATAAGTTACTGGCTTTCCATTCATTACTACATTAATCACTCTTAGCCCAACACCAGTAACATTTACTTGTAGACTTGCTGATGAAGTTGTTACATTCTGTATGTTGATAGTGGCTACAGGAGGTGGAACTATAGACAGTGCTGTTACGTTTAGTAACTTTACGCCTGACATTGATATATTTGAATTCACTTGATCGAATCCATAAACTGAGTTTACTATTAATGAATTAACTAAACTTACAGTAGAATTAATGCTAGTTATAGCAATCTTTGTCCCACCAATAGTTGAGTCGATTATAACAGCTTTAGCATTATTTAACGTTAGAGAATTAATTCTAGCGTTAACGATTTCAACGTTTAGACCATTTATGGTGAGGTTAGGTGCATAAACTTTGCTGATTAGATAAGTGGTCTGATTTAGCCTCACCATAAATGGTATGCTGGTAATATCTTTTGAGTTCAATACTATATTGTTCCCTATATAAGTTAAAGGCGAAACGATAAGATATGTAGCGTTAGAGAACAGTAAATCGCCGTTAGATGCAACTCCAGATACAAATATAGACCATGGTCCTGAAAGCATATTAGCTGTATCTCCCTGGAATATTGATCCGTTAAGTTCTGAAGGAACTCTAAACACTCCTACCCATTCACCGATTGAAGAGTTATACTGTAATGGAACACCAATGTTAAAACCTAGTATACCCACTGCATACCCTAGGCTTGAGGGCACTAGAGTTGCAGTAAATGAACCGCTTGTGACTTCTGAACCATTAGGATATGTAATATTAGCATAAATCTTCACTAACTGACCTTCATAGGCTAATGTTGGATCTATCCTGACATTTACGTTAAGCGAGTAGTTTGAAATATAAATAGCAGTTACGAACTTACCTACTGCGGGGCCTAATGAAGTATTTGTCTCAGAACTTATAATTATATTATAGAATCCAGGCTTTATACCACTAGGGATCGTGATGTTATTATAGTATGTGAAGAACAGATCATAAATTCCGAAGAGCACCACATTAGGTGCTGGATGAAGAGTTACGTTAAGTATTGTAGTACCGTTAGGCTCCTGTAGACTTGCTATTACTTTAGAAGTGAATAAACCGGTAATCTCTGGTGTGAAAACTTCTGCAAAAACAGTTATGTTCTGTCCTGGAGAGGCTGAGGGTAAGTAATCGTTCACTGGTGAGATAACTCCACCATATACCATGTCACCAAAATACACGTAAGTATAGGCCTCTCCGTAATCGCTTACAATCTCTAACAAATAAGTTCCCTGCGGCATAGGAGGCAATAGAGCATAAGCTGTAGCGTATTCACCAGGCCTTATCATTAGCAGGGTGAGGTTAGCGTATAGTTTGCCATCCTTAATTAGGTATGCAAAGACTGATTGGTTTACTACAGGCGTACCATTAGGATAATACACTGTAACAACTATATTGAATGGTTCATTATATATTATAGAAGCTGCGTAGGGGAAGGGCACAGGCTCAATAATGCCTATAGATTCACCTATATCCACTTCAGCTATTCCATTTCCGCTTAAGCCAGATTGGCTCGAGCCTTGTACTTCTATAGTCCAGATATTAGGAGGACTTCCTGGAGTCACAGTAACATTTGTAACCCAATAAGTACCATTAAAGGTTAAAGTATAGGAAGCTGGGAATTGACCTTCTGTTGTTGAAATTGTAGCATAAAATGATCCGTTAGTTACTAAAGTACCATTAGGATATGTAATATAGGCAACTATTTCAAATGTTGAACCATACATATACCAAGGATACTGATTACCTGGCTGTTCAGTGGTTACGGAGATCCTTAGTGATCTATCCGCATAGTATTTCATATAATCCTTAAATGCTAAAGCTAAACCATAAGCGTTAGGTGAACCTAATCCGGTAACTAAGTTATAGCCAGGCTTTGCTAAATATACTCCGTTATAACCTAAAGTCACTTCATGGAAAGCCTCTTTATATAGTGATGAATTACTATAGATCCAATAAAGTATTGGATTTATGTTACCTAAACCGCTTGTAATATTAAGATAAGATTCTATATCACCTAATATACCTGCCCAGAGAGGTGTAGCAGCACTAGTACCACCAACTATTTCTTCTTGTCCTAATACATATATTACAGGTCCTGTGTAAGGATTAGCGTTAGCTGCGACATCAGGCACTACTCTTACAGTACTGCTTATCATAGACTGATAAGGTGGAACGGGGAAGAAGGTAGAGTATCCGCCACCGCTTGAAACAGTACCTTCAACTATACCGAAATAGAATGGATCAACGCTCCAAGCAGTCTCATATTCATAAGTTCCTGTAGAGTTTAAAGAAGATAAATATCCTGAGGTAACATTAACAAATAATGACGTTCCTCCTACAGCAGTAACGAAGGGAGATGATGCAGGGAATAAAACTCCGCCATATGATGTTGTAGTACCACCGTAAGCACCCTCATCACCTGCAGCTGCAAAGAACGTTATTCCTTCCGCGTTCCCAAGCTGGAAATAGTAATTCAGGAATGGATAGTTTGGAAATGATTCTCCATTGAAATACACGAAAAAGCCAGAGGCACCGAATAGATTCTCAGGTGCTCCCCAACTCATTGATACTATCTGGGCTAGATCTTCTGTTACAACATAATCCACAGCCAAGTATAATGCTGAAGGATTAGATGCTACAACTAAATATATGTGGGCATAAGGATCTGCCAAATGTACCGTCTCAACATCTAATGCTGTTTCAACATCCCATCCAGTAAAAATACCACCAAGAGGATGATAGGGTCCTATAGGTACTATAGTTAAATTAGCTGGTGGTAGGTGAAATACAGTATCAAAAGTCTGTAAGTCCTCGTATATGAGAGGATCACCGTAAGCGTCTATCACAGCTATAGAAACGGGATTATGGGATCTTATAGCGTTTAATAATGGTGTAATATTATATGCACCTTCAATATCTCCAGGGCTATAATATGTGAAAGCAGCTTGAAGAGGAGTTATATCTGAACCGTATTTTAATTGTAGATTGCCATCGATCAGCTTACCTAAAACTACATGTTGATACTGAGGTTCTGTAAAGTTAGTTAATCCACCAATTATTGTTCCATTAAATATAGAAGGAACATTATAGAGCTCACCATCGGTAAGAGCTGGCCTATAATAAGTCTCATTATTAAACTCATATAAATACAGGTTTACATTAAATGTGGATTCTATTAGCCAGACTGGCGCTAGTGCCATAACAGCGAAGGGACTCTCATAAACAACAACAAATCCTTTAGATTGCAAGTAACTTACTATTTCCTTCTCCTTTTGAACATTGCCAAACATATTGATAAGCTCAGTTCTGTTTAATGGTTTTATCTGGTGGTTGGAAACTTCTTGAGCTATTAAGTATAACATGTTTAAGTTTTTAGGTGGTATATAGATCGTTATAGTAAGCGTTGAGTTAGGATTCAAGTGAGTTATTTTAAAACCCTGCATTTGCGGACCTACATAAACTGCACCTTGTGATATTGGCTTCTGCCCTCCGACAAGACCTACAATTTCTACACCAACTAACAATAAAATAACAATAAATAAAACAGCAGATTTCTTTAAAGTATTACTTAACATATAAGTAAGTTACATAAGCTTAGTTATAAAAATTTTTTAGAATACCTTTAACTTATTCTCTCCTTATAGCCTCTATAACAGTTAATCTAGAAGCTCTCCATGCTGGATATATTCCCGCTATTAGACTAACGAGTATTGCGATGATAAAAGATATCAATAATGCTTCTGGTGATAACACCGCCTTAAAGGTGAAGAAATTGTTGGCTGAACTGTGAGCAGCATTAAATCCTCTTACATGAGTAGTTGTTGTACTACTTGAAGAGTTAAAATTAAATAAAAACCTTGTTGGCTGAACAGTATTGTTAACTATAATGCCTACAATACTTAAAACTATACCTAGCACGCCTCCAATAATACCAATTATCATAGATTCAGCCAGAAACACGAGAAGTACATCGTTGGTTGTCATCCCTAAAGTCTTAAATATCCCTATCTCCTTAGTCCTCTGAGAAACCTTCACCATCATTATAGCTGCTATACCTATTGCGGCAACTAAAAGCGAGATCGAGGCTATTATTATTAGCAACATTCCCAATCCATTGGTAATAGTCGATACGGTATTAACCAACGACTGTACAGTAATAACGCTAATGTCATTGCCATAAATTTCTTGTATTAAATTACTTACATAACTAACCTGTTGTGGTGTATAAGTCTTAACTACGAGTATGCTATAATCTTGTCTATTAAATAACACTTCTGCCTCCTGTAATGGTACAAAAACTGAAGTCTCAGTATTAAGGAGTGGGCTTGAAACTGAGGAAGATAATATACCAATTACGTTTAATGAAACGCTTTGCCCATTTGGCAATATTAACGTTATTTTTGTTCCAGGAGTAATAAAAACCCCTGGGGCAGGATTAGCTATTTGATAGCCTATAACTGCATAAGGTGATAAAACAGGAGGATATAGAGTACCACTCACTAGTTGTGCGTTACCGATTAGAGCTGAAGAAATGTTGTTTATACCTATGATTGTGACATCTAGAGGTTGACCTTCAGCATAAAATACAGCTGGTCCCTCTATTACAGGGTAAACCGCCTCAACGTCAGGTAAAGTCTCTATTGTATTAACGGTCACATCAGTTATAGGCATACCTCTAAAGGGAAGGATGAGTATCGTATTAGGTCCTAAAGATTCTACATCTGAGATTAATGTGCTACTAACACCCTGAGTAAAAGAAACCAGAAGAGTAACACTAGCTACACCTATCATCACAGCTATAATAGCTAGCGAAGCCACCAACTTCCTTGAGCTTAACTCTTTGAAGGCTAACCAAAAAATATCATATACGTTCATTTATTTACCACCACTCTTTCTTCTGATTAAAGAAACAAGCACTACTACCACTATTATGACTACTACAATAGTTGCAAGAGGAATTATAAAGCCTAATCTTCTTCCTCCTGAATCAAACCTGTGTGTAAACGTTGTGACGTTTGAACTGCTTTGGGAGACAGTTATAGTGATGTTGCCGTAGCTAGTAAGAACTTGACCGATATCGTTAGTATACACGAACTTCACTGGTATAGTATAAGTGCCAGGTGAAGTTGAGTTAGAGATTAGGAAGGCAAAAGTGAACGTTGCTGAGCTAAACGAGCCTATATTTCCTATATAGTATGTTGGTTCTCCTACAATTTTAATCCCTGAAGGTGTGCTAACAATCGCTGTAACACCTTCAGCCTCACCTGTTCCAAAGTTATAGACAGTAGCAGTAACTGAGATTAGCTGACCTGGAACCCCTATTGTCGGAATAGTTGATTCTCCTGTAATAATTAAACTAACGGAACCTGAGCTCAGAAGATTTATATTTAACTCTTCTTGTCTTTCCTGACCTAACTGAGTATAATATGTCACTTGAGCATTAATGACTACTAGTCCAGATAGCTGAGTAAATATTGACACAGGCAACGTTATAGTTTGCCCAGGTTCTAAAGTCCCTATTGTTAATGCAGTCAAATTAAGATAAAGCTCTTGCGAGGTTAAAATTATACTAACATTATAGAGCGGTATATCACCTACATCTTTAATAACAAGCAAACTGTTTTGGACTTTACCCATGGTAATTGAAGAGTTAACAAGGGATATAGAAATAGGTAAATTAGGTTGATTTAACACTGGAACGTAATAGTAGAACTGTTGAGCGTATTGTGACTGTAAACCCAGTGGCGTTGTATAGACCATCGAAAGCTGTAAAGCCACTGTTTCACCTTGAACTGTAGAAGGTATGTAAAGTTCCGCTACTATTGAGTAGTTTTGATGAGCGTGAATCTCAGAAATATAGAAGGTTGATGTAAGTACTTGCACTCCTGGCGTTTCTGGAACTAGTGTTAGAGTTATGTTGTATGCATTTTCATCACCTTGATTAAATATTATGTACGATATGTTAACGTAGGTATTAGGAGATAGTTCAGAAGGACCATTAGAGTATACAGTAAACAAGTTTTCACCGCTAATCACTAGCGTAAAAGTTAGGTTTTGGACATAGGTCTCCTCAACACCGTTATTATTTGAGTACCAATATATTGTCAGTGGAAAAGTGTAAGATCCAGGAGAGATGGAACCTACATTTAAGGCGAAAGTAATAGTAGTGTAGGCACCAGGTGATAGAGCGGGACCGTTTACATAAACCTCATCACCTCCTGAAATGTTTGTGAAACCCTTAGGAAGATATATCACTCCACTAAATCCTATGGAGTCTATAGGTCCTTGATATGCAATTACTAACTGAACCTGAGCGTCTTGTGTATTTGGATGAGGAATTGAAGAAATCCAATTAGCAGATATTATATGACCCTCTATCGTGATATTGCTGTTAACCTCTATTGGGATAGTCAAAGTTGAGTTCTTTCCAGCATAATTTACTATAAATTCCGCTTTGTAAACACCTATTGAGGCGTTAGGATAGACGTTAAATGGTATAGTGACTGTATACTCCGAATCTGGCGGAATTAACGGTATTTCAATAGAATTTAACAGGAATTGGAAAGGATAATTGGAGACTGGATATATAGTAACATTAGTTAAAAGTACATTACCAGTATTGAATAGAGTAAAGAGTAACTGATCATTTCTACCTCCTGGAAATGTAGTTCCCTGAACTTGCCCAGAGGCGATAAGACTAATAGTTCCAGTTAAGGATAGTGAAGTTAATGTAATATAACTCTTATTATAAACCTCTACACTTATTGGGATAATATAAGTACCTAACGACGCGTTATTATCTATATTTAGCAATACTTCAGCCTCATAACTGCCTCCTGCCTCTATAGCAGGAATTAATATCTTATGGGTTATGAACGTAACAGGGTATTCTGAATTCAGCAGAACCGTAACATTAGTAGCCTCTACATTACCGGTATTTACTATAGTTAATGTTGCAACGACATCTTTTTCACCAGCATAAACTGGAGATGAAAACGCTATTGACGCTGAAAAGTTAAGATAGCCATCTATGACTAAGGGATAATATATAGTCTCATTATATCTACCATAATTGGTCACGTTAAAGAAAACCTTTAATGGTAGTTTATAAGTACCTAACTTATCAGAACTGTTTACATTGACAAGATAAGTATAGGAGTAAGACTGACCTACACTTAACTCGCTTATGTTTATCACCTGATACCTTAGGAACTTTATAAGGGTGTTATTAAGTGGGTAGAAACTTACATTTTGGATATCGTAAGGACCCTCGTTTATTAGAGTAATGGTTAAAGGAACTAGGTTTTCACCAGGAGCAGCTACTTGATTCGGAGTACCCCATGTGCTTTGAGCCAAAAAGTTCTCCGTTATCTGAGGTCTTGTTGTTGTAGTAGAGGTAAATATAATACCTCCACCGCTCTTCCCTAAACCAGATAATGATGATATTATTATTAACATCGTGATTAATATTATTGAAATATATTTCGATATCGATAACATACGTAATGATAAACTATAGTTAAAATAAAAAGTTTTCCAATAAGAATAGATATATCTCAATCTATGGGCAATTTTAATTAAATCCAATTCTTGAATAAAAGAGCATGAGTAGAGCTAAACAACTACTGAAAGAAGCCATAGATGAGTTAAAAAAGGGTTCAATTTTAGCCTCACAGATGATTTTAGAGGATCTTTACAATAATTTCGAGAAATATCTAAATCAAGAAGATATAAATTACGATTTTACATTAGATAACCTAATCCTACTGACCCTTGGTGCATTCCTTCAACTTAAGCAGGAGATAGTAGCAAAACAGAAGTTCTACGTTTCATCTTTTCTAGTCTACGATATTTTAATCTCGAATAAGTTAACAGTTCAAAATCCTTATTTTAAATACATAAAAGCAAAGAGGTACTTTATTTTTAGTGAGAGAATTGAAAACAGGATAAAGAATTTGGCATATAACGGGTTCCTCTTTTCTGGAGAACAAAAGATTATCCTATTAGATAAGGGCAAAATGGAAAGTATCAATTTGCTTAAAAGCATAGATAAACACCTTAGTGATCAAATTATAAAAATAGTGGGAGAAGTGTCTTATCTAAATTCTAAAAAGGAGCTAATGAGGTATGTAGAACAATATCTAGCTAATCTTTTGAACAGAAAATAGAACTATATTTTGTGAATAACGATCTAGAGGAGTTATTAAAAGAAGGGAAATATGATGAACTTGAGAACAAGATAACGCAATTACTTAAAACTCGAGACGATCCAGCCTACCATTATTATCTCGCTTTATCATACTTCTTTAGGAAAAAGTATTCTAAAGGTTATAAGGAGGCGTTAAAGGCTGTAAGAGGAAGTCCTGAAAACCCTATCTACCTCTTTACATTAATAAAAATAGCGTATAACCTTAGTAGGGAAACAAGTAATGACAAAAGGCTAAAAGAAGCTTACAACTTACTTTCTAAACTTGAAGCATTAGATAAGGAGAAGAAAATAGTGGAAAGCGATGAATACCTATTACTGAAATCAAATATCCTTTACGATATGGGAATGTATGATGAGGGATTAAAAGAATTGGAAAAGATCAAGAATAAGGATGCCCTGGACTACTTTAAACTAAAAGCTGATATTTTATATAATCTTAAAAGGTATAGTGAAGCTATAGAAAATTATAATCAAGCCTTAAAGTACGATCCAAACAACAGTGAAATACATTACGCATTAGCATTATCTTATGAGAAACTAAACAAGACAGATGAGGCAATAGGTGAAATAGAAAAGGCAATAAACATAGATCCAGAAAACCCTTATTATTACGAGGAGAAGTCTAAAATCCTTACCTTGAAAGGCGATAAAGATGGAGCTATGGAAAACATAGAAAAAGCTCTTTCAATAGACCCTGATAACCCTCTACTGATCTCAACGAAAATATTTATACTACTATCCTTCAATTTGAAAGATAAAGCCTTAAATGTATTGAAGGAGTTCTCTGAAGGTTCTGTTAAGGAGGAAATGGAGGCTTTATGCGAAGATCTGGAAGCAAGGAAAGCAGAAGCCAAGTCCCAAGAAATGAAAGACAGCATAGAGGAGATACAGTTAAAATATTGCTGAATGTAAATATTAATGTGAAGTTTAAATTCAAAATATGGATTGAAAAAGATGATGGAGAGCCCGTTTTAGGGAAAGGAGGCTATAGGTTAATCAAGAGTATAATAGAACTAGGTTCTATATCTCAGTCCTCTAAAAAATTAGGATTATCGTATAAATTTGCATGGAGTTATATTAAGAGACTAAATAACGCTATACCTTCGGGTATTATCATGAGAAAGGGCGGCAAGAATGCAGGAGGTTCAATAGTCTCCGACAAGTTAAAGAAAATTATAGAATTATATGACGAAGCAGAAAAAGAGATAAATGAGGTTATTGAAAAGTATAATAAAAAACTTAATGAAATATTAAATGAAGAGCAATAATATATCCTATAAGAAATATTAACGAGAAGTACATGTGCAAACTCTGAAACTGTGCTGTTAACGCGTCTAAAATCATCCTTTTCCAGTTCTTCTCGTCTAATGCAATTTTGGTCAGCTTTATAGCCCATGGTATAGTCAGGAATGAGCCTAATAACGGTAATAATCTTGCATCATAAATCACAGAAATTCCTATAAAAATGAATGAGAACCATATTAAAGCTAGGTAGTAAATCATGGAACCCTTTTGACCTAAGAAGTAAGCTATTGTCTTGACTCCCTGAGATGCATCACTCTTGATATCCCTCCAGTTGTTAGAGTGTAAAACTGCTGTAACTATTAACCCTAGTCCTATAGACAAAAACACAGGGCCAGGAGAGGTAAGCGAACCACCTTGCAAAATATAAGAGCCTAAAACTATACCTGGTCCCCAGATCAGGAAGACAGCTAAATCACCTAAAGCTAACCACTTTAAACCATACTTTGGTATGCTATAAGTTAAAGCTGCAACAATTCCTAGAGCTCCTATTATCAAAACTTTAGGATATAACAGAATTAAATAAGCCCCTAGGAATATACCGGCACTCATAACTAAAAACACGTATAACATATAATAGCGCAATGGAATTAGATTATCTACTAACGCTCTAGAACCTGAAGGAGGTACATTAATCGGTTTATCTATACCAGATCTAAAATCAAAGAAACTATTTAGAAGATTAGCACCAGCTTGTAAAAGTACTACAGCTATTGCTGAGAGGATTAATTTTAAAATATTGAAATATGGTGAGATTAGCGCTCCCAATACTATATCGGCAACACTCATTTGAAGTGACCAAGGCCTTAAGGCATAAAAATACTTCTTTATTGGATTAATATCCTCTTTAAGAGAATCTATATCAACCGAATCAGTGATAACCCTATAACCTTCAGTGAGATCATAAAACTGCAAATCTTTTTCAGGAACTATCCTAACTATAATGGAGTTATAATCATTAAGTAATAACGTATATTCAGGGACTTTAAATAAGAGTATTCCTCTTTCAATTTTATAGTTTAATGGACTTCCCAGAATTTCTACACGTCCCTTCCCTGTAATATATCGCTTTTCGCTCTTTTTATCCTCTATGATAAAATTAACAACTGTTGATGAGGTAAGTTCATCTAACAATTTCTTATCATTAGTTATAAATAGGAAACCGTAATAGAGAGCGTAAAACGTTCTAAAACTAAAACCAGAGCTAGAAATTACAATAGATCTACTCCTCTTAAGGATCTTTAATATTCGTTTATTCATCGTAACATTTATGCTAGAGAAAATATATAAAATCTTGTTTCTGAAAACTAATAATTTTCTAATTTAACTAATAAAACAAACAACCAATAACCCTAACAATTACTAATTATCACTATCGTATACTCTGTATAATAGAAATGTCACATCAGTATTTATAACGTTCCTTCTACATATGGTTTATCATCAGTTATAGAAGAGACTTCTAGTTCCTAATAGTAATAATATCATTTAATTTTACAATGTAACCTCTAACTATAAAACCCTTTAGGTAACAATTGAAAACAATGAATCCTATTAAGAGTCTTAAGCTAGGACTATACTCTCCATCAATAATTATAGTTCTGTTAGCATGGTATTATTCCAAGTTTAACAATTTGCTATATTTTATTATACTCCTCTTAATCGTGCTTCTCTTCCAAATGGGAATGAACTTAGGGATGGACTATAACGATTACCTATCGGGCATACCCGTAAGTAATAAAGATACCTTATTTCCTTCAGGACCATACTCTATCATAGAAGATAAGCTAAGCCCTACAAAAGTTAAGTTAGCTTCGACGTTTATGTTTATAATGTCAGCGATATTGGCATTGATTTTGCTAATATTTACGAGAAACATTGAACTACTTTATGTTGGTTTGTTAGCAGTAATAGCAGGTCTTCTATATTTAATACCGCCAATACAACTGTATAAGAGAGGACTTGGAGAAATATCCACATTCCTCGATTTTGGACCTATATTAATGGCAGGATCTTTATTAGTCCTCAACGGTTCTGTTACTCTTAGACCTATGATAGTTTCTATAGGTTTTGGACTGCAGACTTCAGCAATTAGATTTATACACCATATAGTTGATGAAAACCATAAAAGTTTCAGAGTGAAGAACTATAGAAAGATTTACGGTTTTCTTCTGTTACTGAGTTATTTACCTTTTATCTTGATTTCTAAATATTTAGAGCTAATACCCTTTATATTGTCAGTACTCCACTTAATAGCTTTGCCTAAAGATTATAGAATAGTCTCAAGAAAGGTTTGGGTAACTCTTCTCTTACAACTACTCTCATTCTTCATATTGTTATAAGAGCTCATCTAGACGGTCTTCTATATCCTCTATTTCATCCTGTATTTTCTTCTGAAGTTTCTTATCGTTTATCTGATTAATCTTGTCTTTTAGTTCATTTAAGATATCCTGAACTTCTTCGCATTCATCACAGTCTAAAGAGCCGCATTTTTCGCACTCCTCAATTAACTTTTCTGCCTTATCCAATAATCTCTTTACCTGTTTCTCTTCACTCATATAAATTAATTAAGAAAGAGTAAGATAAAACTTCAACTTCAATCCATCATCTCTTCTTTATTATATAGCTAGATGCCATTAAGAATATTATACCATAGACGAAATCCCCTATAGACCATAATATTGAAGAAGTGTTACCAATTAGTGCCATTGATATGGACTGTGAAGCATAAGTCGTTGGTTCAAGCAGCGTTAAATACCTATATGGCAAAGGTATGAATGTATAAGGAAAGTATACGGGAGCAAAGAAAGATAGCGTAAATGAGATTATCTGTGAATATTGATTAACATCACGAGGGGTCCTAAATGCGAAACCTATTAACATACCCATGCTTATTCCCATAAAGAGGGCTGATATGATGGCTATTATAAGTAAAGGAGGAGAAGCGACCTTTAAATGAAAAAGCAGAACACCAAAGATTAGAAGTAAAGGTGTTACTAAGAGAGCTGATAGGCCATTTGAGATAGCTATAGATAATGAATACAACTCTCTTGAAATGCCAGCTGCTAATAGTAATGATAATCTACCTGACTCCCTCTCATTTGCTAGTCCTTGCGCTATTGATAGAATAGTTCCTATAGTCATGTAAAAGGTTATCGTACCTGATATTAAGTATACCTTATATACGGTAGAGACTATTGTGCCTAAAGCTACTAGCAAGCCTATAGGAAGTATGATGGAGAAGAATATCACTGCAAAAATCGCTATCTTAGCTTCTTTAAACTCCATTGCTAATAAGTAGAGAAATTCACGAAGCGTTTTTGAACACCTCTAGATAGACTTCTTCTAATGAAGGTAGCCTAACTTCGAACTTTCCGTTCAGAGTAGCAATAGTCTTCTTTAATTCATCTTCCCCTCTTATTTTCATTATCTTCCCTGACTCATAATCTATGATCTCATACCAATCCGCAAATTTTTTCTTTATATCTGCAGGTGAACCCTCCATTAATATTTTTCTATTTATAAAGTATATTCTATCCGATAGCCTTTCTGCCTCATCTAAGTAATGTGTTGTAAGTAGCATGCTCTTCTGCTCTTTTTTAAACTTTAACAGTATATCCCAAACTTCCCTTCTAGCTTCTGGATCTAACCCAGTAGTCGGCTCGTCTAGGATTACAAACTTGGGATCGTTTATCAAAGCCATTGCAATAAGAAGTTTCCTCCTCATACCTCCTGACAAGTCCATAGCGTAAGTATTTCTCTTGTCGTATAAATCCAGCTTTCTGAGGAGCTCCTCTCCTTTCTCTACTATCGTCCGTTTATCCATGCCCTTTATTCTTCCCATATAGTATACATTATCCCAAACAGTGAGATCTAGGTAAGGTCTCACCTCTTGAGGTATAACACCCATCAATTTTTTGATTTTCCTATCAGTTGGCTTTTTACTCAACACAACGATTTTTCCCCTGTTTGGGGTGAGCTCACCATAAATCTGCTTGACCAAGGTAGTCTTACCTGCACCGTTAGGACCTAGAAGACCAACTATTTCGCCTTGAGAAATATAAAGAGAAACGTCTTCATTAGCTAATAGACTACCATAGTATTTCCAAACGTGCTGAACCTCAAGAATCTTATCCATAATACTGAAATTACCTTTCCATAATTTATACATTCCGTAAATTCAAATTTAGTAGAGAGAAGTTTAGCGTATAACGAGAAGGGAATCAATAACAACCCTTAAAGTCAAATTAGACATCAATACAGAGATAAGATACATTTGATGTGACAATACATCCAACGAATATATAGGTTCAGTACCTAAACTAATGCTGAATTCATCAAGCTCATTCCGCCCATCGCTCATCATTAACAATTATGTAGTAAGCATAAAGTAATAAAAATTATTATCAGATTATCTGGTACCCCAATGCATCTGCTTCCATAGGGTTAAAATAGCTAAAATATCTGAAACAAACATGAGCGGAAACGCTAACATACTGACAATCATGGACTTTATACTCCTATTTTCAATATTATATAGCACAAAAACTAAGAATAGTACACTAGCGACAGTAGATGCTATAGAAACATAGCTATGAAAAGTCATTAAATGAGCAAGTAGCCTATGAAGGTGAAGTATAACATATTGATTAGTAGCCATAAACGAATGGAATACCTTAAACTTGTACCAAAAGTAATGAGATATCTTAATATAAAATAGTACATGATGATGATGACTGACAGAAGGATCGCTAGTATAACCAGGTATTATGTCCTGTTCTATTTCCTGTTTTATAAGTTCTGATAGTAAGGGAATATTAAACCCTTTATGAACTATTATAAGGTAAGCTCTTCTAAAGAATAACCCTCCTTTTATTAAAATATCACTGAGCGAGATTAATGGAAGTGTATACCAGTATAATAAAACTAAAAATGAAATAAAACCCTTCTTTATCATGCTACCATCAAGCAATTCTTTTATTAAGAAGAAATTATTTGATCTATACCACCTCAATAACTGTTTTATTAAACCTTTAAGACTATCAGGTCCTTTTGTCTTAACTCTTATATCACTCACTACCCTCACTTTATAACCTCTCTTGTAAATATAATCGGTTAATTGTCTATCATCTCCTAATAATGTTTTGAAACCGAGTAGCTTAACGTTATTGAATTCTTCAGATAACAAGAACGGTTTAATAACGTCAGATCTATAAATAGTACACTGCCCATTAACTGATATTATTGAGCCAAATTTAGAGAGAGCCCTATAGCTAACATCCCTTAGCCTCTGAATCATTTCAGAAATATACGAAGCATATTCCGATCTAGTAGAAAAGACTGACACTTCGGGACTAACAGCAGCTATCTTATCATCGTTAAATTCCATTAAGAGCCTTTCAACGGATCCCTTTTGCAATAAAGTGTCGCTATCCAAGAACATTACATAAGGTGAAGTAACGTATTTTATTCCTTCCCTTAACGCTCTTCTTTTTCCTCCTCTTTCCTTTAAGTAAACAAAAGTACCTCCGTATTTCTCAGCTATATCCTTATATGGTGAATTACAACCGTCTCCAACCACTATAAACTTTAAACCTTCATCTCTGACTGATGAGACTACCTTCTCAAATAATTCCGGGTCTTCATTGTAAACAGGAATAAGCACAGTTAAATCCTTTTTAGAAACATTTACCTTGGGACTTGACATAATCGATTTTTTCCTATTTAAACCAAAACCCAACACAAATGAAATATAAATAACTGTAAACAAAGATATGAGAGAGGACGTAAGAAAATAGTAAATTATCGCGATATGGGGCAACAAGTGTAAAGATAATATAATTGACATTACGTATACTTCTAGTTCAAAAAATAAAAGTTTTCATACCATATTTTTAAAAAGGAAGTACATATATCTCTTCTACTAACGTTAAAATAACATCATTCATTTCATACTTCTAGGACATTTACCTGATTTATGTATATACTCCTTTATTTTGTTCAAAGTTTCAGCCCATGCTTCTCTATTTATAGATGATCTTATCTCCAAACTATGCTCATCTCTTATTGTCTTTATGGCAAAAGTACAAACTTCTTTATATTTGCATTCATCACAACTAGAATTACAGTACGCTGAGTCATAAATAATTAAATAACCCTTCTTAGAAACGTAAATAAAATCGTCATATAACTTCAAAGAATTTCCATTTAAAGGAGGATCGAAAACAAAACCATATCTGAAAGCTATTGAGTTATCTTTTAAAAGACCTAAATCCCTGAACTTTTCCAGTAAATAGTAATAATAACTCTTACTAATACTGCCGTCTTTAGATGGGCTATCATTGGCTAGAACATCCACATACTTCTCGTTTTCAACGATTTTCCTAAACTCATCTACCCTTAATAGAAGGATCTTATCTTCATCTTTTATTGGACGAGTTATCTTCTTAACTATAATCATAGATGATATTCATCATTAATCAATCCAAAAATTTAAGATTTATCCTAGTATGAAAAAGATATTATACGAAATACAAATTTTACTAAAAATATAGTATATTCGATAATAAATTCATCATTAATTACCTTTAAATATTCAATAAGTAATATATAATTATGATTCCCCGCTACAAGCTTTACATTAACGGGGAATTTGTAGAACCCCATTCTGGTGAGTATAAAATCAAAAACTCACCTATAGATAATTCTCCCTTAGCAGAGGTCGCAATAGGAGATAGAGAAGATGCTAAGAAAGCTATAGATGCCGCATATGAGGCCTTCAAGAGCTGGTCTACATTAACTGCAATAAAGCGCTCAGAATACCTATATAAATTAGCTGAAGTGTTTAAGGCTAATGAAGAAGACCTGATAAACACACTAATCGTTGAAGGTGGAGGAATATACAAAAAAGCCTGGGGAGAAGTTGTTTTTACAGAAAGGCTAATAATAAACGCTGCTGAAACTGCAAGGCACTTTAAGGGTTCTACCATACCTTCAGACAGTGAGGGTATAATATCCCTAACGTTCAGGAAACCAAAGGGAGTAGTGGGCGTGATAACACCTTGGAACTATCCGCTATCCATTAGCATGAAAAAAGTAGCCCACAGCATCGCTGCAGGAAACACAGTTGTATTAAAAGTCTCCAGCGAAACACCTATTATAGCAGCTAAAATCGCAGAACTAGTTCACAAAGCAGGCATTCCCAAAGGTGTGATAAATGTGGTTAATGGCCCTGGTTCAACAGTTGGAGATGAGATTGTAACGAACAAAAAGATCTCTCATATTACCTTTACTGGAGAGACCACAACAGGAAAAGAGATAGCTTCTAAGGCTGGAGGATCTCTTAAGACAGTAACCTTAGAGCTAGGCGGTAGCGATCCCCTTATTATCTTAGACGATGCTGATATCAATCAAGCCGTAAAGATAGCTGTATTCGGAGCGTTCTTCCATCAAGGGCAGATATGCACTTCAAGTAAAAGGATAATTGTCCACGAAAAAGTTTATGACCAATTCGTCAAGAAGTTCGTTGAGAGGATCTCTCAGTTAAAGGTTGGAGATCCTAGAGATAAATCAACTGAACAAGGACCGTTAGTAAGCAAGAAACAAGTAGATACTATGATTTCGTTCTTTAATGATGCTGTAAATAGAGGAGGTAAAGTTCTAACAGGTGGCAAGTGGGTTGATGATTATTTCTACCCAACGGTGATAACTGATGTAGACAGGAACTTCAGGATAATGAGAGAAGAGGTATTCGGTCCTATAAGACCTGTTGTGATGGTTAAGAATGACGAAGAGGCTATAGAAGTGGCTAACGATACAGAATATGGCCTATCAGCTGCGATAGTTACTAAAGATATCAATAGAGCGTTAAAAATAGCGGATCAGATAGAGAGCGGTATGGTTCACATAAACGATGTCACAATGTTGGAGGAAAGCCATATACCATTTGGAGGGATAAAGAACAGTGGATTTGGAAGAGAAGGTGGAGAGTACTCATTCCAAGAGACTACTTACGAGAGATGGACAACATTCACTATAAGAGAGAGGAAGTATCCTATATAACACTCTTACACCACGTTATTTATAGTTATGATATTTTATTAAGAACTGCTTAAGAAAAGGCGTTTCCTCAATTTTTTCTCTACTCAAGTACTCTGTATAGATCCCTTTAGGTCTGCCTCTAGAACGATGAGTATAAATTACCCTTTCAGGGGTAGCGATAATGTCTAAGGTCAGATCATAAACCTCATAAGGTATGTAATCAACTATTTGTGCCTCATGAACTGTAGTAGCTATTGGAACGTTCTCATCTACCTTACCTAACTCCCTTAACATAGCGAATTCTAACTCGCTATATCCTTCCCCCTTTCCTATTCTCTCTCCTGTAAGCGTAACAGCTACAGAACCTGCTACTATCATATCGATCTTACTTATGTTAAAGATGTCAATCCTCTCGCCTAACTTAGTAAAGCCTTGTATTGTTGAGGCATATCTATAATCTGTAATCCTTTTAGGATCTAGCAAGAAGAATTCACCTCTAAGCCTTGGAGTAGGGACAATAACTATCTTGCCCATCCTTAAAGCCAATTCCCTCACTGGCCTTTGAGGACTATCAGGGTTAACCTTAATTATTTGGGCCATCTGGAATTCCTTAGTTTTAGCCAACATTTCAGCTGCTCTCTCAGAGCCCTTAAAGTTTGGAATCCTTCCATAAACAGGCCTAGGGAAAGTAGCTATGTTTTTATCTTCTAATAGCTTCCAAATCCTCTCCCTTATCTCCTGCTTATCCATATTTGATCAATTTAAAATTACAATATAAGGGTTTAGCTTATTGGGAAAGGTTTGATTTACCCTACGTTAATGGTTTCACAAAACCTCTAACATCCCTATCACCGACTAGTATATAATTGCCATCATCACATTCCATCATCATACCTTCAGCTATAACTTCTTTTTCACCAAATAAGGCAGAAGAGTATAGACCCTCATAGGATAATATCGCATTTACTTTCTCCCCTTCAATAACAGTAGAAACATATGCCTTAGCCGGATAAATTAAAGCCTCATAATCGCCAAAAACCTTAGCCCTTATCCTAGCCCTTCCCCTCTTCCTACATAGATGCTCACAGTACCTCCAAGGTTTATCGTCTACAAAAAGCACAGATATCTTCCTCCCCTTATAAATCCCTCGTCTTCTATTGTCATAAAGCAGGTCGGCGAAGTCTATACCATAATTTGAGTTTGCCTCTAGTATCCACTCTTTATCCACTTCAAAACCTGGAAAACTCTCTAAATAGTCTAACGCCTTTTTGTGGCCATATACTATAATGTCTATATCTGACTTCTCGTGCGAGATCCCTGCAAGTAAAGAACCCCCTATACCTACATTACTAGTCCCTATGTATTTCTCTATGAAGTCAAGCAATATCAATTCTAGGTTATTATTGACGCTCTTTGATAGAATCTCCCTTAACTTATCTTCAGGTCTTAAATGCTCCTTAATATTAGACTTCAAAATTATAGGAAAACTAGCATCATAGCAGGGCTCATATACGAAATCCTGGCTTAATTTAATTAGGTTATGAACTCCGTAAGCTCTAAATACCCTTTCATATCCACGCCATAATCCAGAACCAGTATATACATACTTTAGATATGCAAATATGTAGCCCGGCATATCATAGTTTGTAAATACAGAATAAATACTACCATCCTTACTAATCACTAAATCTCGATCTAGAAAATAGTCTCTCATCTGTCTACAAATGCAAAATATACATTCCCATTATTATCATTAACTTTGACCATATCTCTATTTAGGGGAGAAATATTATAGCTATACCTTTTAATTAGACCTTTATTCGTTAGAAAATAAGCAAATACCTGTTTGCCAAAACAGAAATCGCCATTCTCTATCCTCTTCAGGCCCCTTACACTCTTATTGTACTTATAAACATATACATCATCAAGCGTTAACCTATTACTTCCGAAATAGACTCTAGTTAAAATCCTAACATATAAGCTATCACCGCTCTCGTTATAGCCCTCATATTCATCTATCTCTTTAAGATCATGAACCTCATAAACCTCTCCTATAACTTTTCCATTGCCTTCAACTATACCAGGGTAATAATCTATTAAATACATATCGAAACCTTCAATGTAACCTAGGCCTACAAATCTGCTTTTTGACAGATATCTCTGATTTATCTCTCCACAACACGACCTTAAGGTTCCATATGCAAATAAATAGTACACATTTACTCGTATTATCTCTAACCTAATTAACTTTCTTTAAAATATTTTGAAAATATTATCTATAATTAATAAAGTCTACTATAATTTTACATAATAATTTTCTGAGTCAGTTTTTTAATTTTTGATAGGCATAGCTTTAACATATGAATACACGAAGAAAACTAATATATGCTGTGGCGTTCTCAGTGGTCTCGTTCGTGATATCAGCAGCTCTATCGCTAGGAGTTGGTGGTTACATCCTTAATGTATTCTTCGATCCAATACTTAACCTAACGTTGCCCTTAATAGTAGTAATGGTAGGGATTCAAGCTATAAATGATAAGATGGGACCACTATACATTGGGCTAATAACCGCAGTGTTGTTCATAATATTCTTCTTGCCCTTCATCACAATTCCTTGGATAATAATTGCTGTAGTAGTAGAATTCTTGACTAGAAAGATAGGATATAGAGGACTAAAGGCTGTAGTGACTTACACTACAATCACAGGAGCTTTAGAAGGAATTCTAAGTGTCGTTCTTGCTGTATATCTATTCACATATCTATTACCCAAAAATATACCTATGCCAACACCGACAGATTGGGCTATATTCAGCATAATAATGATAGTGGAAAGTGCAGTTATGGGCTTTATATCCCACTATTTAGGTCAGTATTTCATAAAGGTAGGTATAATAAAGTAATAACGTGATTGATGTGAAGTTGAGTTTTGTTTATGCAGTACTTTTTTCGATAATGACTTACCTGGCTTCAATTATAGGCAATTCTTTAATACCACTTATAGTGGTCTTAGGTCTAAACTATTATAGGAGAGGCACATTTATCCTGTTATCTGCAATAACGCTCACTAGCTATCTTGTACTATATTTATTTAATAGGCTCTACGATTTGCCCATAGTGTTCAGAGCTCTAATTATTGCAGCTCTATTCTTTTTCGTAAGCGATAATATTGATAGGTTAAGTTTAGGGAGAAATCTAGGGGAGTTTGGAATATACATTTCTATAGCTTTATCCTATTATCCTATAGTTTACGATATGATACACCAAATAGGGATAAACATTAGGGCAAGAAAAGTGAATCCTTTAAACCTTAAGAAAATAACCTTACCAATAATCTATCAGGCAGTGAACATCGCCGAATCTCTCTATATAGCTTCGCTCTTAAGGTTGCCTGGAAAATATAAGGGAAAACTAGATTATAGACCTACAAGAGATGATATAATAATCTTAGCTTTAGGGGTGGTAACACTATGCTTATCATTACTGATAAGTCCTCTAGCAGGATTGAGATAAACGATGATGAAAGAGTTGGATTGGTTGGAAGAAACGGTTCTGGAAAAACCACACTAATAATGTCTGCATTATGTATAAACCCTGGAAGGTTTGAGGCTTACATAGATGGTGAAGATTTCTGTAAGATTAGGGACTATAGGATCCTTACTGGCATATTACAGGATACATGGTCACAGTTCTTTCAAAGGAATTGCAGAGATGAACTAATTCTGATGTCACAATACGCTCAAGTAGATACTACAATTGGTGAGAGAATAATGGGAAAGTATTATACGGAAGACTTCTTTAAGCTCTCAGATGGTTACAGGAGAAGATATGCTATAGCCTGCTCTTTAGCCTTAAAGCCAAAATACCTACTTCTGGATGAGCCTTATTCTAACTTAGACAAAGAGGCTAGCGAGGAACTAAACAGGCTGATTCCTAATGGCTCGCTGATAGCTGAACACAGAATAAGGGCTCTAAGGGAGTTAGTTGATAGGGTTTACTTGATAGAGGACTTCGTAGTTAAGGAAATAGATAAGGATAAGCTTTATGATGATAACTTCCTCATAAGCAAAGGGCTTAGAGGTTTCAAGTTACCAAAGCTCGATACAACCCTTGGAAATACGTTACTTGATGTAAACGTTAATAGCATAAGGATAAGGGTAAGGGAGGGGGAGGTCTTATGTGTAGTTGGAAGAAATGGAGCTGGCAAAACAACCCTCTTGAGAAAATTAAGAGGAAAGATCTATGTCATCTTCCAAAACCCAAACCTAGAATTCTTCAATCCAACGGTTAGGGAAGAGGTTGGGTCTGAAGAGGCGTTAAGGCTTTTCAAGTTGGAACATTTAAAGGATAGATCCCCTTTTACCTTGAGTTATGGAGAAAAGATGAGAGTACTAATAGCCACGGCTTATGCCTCAAAGAGTAAAGTTATTGGTCTTGACGAGCCTTCAGTTGGATTAGATGGGATAGGCTTACAGGCGTTATACGAAATGGTTAAACTATTAGTAGAAGAAAAGAGAGGGTTAATAATTACTACACACGATGAGGATATCTTACAGCTATGCACCACCACTATAAATTTAGGATGAAAGAATTTGCTTTATTTCGTCATCAGTGTATCCTAACCATTTCAACACTTCAACAGTGTGTTCCCCGAGCTTAGGTGCACCGTTCCTTATCTTTAGCTCCTCCCTATTAACCTTACACGGAAACTTAACATAAGTAATGCCATCACTTAATTTTACTATAGAATCTTTACCAAAGGTCTCGAAAGATTGCTTTAACGTTAAGACCGGTGAGGCAGCCACTTCATGCTCTCTTAGGACTTTTAACCAATATTCTGTAGTTTGAGTTTTGAAGATCTCATTTAGCCTCTTTACGATATAATCCTTATTCTTAAACCTTAAAGAGGAATTGTTAAACTTCGCTAGGTCTTCAGCGTTCACAGCCTTGCATAGCCTTGCATACATATCATCATTGAAGGCAGTAACGTAAATATATCCATCCTTAGTCTCAAATACTTGCCAAGGTACGAAAAACCTATGAGCAGAACCGGACCTTTTAGGTTCTATACCCAGGTTTAATAAGAAATAAGCATCCTCTAACGTTAAGTAGTGCTGCGTGTAGAGCATAGGAACATCTATAAGGCCACTTTTACCATCGTATAATGCATAGAGTATCATTATAACAGCCATCATAGCAGTAGTTATATCAGCTATAGATGTAGCAAACTTAACAGGAGGTCTATTCTCTTCGCCCGTTAAATCCAATAAGCCACTCAAGGAAAGAATCGTAGCATCGTCAGCCGGTCCATCACTTAAAGGATTATCATAGCCAAAGCCTGAAATTGTAGCATATATAATATTAGGATTTATTTCAATTACCTTTTCGAAATCATAACCTAGCCTCTTTAATATGGGGGGTCTGAAATTGGTTATAAGAACTTTAGCCCTCTTCACTAACTTATAAAAAGCCTCCCTCTGTTTCTCCTTTTTAAGATCTAGAACTACACTTTTCTTGTTTCTATTTACACTAGCAAAAAATAAGCTGACACCGTTAATCTCTGGCCCAACACTCCTTCTACCATCCCCTTTAGGGCTTTCAACCTTGATAACGTTAGCACCTAAATCAGCCAATATAGTTCCAGTCAAGGATGAAGCTAAGTTAGTTCCAGCCTCTATTACCACAACATCCTTAAGAGAACTCATTATATGAATCTACAAAAAGAAGAGGTAATAAGTCTTAATTAAAGCTTTAAGGAACTCATAAACTCTGTGATGATTTTTTCGATATATGAATACTGAGACCTCATAGGAGTATGCTTCATCCCCTTTATGATCTCTAGCCTAACGTTCCTCCCTAGACCGTTTAACCTCTCATAAAGCGTTTTACTGTGCCATAAGGGAACTATCTCATCTGAATCCCCATGAATTATCAATACATTGTCTAGCTTATCTAGCATGTAGATTGGTGAAGTCTCTTTAAGTTCTTCCTCTGGTAACGCTCTTAATTCAAGGCAAAGCTTATGCTGAATGGTATCCTCACCAAATTTGCATAAATAATTCATCTGGTAAATCCTATCAATTGGAGCCGATACGGCAATAACACATTTTATATTCATTATCTCAGCAGCCAAGAGTGCAGCGGTACCCCCCCTCGAATGTCCAGCTATGCAATCTATCTCTTTACCTTTTAATATTTCTAAACCTTGCTTTATCTCTAAATCAAAAAAGGGGACTTGGACATTACCAAACTTCTTTAGAGGTTTTGAGAGCCATGAAACCTTTTCTGGCGAACTGTGCTTTCCATGAAGCACAAAAATCTCCATACCTTATGTTTTTTGGTAAGAGTTATTAACTTCTTAGCAAAATATTCTACTTGGACCAGAGGCCTCCCGCAAAAGCGGGAGATGCTATGAAAGGTCCTGGTTCCCCACGGCTTTTAACCGAAAAGATTTTTACATAAAGAAGAAAGATTAAAAATTAAATGACATATTCAGAAGTTATAGAGAGACCTGCTAAAGAGCACTTCAGGTTCTACGCTGCATACTATTTGCCCGTATTTGCAGGAATAAGGGCTTATACCATTGACGAGCTAATAGAGGGGATAAATAAGGCTGATGGCTTATCAATATTTTACCATGTGTTTCACCCCATGTTCTCAAGCCATGTGGTTCCTGAAGACCTTCATAACGATTTTGCAGTATGGATAAAGAACGAGCTTCATCTAGATGAGCTAGCTTACAGAGTTTCAGACATTTCAGCAGAGGAGCCCCGTACTGTAGAGGATGTAAGAAGAGACCTAATTAATATATTAAGTAAGGAAAGTTATGATGTAAAAGCTAAAAGGCCATTTAACTTCATGACCTGTAAGCCTGTAGTCTATGATTTAGGAAAGGAAGCGAGCAATTTTGCTGAACTATTAGACCAAATAGCCTCCATAACTTTTAGGTCTATAGCCTATCATTTTGTTTTCAAGAGAGTTATGGGCTATGCACCTAAGAATGATTTCTCGTTATGGATAGAGAGAAACTATAGCGAATTTTCAGATATCAGTAAAAAGCTTTCGCTATTAGACCCACAAACCTATACAGAGGAAGAAAAGCTAAGGGAAGATCTACTAACGATATTAAAGGAGGTGTTCAAATGATGTTAGAAAAATACGCACAGATAATAGGTGAAGATGAGTTAGATAGTATAATAAAAATAGCAGAGAAGCTAAAAGGATTGTCGATTTTACACGTGAATTCCACCCCTGCAGGGGGAGGAGTTGCAGAGATATTAAGCAAATTAGTACCACTTATGAACGAGTTAGGAATAAAGACACATTGGAAAGTCATAAGGGGCGATCAAGCCTTCTTTAACGTTACTAAATCTTTTCATAACCTACTCCAGAACGGAAAGGGTCAATTACCTGAAGGGGCCTTTGAGACATATAAGAAATGGCAGGAGATCAATGGCAATGAGTTAGACTTAGATTATGATATAGTCTTCATCCATGATCCACAACCAGCAGGACTTATTGAATTTAGGAAAAAGGCTGGTTCGAAGTGGATATGGAGATGCCATATAGATATCTCTAACCCTCATGAACAAGTATGGAACTTTCTGAAAGGTTATATTAGTAAATATGATTCTATGATAATATCGTCTCCAGTATTCGGTAGAAGCGACCTTAACATACCACAATTCGTTATTCCGCCCTCTATTGACCCTCTAAGCGTAAAGAATAGGGATATTCCAGATATTACAGTTTATAGGATATTAAATAAATTTGATGTAGACCCAGATAGACCCATAATTACACAGATATCTAGATTTGATAGATTTAAAGATCCAGTAGGCGTTATTCAAACTTATAAGCTAGTTAAAAGACATGTCGATGTTCAGTTAGTATATCTAGGAAGTCCAGCGAGTGATGACCCAGAAGGCGAAATAGTGTATAAAGAAACTGTAGAGGCTGCAGGAAATGATAAAGACATAAAGCTACTCATGTTACCTCCAAATAGCGATCTAGAAGTTAACGTATTTCAGAGGTCTGCTTCTGTGGTGCTTCAGAAATCAATAAAGGAAGGGTTTGGCTTGACTGTGAGTGAAGCTTTATGGAAGAGAAGACCAGTGATAGGCGGGAATACTGGAGGGATACCACTTCAAATAATACCTGGAATAACTGGATACCTAGTAGACACTGTTGAAGAGGCAGCCCATTATACCCTCTTCTTACTAAGACACAAAGAGATAGCTGACAGATTAGGTAAAAACGGTCGTGAGCATGTGAGAAATAATTTCCTAATTACAAGGGAATTAAGGGATTACCTAATGGCAGCATACCTTACATTATATCCTAGCTCAAATATATTAAGTTAAAAAAAGGATCTACGTAAAGAAGTACTCATATTCTCCTTTTTCTCCTTTCTTTCTCCTCTCTTCTTCCTGTTGCCTCAGTACGTTCCTCCTTATCTTTCCGCTTATAGTTTTGGGCAGCTCAGGTACAAACTCTATAATCCTTGGGACTTTAAAGCTAGGTAATAGCTTCTTTACATGCTCTCTAATATCCCTAGCTAAATCCTCACTTGGCTTATATCCAGGCTTAAGCACTATAAACGCCTTAACTACCTGCCACCTCCTAGGATCTGGGCTACCAACAACAGCAGCCTCAGCTACCGCAGGGTGCTCTAATAGAGCGCTTTCAACCTCAAAAGGACCAACCCTGTAGTCTGAGGTCTTTATGACATCGTCTGCCCTGCTGACGAAATAGAACTTCCCGTTCTCGTCAAAATAGGCCTTATCACCCGTTAAATAATAATTACCTATAAATGCCTCTTTATTTTTATTTTCATCGGAATAACCCTGGAATAAACCTATAGCCCTCCATTTGGAAAGCCTTACAGCTATATGACCAATCTCGTAAGGTTTCGTTATCTCGTTAAAGTTATCATCTAATAAAACTATATCGTATAGAGGAGATGGTCTGCCCATTGAACCTGGAGTTACATCGTCCCATGGCATATTACCTACCATAGCTGTGGTTTCAGTTTGACCATAGAAGTCCCTAATCGTGAGCCCAAACGCCTCTTTCCACGCCTTTATCACCTCAGGATTTAGAGGTTCTCCGGCACTTACAACCTGCTCTAACTTAGGGAACTTGAACTTCTTTAAATCCAATATTATAAATCCCCTCCATGCAGTTGGAGGTGCACAGAAGCTGTTTACCTCATATTCAGCTACCAGATTCAGATATCTCTCATAATCTAACCTCTTATAGTTTATACCTAAAACAGTAGCACCTACAATGAAAGGTGAAAATATCGAACTCCATGCAAACTTAGCCCAGCCCGGAGCACTTAGGTTCAAATGCACATAACTAGATTTTACTCCTATAATAGAAGCGGTTGAGAAGTGACCAAATGGATAGCTGACCATCGTGTGCCTGACCCTCTTTGGCATTCCAGTGGTTCCAGAAGTGAAATAGTAGAGAACTTCATCTTTTGGCGAGGTCTCAGCGGGTTCTGCCTTATCGCTTTCCTTATCTACCTCATCATAGCTAATCCATCCCTCCCTCTTTCCATCTACCAAAAGCTTAACATTAGGCTTAAGACCTCCTAAGGCTTCATCAATCCTGCTGGCAGTTTCATAGTCTGCAATTATCGCTTTGGGCTTCAGGTCACCGAACCTGTACTTAAATTCGTAAGTAGTTAGATTAATTGCACTAGGGACTATTATAAAACCTCCCTTGTATCCGCTCAAAAACGCAAACCAGTGCTGAGGTATAACGGGAGTAGCCAAATATACAGGATCACCCTTATTAACACCATGAGATCTGAGGAAGTTAACTAACTTGTTCGTCTCCCTTACCACTTCATCATACTTTATCCTCTGTTCCTCTCTCTTATCCATATCATACCAAATTATAGCATCTTTCCTACTACCCTCATATAGCTTCTCAAAGATATCTGAAAACCAATTGAATTTCTCAGGGAAGGTAATTTTGTTCAGCTCTTTAAGGACTGATATTACCCTCTCTTTGTCCCCACTATCTTGAGCACTCTTAAAATCGGAGTAAATTGAAAGAAGGGATTGAGACGAGGACATAGCCTTTCGCTATTTCTATTAACCTTGATGAATTTAAATACCAATTTCTAACTTGAAATACAAATTTTTATATAATAAGGTTTTTACTAATGTATCATTACAAATAAGCAGTATAGAATTTAAACTGAATATCATACATCTCTAACGGTTGATGAAACAGTAATATTTTTATAAACATAAGTGTCCAGACTAGATAATATTTGAACCTTGAAATAAACCGTGATATTAACATTCCTCCCAATTAACGCTGGACTGTCTAAAAGGCTCATCATAGAAGGGCTTAGCGTAATGTTAACAGTACTAACTGTGGTAAGACCACCGAAATTAAAAAATGAAGCGGGGGGAGAGACCTTCATGCTTTTGTTCATTATCCTTACGGCGACTACGTAGAATGTATAATGAGCACCTAGAGCAAGAGGAGTTGTCGCCACTATCTGCAAATTTAAGGTACTTGAGTAGATCTCCCCATTTATTATTCTTACAGTAGGTGTCTGTACATAAGGTAAGATATAGCTGGCAAGAATTAAGCCCACAACTAGAGCGATTAGCAAAAAGGGTAAAAACATATAACGCCAATCCATATCAGTATCAAGTGAAGTCATGATATAAAAATACTTTCATAACTAATCCACACTTAAAACGATCTTGCCGAACTTCTCATTGGATTCAAACCTTTCGTGAGCTCTCCTAGCTTCCTCAAGTTTGATAACACTATCAATTATCGGCTTAATACCTCCCCTTATTACCTCCCTTAATGCCTCTACCATATCGTTTCTAGTACCCATAGCAGAACCAACGATGCTTACGTGCTTTAGGTATATACTCCTCAAAGTAAACGAAACAGTATCATCATCAGTACCCCAGAAGCCTAGCACTATTACCTTACCCCTCTTCTTAGCTATTCTAATAGATTTATTAATAGTTAAAGGACCTATAGTATCTAATACTATGTCAGCCCCTAGGCCATTTGTATATTCTAAAACCTTCTTCTCCACATCATCTTCCTTATAGTTTATAACATAGTCAGCCCCCATCTCCTTCAACTTCCTAGCCTTATCATCATTGCTTGTAGCAGTTATTACTGTAGCCCCAAAAAGTTTAGCTATCTGAATTGCAAATGTTCCTACTCCTCCACTACCTCCCCATATGAACACAGTATCGCCTTCTTTTATGCTAACCCTCTTAGTTAAAGCATGCCAGGCTGTAATTAGTGCCAACTGAATAGTAGAAGCCTGATAGTAATCTAGGTTTTTAGGCATTGGATAGACGTTCTTTGCAGGAACTACTACATACTCAGCATAACTACCACTTAAATCCCTACCAACAACACCTAAGTTATCACATAGGTTTTCATAACCGTTTTTACACCAATAGCATTTACCATCATAAAGTATTGGGTAGCCAATAACTCTCTCACCTTCAGCTAGATCCTTAACATTTCTCCCAACCTTTTCAATAACACCAGCAAGATCTGCCCCTAGAATATGAGGAAATCTCTTGATAAGAAACTTGTATGCCCCTCTCCTAGTAATAATATCTAAGTTGTTAACTGAAGAAGCCTTAACCCTAACCAGCACATGATCATCTGAAGGTAATTTGGGGTCTTCCACTTCACCAAACTTTAAAACATCAGGAGGGCCATATCTATCAATATAAACCGCTCTCATGACATAAAGAAAACAATAAAAAACAATAATAAAAAATTAATTTATCTATCACTTTATTCACATGTTCCTCATTAACTTATCCGAAGTAGCTTTGTCTAACATACTCATAACTCTGGATACTATTTGAGAATCCCTATTAGCTAGATCCTTAGGGAGTTGGGATACTGCCTTACTCCTTAAAGTCAAGGCCGCTTTGACTACGTTATCTGGAAAAGTGGCTATAATTGACATAGTGGTTTTACACCAATTTATGTACTCCTCATCTGTAGCCTTTTCCGCTAACGTACGTATAACGCTAGTTAAGGCATTTAAAGCATCTTGCTCTTTCATCTGGAATAGCATCTGCAGAACGCTGGAGATAACTTGCCTTCTCTGATCCTCTGGCATTTTAGCTACGGCTATGGGGTCTAAAGAGGTACTCATAAATAATAATATAATGCTATAAAATATATATTGTTTTGTATTATCAAACAATAAAAAATTATTTACTAGAATTAGCACTAATATCGCTTATTAGAGATATGACCTGAGCATGAACAAAAGCCTGGGGAAAGTTTCCTGTAAACTCTTCGTTCTCCACATCATAATGTTCACCCAATAAGCCCAGGTCTCCTGAGACCCTATCTAGCTCTTCGAGTATTTTAATAGCCTCATCAGCCCTCCCTAACCTTACATAAACCCTACCTAACCATAGAGAAGTTAAGAGAAACGGATGTTTAGCCTCTCCCATGAAGTCAGAAAGATACCTCTTCACAAATAAACCGCTCTTGAGCTCGCCCTCTATCTTCTTTAAGGTCTTTAAGAAAACTTCATCTCTAACGTCAATAAACCCGTATAGTGGCAAAGATAAGAGAGCAGAATCCACTTCTTCACTCCCAGCATAACGAGTTAGATAGCCCTCTTTCGAAACACAGTTAGAAAATATCCAATCCCTCAACTCCCGCCTACTGTCCTCCCATATGTCTTCCTCTCCTATCTCTTTCATAAGATCACCAGCCCTCTTCATCGCTATCCACATCATAGCCTTTGAGTGTGTATAGTGCCTAGATACTCCTCTCTCCTCCCATATGCTCGCATCTTTAAGCCTCCAGTTCTCAGCCTCCCAATTAGCTATATATTCTATCTTTGGCATAACCTCCTTTATGAACTCCTTATCGTGAGTTATTTCATAGTATTTCCATAGGGCTGACATAAAGAAACCCTCTACGTCTAGCTGTATTTGTTCAGATGCCTGGTTACCAACCCTAACAGGCTTAGAGCCTTTATAGCCTGATAGCCACCTTATCTCCTTTTCAGGAGGAGGATCTCCACCATCTATGGTATATAGAGGGTGTAAAAACGGTTTAGAAGAGAAATTGATTAAACCCAACAAGAAGTTTAAGATCCTCCTGGCATTGATCACATCACCCGCATCCATAAGTCCCTCTGCTATTATCGAGGAGTCCCTAATCCAAGCATACCTGTAGTCCCAATTCCTCTTTCCACCTATAATCTCTGGCAAAGAAGTGGCGGGAGATGCCACAGGAGCGGAAGTCGGAGAGTATATAGTTCCCAAAAGGATACCATAAGAGGACTTCAGGAGCTTCTTAAACCTCGTGTTTACCTTATCAACTCTCTTCTCCTTCTCCTTCCAATAGGCTACAGTGTTTTCAAAAGCCTTCTTAACGTTTAGCCTCAAGCTTTCTGCCTTATAGCTGAAGAGACCATGCTTGAAGTTCTTATAGTAGACCAAGTAGATGTAATTAACTCCAGCCTGCATCACTATAGAATTGTCTTCACCCCTCTTCCCCTCTGTGTAGACTAAAGCTAAACAGTCGTCATTTACAGGGTTGAGGTATTGCAAAGCAGACCTATGGTAGATAACTATAGGTCTGTAGAGCCCATATTCGAACGTTGGCTTAGCTATAACCCTCACTTCAACATCGCTCTCTATTTTAGCCAATAGAGCGCTCTCACCTATAGGGATCAAATAGGTTACCTTAACAGTCTTTCCAGACCTTAAGGAAAGCCTTAAAGTTAAGACGTTCATAACATCGTAGCTCATCTCGCCCTTAACCACCTCATCATTAGGGAGTATTTTAAGCTCACCACCGTATTCTTCATCTAAGATTTTGGCAAAAACTGGAGAGGAGTCATATCTAGGCATAGGTAGCCATACTACCTCCCCTAGACTGCTTATTAAAGCCCCTGTAAGCTGATTCGATATATAACCATAACTCTTTACCATAAACACAGGTTATCTCAAAAGGATTAAAAATAAATCGCTTAAAGAGGGGAGAGAGATCTTATCAATTACGCGTACTCATTGAAGAGGATTAGATCATAGACCATAGCGTATGCACTATAAGTCCCAGGACCAGTAACGTAGTTCCAGCCATAATGGGCTGGTGTAGGGTTAGCCCCAACAGTTATAGGTATCCACGCCTTCATACCAGTAACCTCACCTGTTAGAGTATATATAACACCTGAATATGAAATGTGGTAAAGAGCGTAATTTAGAGCACCTAACCTTTGCCCTGTTAAGGATACCATAGCCGCTGTCATAGGTGCCGCACCACTAGTACCGTACCAGACGTATAGTTGACCCTGATATATAAGAGGTAAACCAAAACCAAATTCAGGTATGTTAAAGCCACCAGCACTAACGAATGCTATATCTGGGTAAGTCCTCGCAATTATAGGTGTAAACGGTATAACTGAAGTCAGCTCATAGCTCTGCACAGGGAAGTATACACTAATACCTCCAGTACTGTAATCCCAACCGCTTATAGCTACTATTTGACCAGTGGAGTTTGCTGACAAAAATATACCTCCAACTGCTGTAACCAATGGGTCGGAAGCCGGATACCATATGGTGTTATAAACGTCGATTATAAAGTTGGGAGGAGGATGATCACTCTCAAACCCCCAATCTCCTGATGCAGCTAAAACTGATATCCCTTCAGCTGCAGCCTGCTCCAAAACCTGATGGATGAAGAGCAACATAGCAGGGTAGTAAGCGGCTAAGAACGATTCCGGTAAAGCTACGGATATAGATATCTCTGTGGGGTCTAGAACGTTAACCATGTAGTAAAGCTCGTACCAGTAGTTCAAGAGGTTACCAACCAACGGTGCACCGCCCACATATCCATCACTGAACACCACATATAAATTAGAACCTGGAGAGAACGCTCCAGCCCATTCTGCATCTAATTCGTTCTCTGAGGACTGCCCACTAGAGGTTATATTACCAAAGGTAATTACATTAAAGCTACCAGTTCTCGAGATTCCGAATATATTCCAAAAGGCATAAACATCAGATATATTAATAAACGCTTCAGGTACACCTAAAATCGCTATAGTACTACCCTTGCCAGTATACCCCTCTCTATAAGCCTCTGTGAAGTTAAAGTAGTTCTGAATCGTTTCTGGCGTGATTAGAACACTTGATACAAGCGAATCGCCAGCAGAGCTCTTTACAATAGAACTCTTCCAAGCAGCTACAATTGCAGGATATATATGCGGATCTATACTATTTAACCCCACCACTCCTAAGACGTACTCACCAACGTTGTAAGGTAATGATGCTGTAACATTATTGGCATAGTAATAGAAGGGCTGTATATTGACTATCCCTGGTAGTCCAAACCAAAAAATTGTATTAAAGGGATAGAAATAAATGTTAAGATATGTATTAAAGGCTCTCTCTATAGAGCTTGCAGTACCATTAAACACCAGTATTAAACCATCTGCGTACTCACCATCAAACGTTAAGCCATAAGATTCGAGATATGATATCAAGGATTGGATATAAGAGCTAGTGGGATAGAAGAGGGAATCAAAAGTTTCTGGGGACAACCACTTATGGAAATTCAATGGGCTTCCATACAAGCTAGCAAGAAGATCGTTAAGCCCAGAAGCGTTCCTAAAACTTAACAAAACCGCTATATAGAGTTGAGTATTGGAGGGAAGGGGTTGGACAAATATTGAACCTGGCAGTATCGAATATTGAGGAGATGTGGTCTCTATATACACAAGAGAAGAACTACCCTGCGAATTCGCAATAGTTGGAAATACTAAAATAGAGAATAGTAGAAGTACTGCTATTACTATTATCGATTTGTATAATGGTTTATTCATATGTATAAAAACCATATAAAAGTTTATATTTTTTATTAAACATCTCAACACATGCAAAATATGATAATAAAGAGAAATAGAGGAGGATAAAGGATTATTTATTTATGTACACACGCTCTTCGCCCACTAACTTCTAAGAAGACAATGGGCATTTATGTATGCGGCCGCCGGGATTTGAACCCGGGATTACCGGCTTGGAAGGCCGGCGTCCTAGACCAGCCTAGACGACGGCCGCATTATAACTGTAAGATTTTAGGTAAAAAAGATTATTGCATGAAAAACATAAATGAGGTAAAATCCTTGACCTTAAAATTCGATAAATTATCCCTATAAGATGATAAACACCATAGTAAAAGTATAATAATACCACACTGCCTAAATGTCAAGACAAAGCAGAGAGAAGAAACGAAATTAGAGGAGAAGGGAAAAAATAAGTTAACTTAAAGGGTTTACCTTATCTTTCTCATTACCATGACTAAGGCTACTACTGCTAAAACTAAGCCTATTATACCAACTGCTATAGCACCATAAACTACTGTACTCAGACTACTTATGTCACTCTTTAACGTGGCAACAGTACTGTTTAATCCACTGATCTTTGAATTTATCGCACTAACATTGCTAGCTAGCTCTGAGCTTAGAGTCGAAACTTCACTATTTAGAGTACTTATCTCTGAGTTAATAGTAGCTATGTCGCTCCTTAAAGTGCTCACATTACTGCTTAGGCTATTGACCTCAGAAGTCAGCGAGCTCACTTCAGATGATAGACTGCTTACCTCGCTCGACAGAGTGGCTACAGTACTGTTAACCTTAACCAGAGTTGAATTAATAGTTGTTAACTCGCTCTGCAATGTTGTAACCGCACTGCTCAATGAAGTAACTTCGGTGCTTAGCTGGGTTAAACTGCTATTGAGTGACTTTATCAGGTTGTTTAAAGCTTGAATCTCAGCAGATAATTGAACTATTTCAGCAGTGTAGTTGGGATATGCTGTTATGTATAAGTATATAGTCTCTGACTGTCCGCTGTAGCTTGCAGTTATAGCTAACTCTCCAGTCACTGGATATATCGCTGAAACAGTGGGAACAGTAAACGTTAGGTTGTATATCCCGTTAGCTCCAGTATAAGTTCCCGTTATTGTCTGAGTTGTACCTGCAATTTGTAGGGTTCCTAAAACAGTCGCTGTAGAAACTGGCATAGTTGCAAACAATACTTGTACTTGAACTGTCATAGAGCTTCCTTGAACAGTGCTAGCACCAAACAGTGTTGGTGAAAACTCCTCGAAGCCTGTATTAACACTACTAGAGTATACAGCATACATCATTACCTGTAGAGCTATCTTAGTCAACACTAAGGTCACTGGATAAGTACCTGGCTCTGTAGCGTTTATAACAGTGTAATTACTCTCGTAACCCGATAGGCTTGCAGAAATGTTAAACACACTTTCGCCAGGTATCCAAGTTACAGTATATGTAACCATGCCACTGGAGTTAGTAGACAGAGTAGCTATCACTTGGTGTGAAGTAACGTTAGTGATGGTTACGGTAGCGCCAGATAATGGAACTCCAGTGTTGCTCTTAACGGTTATATCAAAGGTCACAGTGCCTGGCTTAAATACTACATATATAGATCCTGTGTAAGTCTGCGATACCTGAGATGTGCTCTCAACTATCACTGTAATGGTATACTGCCCTGCTGGGAACTTGGGATATGTAAATGTAAAGAGAGTACCTGTAAACCCACCTGTTGAGTTCGTCGTGAATGTATTTGTATATATTAATTTCCCTTGTGGATTATATACGTTAACTACTAACGTAGCGCTAGCAAGAGGTGTTACAACTGAAAGGACTAGAGGTTGTCCTTGCTGGTATACTTGGCCAGGCATTGATGGCTGATAAAACGTTATTCCACCGCTAGTATAAGCTGCTAATGATACTATTCCAGCTGTTGCTAAAACACTAGTAATCACTAAAAACAAAAGACCAATTTTTTCAAACCCTTTATTCCAACTCATAATACGACACACCCCAAATCACAACTTTTAAATAAAATAAAGTAAAAAAACATTTTCCTTATACCCTTTAACCAACTATGGTTACGTTAGTTAAGATCAGAGTAGTTGGATATAGTGATAACGCTGGACCTCCAGCGTAAGGAACTACAACAGCCTCAACTGTGTATGTCCCAGGTGGTAATGCGGATATCTGGCTTAACTGGACTGGCACTAGAACTGGATGGTTGGCAAGTAACTGTGGAGTTGGAACGACAGTCTGGAAGTTAATGACTAATGGTACTCCAGTAGTATCGTTAACACCAGACCTTATCACAGTCTCGATGTAGAACACATATGTGTAGTTAATTGTGCTAGTGACATTTAGTGTTATGTACTCAGACGAGGCACTTAACGTTATTGGCGTAGTCACATAGTAGTAGTTAACGTACGCGCTTACTGGAGGTATGTATACACCGTAATAGGTTATCCTGAATGGCCTTAATAATGCCGGCATTAAGTAAGTCTTGGCTGTAGCTTGAGCTCCGGTAACAGGATCTTTAACAGTGACTAGCACCGTAGCATTGTATGCTGGGATAACAGTAACGCCACTAGTCGATAGCACACCAGCTGACACATAATCAATTGCAGGACCAAGACTAACAGTGACTCCGTTAGCTAATGTTATAGTTAAATTACCAGGTATTACAACACCACTGGACGTTATCTGTCCTGGAGTAACTCTGAATGTCAATACAGCACCAGTGAAGTTAACATTACCTGGAGCCACTTCAGGTATCTTAGGTAACACATTTCCAGGGGTAACATTGACTATCTTACCATTAACGTATACTACAGTATCAGTGCCGTTAAATACTATCATAGACTCGTTCATGTAGTGTCCAACTATGGTCACATTAACTTCGTCTAGTGATTGTATTATTGCTGGGTTAGCTGTCGATAACGCTACATCCCTTATAGTTATAGTTGGGTTAGTTACAACTTTATAAGCTAACTCAACAGGCACTCCCTGAGTAGCACTTATGTACTTAGCTGTTAACACAAACGCTACAGTGCCTGGAACTTGGGCAACAAACTCTGGTCCGGTTGGTAACACAAACTTTGCAGTTGCGTATGCATAAGTATTTGTGAACACATCATATGCAGTAACGTTAAGTACTGAGCCGTTGAGCTGAGATATGCTGGTTAGATGTAGCACCTTCATTAATCCACTTACGCTTATGAACGTGTAGTAGGAACCACTGCATGAGCTTACCTCAGTTAAAGATGGCACCTCAAATATTAAGGGTATCGTAGTAGCATTAAGTGGAATAGTCACCATAGTGCCGTTTGTGAACGTTATTGTTATTGAAGTTATGTTACCGAAGTATAGTGTTGGATAATTGCTAGGTATTAATCCAGGATGAGCAGTTACAGCAGATATTGATAGTGAAGCTGGAGCAGGCTGAGCCCAGTATCCCTCTACTAGGGTTAGGTTCACATCAGTGGTATTGGTTAGAGGAACAACTGATGGAGTCAATATTGCTGAGAAGGTGGTTGATGGTAGTGTGAATGAATAGCTGGCCTTGTAATATCCTAAGTAGCCATAGTAGTACCTTATTGCGTAGTCACCTGAATAGTATATAACGGTTACAGTAGTTCCAATAACTTCACTTGGTGGTATTTCTATGACCAAACTATTGTAATCGTTCCCATAAGCAGGCATTACACTGAATGTATTACTATAGCTAATCATAAATGTCATGTTGTATAGACTTGTTCCAACGTTTGGCAATATAGTCGCATTATTCGCATCAGCATAAATAATCATTTCTTGCCCACTACCCGTCATAACTGAGATTATAACGCCATAACTGGGTAGTAAGCCTGACATCTGCTCAGAGTTCCAGTTGGAAGCAACGCTACTGTTGAATACCTTATATCCAGCTATTGATGATGGTAGAGTAGATGTCGAAACATTAACGCCTTCATATGCTTTTGTACCATATACTACAGTTGCATTAGTTATATAGAACTGACCATTACCGTTATCTAAAGCATCATCAGGAGAGTTAAATACTACCCAGTCTGGTAGTCCACACGCTAAGGCATTTGGAGACTGTAAACCACTTCCCTCTATCGATACCTTACCTACATAGGCAGTGAATGTTGCAGTATTTATTGAAAGTACAGCAGTAGTATTATCCCAAGCAGTCACGTAAACTGTTGTCCTGTTAGCCCACAATCCTAGCTCTATTAGAGCTAAATATGCTAAGCCTATTTGCTGAACTAAATTAAACGCTAAAGGTACAGATATAGTTACAGGTCCAGAGGTACCAGTACCGGGTATAACGTTAGTGGATACTGATAAGAAGTAAGGAACTAGGAATGGTGACGATGCATCTAATGTAAGAATCCCTTTGTAAGTTGTCACAGAGCCAGTTCCAGGCCATATGTAAACTGATACCGTTGCTACTCCACTCTTGTATGTATAATTAGCATTGGCAGTAAAGAACGTTATTGCGGTACCATTCAAGAACGGATAAGCTGGAGTTAATGCAACAAATGTGAAGTTGGTCGTCATAGCCTTACTTGTTAATAGCGGATAGTTAAGGACTAGACCAGCCACATATGCTGTTGCACTTGCAGTTGTGGAGCTCTCGATGTTAGCTTTTAACATAAGTGAAGATGATGCTTGAGCAGATATGTTTGACGGTGGTGTAGTGAGTATAAAGGTATTGAAATATGGTGAAATACCAGTTGCTTTAACATTCTCGAAAGCTGATGCTCTAATAGTTGAGGTTAAGCTCGTTATGGGTAATGCAGATGTAAACATCAATTTAACAGTTGCCATTAGTGTGGTTCCAACATATATTTTCAATAGCAGGTAACCATAGCTAACATAATTACCTAAAGCTACGGCAGTTATTTGCTTTACTACTGAAGTAGAGTTTAATAACGCACCTGTAATATTTTCACTTGACTTGTTAGCGGAGAATGCTATAATGTAAACATTTCCACCTACATTTGTACTGACCATCGTTTTATTACCGTTCACATACATAGATAACGCATTTATTACTGTCCCATTGGGATAAGTTACGTTAAAGTATAGAGGTTTATTATACGGTAATATTAGACCTTCAACTGGATAGAAACCATTGTAGAAGTCAACAGTTGGTATATATAGTGTACCACTGTGGAAGGAATAGTAGTTGAAGTCTGTTAAGTTAGCTGCCTGAGCGAACTTAATTGTCTCAGGACCTGGTGTAGTATAAGTTAAGTTGAAGGCAAATAGATAAGGTCCTGTTCCTGTTAACGCATAGTCAAGTAGTGTTACATTTATCGCACTCCTTCCAACACCTATAGGCTGACTATTAAATACAGGGTTATAGATTTTAGAGATCTCAAAAGGTGCTATAACTGTCACAATGCCTGACTGCTGAGAACCTACAGCGGATGCAGGTGAAGTTATCTCTTGCATTGTTATAATAACCTCATATTTAAGTACTGTTTGTGGACTTGTTAATAATGTTGAAACTGGTATACCATTAAATGTTTGAGTGCCAACAGTTGCACCATCATAGTACAATTCTTCCATAGGTAGTATTCCTAAAGTGCCAGTGGTGGGTACAGTCTTATTGTAATAATTAACTACAATACCTAGGTTCATTCCTAAATCTTGCTCTAATGTCGCTAGTGAGACAGATGAAGGACTGCTAATTCCATAACTTACTAGGAAGAATACTGATTTTAACGCTGAACTATAGAATCCGTATGTTGCTACCTCACTAGCTGTTAAATAAGTCAAGAAAGTTTGAGAGCCATCAGAAAATGTTAATGAGGTATTACTAAGGAATAAAGTGTTACCGAGTAATTCTGTTATGTTATAATGATATGCAGCTAATATAGTAGACACATTAATACCAACTAAAAATGCTGGATAGCTTGTTAAGGAAGTTCCTAGTGAGTATATGAACACATTAGCATCCTTAGGAACCGCTGCTTGTGTTGGTGTTATTAAAGTTGGATATACTCCAATTAGGATTGAAGCAAGGAAGAGAATAGATAGGATTAAACCAATTGTTTGCTTATTCATGGACTTCACTTCTGGAGTAGTACTAAGCAATAAAGATATAAAAAGTGTTTGTCTCCAAATGTCTACTATGATTTTAACGAAAAATTGAAAGTATTACGCGATTACAAAAAATCTCTTTAACTTGAAATTATTTCCTTAAGGCTAAGTATACAACCAGGGCTATTAACACTATGATAACCGCGATGAAGCCTATCAGCTCTGTAGTGGGCATCACTGAGACAGTAGTTGTGCTGACAACCGTTGAAGTAAGAGTTGATACAATGGTTGAGACTATTGTAGATACTGTGGTTATCACACTTGTCACCACTGAAGTTACAGTGGAAACTACTGAGGTTGTAGAAGTTGAAGTAACAGTTGAAGTAACAGTAGTGGTGCTCACTGTTGTCACGGTAGTTGTCGAAGTAGTAGTTGAAGTAACAGTAGTTGTTGTAGGTGTTGAGGTAGTAGTCGTAGTGGATGATGTTGTAGTAGTTGTTGAAGTCGTGGACGTGGTTGTAGTAGTAGTCACTGGCTCGTTAAGCCACCCGGTGCTCACAGTACCTGTAGGTGTAGTTATGCTTACGAGTATAGAGAAGTTACCTCCAAATGACGGCTCTGGGATCTCGACTTCAACCCAATTGTTTCCCATAGCCATTTCATAGCCTTGTGCTTGACCATAATACTGGACGTAAGAAGAGACGCCCTGTAAGGTCACTGATGCAGTTTGGTTACCGATAGATAGCGTCAGCTGTGCTGTCTCGCTCCCATAGGGTGCTAGTTCAATAGTGTAAGAGTTTTGGATAGAGAATGGATAGCTTACTATTATGAATGATTTCCCGCCAATAGTCTGGAACTCGACGTTTATGCCATTAGCTGAGAATTTTGCTGGTGAAGGAAGTGAGCCCGTAAGGCCATAGCTTATGTTAAACAATAAGAGTCTACCAACGAAGCCAACGTAAACCTCTTGTAGCTTTCCTGAGACCACAGTGGTGTTTATGGCCTCGAAGGTGAAGTAGTAATAGTATAGCCCTTGAGGTTCCCCTGATGGGACATAGAGGTCTACCGAAAGCCCTTCTGCTGTGGAGTTTATAGGTTGGCTAAACACTGCTGGCATCGATATCCCTGCCTTTTCATATAGGCTCTGCCTAGCCACTCCTTGGGTTACGGTTGTTGATGTTAGGGTAGAGTGTGGGGGGAACTGGAAGGTGAGGTACCCCCTTATATCATAATAGTTCCCTGGCTGTAGGTTATATACAGTGGAGTTGAACAACGTTCTCAGCGTCAGTATCTGAGGTGAGAAAGTGACGTTTACAGTTAGCGTCTGGCTACCTAAGGCTATAGTGTTCACCCCTTGGTTTAATGTTACGTTAATAGCCTGATAGGAGTAGGGTTGTGCAGTTACAGGATATGTACCAGAGGTAGCTCCTGAAATAGTTATTGTGCCTGAGGACGGTGATGGGTTGTTGTTGACTACGTAAACTGTGAACTTAGCTGTTGAAGTGTTAGTTGGTAAAGTTATTGTTATCCCTGAAGGGACTAACTCTAGGCTTATGCTCTGCTGTGATTTAAGCGTTGGGGAATAAAATGCTAGGGATAACAAAAAGAGTAATAGGAAAGTAAATACTATGGAAGCCCTTTTAACCTTATTATACAAAATCTCACCTTATAGTCTTTAGCACAGTTTCTATGTATAAATGCTTTTTCTACTGTAATACCTTCGTCAGGAGAGAGAGGATAGTAGTCTCTTTAGTCCATTTATTAGATCCTCCTCAGAGGGCTTTGTTGATATGATGAGGTTTATCTTTTCAACTTCAGCCAACCTAAGTGCTAAGGGGTCAATATTTATAGGCCTGTGGAGCACAATAACCTTAGGCTTTATTGGTGCTAACTTTATAGCCACCATTGGTGACCTACCAGAGCTTACCTTTGTAAATACGAAAACCCTTCCCAGGGCTAGAGCTAAGAGCTGGTAATATTCCATTCCGCTCAAGGCAGTTATTGTCTTTATGCTGTCAGTTATAAGGTAACCATAAATCTTAGTGAAGGGGTCAACTTCACCCACTGGGATTATGCCATCAACTGCCTTCACCACTTCATCTACCGTAACTGGTCTTGGAAAGTCCCTCATATCTTCAACGAATGGAAAAGAAAGGTTAAAGGCGCTGGCTAACTCTTTCACTATCTTGTAGTCCCTCCTGGAGTCTATCTCAATGAGAGCCCTTATATAGTTCCTCAGGAACTCGGCTCCTGGCTGTCTCCTGTTCCTCTCATAGTCCGCTATCACTGACTGAGATATTCCCATCTCTTTAGCTAGTTCCCCTTGTGAGACCTGAAAGGTCTCTCTCCACTTCCTCATAGAAGCCCCTGGGTTTTTGCTCCAGATAATATCACCAGCTATCCTCTTGGCAATAATGTCTACTAAATAGTCCACATAATTCTTATAAGTTTCAAATTTAAATATCTAAGTAGAATGGGCCCGTAGTCTAGCCTGGACTAGGATGCAAGGTTCGGGTCCTTGTGGTCCCGGGTTCAAATCCCGGCGGGCCCATACATTAGCAGAACGGAAAGGTATAAGAGGAGGAAAAGAGAAGATTAGGACATAAATAATAGATAATAAAATAGAAACAGCTTTCCCTTCTCTTCTTTTTAATCCAAAAAAGGAAAGGAAAGTAATAAAAGCGATTATTAAGCTATGGATTAGCTCCTGTTAAGATCATCAGAGCTTTAGCAACATCTCCATTTGCTTTATTTAACGCTTCTCTAACCTCTTGTTCGCTCTTCCCTGTCTGCTCCATTAAGAACTTCACATCCTCCTCCCTTATCTCGACGGTTTTCTGCTTAGGCTCTTCCTTTATGGTGCCTATTACCGTTATCGCTTCTTGACCCATAACTGTAGCCTTAGTGACTGTGGGATTCTCAATTATGATGTTCTTATCCTCTGTTTCGATGATCACCCTTATAGCATTTATCTGCTCAGCCTTAATTCCCATCTTTTCGAGTTTTTTTAGGTCGCTCTGTTTTATCTTTACCACAATTAAATCTACTAAAACACCAAACTTAATATTTTCTGATTAAATATTTATCACCTAAATGAGTGGCTTTATCAAGATCTTAGGAGGAGGCAAGGAAGTAGGAAGGTCAGCTATAGAGGTTGGGAACGAAGAGAGTTGTGTAATATTGGATTACGGCGTAAACTTCGACTCTAAAGATAACCCTAACTTCCCACTTCAGGAGCTTCCGAAGAAGGTCAAGGGATTCGTAGCAACGCACTCACATCTAGACCATATAGGTGCTTTGCCTATCTACCAGATATCGACAGATATTCAAGTGTATGGAACTAAAATCACTAAAGATATAGGTGAGCTGATCCTAAAGGATTTCCTCAAGCTCTCTGGATCCAAGATCCCCTACGAATGGGTAGAAGTGAGAAAGACTTTAGACCACTTTAGGACGATAAACTACAATGAGGAACTTGAGATAGAGAATTTCAAGTTAACGCTGAGCAATGCAGGACATATTCCAGGTAGTGGGATAGCTAAAGTAGTTGTAGGAGATAAGGTCGTAGCTTACACTGGTGATATAAACACCATAGAGACTAAGTTGTCCCCACCAGCCGATTTAGGCTCATTAAGCGATGTTAACGTTTTAGTAATGGAAGCCACTTACGGTAAGTTCAATCATCCTCCTAGACCACAAGTGGAAAACGAGTTTTATGAGGCTGTTAGGGAAGTAGTAGAAAACGGAGGTACTGTGCTTGTGCCCTCGTTTAGCCTAGCCAGGAGCCAGGAAATCCTCTCAATATTAATGGAGAAGGGGTTTGATTACCCAGTTAGCTATGATGGGATGGTAAAGGAGATTCTCGAAATAATGATAAAGAATAAGGAATTCATAAATAGAGCTGACCTTCTAGCTAAGGTTTATGATAGTTATAGATATGTGAAGGGATGGGAGGATAGGCATAAGGTATGGAAGGAGAGCGGGGTAATAGTTGCCAGCGCTGGAATGCTAAAGGGAGGACCAGCTCTCTATTACCTAAAGAAGTTGTACGATAACCCTAAGAACGCTGTGTTTCTAGTCAGCTATCAGGGGGAGAACACGCCAGGAAGGAAGTTGATCGAGGAAGGTAGGATGGAGTCAAACGCACCTTACTTGAAGGCTAGGTTAGAGTTATTTGACTTCTCAAGTCATGCAGGCAAGGATCAGTTATTGGAAATAGCTAAGAGCGCTAAATCTCTAGAGAAGCTAGTCATAGTTCATTCAAGCCCTGACAACGCTGAATTTTTTGCTTCACTTGCTAAGGAAAAGTTAGGAGTTGAAGTTATAGTGGCAGAAAACGGTATGGAGATAAAGCTATGATAATACTTTACATCCACACCTCGGATTTCTTCTTTAAAGTAAAAGAGAAGGCTGTTGAAAGAGCTGAGGAACCAGTTCCTGAGACTTTGGAACTGAAGAACGTTCTAGTAGCTTATACGACTATAGAAAAGGGGGATAACGAAGAGGTGGTTAAGAGGGCTTCTGAAGATATAATCAAGGTATTCAACGAGGTAAAGGCTTCTGCGGTGGTAGTATATCCATATGCCCACCTCTCCTCGAATCTGGCAACTCCAGAAACTGCTATAAAACTGTTAAACGAGCTATATCAGGAGATCAAGAGCAAGGGAATAAACGCTTACAAGACACCTTTTGGCTGGTATAAAGAGTTCTCAATTCATTGCCTAGGTCATCCTTTGAGTGAGCTATCTAGGAGGATAAGGGTTGAAGAGCTAGAGGAGTATCAGAAGTCTGAAGAAATGGAGGTATGCAATAAGTTCGGTTTTCCACATTCCCCTCATAGTCTATTTATAAAGAACGCTGTTATAGAGTATTTAAAGTATAAATTGAAGCCGATTACAGTATTTGAAGGTCCTGTAGATGATTTGCCTGAAAACTCTATGGAGATACTGTATTCAGAGCCTAAAGGAAGGAGAGTCCCCTGCATAAATGATAGCGTTAGAATCCAGTTGAGGTATAGGATAGGGGGAGGAGGGGAAGAAAGAGTTAACATAAACGATATCTTTACAGATATTCCTAACGAGTTCAAGGATTCTAAGAACACGCTTAAGATCTATTGGCAGGAGAGTGGAGGAAGTGGTAAGGGCTACATTTATGTCAACGTAAACAATCTAGTCTATTACTATCTCTTAGAGGCTAGCAAGAAGAACCCACCAACCCTTCCTTTATGGATGAACCCTGTACACATTAGGATATTGCCAGTTAAGAAGGACTTCTTGGACTATGCAATAAGGGTGGCTAACGAATTAAAGGACTTGAGGGTCGAAGTTGATGATCTAGATGACGGTTTAGGTAATAAGATAAGGAGAGCGGGAAAGGAATGGATACCTTATGTAGCAGTTGTTGGAGAAAGAGAAGCTAAAACGAACTCCCTTAGCGTTAGAATAAGGGAAAAGAACGAGCAGAGGAGCTTCACAATAGACGAGATCAGGAGAGAAATAGCCGAAGGAGATCCTTTATTACTGAAACCCATTTTACCAACATTTTTATCAAAGAGACCAAAATTAGAATACTTGTGATAAAAGCAATAGTGCCCTTAAAATTAACTCTTTTTGGAGAGCATGCAGTAGTTTATGGAAGACCAGCTATAGCGTTTACAATAAGTGAACATTTAGCAGTTACAGTTAAAGACAGCGATGAATTCCTGATAAAGTCCGATGAATTGCCAATAAAAGGAGTAAAGGTAAACCTAAGGGATTTTAAAATAGAAAACGAAAGAATAAAAGGCTTATTAGCTTATGTCATCGAAGCCATCAAGTATTTCGGTGAAGAGAAAAAAGCAGAAATTAGCATAGAGAGTAGTGTAGAACCCTCTGTTGGACTAGGGACTAGCGCCGCTGTGACTGTGGGCACTGTTGCAGCCTATTCCGCGTTTTTAGGTAAGAAGTTGAGTAAGGAGGAAATAGCAAAGATATCTCATGAGGTTGAGTTAAGGGTACAGGGTATAGCCAGTAAGATGGATACCCATACTGAAGCCTTAGGAGGGTTTGTATACTTTGATGAAAGAGGGGGGCTCCAACAGTTAGGAAGGGTAAATATTAGCTTTAGTGCTGGGTACTTTAGGAGATTTATGACTACTGCTGAGATGTTGAAGAGGGTAAGAAAATTGAAAGAGAAGTATTCAAAGCTCTTCGATAATTTGTTAGATGAAATAGCTGAGATAACAAAGATGGGCAAGGAAGCCTTAATTAGGTCAGATGAGGATGAGGTTGGATATCTGATGTATCTCAATCACGGTTTACTCTTCTCTCTAGGCGTTACCGCACCTGTTTTGGACAACTTTGTTTCAACTGCTAAGTTAATGGGGATAAAAGGGTGTAAGATGAGCGGTGGTGGTGCTGGCGGCGCTGTTGTCTGTACAAGGGATGACAGGGTTAATGTGTTGATGGATGTTATGGGAGCTAGGAGGATAAACGCTGAACCAACGTTTACAGGAGTTCAAATCTTTTCCGAGGATTGATAGTCTGTTGTTAGCCATGTGTAGTGTGGTTTTGAATAATTTTTAATAATTTCAGAAAAGATAGGTATATGAGTTGTGCGGGATAATAGGGATAACTTCGTTAACTGATAAGAACCTAGCCCAAATCACTGTTTCGTGCTTAGAAAAGCTGGAATATCGTGGATATGATAGTGTTGGAGTGGCTTCACTTCAAGGCTCGATTTTAGAAGTCAGAAAGGCTAAGGGGACTGTTAAGGAAGTAGTCCAAAAAAAGAATATATTATCGATGAGGGGGAACGTTTTCCTAGGCCACACCAGATGGGCTACCCATGGACCACCATCAGATTATAACGCTCATCCCCATACTGATTGTTCTAACTCCATAGCTGTAATACATAATGGGACTTTAAAGAACTTCAAAGAATTAAAAGAAAGTCTAATAGCATTAGGTCACATTTTTAGGAGTGAGACCGACACAGAGGTCATTCCCCATTTAATAGAGGAGTATAGAAAGAAGGGTTTTGATACTTTCACAGCTTTCAAAAAAGCTGTTCTAGATCTAGAGGGTAGCTACGCGATTTTAGCTATAGTAAAGGGAGAGAATAGGATATACTTTGCGAAAAAGGACAACCCATTAGTAATAGGCATGGGAGAGGGAACTAATTTCGTAGCCTCAGACATCCCAGCGTTCTTAGACTACACTAAAAAGGTGGTAATAATAAATGATGGTGAGCTAGGGTATGTAACTCCTACTTCGATTTACATAGAAGACCTTAGAGGTAATGTGATTGATGTCACAAAGAGGATTAGAATAATTGACTGGGACGCACAAGCGGCATCGAAAGAGGGTTATCCCCACTTCATGCTTAAGGAGATACACGAAAGCGCTAGGGCTATCAATGATACTATAAATGGCCTGCTATCAGAAACAGAGCTCGTAGAAGAAATAACTGAGAGGCTTAAAGGTTCTGATAGGATAATAGTAATAGCTGCCGGAACTAGTTATCATGCAGGTCTATATTTCACTATCCTCCTGAACAGGCTAGGTTATACTGCATTACCTGTAATAGCTTCTGAGTATTATAACATCAACGCGAAAAGGGGAGATTCCGTAATAGCCATAAGCCAAAGCGGTGAAACTATAGACGTTTTAATGGGAATAAGAAAAATGAAGGAGAAAGGTGCAACAATAATATCGATAACTAACGTTATTGATAGTGCGATATCCAGGGAGAGCGATTATAAGCTTTACATGAGGGCTGGTCCTGAAATAGGGGTTGCAGCAACAAAGACTTTTAGCTCCCAACTTGCAGTGCTTCTGTTCCTTTATGCCTATTTGGCTAAGATAGATTATAAAGAGCTGTTAAGCGCTCCTGAAGTGATAAAGAACAGCATATCCTTAGGAGAGGGTATAGCTAAAAAGGTAGGAGAAGAGCTAGCACTTCAGAAGAGCGTTTATTACTTAGGTAGGGGTCTTTCATTACCTCTAGCAATGGAAGGCGCATTAAAGATAAAAGAGATAGCCTATGTGCATGCAGAAGCTTATCCTGCAGGGGAGAGCAAACACGGTCCTATAGCGCTAGTAGAGAAAGGTTATCCTGTGGTTTTCATAAATGATGGTGAACTAACGGATCTCTTAGAGAATAACTTGCATGAGATGAAAGCTAGAGGTGCTAAGACTTATGCTATTAGCGTGAATAAGAGGCTTGGAGCTGAGACCGAAATACTGATAAAAGTTGATAAAGATATTTTATCGCCTTTTGCGATATCGCCTATAATCCAATTAATAGCCTATTATGCATCTACAGCTAAATCTCTCGATCCAGATAGACCTAGAAACCTAGCCAAGACGGTGACCGTTGAATGAAAGGCGTGATATTAGCTGGAGGGAGCGGTGAGGGATTAAGTCCCTATACCATGAAAAGACAAAAGGAGACTATAGGCATCTTGGGTAGTGCGGTGCTAGAATATGTAATAAATGGGCTAAAGAAGGCTGGAGTTAAAGAACTAATAGTCGTTACGAACAAGGAGAGGGGATACCAGGTTGAGGAAATCCTGAGCAAAAATACTGAAATCTCCTTCGAGTTAGTTATTCAAAAGAGTCAAGGAATTAGCGGTGCTGTAAGAGATGGTTTAGAGAAGGTTGATGAAGATTACGCTTTAGTAGCCTATGGCGATATAATAACCACTGAAGATTTTTACGTTAACTTGATGAACGCTTTCCTTTCATCTGGCGATAAATCAGTGTTCCCATTAGTCCCAGTAAGTGAAGGTTTAACAACTTATGGATTAGTTAAGATCGAGGACAACAAAATTAGGATAGTAAATGAAGGATCTACTCTAGCCTTAGCTGGTGCTTATATAATAAAGAAAGATTATTTTGACGATATACTCTCGTATATCTCCGAGTTGTTCAAAAGGGATAGCGCTAGGTACTTCATATGGTCTGGTTTATGGCTTGATATAGGCTATCCTGAGGATATAATAAGGGCTGTAGAGGTCCTTTTATCTAATAAGAGAAACTCTTATATCTCTGAAACCGCTGAGATCTCTAAAACTGCTGTTCTTGGCAAGAATATTATAATAGAGGATAACGCTGTAGTGGAAGATTATAGTATAATTAAGGGGCCTGCTTACATAGGTAAAAACGCATATATAGGCTCTTATTCGCTAGTCAGAGATTATAGTGATGTAGAAGAAGGGGCTAAGATAGGGGCTTACTGTGAGATAGCTCACTCCATAGTAGGCAAAGATGCTGAAGTCGATTCCAAGTCCTATTTAACATTTACAATAGTGGGGGATCATGCCAAGATAGGAGCATCAGTTGTAACCCTTAGCTATCCCTATAATAAGGTAATTAGGGGTAAGGTAAATAAAATGGGTTCCCTTATTTCTCCATATAGTGAAATAGAGGCTGGTAAAATTCTTCAACCGGGTTTCAGGATTTAGCTCTTTTTCTTCTCCCTGCCAAATACTACATCCTTAGCCTTCTTCTCCAACTGCTTATCTAGATCCTCATAGAACCAGTAGTTTATTACCTCGTATTGCTCTTGTCTACTCATCATTTTATCCATTAAACTAGCCTGAGTTCCCTCCTTCAATAGAACTTCTAAAGCCTCCTTCATAGCCTTTGCAGCAACCCTGAATATGGTCACAGGAAATATCACGTATTTGTAACCTAACTCCCTGAACTCCGATGCCTTAATTAGTGGCGTTTTTCCGAACTCCGTCATGTTAGCCAATAGGGGTGCTTTAACTTCTTTAGCAAAAGTGGCGAACTCTTCCTTGCTCTCGAGAGCTTCTGGAAATATGATGTCAGCCCCGGCTTCTACGTATAGTTTTGCCCTTTCTATAGCGTCATTTAACCCATTAACTCCTCTAGCATCAGTCCTAGCTACTATTAACATGTCTCTTCTAGCCTCTAACGCAGCTTTTATTTTAGCTATCATGTCGTATGGTTCAACAACCATCTTACCGCTAAGATGACCACACTTCTTAGGTAATACCTGATCTTCTATTTGTATAGCATTAGCACCTGCAGCTTCAAGAACTTTTACAGCTCTATATACGTTTATAGCTTCACCGAAACCTGTGTCTGCATCAACTATTATTGGAAGATCAGTCACAGCCCTTATCTTTCTCACCATGTCTGCTATCTCATCTAAAGTTATTACTCCAAGGTCTGGAAGTCCATAAGATGAAGTTAAAGCTGCCCCTGATAGATAAAGGGCTTTAAAGCCCACCTTTTGTGCTAATAGAGCTGTAAAGGGGCTAAATACTCCTGGAATTATTAAAAAATCAGCTTTTCGTAAGACTTCTGACAAGTTCACTCACCTTCACGTTTTCTAAGTCCCATAGCAATTTAAGTTCTTCTCGCTTACCGTTTAATCTCAGGAACTTCTCTTCAACCTCTTCATCTGACATAGGGTTAGCTGAATGCCCCCTAGGAACTCTCACCTCATTAGTATAAACGCCTTTAGTTGTGTAAACTGTAAGCTTTATCGGTAACTCATTAGGGTAGACTTTAGTATATTCGGGAACTTCCTCTATCACAATCTTTTTCATCAGATCAACAACCTTCGGGTCTGTAAGGTTATCGTAAGCGTCAAGCCACAGGTCTTTATGGATAAGAGTATAGGCAATTATATACGGTAAACTATGATCTGCAGTTTCCTTAGTTGTAGGCTTCCATTTGTCCTCAGTATCAGCTAGAATCGTCTTTGCAGCCTCATATGTCTCCACTACCACTTTAGTTATCTCACCCTCATAATTGATGCTCTTAGCGACATCAACAGCAGCTTGCGCATGGTATTCTACTGGATATTTCTTTATATAGGTTCTCAAGATGCTATTGGGAGATCCTAAATTATCAAAAACCTTTAAGTCCATATCCTTAGCTATCAAGCTCATAAAACCGAACTTGCCTATAAAGGGAGTTTTAGGTCCTGTTATCCCAGCCATAGCTAGTAATGCTGAAAATACAGCATTTCTTGAAGCCTCAGCAGCAGCACCAGCTTTCCACATAGACAGTTCTCCCACCCTTGTCTCCCTTAACGCTACATGAGGAACTATGGATAATGAAATAGCGTTTCTTGCCTTCTCCTCATCCAAATTCAACAGTTTAGCTAAGGCTGCAGCAGTTGCGACTTCAAGAAAGTTAACATGGTCAAAACCCTTATGTCTTAATGATGTAGAATCGCATAACCTTACGCCTACTTCATAACCTATAGCAGTAGCTAAGATTAAGTCTTTACCAGATTTATCAAACAGAGATCCTACTGCTAGTAAAGCCCCAAACATATCACTAGGATGTAAAGGTTCTTTGGATAGGTAAGTATCATTGAAATCGAGGTATCTTATCATGAACGTATTATAAAAGGCTGAAAAATCAGGGGATGTCCTATAACCATCAATAGTTAAGGAATTTCCAGGAAAGTTAGATAAAAGAGTCCTGGATAGCTGAATAGGGGGAGCATTGAGTGCTCCCCTAGCTACGGCTATAGAATCTATTAGCCTCCTCTTAACCTCCCTTATAACCTTATCGTTTAAATCGTCATAAGAGATGTGCTGAAGATACGATGCTATAATTTGTGCAGGATCTTCCATGTATAATTTCTAAATTTTCCAAAGAATATAAGTGTAGCTAAGAAGATATAGGAAAGAAAAACAGATGAAAAATTTATTGAAGGAACTCTGGTGGAACTTGCTTTAGGTTGTTCTTTACAGCTTCTACACTCTTCATAAATAGTTCTTTCTGTGTTGGGTTGAGGTTAAGCTCGATTACTTTTTCAACACCGTTCTTACCTAATACTACTGGCACCTCAACAAACACATCTTTAACTCCGTACTCTCCATCTAAATAAACGCTAGCTTCTATGACCTCTTTCCTATCCCTCTTTATAGCCTCGACCATTTTTAACAGTCCTGCAGCAGGTCCCCAATTACTGCTGAATCCTCTCAAATTAATTATTTCTGCACCAGCACCTATAGTCTGTTTAACTACCTGCTCATATTGTTCTTTAGTTAAGAACTCGGTAAGAGGCTTTCCATAAACATACGATAGCTCAGGCACAGGATACATGTTCTCACCATGCTGCCCTAATACAACTGGAACTATTGATGTCGGAGAGATGTTAACTAGTAGAGATGAATAGTAAGCTAACCTTGAGGAGTCTAAAATCCCACTAAACCCTATCACTCTATTTCTTGGGAACTTAAGTTTTTTATACAGTACCGTAACCATTGCATCTAATGGATTCGTAGTTATTATTACGATAGAGTCTGGTGCATACTTCTTTATCTGCTCCGCTACATCTGCAACAATTTTTGCGTTCTGTGCCGCTAATTGTTCTCTTGTCATCCCTGGTTTTCTCGCTAAACCAGCAGTAACGATGACTATATCACTACCCTGCATATCAGCGTAATCGTTACTACCCTTAACTCTAGTTCCTAATCCTAATATTGCAGCAGCATGGTTCAAATCAACTGCCTCTCCTTGTGGCAAGCCTTTAATAACATCGATTAATGTAATCTGTGTATCTACTTCATGTAATAATAGAGCGAATGCGGTTGTTGCACCTACTCTTCCAGAACCTACGATCGTTATCATATGGGTCGCAAATTTTTTATCTACATGAAAGTATAAAAGATTTTTCTATAAGATCAAAAATATTATTTGAAAATAATTCAAAGTATAAATAAAACTATTATTTTAATTTGTGGGACTGTTTGTTGAGGGAGCGGACCCGGGGGGATTCGAACCCCCGACCACCGGCTTAGGAGGCCGGCGCTCTATCCTGGCTGAGCTACGGGTCCAAGTAAAAACTTACAAAATAGAAACTTATATCTTTTCCGACCAGGGTCCCACGTTTATTTCGAGACCGCTATACGATACCAAAAGCCCTAAAACGTCGAAAACTGCATAGGCGTTATAAAGAATTACAAAATCGTTTGAAGCCACTATTTCCTTAGAAATTATCACCTGTTTATCTGCTTTTTTAACTGTTCTAACGTTAAGCCCCTTATTTCTCAGGATTTCAGCAAGTTCTCCACTCTTACTAATTTGTGAATCTAAAACTATCTGAAATGAAATCCCTAGATTCTCTAAAAACTCGGATACGACTAATAAGGCATCGTAAACTTCATCAGATAACTTCCTCTTTCCTAAACCTAAATCCCTTATAAAACCGTCATCGCAGATGAAGACTTCGTCATCATAAACTATAGATAAAAACGTTATACCTATATTATAGCCGTCTATTATGATACTCTTAGGCAAATGCTTTACGACCTTGGATTTAACAGCCTTGATCTCATCGTCTGAGTGAACACAGCGATACAAGAGCATCTTTTCCTTTACGCTTAAATTATACCTACTAGTTATCGCCTCTAATGCGACTTTCCTTGAATAACCCCTATTCAAAAAATACTTATAATCCTTATACGCCTCCGCTAATTCTCTTCTTAACTCCATTTAATATGTCCTCCATGTTCACATTAGAGAAAACCCATGTACCGAACGTTCCCTTACCTCCTCCTTTACCACCAATACTCTTCATAACATCGTTAAATATACTGATGTCAACGTCTTTTGAGGAGCCTAAGAGCAATTTTTTATTATTTACTAATGCAACAGCTATAGTCTTCTCCTTGGCAGTTAACCTTCTTATGACCTCTTTTAGAGCGTCTTCGTCAAAGAAGTTATCTATTGAATATATCATGTAACCATTTATACTAATCTGCTTAGCTTGAGAAGTAATGTTTTCTATTACATATCTCTTGTAATTATTGAGACTTTCCTTTAGGCTTTCATATTCTTCCATTAGTTTCTTCATCCTATCTTGCAGCTGCTTAGGTGAGGTACCTATTATAGCTGATACATCACTTACCTGAGCTTCTAGAGTTCTAGCATAATCTACAATAGCAGGACCAGCGACAAATTCTAACCTAATTACTCCATCTTGAATCTTCTCGACATTAATTATTTTAATAGCCCCTATCTCGTTAGTGTTCTTTAAATGAGTGCCACCACAGCTCTCTACATCCCAGTCCTTTATTTCCAAAATCCTTATATCCTTTCCTTCAGGTACACCTCCTTCATAAATCGAGACGCCAAACTTCATCTCCGCCTCCATTCTATCCATTATAATAGCCCTAACAGGCCTTCCATCACTTATGACATGATTTGCCAAATCCTCTAATTTCTTAATCTCCTCATCTGTTAACATCTTATAATGTGTTATATCCAATCTCGCTTTTTCTGGAGTCTTCTCAGCCCCTGCCTGCCATACATGTTCCCCAAGTAACCTCTTCGCAGCTTGAAGTAGAACATGGGTTCCTGTATGGTGTCTCATTAGCCTATATCTTCTGTCCCAATCTATTATTCCCCTTACTTCTGTCCCTTTCTCTATTTCTACATCCGTATTTAATATGTGTACAACAACGTCGCCCACTTTTTGTGTATCAATCACCTTTATTTCTTGACCATTAGGGAGTATAATTTTGCCTGTATCACCTAGTTGACCTCCCCCTTCTGGATAGAAGGCAGTCTTATCTAGAACTAAGAAGTTATCTTTGCTGTACAAAACGCTAGCTGTAAATTCTCTAAGATAAGAATCTTCATAATATAGCTTTCTTGTTGGCTGTAAAGAGCTGATGTCTTTAACTATTTCTTCAGGTACCTTTAACCTTTTTGTAGGCTTTATGGGTGCAGTTTGATGTCTCTTAGCTACTAGGGAATAAAAGTGCTCAGGAACATTAATTTGGGGTTTACCTTGTCTTTTTAATTCTTCGTTTATTAAATCTGGTGGAATACCATAGCTGTCATAGATTTGAACTAAATCTTCTGTGGTTGGATTCTTTTTCCTCAACACTATTGATACAACTGAAGGTAACTTAGAGAGGAGCTCAGAGAACCTCTCCTGCTCTAGATCTACTACTTCTATGATATAATCTTTATTTTTGATCAACTGCGGAAAGTCTTCTCCCCAATAGTCTATTTGATATTTAATTAGTTCGCTCAACTTGATGTCGGAACCCAATAATTTGAGAACCCTTAAAGCCCTCCTGATTAACAGTCTACCTAGATATCCCTCTCCTGAATTGGATGGAACCAAACCATCAGCTAGCATCAGTGAAATAGTTTTTGTATGATCTAACACTTGAAATACTCTACTAGCTCTTGTGAGCTCTCCATCTACATAATCTATATCATTTATGCCTAGAGCCTTAGCTACTGCTATTCTATGGGATTTTATTGTTTCAGGCTTATCAGGATCGATCTTCCCAGCTAGCCTAGATGCTACCTTTAATAATTCAGGGTCGACTTTTGCGACACCTATCTTATCGAAGAAAGTATCTACTAAATTCCCATAGATTGCATGAAAAGCTGTTGGAGTCCTCTGCGTAAACCAAGCTATTCTTTCAACTCCATATCCAGTATCAACTATCTTTAACTTTAGTGGAACATAGGAACCATCTGAAGAGATTGAGTATTGCATGAAGACTAGAGTAGCTAGTTCTAGACCCCCAACAGTGACCTCAAAAGAAGGGCCCGCGTTTCCTCCACCTTCCCACCAACTTTCCTTAAAGTTTAGCTGATCCTCGGGTATTCCTATTTCCTTAGTGAAGAACTCCTTAGCGTATTCTACAGTTTCATCTTTCCAATATATATGTTGCTCAGGATAGTTGAAAGCGTGATGAGCAGCCATCTCAAAGGTTGTTAAATGTCTGCCAAATGTAACACCAACGTTATCTACATCTTCTAATCTTATACAAGGCTGTGATAAAACAAGTGGATTAGCTGGAGGCTTTACTATACCGCTAGTAACGTGAGGTTGAAAATCAACTATACTAGCAATCGTTAAATAAAGATCCTCCCTCCATCTAGCTAAAACAGGTTTAGGTTTAATAATTGTATGTCCTTTTCTCTCGAAGAATTTCAAGAACTTATTTCTGGCTTCTCTAACCGTTAATGGCTGTGTCTTAATATCCAAATCAAAGAAGTAATAATCTGTACAGGGTATATCTGCACATAGCTCTCTATTGGGATCCTTAGTCCAGAAGGGTGTACTACAAGATTTACAGATGTGTCTTATATACTTGTTATCTGTGAAAAATTTTAATCTATACTCATTCTCATTTGCCTTAAATTCCAATTCAAATCAATCTAAAAACACACAAGCCACTTAAAATTGTTTTTGTAAAAAAAGTAGAACTTTTTCCTGATGAAATGTATTTAACCAAAGAGTGACGCGAGGCTTCCAGCGATTTCCTCTTCGCTTGGCTTCTTCTCCTCCTCTTCTTTCTTCTCCTCCTTCTTAGCCTCCTGCTGTGGCTGAGCCTGCTGTTGTGCTGCTGGGGCTGCTGCTACAGGTAATGCAGCCGCGTTCTTTAGAACCTCATCAATGTTAACCTCCTTTAGAGCTGCGACAACTGCCTTTAACCTAACCTCATCTACTGTAATTCCTGCAGCTGTTAACACGTTCTTTAGGCTATCTTCAGTTATGTCTTTCTTGGCACTGTGCAATAAAAGACTTGCATATATATACTCCATATCTTATCACTTTTCTCAATTTAAATCAATGATATATAAACCTTTCCTTTTTAACCGAAGAGTGATGATATACTCGAACCTACATCCTCTTCGCTTGGCTTCTTCTCCTCCTCTTCTTTCTTCTCCTCCTTCTTAGCCTCCTGCTGTGGCTGAGCCTGCTGTTGAGTTTGCTGAGAAGGAACTTGAACTCCTAAATCGACCTTACCCTGAATCGCAGAGGCTATAGCATAAGCTTGTGCTACAGCTTTTGCGATTACACTCTGTGCAGTTTCTGGTGTTATATAGCCAATTTCTGTAGCTAATGCAATAGCGTTTCTAAATGCTTTTTGAACGTTAAGGCTTAGGGCTTCAGGCAAAGGTAATACTGCACCCACGGCTAAGCTAAAGGAGTTCTTATATGCCTCACCGATCTCCTGCTCGTATTCCTTAAGGTTCACTACTAGTTGTGAAGCGTCAACCACTATGCCGCTAAAGAACGCAGCCTTTAGTTTCAACTTTACAGATACTGGCATTATGCCAAGCTTTTGAAGTATTGGTAATGCCTCAACGGGTATAGGATCTCCAGGTTTAGCTATTACAGTATCCTTTACTACAACTACCTTACCGTCCTGAACTCTAGTTTGAACTTTTAACTTTCCAAAAACGCTAAGTATAGGACCAGCAGGCATCCCTGTATCTCCTGCAGGAATTACAACTTCCTCCTCAGCTTTATCACCTGGAATTGCATATCTCTTTAGCTTAAACTTGTCAAGTGCTAAAACAATGCTGAACGGATTCTCATTAGTAAATATGAAAACGTTAGAACCGGTCAAGTATTTCTCTAGTGGTTTAGGATCGATACCAGCGTTCTTTAACGCTATCTTAAATAGTGTATTCTTAGTTACTCTCATCTCAGCTATATCCCTTAACCTCTTCCTGATCTCATGTAGTTTATCAGCAGGAAAACCCTCCACACTTGCAATTAGAAATGCGGAAGAGGACTTTAATTTATTAGTTAGATATTCGACCTCTTGTACTTTCTTTTTAGGGATCGTCTTAGCTCTAGCTAATACTGCCATATCCTATATCACCTTAACTCTACTTTTACAATCTTCCCCATAGTAGTCTTAGTATATATACTTTTTACAAGTGAAGGATTTCTGATCTTATTTTCAATGGCATTTAAAACAGCTAATGCGTTTTCTGCTAGATCTTCAGGCTTCATATCCTCAGTTCCTATCCACACTTGCGTATGCGGCTGATCCTTATTCTTAACCACTGTAGACCTCTTAAATCTAGCTACGTATTCTGCCACATCTCCAGATGAAGGTAAAGGTAGTGGAAACTTTCCTCTGGGCCCTAGAGCAGGACCCAATATCCTTCCAGCTAGAGCCATCGATTCCTGTGCTATGAGGAACCAATCGTTATTTTTAGCTAGCTTCTTTACAGCCCTCTTATTTCCTTGTAATTTTTGAAGTTCTTCCCTAGTCAATATCACGTTGGGAGAGACTTTTTTCACTTCTTCTAACTGTTGTAATGTAGGGACAACAAGAACCATTCTTTCCTTAGTAGGTTTCTTAGGTAATGGAACAACTTCTCTAAGTTTTAGCTCTCCTTTCTTTATATCTACACCTGTAAACGTAACTATTAATTCAACACTTTGTAAGAAGTTCCTCTTTACATTATATTCCGGTGAAAGCGCCTTTTCTATAGCCTTTACAAGATTATCTTTCTCAACTATCATTTCACTCACCCTTTACTTGGTTCCACTTTTCTTCATATTTTTTAAATAACTCGTCATATTTTCCTTCTTCTATTTCCTTTATAATTTCTTTTCCATCCTTTCCTTCTATAGTTAGACCAATAGCTTTAGCTGTACCAACAATGCTTTTTACTGCACTTTTTAGGGTTTTTGCAGTCATTGAAGGCTTTTTCATAATAGCAACATCAATTATTTGCTCTATACTTATGTTACCTATCTTCTTATGTGCTGGATCACCAGAAGGTCCTTCAGCATTAACAGCCTTTAGAAGTAATGCGGTAGTTGTAGGTATACCTACCTTGATGCTATAGCTCTTAGTATCAGTATCTACTTCTATTGTAACAGGTACACTCATACCTTTAAACTGGGCAGTGGCTTCATTAATTTTCTTTACAACTTCTCCTACGTTTAATCCTAATTGGGATAAGGTTGGGGCTAAGGGGGGACCTGGCTTAACGTTCCCTCCCTCAACCATTACCTTTATTGACTTCGTGGGCATAATCTTACACCTTCTTAACTGGCCTGACCTGATCCAAAGACATTGTTACTGGAATAGGGAAATTAGATTCAAGAATATTTAAGACTACCTCACCTTTAGCCTCTTCGACTCTAACGACTTTTCCTTGCATACCTCTAAATGGTCCCGAAATAACTTCAACAAAGTCTCCCACTTTGATAACTGGAGCTACAGCCTTCTTCGATATCATCTTCTCTAAATCCTCACGTGTAACTAATCCAGGTGCCACACCCCTAGCATGTCTCAACCCCGATATTATAAACTTCACGATGTGAGAACCAGTAGCCTCAACTATAACATAACCTTTCATGTTTGGTGGAACAATAATAGAAAATATTTCATTTATGTTGTTATCTCTAACCCTCTCCTCTATCATCAAAGCGACGTTCACTTCCTGACCTCCAGTAACCTTTACGGCATAGTAATTTCTGATTTGGCTCTCCATGATAACCACCATATTTTATATATGCAATAATACTATTAGCAACTGTATAATATATGCGAATAAACCAACTAGTACAAGCACTAGGATAGTTACCCTTGTACTCAATTTAAAAGTATTTTTATCGGGTTTCCTCGATACTGATATTATTCTGTTCCAATCCTCTCGCAATCTTGAAAGCCTTTTTAATATACTACTCATCAGTTAAACTCTATTTTAGTAAATTAATAAATTAACTCCAAAGTAGCTACACATCAAAGAAGGTTGTTTACGTACCAATTAGGATCGAACTTCACAAGCTTATCATACTCTTGACCAACACCTACAAATATAATTGGTTTTGAGAATTCATAAGAGACGGTTAATATTACACCGCCTTTTACATCCGCATCAGCCTTTGTAATTACAATAGCATCGAAGCCTACAGAACTCTCGAAATATCTAGCCTGCTCCAATGCATCATTACCTGTCAGTGCGTCAAGTACTAAAATTTTTAAATTAGGTTTAGCCACTCTAATTATTTTCCTTAATTCGTCAACTAAGTTAGCATCCGTATGCATTCTACCTGCAGTGTCTATCAAGACAACATCTATCATTTTTTTCTTAGCTAAAGAAATAGCATCATAAGCCACAGATGCTGGATCTCCACCGTATTTACCTCTTACAATTGGAACCTCTAATTTTTGTGCATGAATGCTAAGCTGTTCTTGGGCTGCAGCCCTAAACGTATCTGCAGCGGCTATAACAACTGAAAAACCGCTATTCTTAAGCATATAGGCTATCTTAGCTATTGTAGTTGTTTTACCAACACCATTAATTCCGAAAAAGGCAATAACATATGGTCTTTGAGATTTCTTTATGTTTTCCAACAAATCGAAAGTTCCAATTTTACTAAATTGCTCATTTAACGATTTTTTTAAAGTATCCCTTACTAACTCCTTTATATCTTCGCTTCTCCTTACTTTCTTTCCTATAAGTTCCTTTTTTAGCTCGTCTAATATCCTTTGCGTTACTTCATAACTGACATCACTTTCCAATAACTCCATTCTAAGTTCGTCAATAAGATCATTAATATCATCCTCTTTGATAGTTTTGTATCTGAAAACGTCAAATATACCTTTCCCTCCACCTTGTTCTTGTCTACTCTCTTTTTGCTGACTCAATTCAACTTGTGCTGGCTTCTCTTCTTTGGATTCTTCTTTCGACTCCTCTCTACTACTTATCTTATCTACAAAGTTTGAAAACGCTCTCTTCAATCTATCAAAACGTTATTAACCACCTTTCTGAGTAGCGCTTTCCGCAGCTTTAGCTTGTATTTGGTTAAGCAGATCTACTATTTGGTTGTATACTTGCAATTGCTTTGCCAATTCCTGTTGGATTGAAGTTGATAAGTCCTTTAATTGATCCTCTTGCCTCTGTAAGACCTGAATACCAGCAGAGGGGTCTACTTCAACATAATACTTGCTACCCAAATGAATAAGCACTTTACTAGCGTTCACCCCTTGTAACTTTAATAGGAGGTATCCTCTCCTATCCGCTGTTGTAAATATCTCCCCTTGGGGCGATTGTTGTAGTTGATTAAGAAGCTTTTTTGCATCCTCTATGGCATTTATAGACTCGTTTACATCGCTTAATGCTTTTTGCAAACTATCGATATATTGTTTTAGTCTCTCTGCCTCATTAATAAGGTCACTAACCGAAATAACTATACCTGGTTGTCTAGGTTGAGAGCTCATATCTTTCACTCTAATATTATCTTTTCTAACTTGGCTAAATCTCTAACTTTTTTATCAGCTACCTCATCAAGAGGAACTTCCTTTATCTCCTGGATTTTAATATTGTATCTCTTTATCTTATGATTACTGCCTAGCACTGAATATATTATCTCAATAGCCTGCTTTTCGTTCAATGCTCTAACATACTTTTCGAACTTTTGCCAAACAGGGTACTTTGACTCGCCTACTAACATTATACCTCTTACGTAATAATTTTTCACTTCCTCCACCATCCCTACTCACCGAATGCTTTCTGAATCCTTAAAATTTCTGGTCCTGTAGTAGATGAACCCACTAGTATGCCTTTAACGTTTGCTATCAATCCACTTCTAATAAAAGGATTACCAAAGTTAACAGTACCTATATCTATGTTAACCTTGAAAAACTTGCTTAATTCGTTTACTTCTTCATCTTTAGCCTCTACATGAATTAGTCCGCCCTTATCTGTAACTACACCTGCTGAACCCACTGTTAAAATATTCGCAATCATCCCTCTCTTTACATTATCCATCTCTAATACATTTCTAACCTTCTGTTCTTCCTCATCTGTCAAGTCTGTATAAATTAAAGCAGCATTGTCGTTAAGTAGAAATATATTACCTAATGCAGTAGGTCTTATATCTAATACCTCAACGCGACAATCCTTTGCGGACTCCTTTATAGTTCTGATCTCGTCATCTGAAGCAATCCTTGGCAAAAGAATTACGTTGTTATTACCATTTATGAAAACACCTATTAACGAAGTTCTAGCGATCTCACTAACTATAACCTCTGTCTTTAGCGTTTCTTCTATCAATTTAATTGAATGTTCAGATAATCCTTTAGGTATTATTGTATATTTATCATTAGTAAAAATATATACACCAATATTATCATTACCAAAAACTGTTAACTTTTGAATATTCATTCAAGTTTCACTACTGGTCTTACTAAATATGTTTTTTCACCAATTTTTACTACATTAACTGTAACTCTACTCTTAACCTTATCATATCCATTGCTAGAAATCGCTTTTGCTAACATCGGATCCAAAATTACTTTTTCTGCTCCAAAATGTCTTTTAACTTTATTCACTATTTCCTTTACGCTCCTCCTAAACCTAACTGGCCTCCTGCCTTGTATAACTCTTCTTAAATTGATAGTCATTATGAAGTTATCCTTCTCCTTCATACCATTACACCTTTAATTTGTTCCTTCTCCAATTTCTTCTAAATGGATTAAACCTGAATTTCCCATTTGTTTTGATTATAACCCATGCAGGAACAGAATAGTTTCTCTTTATCGCCTTAGCTAACCTAAGTTTTTTGCCTAATGGCTTATTCCTGCTCAACGCCATCCCCTTTCCTTTATATGTATCTTAAAGTCACGTTTATTTTGTTCTGCAATCCTTGATAAAATTTCTCTCAGTGAATCATCATCAATGGGTACCTGTATCCTTCCAGCCTGAGCTAGGGCTATCAATTGGTTCTCCAATGCTTCAGCCAGTTCAGGCTTTACTAGCTTTACGTTATTTAACCTTTGCCTAGCTTCGGGCGTTAAAATTACCCTTAGTATAGCATCTTTCTGTGCTTCTTCCTCTTCTTTACGTTTCTTTTCTTCTTCTGCTCTTCTCTGATATTCAACAGCCCTTCTTCTTAAAATCTCATCAAGCTCTTCATCACTGTATTGGTCATTATCCTCTGTTGACATTTATATATCACCCTAAATATTTCTTCAAATCTGTATTCTGTTCTGCTAACTCTTTAAATATTTCGTATGATAATTTATCAACTAAAGCTCTTCCCTTGGAAGAAAGAAGTCTCCCTCTCTTAGTTTTAATTACTAAGCCTGACTTTTCAAGTTGCTGAAATATCAGCCTAGCAGCATGGCCAGGTGCTTTAACAGTTTTAGGTGGTCTTGAACCCCTCCTCTTGCTACTACTATAGATAGTCCTACTTGTTTCGACTCCAAAGGGTCCCTTCACGTAAAGTTTTCTCATTAAAGAAGCAGCTCTTATGTACCACCAATTTTCAGGATCATCTGGAACCCTTTCATTATAACTAGCGGTTTTAGCAAATAACGTCCACTCAGGAGGCTTAATGCTGTCTACATTATTTTTTAAATATTCGGCTAGTCTCTTAATCAAAATATCTGCAGGAACCATTTTTGCTGTGATCATTTAGTATTCATTATATCGTTATGTGTAAGGTTTAAAAATTAACCTCAATATAACATTAAAGAAAGACCATGAAAAAATTCTTCATAGCTGACGAGGATGAGATACTTAATGGTGACGTGACAGATATATATTTTCTAAGAACCAAATATGTCTTAGAAAAATTAGGACTAGCTAATACAAAGGTTAGAATGGAATTTCACGCATATTCCTTACCTAAGGGATACTCATGGGCCGTTTTTACTGGATTAGAAGAGGTTTTACACTTGTTGGAAGGAAAGCCAGTAACTGTTTACTCAATGCCAGAGGGAACACTATTTAAAGATATAGAGCCTGTAATGATAATAGAAGGAAACTATCTTGATTTTGGAGTATACGAAACGGCATTGTTAGGAATACTGAGACACTACTCAAGCATATCCACTAAGGCAGCTAGGATAAAGGCATTAGCACTTGACAAACTAGTATTGTTCTTCGGACTAAGGGCATTACATCCCGCAGTAGCGCCAATGGCGGATAGGGCTGCCTATATAGGAGGCGCTGATGCTGTATCCGGTGCATTAAGCGAAAAGTACTTAGGACTCAAACCCACAGGTACTATGCCACACGCTTTAATGCTAGTTGTAGGAGATAACGAAAAAGCGTGGGCTGCATTTGATGAATATATGCCTCCAGATGTACCCAGGATAATACTAGTTGATACTTTTGAGGATGAAAGGACTGAAGCGTTAAAAGCAGCAAAATTACTTAAAGATAAACTTTACGGCGTTAGATTGGATACGCCTGCTAGTAGAAGAGGCAATTTTAGAAAACTCATTGAAGAGGTTAGATGGACTCTGAGGATTAACGGTTTTAATAAGGTTAAAATAATAGTTAGCGGTGGCATTGATGAAGATGACGTAGTAAATTTAAGAGACGTAGTAGATGGATTCGGCGTTGGTACTTCAATTGCATTTCCGGAGAGCGTAGATTTCAGTGCGGATATTGTAGAAAAAGAAATCGATGGTAAATGGATTCCCTTTACAAAAAGAGGTAAATGGCCTGGTGCAAAGCAAGTTTATAGGTGCGGCGATACGCCAGATAGTGATATAATAACTATGTTGAATGAGGCTCCCCCATCTAGTAACTGTAAACCTTTACTCGTGAAATATATGGAAAATGGAAGGATTATACAAAAATTACCAAGTTTAGAAGAAATAAGGGAATACGTATTGCAACAACTGGCCAAGCTTAATGGGAAATTATGAATTTTTTCTTCTATCAATTAAGTTAATCAATTATTAGTTCTTTTAGATTCTCTATACTCCTGTTTAATGAAATCTCAGCTATCGGTTCCATTCTCCTTATTGCATTATATAATCTAAGATTTAGTATTCTAAGTGTAGTTATAATCTTAGGTTCTTTAGACTCAGCTAATTTGCTTTCTAAGTTTGAAGTTTGCGATACGAGAACCCTTCTTAGTGTTCTCAGCTCCTCTAGAACTTCATTAGCTAACTTCACATCGGTTTTAGTTAAGGCCTTTATAACATGATCTATCACTACAGATGTCTGCTCTATTATCATATTTAGCGAATCCCACGTGAGTTTTATGTATTCTAGTTCTGAAGGTGATAACGCCAGAAGATCTTCAGCTGCTTCGTCGATCTCATCAGCAGCCTCTTCTATTGATTTTATTAATATCCTATTGCCAACTATTTGTATTCTCTTTACACCAATCATATAAGCTAAACTTCTGTTAGTCTGAGCTAATATGAGTTGCCTAACAGCTAGAGCGTATAGCCTATCTACTTCCTTCTCTAGCTCAACAACTTCCTGTAGAAAAGTCCTACTACCCTCCTTAATACCTAGACTTAAATAGTGAAGCATTTGTTTTAAAGAGCTCGAAATCCTGCTGATTAAACTGTTCATAGAGTACTTAGTTGGGTCTAGAAAAGACTGTATCTGTAGCTCATCTAAAGTTTGATTTACAACCTCTAAACCGATCAGATTTCTAACAGTCTCTTTTGCCTTCCTTAGTATATCTTCACTTAAGACGCCATCTTTACTCTGAATATCTATTTTATCAAAACCAAGTGAGTACAGTGATTGAATAACCCTAGATATTATATCTGCCTGCACATTATTCGATACTATTATTTTTATCTCTTTAGTAGTACTAGCCATCCTAGTGGTTGGTGGGTATATTTTTAAACTTCCATCTTCGTCAGTGTCAATGTATATAGTCTCACCTGCAGACAAACCAACTTCTTTCACCCAGTCTGCAGGTAGAGAAACCATTAGTGTAGATTTTCCAAATTTTTGGACTCTTCGAACTTCCATTTAAATCACTCTCAAATTACTTTAGAAAATTCTAAGTATATAAAAGTACTTTAAATCACTCTATTTTGTTTTTACTTTTGGAACACGAAGTCCAATATTACTTAAATTAGTTATATCTTCTGATTGAGGGATTAATCTAATACCATAAGGTCTCATTTTTACCTTTTGAATAGCGTATAAATCTTTTAGTAATACCGAAATAAAAGCCTCATCAGGTTCAATACCAACCATATCAAGACCTGCTACACATACTTGAGTGAGAGAAACTAAATCATAGAGCTTTAATGATCCTTCCTTAACCCTTTCAAAAAGAACATTATCTTCAGCTATAGGCAACATAACCTCAGAAAAACCAATAGAATTTATATTAGCAATTCTTGACATATCTCTTATATCTTGATTAATTCTATAAACCTCCCATAAATTAGATGGAGAAAAAAGTCTACTTTTACTCCTCTCCTCTATAACTCTACCTACACTTTCGCTAAGCCATGGTGACAGAGACGGGTCTATTCCTAGATATTTAATCTTGTATTTATTCTCTATCTCTTTACCTATATCATTAGCCTTCCTTAAGGCCTCGGCTCCTAATCCATTGTAATAATCATTGACATAAATTAACGATATAGCAAAAGACTTCTCTTTAACATTAGCAGAACCTGCAGGGAAGTAAGGTGTTACGAGGAAATCATCATTAACCAGAATGGAGAACCTCCAAGCCTCGTTAGGTTCTAGTTTAACAATAAATTTTGCAACATCAGAAATATAAGAGGGATCGTTCAACAATACTGAAGAAAATAAGTTTGGAGCGCCCTTCAAATAATCAATAACGTTATTCATATTATCTTTCAAACGATCTGCAGTTAAATGTAGCATACCATAACTTATTACTTCACTATCATCTAACTCTATTAACTTATTAACTGGCATATTAATGTTAGGTGGAAAAGAGATCCTTATGCTCCACGTCTTATCCTGAAGTCTAAATAGCAATTCCTCTGTTCTATCTAGCTCTTCTTTATTTACGTTAGGAAGAAATATCGTGATCGCTCGTACTTTCATGACAAGTATAATATGTTATAGAATATTTTAAGCTTGGCATAATAAAAGGAGGGAAATACTTATATATCATTAGTACAAAAATGAGGTTAGCGTGACCTAAATTTGTGTCAAATATCGTATATCAAAAGTCCTCTAAAGAACTACATGTTTTTCAAAACGTAATTGATTTATTAAAGGGAATGTGGCCTACCCCACTAGTCAAATTAAATCTGCCAGGTAATATTTGGGCAAAACTTGAATATTATAATCCTTTCAGTAGGAGCATAAAAGATAGGACAGCCTATTATCTATTTCAAGAAGCCTTAGAAAAGGGAAGCAAAGAAATTATAGAAAGTAGTTCAGGGAACTTCGCCATAGCGATATCAATACTATCTATACTCTATAACATGAAAGCTACAATATACTTACCAGAAACCTCTGCAGAGGAAACTAGGCTTTTACTCAAATTTTTAGGTATTAACGTTGTTGTTAATGGTAAATCTACAATAGAATCATTACCTCTCATAGAGGAATACGTAAAAAAGAAAAAAGACGCTTATCATCCTAATCAGTTTTACAATCTTACTAACGTAAGAGCTCACATGGAAACAACGGCAAAAGAGATAGATGAACAGTTAAGCTCTATCAATTTAAAACCTGATATAATAATTGCTGGCATAGGAACTGGAGGACATATAACAGGAATCTCAAGATATATGAAGGCAAAGTACAAAGATGTCAAAATTGTTGGCGTCTTACCAGCAGAATATGAAACAATACCTGGTATAAGGAGGCAAAGAATTGGAGATTACATAGTTAAATCTAGCGACGTAGATAAAGTTATAGAAGTAACACTAGAGGAATCGATAAAAGGAATGCAGGAAGTAGCGAGAACTAGTGGTCTTCTTGTGGGTATATCATCAGGTGCAACAGTAGCAGCTTTAAACAAATTGGAAAGAGAAGAAAAAGAGGATAAGATAATTGTACTGATATTTCCGGACGATATATTTAAGTATATTAGTATATTGAAGAGTCAACTTTTAAAAGGGGAGTGAAAGTAAGTTATAATCCGTGACACAGGTTATCGTTATTTTAAATAAAAAGGGAGAAATTCTAGACTTTTCACCTAGAGATATAGATCCCAAAGTTTTTTTGACAGATGCGCTCGAAAAAGAAATCTATGATGACGGAGAGTTAATAAGGAAACTATACGTAAAAAATAAATGAAATATGCAAGAAATAATAACAAAGATACTCAACGCCATATATAGCCAGTCAGAAGTTATAGTTGATGAGAGCAAGAAATACGTAATAAAGAGATATTTAACTAACAGTAGCATAAAGTGGTATTTACTAACACCTTTCTTTATGTTTAATTATCCTTACGTTGCAGATCCCTTTAAGAGAATGTCTAGAGAAATAGATTTCTTAACCTATAATTGGAAGGATAAAATACGTGTGCCCAAATTAATAGACTATGACACTTCTGACTTATGGATAATAAGGGAATATATAGAGGGTAGGTTTCCTGAGAACCCTAAAGATTTTAGATTATTAGGGAGGACTTTAAAGAACATACACAATGAGAATTTCTGTCTAGGAGATACAAAATATGAAAACTTTGTTATTAGTGGTCAAGAAGTATACGTGATAGATGCGGAGCAAGCTATTAGATCTGATAACAAGAAATTTAGGTCTTGGGATTTACTAGTATTATTCCTATTCACCTCCTATAAGTTCGTAACAAACATTAATGACTACAGGTTAAGCATAATAAACTTCTTAGAAGAGTATGAGGCAGACAGAGAAGTATTAGAAGGTATACTTGATAGAGAGAACGGCCTTCTATTATCCGTATTCCTACCAACTAGTTTGATAGAGCTAAAAAATATTATTTCTGAATTTTTAAAATAACCACACTTGTATCTCTTTCAATCAGTATCTCGCTACTCTTAAGCCTACTTCCGCATGCTGGACATCTATAGTAATATCTTATTAGCCTTTCTTTAACTCCATCACTCTCGGCTTCAGCAATAAAGTCCATTTTTATCCCGCATTTAGGACATATTACCTCTTTCATAACACAACTTTATTAAAATACCAGTAAAATATAAGCCTAATGAATGACAGATATGGTAGAGTTCTAGAGGACTTAAGAATAACGGTAACTCACGCTTGCAACTTTTCTTGTTTTTTCTGCCACATGGAAGGTGAAGAAAGCAGGGAGAAGAACTTAACAGCGAAAGAGATTGGATTGGTAGCTAGAGTAGCTACTGATTTCGGAATAACAACAGCAAAACTAACAGGTGGAGAACCAACTATACGAAGAGATATAGTAGAAATCGTTAGAGAACTCAAGAATGCGGGGATAAAAGAGGTATCAATGACAACAAATGGAGTGTTATTACCTCTATTGGCGTGGAAATTAAAAGATGCTGGGTTGGATAGAGTTAACATAAGTTTGCATGCTATCGATAGGGAAGTATTCAAAAAGATAACTGGTGTTGACGCATTGGATAAAGTAATTGAGGGAATTAGATCAGCTATAGAAGCGGATCTAAGACCTATTAAGTTAAATTACGTTTTCACTACTGAAAATCAATCCCAACTTTACAAAGTTATCGAATTCGCTGAAAAGCTAGGAGTAGATGAATTACACCTGATTGAAATGCACCCCGTTGGATTGGGAAAGACAGCTTTTAAGTATCATAAAGATTTAAACGATATTGAAAAGAAGCTAGAAGAGCTAGCAGTAAAAAAGGAAATAAGGAGGAAACACTACAGACCTAGATATAAATTACCTTCTGGACTAGTGATTGAAGTTGTAAAACCCTATGCAAATCCTATATTTTGTGCAGGATGTAATAGAGTGAGGTTAACAGCTGATGGATATATCAAGACCTGTTTATATAGAAACGATAATACAATAGAAATACTTGATATATTAAGAGGAAACCACACAGAAGAAGAAAAAGTAGAACTCCTCAAGGAGGCTTTCGAATTAGCAATAGCTATTAGGGAGCCAAACTTCAAATATAATTTATGAACAAAAGAATAGAAAATTTGAGCAAGATCTTAGAAGAAAAGAACCTCGATTGTGCAGTTATTTTTGGAGACTCAAATCTATACTATTTCACAGGTTTTAGAGGTGCTGGTATATTATTACTATGCGATAAAACACCTATTCTCCTGGCTTCCACCCTAGAGAAATATAGAGCCGAGGACGTAACAGACATCGAAGTTAAAATTTTTGATCCTTTGGGGATATTAGACGAGAAAAACGTCATTCACGATAACTACAGAAACGTGCTTTTGCAGTTACTACAATCCAAGAAGAAAATTGGCGTAGATTTACAGTGGACTAATTATAATGATTATACATTTATGAAAGAGAACTTTAGCCAGCTTGTAGATATATCGTCTGAGATCTCAGAATTACGTTCTGTCAAAACAGAAGAAGAATTGGAAAATATCAAAAAGGCGGGAGAGATAACCGTGAACGCCTTCGAGAAAGTTCAGGAAATGCTCGAGGAAGGAGTAACCGAAAAAGAGATAGCTGGATACTTAGAATATCTCTTCAGAAAATTAGGTGCTGAGGATTATGCCTTTCCATCAATTATAGCATTTAACGAACACTCCGCATATCCACATTACATACCCTCTGATACAAAATTCAAAAAAGGGAGTATTGCATTATTTGACATAGGAGCCAAATATAATGGTTATTGTTTTGACTACACACGAACTATAATCAATAAAGATAATGAAGAAGTTAGAAGGGTTTATGAAATAGTGCTTGAAGCCCAATTAACAGGTATAGATAGCGTAAGAGATGGAATTAAAGCGTCTGAAGTCGATAAGGCTACTAGAAATGTTTTAAAGAAATATGGCTACGATAAGTATTTCTTACACTCTACAGGCCATGGTGTGGGGATAGAAATTCACGAATATCCGCCAGTCTCTTACACCTCTACTGCGACTCTTAAAGAAAACATGGTTATAACTGTTGAACCTGGAATTTACTTCAAAAATAAGTTTGGTATAAGAATTGAAGATACCATTATTGTTACAAAAGGCAAAGCAATTGTAATTAATGATAAATTTAAGGAGCTTTGAGCAAACTTTTTATTAAAAATCTTTATTAAATACTACAATGTCCATATTATTTTGGTCATGAAAGAACGAACATTAGCACAAAACAAAAACGAATTTGACGGACAAGAGATTTCTCAGCAAATTGCAATGCATGTGAAAGAGATTTTAAGATTACTAGGAGAGGATCCTGAAAGAGAAGGATTAAGGGAGACTCCAATGAGAGTAGCTAAAGCACTTTTAGAGATAACTCATGGTTTAAGAATGGAAAAACCAACAATGAAAATATTTGACATTGCTGAAAAGGATGGAAAGTATAGTGAAAACCAGCTAATAATACTGAGGGATATAAGCTTAAGATCTCTATGTGAACATCATTTATTACCTATAATAGGAAAAGTCCATGTAGCATATATTGTTGGAAGCTCAGGTAAAGTCGCTGGGTTAAGCAAAATAATAAGGTTAGTCGATTATTACGCTTCAAGACCCCAATTACAAGAGAGGCTAACCGAAGAGATAGCAGAAGCTATAATGAACAGTGACATAAAGCCTAAAGGAGTATTCGTAGCTGTTTATGGAGTTCACATGTGTACGTATTTAAGAGGAGTTAAGGATGAGACATCGAGACTACTTACCATGGCTTATAAAGGTGAATTTGAAACAAATGCCGAACTGAGAAATTCAGTAATTAAAATACTGAACCTTAATAAAAAGGAAAATTTATTATAGTTTTTACAATATTTCATGTAATAGATGAGTGGGAAAGAGAGAATATTAGAGGTTCTTAAAAAGCATGGAGATGTATATGAGAGCGAGCTCTATAAGCTAGCAGGTCTATCAAAGAGCAGGACTGCCGAAATATTAAAAGACCTAGAAAAAGAGGGTTTGATAAGGAAGTATACCGTTTTAGGTAAGAATAAAAAGGTTTCGTTAGTTAGAGAAAGGTTCTTAAGAATAGGGATAATTAAAGCTGCAGAGTATCCATTTGTTATTCCTTTCGCAAAGAAGTTAAAGGAAAACAACATTGACTCGGAAATCGTAATATATAATAATGGTCTTCAGCTTACAAAGGATATTGTAAACGGTAAAATAGACTTGGGATTTTCACCAGTAATAGCTCAGATATTCTTTTCTAAAGTTTTCGGTTTAGAGATAATAGCTGGAGGAGCAAAAGGAGGAGCAGGAATAATAGGGAATTGCACAGATATTATTGGTTCTACTGAATTATCAAGTATGGAATTATGGACCCTCATGTCGGTTAAAGATTCTGAGATAGTTCATTTCGATAGCCCTGAAGAATTAATCAATGCGTTGCAAACTGGAAAGGTAAACAGCATATCAATATGGGAGCCGTACTACTCTATACTGGCAAGACAGGGAAAGTTTAAAATAAAGCAACCATTTGAGCCTTTTCACTGTTGTACTTTAGGAATGAGGAAAGAATTGGTTGAAATAAAGGATAAGATAAAAAGAATTTATGAAGACTCATTCACTTGGTTTAAGGAATCCAAAGATAGATGGATAAGTGATTATTCTAAATTGCTTAACATAGATTATAATATCTTAAAAGAGAGCGCAAATAATTATGAATTTGATTCCTACTTTAATTTAAAAGAAACATTAAAAACCTTGCAAAAAACAAATGTTTACATACCTTAAACATCTAAGTAGTAATAGAGCTCCATTGGATGTGGATACATCTGTAACGCTCTCGCTTCTTCTCTCTTCAAATCGATATATGTTTGCAATATAGCACTGTTGAATACGGGCTTAAGATACTCGTTATCGCTTTCAAGCTCATCTAATGCTTCGTCTAGCGATCTTGGTAGCTCTTTAATGTTTAATGCTTTTCTCTTCTCTGCCGATAGATGATAAATATTCTCATCAACAGGATCACCAGGATCTTTCTTCTTCTTGACACCATCTACCGCAGCCATTAGAATTGCTGCAAAAGCCAAATATGGATTCGCAGAGGGGTCAGGAGATCTATATTCTATTCTTTTAGCTTTCTCTATGCCTTTATAATAAACTGGTACTCTCACTATTGCACTCCTATTGCCCTTGCTCCATGCAATGTATACTGGAGCCTCAAAACCTGGAACTAACCTCCTGTAACTATTAACAGTAGGTGAAACTATAGCGCTCAATGATCTAGCGTGTTCAAGAATTCCACCAATAATATATCTACCTATTTGGCTTATCTCTGCATACTCGTCATTTGGGTCGTACATTAAGTTCTTTCCTGAACTCCTATCCCAAAGACTAAAGTGTACATGCATTCCGCTACCGTTATCTCCGAATAGGGGTTTGGGAATAAAAGTAGCTATTGCGCCATGCTTTGCAGCTACATTTTTAACTACATACTTTAATGTTTGTACCTTATCAGCAGTATCAACTAATGTTGAGAACCTGAAATCAACTTCTGCTTGTCCACCTGTTGCTACCTCGTGATGAGTCGCCTCAATAGTGAAACCAAAGTAATCTGTTAACGTATTTATTATATCAACTCTGACATCCATTAATTGATCAACAGGAGGTGCAGGATAATATCCTTCTTTGAATCTGATCTTAAATCCACCAGTATCCTCCCAAGGCGCTTCTCTCGCATGTATCTTATATCCAGTACCTCTCTGTGGAACAGAAACGTCAAGTTCTACTTTATCAAAAATGAAGAACTCCATTTCGGGACCAAAATAGCTAATATATCCTTCCTCTGCTTGAAATCTTTCAGCTTCTTCTGCTATAAACCTGGGATCTCTCTCAAATCTTCCCTTACCTTGACCCCAGAATACTTTAGTGATAACTCTTGCAACTCCTGGAGACCATGGTAACAATGCTACTGTTTCAGGAACTGGCACTAAAACCATATCGCTTTCGTAAATCGTCGTAAAACCTCTTATTGAACTACCATCTAACTTACCGAAACCTTCTTTAAAAGACTCTTCTGTAGCCTCTGAAGCAGGTACTGTAATATGATGTAATCTGCCAGGTACATCTGTAAACTGTAGATCAAGCCAACGTATATTATTTTCTTTTAATAATTTAAGGGCTCTTTCTACACTTGTCTGCATAATTCACTTTTTTATTGAACATTTTATAAGAGTTTTCGTACTACTCTTTTGAAATTGTTCAGTTTAAAGCCTGAAATCTATAATTATAGTATACATCATTTTCAGAATAATGAACATGAATTTCAAAAAATAAAAATATAGGATAAAAGGAAAGAAGGTTTAAAATAAACGAAAAATTCTTATCTATTTACCTGATATATTTTTGGAGATGCTCTTTCAATATTTCTTCTTCTACCGCACCTACTATTATATCCTCAACTTTACCGTTAACAATTATTACGGTTGACGGTATATTTACGATTCCTAACTCATCAGCAGTCTTTGGATTTTCATCAGTGTTGAGCCTACCGAAAAACGCTCTGTCTTTATACTCATTTGCAACTTTCTCAAATACAGGCTCATAAATGTAGCATGGCGTACACCAAGGTGCCCAGAAATCTATCACAACTATGGGATTTGACTTAATTATCTCATGAAAATTCTCATCAGTAACCGCAGGCAAGCCAGTTTCTTTAGCTATTAACTTTTCCGCCTTATCTAGCAACTTCTTTACTACTTCATTAACAATGCTTTCTAATTCACTACTCAATTTTATCTACAATATCTACTCTTTTTAACTTCTTATAAAATGCAACTCTGCTGTTCACGAAATTAAGAAGCTCCTCCGCTAAATTCTCTCTCTTTTCCTTTACAACAACTTTTGCTACAGGTTGCTGACCTAGATTTCCCGCATCTTCTCCTATCACTTTAGCATCTATAACATTAGGGTGCTTCTTTAATATTTCTTCCAAATCTCTTGGAAATATTGGATATCCCTTAAACTTCAGCATCCTCTTTTTAACGCCTTTGAAGTACAGTAAACCATTTTCATCAACGCTAACAAGATCTCCAGTCTTTAACCAACCATCTTTAAACACTTTAGCAGTTTCTTGCACATCTGAGTAACCTAACATAAGCCATGGAGCCTTAACCCATAATTCTCCAGTCTCGTTTAATCCTGCTTCCTTTCCATCATCCTTTACAATCTTGATTTCAACTCCTTGCAAAGGTTTGCCTATACTTAATTTATTAGCATATTTGATTGGTTGAAAAGTTAAAACTAAACCTTCTGTAAATCCATACTCCTGAACTATTGTTTTATTATATTTCTCTCTAAACTTATCAACTGTTGATGGAAATAGAGGGGCTCCTGCACTTATACATAACTCTAACGAGCTTAAGGAACCCCTTCCTACTTCATTAATAGCATCATAAACCATTGGAACCGTTGCAATGAAATTCAATCCATACTTATCAATAGCGTTTATCGTCTCAACAGGATCGAACTTTCTCTCTATGTATAATGTGCCCCCAGCCTCGAGTACAACACCTAATACGCTATTACCTAAAACATGAGCGAGAGGAACAATTAAGATTCCCTTTAACTCTTTCATCCCATATTCACGAAAGAGCATTGCAGAGTTCAACTCCACCCTTTTCGCACTATGTAATACTTGCATAGTTCTACCCGCTATTCCCGCATAGTAATATACTAAACCAACTTCATCTTCTCTATAAATGTAAGGTGAAACGACCATCTCTTTGGTATTAAGCTCTGTAGCTACTTTATAGTCTTTAAGTACATTCTTTTCTCTCTCTAAGATTTCGTTATCTGTAACTATTAGATCTGGGTTAGCATCTTCCAAAATAAATTTAAGATCCTCAGCTGATGTTAATGGATCTAAAGCTATTATCTTAGCACCAGCCCAATACATTGCAAGATAATAAAGTATAGATTTTACAGAATTGAACATGAAATGAACAACAGTCTCTCCTGGATAAAAGTTATTAGCTAATTTAGAAATTTCATCCCTTGCACTTTCATAAGTGATCGTTCTTTCTCCTATCAAGAATGTCTTTGAAGGAGTTCGCCTATACCACTTATTTACCAATTCTGCTAAACTCATAAATAAGCCCTTAATTTATTTTAGTATGACCAAAGATAAAAATGATAAAGATAATTGGACTATCAAGGATACATATAACTTTGATAGACCTTACTGGCGATCTCGGAAGAATAGATGGAGGAGTAGGAGTAGCATTAAAAGAACCAAAAATAGTAGTGAGAACTGGAGATTGTGAAAGGCCGAAAATCTCGCTTAACTTAAAGGATATAGTAATACCAAAAATCTGTATTGATGAAGACTATAGAGAACACGTGGGTTTAGGGCATACCACACAGTATCTGCTCTCCATAGCAAAACTGATAACTGCATATAATTCATTGAATATGAACGCTGTTGAACTAGCCAAACTAGTGAAGAGAGGAGGCACGTCAAGTGTTGGGGTTTATGCATTCGCCTATGGAGGTTTTATAGTCGAAGGAGGTCACTCAAAGAAGGTGAAGAGTGAGGCACTTCCTTCAGATTTTTCTGAGGCACCTCCTTCACCACTGATTCTTAGGACTCATTTCCCATGGTATATTTACGTTAATGTAAATGAAAAAGGTAAAAGGATATTTGGACAAGAGGAACTCAAAGTATTTAAAAACGCAAAAATAGAGGGTGTTGATAGACTAGGTAGAGTCATTCTAATGAAACTCATTCCTGCGGTACTCGAAAAGGATATATCTGAAACATTAGAGGCAATTGATCTCATCCAAGGATTAGGATTCAAGAAAATAGAAGTGGAATTACAGACGGATGAAGTTAAAGAGTTAATGAAGAGAATTAAGAGTAAAGGGTATCCAACAGGGCTATCCTCATTTGGTCCAGCAATATATACATTTGTGGAAACTAAAAGAGAGGGTGAAGAGTTAGTAAGTTATTTTGGTGGCTGGGTAACAGAACCAAATAATGAAGGTGCAAAGGTTATATGGAGTTAGAATATGATGAGTTCATACTGAATGATCTCACTAGCCTTTACGGAAGTTATGTAAATGAAATCCTAGAAGCTCTAAAAAGACCTAACACACGATACTATGTAAGGGTTAATACTCTAAAAACCACTGTAGATTCTATCCTCGAAAAGTTTCCAGAATTTAGAATAGATGAAGATTTTAAAGAAGCTATATACACTATCACAAAAGGGCCATTTAAGTTAGGGGAGCATGATACGAAAGTTATAGTAGATAAGAAGACAGCAGAGAGCGTTATGTTAGGAGCTAACGTATATAAGCCAGGAGTTAAGAGGATACTGGGAAAAGGTAAAGAAGTAAACGTCGTATCAGAAAACGGGGTCATAGTTGCTGAGGGCGAACTTGTAAATCAAGGTTCACTAATAGTGAAGACTACTAAATCACTCTATTACGTCCCTTCATTAAGGGATACTGAGGAATTTGCCTCTGGGTTAATATATCTTCAGGGCAAAGCCTCGATGCATGTAGCCCATCTGCTAGATCCACAACCTAATGAACTTATAATTGATATGACAGCATATCCAGGAGGTAAGTTAACCCATATATATCAATTACAGCCCAAATCCAGAGTTATAGGCTTTGATCACACTGAAGCAAAGGTAAATAAGCTAAAAGAAACATTGAAGAGAATGGGAATGGATAAAATACAGGTCTATAAAGCTGATTCTAGGTACTTATATGAAGACTTTAACATAAAAGACGTAGATAAAGTAATAATCGACCCGCCCTGTTCAGACCTAGGTGTAAGACCTAAGATCTACGATAAAAAGACTAAAGATAATATAATGGTCTTGCATTCTTATCAGAAGCAATTCTTGAATTCAGCCTATAAAATACTTAAGAAGGGAGGTATAGTAATTTATTCAACATGTACATTAACAAGCTGGGAAAACGAAAAGGTAATAGAAGATCCTAGATTTGAAGTAGAATTTACGTTAAGGTTCCTCCCTAATATTCACGATACCACAGGATTTTTTATCGCCAAACTAAGAAAAAAATGATATGCCTATAGAAGAATTTGAAGGTAAAAAACCTAAGATTTCTCCTTATGCATGGATTCACCCTAGTGCTTACGTAATAGGTGATGTAGAGATTGGAGATTATACAGGAATTTGGCACAACGTCGTGATTAGAGGAGATGAGGATAAGATAGTTATAGGAAAGGAGACCAACATTCAAGAAAACACGGTAATTCATACTGACGCTGGTATCAGAACCGAAATAGGGGATAGGGTAACAATAGGACATGCTTGTATAATACATGGAGCTAAAGTCGGTTCACACACTATAATAGGCATGGGGGCTATCTTATTAAATAACGCGAAAATTGGCGAGTACTCAATAATAGGTGCAGGAGCGGTAGTTACGCAAAATACAGAAATACCACCCTATAGCCTTGCGTTAGGTGTACCTGCAAAGGTTGTAAGGAAACTCACGGAGGAAGATATAAAGATGATAGAAGAAAATGCTGAAATATACTTAAATTATACAAAGAAATTTCTTAATGTGAGAAGCAAATGAATAGGGATATTAAGGCTATTAGATGGTTCATAAAGACACAAATATTAGGTGACCCATTCAATCCAATTTATGCTACGTTTAAAGTTACCTCAAGATGTAACCTTCATTGTACATTCTGCAACCCTTCATATTACTCAGGAGAGTTAGGAGAAGGTTCCACAGAAACAATAAAGAGAATAATTGATAATTTAAGGGATTCATCTATAACGGTATTATCGTTTGAAGGAGGAGAACCCACATTAAGACCTGATATATTAACACTCTTAGAATACGCCCATGATGGATCATTTTACGTAATGCTTACAACAAATGGCTACAGACTCAATGATGAAGGCTTCTTAACCAAATTAGCTGATAGGATAGATTTCTTACATTATTCGATAGATGAATATCATTGGAATGTAAAGAAGTTGGATGAGCTATGTAAGTTCAGGAAGTATGGTTTGAAGGTTAATGTACAGACTGTTGTAACTAGATATAATTTAAATAAATTAGAGGAAAAAGTAAAGAAAGTTAGAGAATGTGGTTACAAAATAGTAATTCTTCCAGCAGTAGACTATCCAGAAAGTAAAGTTAAACTAGCGCCAGACCCTTATGAACTATACAAGGTAATGGCAGATCTCAAGAGGAAATACGGTGCTACGATTAACAATACATGGGGGTTTATAAATGCGTTAATAGGAAAAACTAAAATAAATAAGGTTGTAAGCTATTCCATAACGATCTATCCTAATGGAGATCTACCATATCCTGACGATATAAATGGTGAAATAGTAGGGAATTTGTCTAAAGAGAAGCTAACGGATATCTTAAAAAGCGAAAAGGTAAAACAGTTACAAGCTAAGATGTTAGAGGGAGGAGCAAAATATGAATATTTACATCTTCAGACTGCCTCATTCAACAGCCTAAGTGATACATTTGAGTACGTGAGAGAAATGCTAAAGTGGAGATTTTTTGGCAGAGCCTGAGGAACTCTCCTCAAAGGTTTTTTTGTACAACTTCTCTAGATCTTCCGATACTAAATGCGTATAGATCTGAGTGGTCTTAATATCTCTATGCCCTAGTATCCTTTGCACAGCAGGGACGGGAAGCCCTTTCTTTATTGCTAAAGTAGCAAAAGTATGTCTTAGCAGATGCGGTCTTAAATCCAAACCCAGTTTCTTCCCTAACCTCTTTATCCTTCTGTACAGAGCCTGATAAGTTAGGTTAAACAGGGGTTGTTCAGGATCCTTAATTCCTTGCCTAGATATATAATTGATCAACAATTTTTTAGTCCTGTCGGTGAAGAAGACAACTCGCTCCTCATCGTTTTTAGCATTAGTGATGTGTATTGAGTTTCTTTCAAGATCTATATCGCCTAATTTTATCGACAAGAGTTCCTTTGCTCGTAGCCCGGTATCAAGAAATAGACTAACTATTAGTTTATTTTCAATTCCCTTAACTACTTTAAGTAATGCTTCTACATCCTCTTCTTTCAATATCTTAGGCTCCTTATTCCTGACTTTCGGAACTATTGGCTTTACGTTAACTCCAATCCACTTTAGAAACCTCCTCACAGCTATAACATAATATCTAATAGTTATAGACCTAGCCCTTCTAGCTTCATTCTCGTCTACCCTCTTTTTAAACTTCAGCTCTTTTCTCATAAGGGATGCTACCCACTTATTAACGTCCTCAGAAGTCACCTTTCGTGGATCCTTTTTTATAAACTCCAAAAACTCCTTCACGGCAGTTACATACAACTTTATTGTACTATCACTAGCTCCTGAGATAAGTAAAGCGTCTCTAAATGCCTCTAAAATGTTTTCACTATCTTCAGGAGGCTCACCTAATTCTAACTTCATGGCTTAAATGAAAAGATTGAGATTAGAGAAATAAATGGCAAAAAGCCCAATATTACTTCACTTTTCCCATCCACTCTATATTTTTTACATTCTCCACTTGGTTAACCCATAATGCTAAAACGAAAAGTAGTGATGACAGTCTATTTAAGTATTTAACATGGATCTCCTTAGCCTTATTTAACCTAAAAAGCTTAACAACTTTCCTCTCGCTCCTTCTGCATACAGTCCTAGCTAGATGTAAAAAGGCTGAAGCTTCATGACCTCCAGGGAAAATAAACTTAGTGATTAGTGGTAAAGAGGAGCCATATTTAGCGATAAGATCTTCTAGATGCTTAAGCCTAGATTCGTTGAAGCCCATATTAAATCCAGCTAATTCTGAGGATATCGTGAAAATATCTGCCTGAATTTCTACTAATTCGTCTTTTAGTTTAGGATACACAGAAACTACTATGCCTATAACAGAATTTAATTCATCCAAATCCCCAATAGCCTCGATTATATCATCATCCTTCCATACCTCACCTGCCGAAGGTATGCTTGTCCTTCCACTATCACCTCTACCTGTATACCATACCAATCCAATTCACCTAGATTAGAGCAGAATAGAATATTTTATTTTGATTTAAATTGAAAACAACCACGATATAAAAGTAGTCACTTAAACCTTCCATAAATCCTTATCATAAGTTAAGCTAGGCATATGCAAGTAACAATAAAATTTTACCTCCCTTATGACTAAAAAGGAAGAGAAAAGATTAAAAACAGCCTATAACTTGAACTTCTTGAACCCTAGAAAGCCTAGGATAGCTATCCCTGCTATCAGTGACACAAACCAAAGTTGGACGTAGAGGGGCGGTGGTTTGGTATATAGTGTAACCCAGGTCAAATTAGGTGGCGGAATCAGTGGAATAGTGAGGTCTAATTATTAAATTCTACAGTTATATATTCAGTAATTTTACCATAAAATACCGATGATCCGTTTAGTATCTTTACTGGGGACTGCTTATCCATGGTGCACAACACTATACCGCTAGTTATTAGCACTATTGCCACTGAGAGAAGGAGTAGGGTCTCCACTTCATTCTAAAAGAAGGGGAAAAGAATTAACTTAAAAACCTTGTCCAAGGTATGCGCCAAACCCTATGTTCACGTTGCCATTAACGTTACAGTTGAAAATGTATACAGTCCTCCTATCAGCCTGACTTTCTCCCCGTCCTACGAGGGTTCCTATAGGACGTCTCATCGGTTCCCCTCTCGATTCGGGGCTACATCTTTCACTTGAGGGGCAGTGAAGAGGCTCAGAGAACCTCTTCCATATATAAAAAAGAACTGCTTTTAGGCTTAAAATTCACGCCGCATTGTGATGCTTCCCTTAACTTTGTAAAGGGAATTAAAGCCTAAGACCTAGCGAAGCCCCGCCTTTAGGGCGGAGAGAAGGTTAGAGTTACCATAGCAAATATCGTTAGTACCATAAATCCAAATAATATGATTCTGGTTGTCCGTTTTGAATTAAGCTAAGATATTATATTATAAAAACCTCTACTAAATAGTCTAAGTTCTAAGATCTTCTTCACTTATTATTGGCTCTTTTTATCATTTATACGTAAAGGAGGTTAGCTTACTTAATATCTCTTTTAGCTTTATAACTTTTATATTTGAACTAATTAAGTTCCTTAACTCTATAGCATAGTTCTTATGATCTGAACTACTACTAGATTCTATGAAATCCTTTAAGTTATTTATTAAAGAATTCCTTATTTCAACTAAATCCTCATCATTACTTATAATGGTTATATTTTCGCAAATTCCACTTTTTATTGCAAGAAGCACTTCAAGAAAGACTGTTTTATCATGAATACCTCCTCTTTTTATTCTTCCGAATGCGTTCACCAATATAGTTAAGCGCGTTAATTCTTCGGAGGTAATAGGGATGTTCGTTGAGTCAGGAAATAGTAAAAATTCCTTAGATATTTTACTATTTCAATATTCCTTTAAATCACCTATCCTATTTTCACTGAGTATTACATTTTGAATTTCAGACATAGTTTTATTTATGAACTCATTATGAAGTTTAGAGAAAAGTCTTTTTGCTAAAAACAATCTGATACCTGAAGTAGTATCAGGATAATATTTCTGCCTAATACTTTCAAATAGATGAACAAAGTTCTTTCTAATCTCATCTAATAATTCGAATCTATCTTTCGTAGAAAGGTTATCCCAACCTTTCTTTTTCATTTCTTGTATAATTAAATCCCTTAATATTGCAAAGGATTCAGTTGCTATTTTAAGGGTCTCGTTTATTACCGTATAAGGAACATAAATCCTTAAATTTTTCCTTCTTTAAAGCTTCAACTAATTCTTGAGCTTGCAAATGTTTATTTACGTCAAAATCAGAGACGACGTAATCAAGAAGTATATTAGTGTCTAACGCAAAACATTCAGCCAAAAAACGCTTCACCTATTAGCTCGCTATACTTATCCTTTATTTTGGAGGATCTAGCGAAAACGGTAATTAGGAACGCCAACGCATCGTAATCAATTCTGTTACCCTCAAGGTAAGCAAGTATTGGGTAAGATAAGGTAAAGAGTAGGGTATTTATAGTAGACACCAAAGCCTTAAGTTTTACGTCATCTCTTGCCTTTAACCATCTTTTAGCTTCATAATGTCTGAGATTCCCTACTAGGTCTGTTAACAGCTCAGTGAACACTTTATAATAAAGCTCCATTAAAGAGTTTGTCCCTTCCCTTTCTTCAACAAACTTGAGGAACTCCTCCTCATTTTTCGTTAACGTGTCAAGCAGATGGAAATACTTGTCTAACCAGTACTCCTTGTATTCCTCTGCAGGGAGGTTCTCTAGTATTTTGTAGACCTTATCAAGTTTTTCCAACTTTTCGGAGTATTTTTCTAAGAGCACCTTTACGTTAGTGGTTAGGTCGTTAATATTAACTGCTGATAAAAAGTTAAATAAGGCGGACGATAGACTCAATAGCCCCTTCTTTAACCCCTCGTCATTAAGTATTTCCCTTACTTCTTCCTCTATCCTTTCAAAAGAGTAATCTTGTGGGATCCCCAACAATCTTAATTGGTTCTTATTAAGAGTTAATGAATAAATATCATCGATAGAATTCTTTAGTTCCAATGACAAAGCCATTCTAAGTTATTAATTCTATACTATTTGATATTTATTTCTTTTCTTTTAGTACAAACGGAAAAAGGAAAACCCCGCTCTTTATGGCAGGAATGAGGTCAGGCAAAAAGGCTTAGGACTACGTTAAGAGAAAGAAATTGGAAGGGAAGACGAGAATCCCAAGAAGGGGTAATACTTCCTTTTTAGTATTACTATCGAGGAACTTTTACCCTTTTCTTTCAACTTTACGTTTGGTTAGGACAAATACTCCACTTTTAAGCTTTAATAAGGATTAAAGGGCAGAGTTAATATAAGGGTTATAGAACTTTTGTAGCCGGGCAATACAAGATCCGACAAAGAGGGGACAGGTATTATATTTACCTTATAGAGAAGGGTCAAGATGGCAAGATAAGGGAAACTTACATTGATTCCCTAGACAAGATTGTTGAGATTTACCTCAAATTGAAGGAGGATGTGGGGGCTAACCCCCACATAGCCGGGCGGGGATTCGAACCCCGGTCCCAGGGGCCAGAGCCCTGGATCCTTGACCACTAGACTACCCGGCTAAATAATAAGTATTTGCTAAACATTTAAATGTTAACGGTCAATAAAAGTTAATTGAGAAAAACTAATGGTGTTCAAGATATTTGGCGGTGATGATAAGGAGAACAAAAATGTCGAGTTCTTACATAATAATCTTTATGGAGACTGGATATACATAAATAACGAATACCTTAATACCTTTAACGAGATCCTTGAAAAGACCGTTAAAAAAATAGGCATTAAAAGGTTTGAGAACTATTTCGTAGAGATAAATTTCGATGATAGGCTAAAGAATATATTGTATGTCAAGGGTTTCATAGAGTCCAGTGATGATCGTCCAATTAATCAATTCAGCTTTGAGCATAACTTTCAGAAGATAATGAAAGGATTTGGTACTGCAAATATTAATTTTATGAAAATTTTAAAATATTGCGATAAATTCTATGTTTTCTTTAATATCGATTTAATGCTCAAAAAAGTTAAGAAACAGAAGAAAGGTAAGTTGTTGCCTGTACTTCTTCCACCAAGTGGTTTGTCTTTATCAGAAATTCCATATGAAATCAATGATATGTTCAAAAAGTTAATTGAGCGCAATGGAAATCTAAACTGTAACAACATTAGCACAGAGCTATTTGAAAGTCTGGCAAAAATAGATGCCACATGTAGATTGGTTTCGAATGAATTAAATAAAGCTCAATTAAATGACACCTTTAAGTACTTCTCGTTAAAGAACTCTGAGCCAAAAATAGACATAAAGAAAAATAATCCAAATACTTTCGAGCTGATTATTTACATACCAGATTTTAGTTACACGACTCTAGTCCCACTAACCTGGGATAGGATTTCACAGATTACGACTTTATGTTAATATTAACATATTCAATTGCTTCTTAATTTCTGACAGGTTTACATTAAACGTGTACTTTACCTCTAGGAAATTCTTTCTAAACTCAATAACTTCCTTCTTAATCTCTGAAGGTTCCTTTTTATCAATTAAGATCTTCTTAAAGAAGTCAGCTATAACTTCCATCTCCTCCTCTTTCATACCGAACCTCGTCATTTCTTGAACACCGATTCTCAATCCACTAGGGTCTGATACTGCAGATGGAGGATCATAAGGTAGTAGATTCTTATTGACTATTATATTAGCATCCTCAAGTAGTTTAGCGGCTTTGGCTCCTCCGCCCTGAGCCCTAACATCTACAGCTACTTGATGACTTTGCGTATATCCTAAATGTTCTCCTAAAACTTTAAATCCACGTTCAACTAGTGCCTCGGCAAGTGCCTTAGCGTTTTTCCTTATTTGTCTAGCGTAATCACTACCGAAATACTTCATCTCTAGAGCAACAACAGCGGTAGCTGGCAATCTATGTAGATGATGATTGCTTACAAACCACGGGAATATTGTTCTAGAGACCTCCTTGTATAACTCCTCGTTATTAGAAAATATAACTCCACCTTGAGGACCTGGGAATGTCTTATGGGTAGACGCTGTCAGGAAATCTGCTCCCTCTGCCAAAGGATTAGGCCACTCTTTTCCTACCACTAAACCATAAACATGTGCAGCATCATATACAACTTTAGCGCCAACCGAATGTGCTATAGGTGCCAGTTCCTTTACTGGATGATGGAATAGATAAAGACTCCCACCTAATACTATAAACTTGGGTTTAACTTCTTCTATTAATTTTATAGCCTTATCAACATCAACGTTCATCTTATCAGCATCATAAGGCATTTCTATTTGCTCTATTCCCAAAGCACCTAGTGTACCAAACCTCGTATGGCTTACATGCGCGCCCGCTTGAACGGGGGCTATAACAGCCTTATCTCCTGGTTGTGCAAGCACCCTAAAGACCGCTGCATTAGCAATAGTACCACTTGTCGGTCTTAAATCAGTGTATTTAGCCTCAGTTATCTCACCCATTAATTGCATAGCTAAGGTCTCTATTTCATCTGTATATTTTACTCCTTGATAGTATCTCTTGTAAGGCTTACCTTCAGCATATCTTGACATAAAATCAGACATGTAAACCGCTTCAGCTAAAGGTGACATTACGTTTTCTGAAGCTATTAAATTAATACTCTCTATCCTTCTCCACTTGTTGTGAGTAGAAGTTATCTCGAGGATCTTATTTAACTCGCTCGGAAGACTCATAATTAAATACTAACCAGTGGAAATAAAAAATATTAATTAACTCTTAATATTTCTTCCTAACTTTTTATGTGCCTTTCCTAATTCTCTATTGGCTAAAGCAGAGAGAAGATTTAACTCACCTGCAAGTACAGCGGCAGCAATAATTTCGGCGAATTTCTTACTATTGCTACCCGGAGGACTACCAGGACCATAAACACCTAATATTTCTAAAGCCTCTCTCTGAGTAGGTAATCTTGTACCCCCACCTACTGTGCCTACTTCTAATGACGTTAATGTGACAGATATGTATAAATCATTACCCCTAACCTCAGTCCACGTATAACCGCTGCTGCTCTCTACAACTTGAGCTACATCCTGACCTGTAGCTATAAATATTGCAGTTACAATGTTAGCAAAATGAGCATTAAACTGAAACATTGTTCCTGCCCTAGCACCACCGAGCCAATTCTTACGTAAATTAACATCATGAATCAAAGCTGCGTCACTCTTTAAAACGTTCTTTATAACGCTTTCTGGTATTAAAGCTTCAGCGACAACTGTTTTACCCCTACCATGAAGGCTATTTATACTAGATTGCTTTTTGTCGCTACACATATTACCGCTAACAGCAACACAATCAGCATAAGGATAGTTCTTCTCGATATAATCGCACACACTTTCAACCGCAATAGTTACCATATTCATCCCCATAGCGTCTCCAGTCTCAAAGACAAATCTTAACCAAACGTTGTTACCTAATACGAAAGGCTCAATATCTTTGAGCTTCCCATGACTAGTAGTACCTTCAGCTACTTCTTTAATCTTCTCGTAATTTTGATTAACCCAGTTTAGAAAATCTGTAACTCTGGTAATACTATCTAGTTTAAAAACTGGAGCTCTGGCCATTCCATCAAAAATTATCTTTACATTAGCACCTCCGCTTAATGTAATAGCTTTAGCTCCTCTATTTACGCTAGCTATTAAAGCTCCTTCTGTAGTAGCTAATGGAACATAAAACTCTCCCTTAGCATAGTCTCCATTGACTTTTAATGGCCCCACTATCCCTAAAGGAATTTGCGTACCTCCTATAACGTTCTCAGCATTTCTATTTTTGATTTCAGAGTAATCTATTATAGTTGAGCCTATAGCAGGTAGCTTAACGTTTAATATTTTTTCCAGAGCTTGCCTCCTAGCAACTACAGCAGCGTTTGCCTCTAATAAATCATCAACTCTGTGGAATTCTATTTCCTTCTTTACTAGTTTCTCTACTATTTCGTCTATATTATTGACCTTCTGCTGGTCTGAATTTAACTCCATAGACTATCAATCCGTTAGATGAGTCTGACCTCAATTTCCTTAAAGTTGCCTTTACTCTAATACCTTCCTTAATATTAGATTCGTTTACATCAGTTAGAGGAGCTACAATTGTAAATCCTTCGTCTAGCCTTATTATACCTACATACATTGGCAAGACTTTTTCAAACCCTTCTCTAGCCTGATAACTTACAGTATAGTCTATTAATGTACCCTCTCCCGAAAGTTTTATAGACTTTACGTTAGTGGATCCACATTTTGAACATATTTGCTGATATGGAAAAGTTATGTTACCACAATCTTCACACTTTGCTGCAATAAGGTTGTATAAGCTGTCTTTTATTCTCCAAACCGAAGGAGGAGCTATTTTCATGATTTTCACCTCCTAACATATACTAAATATGCGGATCTGGAAAGATCATCAGTGGATAAAACAAATCCTCTTTCCGCACCTGATACTCTCTTTCCTTTGAACTCTCCCACAAGTTGTTGATGAACTTCAGCTAACTGATAAACACCAGTAGCACCGCCAGGATATCCTCTAGCTTTAAGACCTCCACTATAGTTAATGGGTATCAACGAATCTAATGACTTCAGCGATTTGCCGTATTCCGCTAGACCTAATTCCTCCAATTGTAACGCTGCCATAATACTATAAGAATCATGGATCTCAGCGAGCTCAGCCTGCTTTAAGAGATCCTTAGCTTCAAGACCTATGGATCTAACTGCAGGTAATCCTGGCACAAAATCTATATCAGAAGAGGAACCTGTAACGTATTCTATTTTACTATATTCATCAGAGATCTTACTAGAAATTTCATCAGTTGCCAAATAAACTGCTGCTGCTCCATCACCTCTAGCGCCTATATCAAACAATCTCAAGGGTTCTGCAATGACTTGAGAAGAAATTATTGCATTCATATTTGCGGGGAATCTCAAGTATGCATATGGATTTTCAACAGCATTAGAATGCATAGCTATACTCCAATTGGCGAAGTAGGAATAGTCAACATTATACTTCTTCATATAAGCCTTCATGAGGAGTGCAGCATATACATGTGGTACTAGCCCACTTTGGTATGAGTATTCCTCATCTAAATTATATGAAAGCGCTTCATTAAGGTACTTAGATGGATAATCACTCAATTTCTCAACACCCAAGATCAAAGCAGTTTTTGCTATACCCGCTTTTAACAATGAGTATGCAGTAAATATTGCACTACCGCCGCTACCATCACCCGCTTCTACTCTTAATGCTGTAGATGTTAGGCCTAAATATGTTGCCAGTTTACCAGCTAATACAAGTTGATGATTTACCGCTTCACCATAAGCATTAGCAACTAATACTACATCAGGCTTAACGAACTCCTTAAGTTTAGATTTCAACTCTTGTACAACTGCCACTGCTAAATCTCTTAATCCTAAGTTATAGTGCCTATCAATCTTATACATTGATGAACCTACTACACGAACCTCAACCATCATTCATACACCTTCATCTTATTTGTATTCTTTGCGTAAGTTGCATAACTCACAACTATCTTATTTGAGATATAATAATCTGTAGTTGGCGCTAACTTCTGCCTTTCCTCTATCTTATCGGTTGTTACAACACTAAACGCATCGCTGCCTGCGCCACTACCGAAAGGTGCTACAAGTATACGTTGATTTGGTTTTGCAACATCAAGTACTTTAGCTAAGCCTAATAATGCAGAGGCGTTGTAAGGATTACCGATAAGAGGAGATACTAACCCTTGTTTGACTTTCTCAAGAGGAACTCCTAGCTTTTTAGCCACTTGTAACGGGAATTTGCCATTGGGTTGATGAAACACAAAATAATCAAAATCTGAAATCTTATACCCTCCATTCTCTAGAAGAAGTTTAACGGCAGAAATTATGTGATCGAAGTAAGCAGGCTCCCCTGTGAATCCTTCACCATGAACTGGATATGGCATACCGTCCCTCCTCCAGAAGTCCGGAGTGTCAGAAGTATAAGAAGTTGAAGCCTCTATTAACGCTGAAGCCTCGCTTTCAGGACCTATAATGTACGCAACTGCAGCAGCTGCCGAGCTAAGCTCTAAGACATCTCCCGGATTTGACTGTGCAGTATCTGAACCTATTATCAATCCATAACTTATTCTATTGGCTTCTACCATTGAAGCGCCTAACCTCAATCCCGCTGAAGCAGCCCTGCATGCAAATTCTAAATCAGCACCTAAACTAGCATTAGTTATACCTAAGGCATCTATTAATATTGTAGCTGTTGGCTTTACCGCATAAACTTTAGACTCAGAGCCGAAGAGAACCAAGTTTATCTTACTTGGATCTATTTTAGCCCTCTTTAACGCGTTGACTGAAGCCTCCCAAGCCATTGTCGTAGAGTCTTCATCAGGACCTGGTACGGATTTCTCGGTTAGCCCTAAACTATTAACGGTAGTTGTTTCAATACCCCAGTTTCTTGCTATATCCTCCACCTTTATTCTATACCTGGGTACGTAAGAACCCCAACCAATTATACCAGCTTTCATTCCAGTTCTTATATATGGAAGCAATTTAAAGGTTTTCGCTAATTGTCTATTAATACATAGACAGTTGACGATTAAAAATAAAATAAAATAAATTTTTAATTAAAAAATATATGAGTATGTTAGCTTGAACTTCTATCAGCGTAAAACATCTGATACCTCTTCGGATTTAGATTACTAACTATATACATAAATGCGGCTTCAGGATCACTATGTTCTCCACAAGTATACACATCAAGCGTTGCGTATTTATATTCGTTCCATGTGTGTAATGCTATATGGCTTTCCTCTACTAAGGCTATTACAGACACTCCTCCTTTCTTACCACCAAAACTCCAGGATTTTATCTCCACCAACTTCATGTTAGCTATTTTCACAGCATCTAGCACAAGACGTTCCAGAAACTCTCTATCCGTTAGCAATTTCTCATCGATATCGTATAGATTCCCGAAAACATGTTTTCCGATTATTCTATCCTCATTATCTTTGATTAAAGAACTTAGGTTTTCAGTGAGGGTCTGATTGGACATCTCCTTCTAATATGCCCCCGTTTGATTGCTGAACCATCGTGATATATAAAGGTAACTGTTTTAAATTGTAGTAGGAATAACGTTATTATCTGAACAACCATAATACTTGAGAACATGTCAAAATTATCACTAGCCCTGGCAGGAATATTCATACTACTAATAATAATTGCTGGACTATTTATAGCTGAAAATCTTGCATCACATCTTTCAATGAAAATCTACTCGCTTACTGTACTTTTATCGGGAAATGGTTCAGGAAATGTTATTCTTGAATTTAAAGGAACAGTTAATAATGGCGTCTTACCAAATAACTACACAATACTATTTTTAGCAGAGTTATCTAATGTTACACAATCTAAGACCTCGATACAATCAAAGCTAATTTATGTTTCAAACTATACATTTGTATATACAAAATCCTTTCAAACTAAAAACTTCTCCATTTACCTCGAAATACCTAAAGACGAATTAATCAGCGTAGATTTAAAGACTGGAACAGTGTCTATAAATCTAATAGGATTGGAGTATAGCGTTAGTGGACTTTACGGATATCATTTTCATGTTAATCTCAACAACCTAGTTGGATTTCTTGATAATCAAATTTACTCACTAATCCTTGAAACCTCTAGTCCAAAAGAACCAAGTGCTACATATCAACTTATGGTTAATGATATCCCTTACAGTAATCTTAATCCAAACTTATTATCTCCTGCGTTTTATGCCTATGTGACAGTTAAGGGCTTAGAGTATTTCTTCTCTAACAACTCTGCACAGCTTATTCTAAGTTTTAACATGTATAAAGCATTACCAGCGAGTGATACTTTATACCTAAATTATGGACCCCATAATATTAGTATAGAACTGAACAACAAACTTATAGAACAGCAAGTGATGAACATAAATCCTAAGGAGTTAAATTACAGTCTAGCCTTTCAACTACCGATAAATATATCTAACCTAACAATACTAGTTTATCAAAACTCAACAAGCTACTACTATCTGTACTACTCACTTTAACTGTTGCCCTATAACACACCCTTAGTATCATAAAATTCCTGAAATAAGTAAGAAAGCGTTCGTTTTTATGTTTGTTACAAACTTATTATAGAAGACTTCACGAAAGACCTGTGTATATTTATCTTAGGAAATTTCATGAAGTCTTAAATTAGCGGAGAGTGCGGGGGGCGGGATTCGAACCCGCGCAGGCCTACGCCAGCGGATCTTGAGTCCGCCCCCTTTAACCTAACTCGGGCACCCCCGCACAAACTATTACTCTACTTTATCTGGTTTAAAGCTAATCCTTGTAAACCTAAATACTATTAAGAATTAATTGCTTTACATTCTCTATACCTATTTTATTGGCATATTTTTCAAGTATCTTTAAAACTATATCGAAAAATTCCTTATTTGATAAGACATCCTGAGAATATAAGGAATAGACGTATATTGTAGAGACCTTTATATCATTGGACTTCTCGAAATCGTCTTGGATTTCATCTAATATCCTTTCAACTCTTGTCTTATCCATCTTCCCCTTAAAGCTTCTTAATCTCTCAAACTCCTCTGATGACATTATTGACAATTTTTCACCCTGGTAATACTAAACTTCCTACTTTCTCACCATTTAATACTTTTTGTAGATCGAGGATTTTCCTATAATTCATTACTATAACCTTTAGTTTTGATCGTTCGATAATCTTTATCGCTATGGGATCTAAGAGTTCATACGTTCCAGCCTTTACTGATTGACTTGACTCCAATATTTTTCTAAGCTCAGATGTGGTGAGTTGAGGCAAGAGTTTTGCGTCAGAATAATATCTTGGATCTTTCTCATAAACTCCGTCAACATTCGTAGCTATAACTAATAGATCAGCATCAACAGCTTCAGCTACTAGGGCTGCAACTGTAGCTGTTGATTGACCTGGCTGAAAACCTCCTGTAACTATCACTTTACCTGAGGACCAGGCTTCTACGAATTCCTCTATGCTCTCAGGAACTTTAAGATATGCTATATCTGATAACAATGAAAGCATTACATATGCGTTTATCCTGGAAGCCCATATGCCCATAAGATCTAAAAACGCCTCATTTACTCCTAACCCTCTACCTAGTGATATATATTTTCGAGCTGTAGCACCCCCTCCCGTTACTATGCCAATCCTATTACCCTGATTAAATAGATGCTTTACAACGTTACTTATATCGAGAAGAGTAGAAGTTTCAGTCTCATCAAATACCTTACCACTTACCTTTATTATAATCTTCATATATGTCAAAAAGGGAAAAAGTAATTATAGCTTAAAAAAGTATTCTTATACGGGGTAGTCGTCAGGTAACTTGTGCCTAAAGTACTTTCCGCTTTCTGGATCCTTAAATAGCCCTATCTTTACTCCTTTTCTGCCCTTTGGCGCTAGTACCCAGGCTTTCTCAGGAACTAATTCAACCTCTTTGCCGCTTGGTGTTTTTACTTTAACTGATTTTTTGGAGCTCATTTTTCTTCTAATGTAATGTTAAAGGTTTAATCTTATAAACCTTTCCATGAGGCATTTAATTGATAATACCATGAGTAAGCTAATGGTATTTAACGAAAAACTATTAATGTATATACTACGTATTACCTTATTAATTTAAATAGCTCTAGAAGTACCGCCATCGACTAGGAAATAAGAACCTGTAATATAAGAAGACAAGTCTGATGCTAGGTATAATACAAAGGGTCCTAAATCCTCCTCTATATCTCCCACCCTCTTCACAGCAGAAGGTTCAACAACGTATTTGCTCCAAAGCTCTTCATAACTTAAACCAACCTTATTAGCAATCTTATTTAGCGTTTCTATAGATGTAGGAGTAGGAAAACTCCCTAAAAGGATAGCATTGACAGTTACATTATATTTACCCACTTCTCTAGCCAGTAGTTTAGTAAATTGCAATAGAGATGCTCTAGCTGTATCTGCAAGAGAAAAGAAATCCTGGGGTTCTTTTACAGTCCATGAAGAGATAAAGATTATTCTGCCAAACTTCTGTTTAATCATTATCTTTGCTACGTTTGTTGAAAGATATATTGGCCCTAAAAGAAAAAGTTTTATTGCGTATTCCCAATCCTCGATTGAGTTCTCTAGGACAGTAGAAGGCTCCCTCGGAGTGTTGCCACTATTTACGACTAAAACATCTATTCCGCCTAGTTTATTAAGCGTAGCAGAGATAAGCGAGTCTAAAGACTGATAGTTAGTCAGATCGCTTGTAAATCCATACACTTGATCAGAAACGCTTTTCAATTCATTTATAGCCTCTTCAACATGAGATTCAGATCTTGATGTAATAACTACTTTACACCCCTCTTTTAAGAAAACCTTCGCTAAACCTTTTCCTATACCTCTAGTGGATGAAGTGATAAGAACCCTTTTTCCCGCTAACCTTATTTCCATAGTAAAAAGTATACTAGATACATTAAAAAGAATAGGCAGGTTTCTAATTAACAAGTCCTCTTAAGAACTCCAAAGTTTGCTTAGCTACACTTTCCCAGGACTTATGCAACTCGAGGAATCTCTTCACATTTTCAGTCTCATGTTCACTCCTGTATTTTTCTAGATCTTGATCGAGAACTTCTTTAACTTTACTAGATAACGCCTCAATATCGTATTCTTTTACAATCTTCACAGGCCCTATATTACCATAGACGAACCTAATAGCTGGTATATCATAAGCAACAACGCTGGTACCTAAAGCTACACTATCTAACACTACCAGCGAGAAACCATCTTGATGTGAAGGATATATAACCACTTTTGCTTTGGCAACAGTTTGATATAACTCCTCAACAGGCCTGTAACCTCTATATTCTACGTTTGAAGTAATGCTCTTCATAAACCTTTTCTCCTCACTCTCATCCTGAAATTTTCCGAAAACTATTACCTTATATTTCTCTAACCTTCTAGCTATTTTAGGAAGTTCTCTAATGCCTTTTTGTGGTACTAGCCTAGCAAAAAACACTGCATAATCCTCTTTATTATTTAAGTTTCTGAACTTGCTGATTAGCTCCTGGTTATAAGCATTCCCTGGATATAAAACCTTTACGGGCACGCCATATTTAGATGCTAAAATATCTATCTTGGAAAGATAAACTGGAGCTTTGGATACCGCTAATATGCCTTTTAGTACTCCTTCCTTCATAGCCTGAATGTAAGCTTTTCTATCTATTCTGTAAAAGAAATACATCAGAGTATCGTATGCAAATCCTTTAATTCCCATTATCCTCCTATATCCTCTACCATAAGAATACCTAAAGGGCTCATCATGTAAAAGTTTAACCAGGGGAACCTTGGCTCTTTTAGCTAAATTATAAGATACCTTGAGAGTTATCGCATCCTCATGCATGTCATACACTATATCAGGCTCCATATCGCTTAGCACTGATTGAATGTTCTTATTCTCTACTTCGGGTAAATCATTAAGGTTTCTTACTGCTAAGTGAGAAAATAAAAAGTATGAATACCTAGATCTTATTGCAGTATAGCCTCTATCTATGAGCTCATAGGTAAAAGGGTTAACTTTTACTCCGTTTCGTTCTAAATCCTTCAATACATCTAGTTTATTAGAAACCAGAAAAGAAGGTACTAGGACCTCTACATCATTTCCTAACCTTACAAGATTCTTTAATACATTACTTATGTGTACGCTAACTCCTGAAATATTAAAAATATTTGCAACGGCTATTATCTTCATCTAGGAGATAACCTCTTGAAAACTTCAGCTACTGAGGCAAAGTCTTGCTCAGAATATCCTAGAGCCTCAGCTATTTTATAAAACTGTAACGAGCTTACAGCTAAAGGAATTACCGCCCTCAACTTTTGTGATTCTCTCTCTATAATCTCTAAATCTTTTCTCATGTGTTTTGTAGCGAATTGTGTTGTATAATCTTCGCTCACTATTTTAGGCAATTTCAGCTCTGAGGTGGGTGATCTGGCACTGCTCAACTCCATAAGCACTTTTGCTACCTGTTCCTTCTTTAATCCAGCTTTTATTCCAAAGTTATAGGCTTCACCTAATGCTGCAACATAAACTCCTAGTAACAAATTATTAACAAGCTTTGCGTAAAGTCCCATCCCGTTTTCTCCGAAATAAACTACAGTATTTGAAATAGCGTATAGTACATCTTTTATCTCGTTGAATTTTTCGCTTGGTCCTCCAACTAATATTACAGCCTTCTTACTCTCTAGCATAACTGAAGTGCCTATGACTGGCGCATCAAACATGACTCCTCCTCTATCACTGACCTTTTTTGCCAAGTCAATACTGACTGTAGGTGAAATTGTACTCATATCTACAAGAACTTTTCCCTTTATTACATCGAGTATAGTTAAAACAACAGAAGAGACAGCACTATCATCTGAAAGCATAGTGATTATAATATCCGATCTTTTAGCTAACTCAGCAGGGTTTTCAACATAAGGTATATTAAACTCATTACTGAATTGCTTTGCCTTATCTATAGTCCTATTATATACGACTTCTAAAAGTCCTGCTTTGGCTAAATTTATACCTATTCTATATCCCATTACACCTAATCCTATTAAACCAACCTTAGGCATTCTGATCGCTTTTTAAATAAATAGAGACCACACTCTTATGCTTTCCTCTACTATCTATAAGATCTATAGCCACAATTTGATAGTCTTTTAACTTCTCTTTTAACTCAGCATAGTTTTTAGCCGAAATTATCAGATCATAGAAGTTACCTGCTAATTTATTTCCGCCCACTGGCTCGTTTTGAGGAGAATACACAACAACCCTATATGTTCTACTTGACGGTTTTATTTGTAGTAGTGCCTCACGCTCCCTTTTGCTAATTATACCTCCCTTTTTCAAAACATAACCAATAGGTAAATCGATATAATCCCTATCATAATCTTTTAGGAGAATATAATACTCGTCAAAAATCCTAACCTCTGAAGGCTCGCTAAAATACGTTGTTGGCATTACTTGGATTGCGTTTTCTAATGACTTACCATCCTTTGAATACCAGTTTACTAATGGAACGTTACGTTTAATTCTATTAAAAAAGTATAAATAGTACTTATGCTGTGCTTCAGTAATTATTGTCCTCGAGGATATATCATAAAGTACTTCCATTTCAGGGCTATCCATCTCAGGAGGAAAGCTTAGGGATGCTAATTTCTTACCCACTTCCCTTTTTATTTCGTTTTTAATACTCTCATAATATGTTAGATTATTCTCTTCCACAAACTTATTCTCTTTCATTTTAAGATAATCCGATAACTTCACGCCTAAAATATAGGATTTCGTTTTACTCGATTTTAACACTTCTAAGCTCTTTTTCAAAAAATCGTTCTTTAGTTCATCTAGCTGGTCTGCACATATATAGCATTCTCTAGATTTGAAATCTTCATCAGTGAAATAGAGCTTATAGAATTCTTTAGCTGTTTCTTTCATATTTAGGAGTATTTCTTTTACCTCATTTAGATCTTTGATTTTATGTTCCTTAATTAAGTAATCTAGTTGAAGCATGAGAGATATTTTGATAGCTTTACCCCTTTCCGCATTTGTTAACCCAGTGCCTAGCTTTGCAAAACATCTACCTAAACAGCTATCACAAAGGGAGTATTTTTTGAGAAGCTGAAGAGCTTTATCCAAAACATCATTGCTTAAAGAGAAGCTTTCCAAGATCTTTTCTCCTCCTCAAATTCTTTAATGTTTTATTTAAAACATCATAATACTGTAACAACTCTTTCACATCCTCTGGAGAAACTCCTGCACCATAGGCTATTCTTCTGATCCTAGACCTGTCAATTACTGATGGATCGTCAAGTTCTTTATAAGTCATGGAATCCATAATGTGAAGCCATTTATTCATCTTCTCTTCACTTAGCTTTAATTGCTCATCAGGTATAGTAAGCATGCTAAAACCAGGCACTAATTGTAAAACTTTTCTTAAAGGTCCCATTTTTCTAACAGTTATAATCTGTTTATAAATATCGCGCAATGTCAGCTTACCCTTGCCAGTTAGGGCATCTTCAACCTTTTTCTGAATCTCCTCGTACTCCTGTACGCTCTTTATCTTCTCTAGGATTGTCTCAATATCTCCCATTCCCAAGATCCTAGAAATGAACCTCTTAGGGTTAAAGACCTCGAAATCTTCTAATTTTTCACCAGTTCCTATAAATTTTATAGTCGCGCCTGTGGCAACTACTGCTGAGAGAGCACCACCACCCTTAGCAGTGCCATCTAGCTTAGTGACAATGATAGAACCTATAGGGCTTACTTGATGGAACTGTTGTGCTAAAGCGTAAGCTTTTTGACCTATTGAGGCATCTATCACTAACATAACCTCATCAGGCTTTATTGTCTCATATATGTTCTTCATCTCTTCCAATAGTTTCTGCTCTTCCCCGTAACCATGTCTTCCAGCTGTATCAATTATAACTATTTGATATCCTTCTTTTAAGAACTTCTCAATTCCGTTTTTAGCTATCTTTACAGCATCCTGATTTCCAGGTTCTCCATAAACTGGAACCTTTATCTGTTGTCCTAATTGAGTTAGCTGGTCTAATGCTGCTGGCCTATATACATCTGCACCAACTAACGCGACTTTATACCCTTTCTCCTTATAAAATAAGGCTAGTTTTCCAGCTGTTGTAGTCTTTCCACTACCTTGCACACCAACTAGAAGAATAATGTAAGGGAATTTACTGGGAAAAACGTCTGGTTCTTTATCTCCTCCAAATAATTTTACAAGCTCATCATATACTATCGAGATAAACCATTCTTTTCTCTCTATCATACTGGGAGGTTTCTCGTTGGTTAACCTATTCCTTATCCTTTCGGTTAGATTAGCTACAACTTTTACGTTAACGTCAGATCTAATTAGTTCTATAGTAAGATCGTTCAAAAAATCGTTTACCGCTTTCTCATAAACGTTACTACCAGTTAAAAACTTCCTTACCGCATCTTTTAACTTATCTAGTACCACATCACTTTACCCTGACTATTTTCTTTTTATCCATAATTGTCCAATATTCTATTTCAGCACCCACTCTTATCTTAGATAACAAATCCTCTTCTTTAGGTTTCTCCATCTCAAAAGTTTCATAACTTTCTAAATCCATTACCTGCAATTTATCTCCCATATCTGCCAATATCTGTCCAACATGTTTCTCAATAATCGGCACTTCTACCTTTTGATCTACAGGTGCCATAAGGGTTTTCTTATTACCAGTAAATACACCGATAGCTACAACATTAGCCTTAGCGCTTCCATGTTTACCAGTTTTTGCCTTGCTTATTTCAACAACACGGCATGGTTCTCCATCAATTACAATATAACTACCTACTTTTAACTCTCCAACAGTAGTGTACTGAATGCTCATACAGTCTCAACAGAACTAAATAAAAAAGAAACTTTTAACTCTTACCATTTTCCGCGCTTTGGCCCTTCATCATAATTCAGCTTAGTTAGGCTCTTCACCACTAATTTTATCTTTTTAACTAGCTATTAAAGCAAATTATGGCTTGGAAAGTTAAGTGCACTTCATGTAATACTGAATGGATAGCTAATATAAGCTTTGATATAAGCAAGCAGAAATATTTGTACCACTACTGCAAAGTATGTAAAAGAAATACTTTTAACGAAATAATTGAATACATTGAATAAAAATGATGAACCCGGAAAATTTTGAACCTAAATGAAATAACCTGTCTCGGCTGATCTCATATTATATAGTCTCCGTTGTTGATTTTATCTGGTATGTATGTAAATGCTAAAAACTGTAGACCTTTACTAGCCATAGCCTCTATTTCTAGCTTTGCTTTCTTCTTCAAGAAGATATCTATCTCTTTCTTCCACGACTCTGACTTAAACCAGGGATAATTCATTATCTCTTGAGCTCTTTTTATATCAGCATCTTTAGCCTTAATTATAAAGTTCCTCCTTTCCTGCTCCGTTAAATACGCCTTTTTCTTTCCATCACCGAAAATGTCAACCATTGAAACCCCTAGGAACCTAGCGTTTGGGGTAGCTAACCTCTCACTTTCATATGAGAGATTTATTGAACCTATCCTGAAAACGCTATAAATATACCATCCGTAAGGATCAGCATCTGTTAAAATGTAAACTGGAAGCTTTAGCTCTTCATTTAATCTTCTAACGAATCTCCTTGTAGCTCTATCAGGCTGTCCAGCACTGGTAACTAGTATCGCCTTGTATTTTTTCCAAAAACCGACTCTATGAAGTTGCTGAAATACCGCATCTTTCTCCACAACAAGGACAAACTCGGCATTTATGTCTATAAAATCGATTAAGTCTGGAGTTGGCTCTATAGAATAAGCACCATGTCCTAATTTACTCAGATCTATAACATCGTTCCCGCTTCTTATCCTCATATCCCCAACTACCTTTCCTTTCTCCTTGCTAAGAATCAACATATCTTCTCTTAAAAGTGACGTAAAAACTTCAATATCTACAATCACTGAATCCGACTCTTTCTGCTCATCCCACGTATTCTCTTCATGAGTCTTACCCGAAGGATCCTTTATAACAATTGAATGTTTCCCTCTATAATAAAGATCCCTTATCGTAGGATATTCATTGTTTATTAACGCATCGTAAATTATGCTAGCCATTAATGTCGTTTGCATAAATCTTTTAGCCTCATTTAAGTCTAGAAAGTTCCTCTTCAGCTTAGCTGAACCTAATAGTAATAGTTTCTTGTTTTCATCGTAGATTGTGTTAGATAAAGTACGTTTTGGTATTTCCATTATAGGAGGTTCTCCTTGATCTATAGCTTCCTTCAACTTTAGAAACTTTTGTCGTAATATCTCTGCAGCCTTCTTTCTCGCTTCTATATCAACCTTTGAAGTGAGCTCAGTCATTCAGACTCCACCTTCACCTGTTTTGCGTACTCTAGAATATCTTTCAATTCTAGTCTTTTTGAAACTAATTCTAATAATTTTGTTTGAATTTCATTCACTATTGAATTTAATTTAACTACGTCCTCCTTATTTGCTACCTCAAACACCGCTAAACTTCTGCTGACTTCAGGTATATATTTAAGGTAAGTTATTAGTTTCTTCTTTGCCTCCTCTTCTTTCCTCTTCTCTGCAATATACAGCCTTAATTTTCTAGCAGCTTCCATAATAGCATTCCTGATCTCTTTCTCTATCTCTTCAACATCACCTATTACCTCCTTTCCTGCAGTCTTATAGGGAACCTTTGTGCTGCACAAATGAACCATAACAACTAGTTGATACTGATCTCCTTCTATACCATACCTCTTCCAATCAATCTCCTCTACAATCTTCCAAACCACATCTGATTTCTCATCATATACCAAGGGTATCTTATTTGCATACCTAAGTACTATAGGCTCTTTAGCTTGAGGTATACTTCCACCATATGCTATGCCTGCCTCAACAATGAAAGGATGACCTTGATAGACTTTAGGTTTTCTGGTAACTGCCGAGACAAACTCAGGGTTGAATATTTTCTTAAGCCCTAATTCTATAAGCTCTTCACCTATAACAGATAGAGAATCCGCAGTGGGGGGTCTGAAGTCTTCGTATTTCTTTAAAGTATTCATCAAAACTACTAGTTCTTGCTCTGTTAAGTCATGGATCTTTTTCTCAGGATTTATATTAGCTAACTCTAGCACTTTTTGCGCAGTGACTTCACCTACGCTCTGAAATCCCTCTATTAAGAATTCCTTTATTGTCATATTAGTCTTCTGTTGTGCTATCATCCCCTTTAGCATCTCTAAATCTACACCATGAGGATGAGGTTTCACTTCTTGTGGAGGCTTAGGTATAGTTGTGGTTATTCTCGGATAATACACTACATTACCTTCAGGATCCTTAAATATTATTTCGGCATACGGCGTTATTATATACGTTCTTTTTAGATACTCATATATCTTCTGTTTAGATCTTATCCAGTCACCATATATATATATTGTAACTGAAGTTCCATGCCAATTATTAACGTTAGAGATTGATGATCTCTCCAATATAATAGGTTCATTTTTAGTTATGTCGATCTTTATCTTGAATTTATATATCCTCTTAGAATTTAGCGGAGAAGTTACAACTTCTACAGGCTTATCTTGATGCATTTGGCTATATAATACTGCAGCCTTCACACCGAGCCCATACATTCCTCTAGTTTGCCTATATACGTACTTCGAACTATAAAGAACTTGACCAAAGGCATAAGGAACATATTGAGGTGGTATACCTATGCCGTTATCCTCAACATTTATCCTATAGATCTGTTTTTCCTCATCTTTTAGCTCAATAGTTATCTTTATGACAGGTAATATGTTATGCACATCTGTAGCGTCAAGAGAGTTTTCTACTAATTCCCTTATAGTTTGGTATAGGGCCCGTGCTGGATTTGTAAAACCTACTAGTTCTGGATTCTTTTTGAAGAACTCAGCAGGAGAAATCTGAGTAAACTTCTCTTTAGCAACCGACAAATTTCATCACCGCCACTTTTTCCAAATACATACTATTAATCGCTTACATTAATAAAGATGAAGCCATTAGGGGTAAAACTATTGTTGCATCACCATATATTGTAATGTACTTTCCACTAGGTTTAATCTTATTCCATGAAATTGCTTCTCTAGGTTTCGCACCGCTAAGACTTCCATCATATTCTTGAGCTGTAGTTATATATATGGCATAGTCTAAACCGTCTTTAAACTGGTTCCACCATATAGTATGATGTTTGCTTATCCCACCTCCTATTATTAGAGCTCCTGATTTCTTACAACTGAACACAGCATCTTTTATTAACCTCATATCCTCAAATAGGTTGATCCTTAGACCATTAAATTGTGAAGCCATGAATAATTGCGTACCGAATGCTCCATCAACTATCCCTGGAACTATTATAGGAACTTTGTGGTCATAAGCTGCCCTTAATATCGAGTGAGAATCATCAATTCTTTTTCCGAATTCCCAAAGCAACTCATATACAGGCCATTCCTTTTTAATCTTTACGATTTCATCAATGTATTTTCTAACAACATTCTCTATTGTTATTCCATAACTTTCGACAGGAACTAATATATTTCCTAACCTATGGATTGACAACTCTTTTAACATCGAATCGTCATAATCAAAGGAACCTTTAAAATACCTACCACCAAAGCTCCTAGCTAGATCGTGATCAATAGTACCGCCTGTAGTTATCACCATATTAAAATATCCTTGTTTAATCAAATCCGCAAAGAGACCCCTAAGTCCGGTAGACACTAGGTTAGCTGTAAATGTGAGTATCCTTAAATCGGCCTCTTTTACCATTTCTCTTAGTATATCAATTCCTTTAATAAGATGTTCTGCAGAGAAGCCATAGATCTTATCAAATATAGTTCTAACGTTCTTTAAATCCTTTAAATCCTCTAACGTTATATCGGATACGGGTTCTTTCAATAGATCTTCTCTCTTAATATTCATCCCTTGGTCACCCCTATCGGTCTTAATCTAACTACTAATCTAGCTATCTTCACTTCATGAGCTACTTTTGCAACTCTATCTACATCCTTATAAGCGCCAGGAGCCTCTTCTGAAACAACTCTCTTAGTAGTAGCTCTTATTACTATACCCTTATCTTCCAAAGATTTGATCACAGAGTTTACTGGATAAGACCTTGTGGCCGCTGCCCTAGACATCCATCTTCCTGCACCATGTGGAGCAGTAAACCATGTTCTTCTTCCCTCAGGTATTCCAGCCATGACATAACTAGCAGTCCCCATACTTCCCGGTATAAGAACTACTTGTCCTGTCTCTCTGTGAGGTTCAGGTATTTCAGGACTTCCTGGTGGAAACGCTCTTGTAGCACCTTTTCTATGAACTACAACCTTCTTTCTTTTACCCTCAATATCATACTCCTCGATTTTAGCTATATTATGGGCTACGTCATACACTATATGCAAATCAAACTTTTCAGGATCAGTATGAAACACTTCTTGGAAGCTCTGCCTAACCCAGTGAGTAATCAGTTGCCTATTACTCCATGCGAAGTTAGCACCAGATGCCATAGCATGGAAGTAGTCTTGACCCTCTCTGCTATAGAATGGAACAGCCGCTAGTTCTCTATCAGGTAACTCTATGTTATACTTCTTCATAGCTCTCTCCATTATCTGCAAATAGTCACTAGCTATCTGATGTCCCAATCCCCTAGAACCTGTATGTACCATTACCATTACTTGCCCTTCATGGGTAATCCCTAAAGCCTTAGCAATCCTTTCATCGTAAATCTTATCAACAACCTGAATCTCAAGGAAGTGATTTCCTGCACCCAGAGTACCTAACTGCGAAGCACCTCTCTGCTTTGCTATATTGCTTACTTTGGAAGGATCGGCTATTTCCCAACTTCCTTTTTGCTCAATGAAGTTAAGATCATCTGACCAACCAAATCCTTGATCTACAGCCCACCTAACGCCTTCAGCTAGAACTTCATCAAGCTTCTGAAAGCTCAATTTTACCTTTCCTTCGCTTCCTACACCGCTAGGTACATTATGATAGATAGCTTCAACTAGATCTTTTAATTTAGGTTTTATATCATTGTAATCAAGGTTAGTTCTAAGTAATCTAACTCCACAGTTTATATCATATCCTATACCTCCAGGGCTAATAACACCTTCTTCTTCAATGGCTGTTGCAGCTATTCCTCCTATTGGAAAGCCATAACCTTGATGGCCATCAGGTAACACATATACCGACTCTTGGACACCTGGTAAGCAAGCTACATTTACCGCCTGTTTCAACGTAAGGTCTTGACGCATCTTATCAAGTAACACATCATCGGCAAAGATAGTCACTGGAACTTTCATGCACTGCTGAACTCCTTTTTCTATACGCCATTCATAAGCTGAAACTCTCTTCGGTAAAATCTGTGACATAGTGACCTATTCTTAAAATGACGTGACTAATTTTATAAAACTAAGTATCTAAATTTTCTTTTCCGAAGCCTTACTTTTAGATTCTAGTTTTTCTCTAAAGTTTTTTATTGTAATTTCTAAACTATCACTTATACAATCAGTATTGGAATTTTCTATAACAACTCTTAGAAATTTGTAAGCACATCCTTTACTATGAAAGTATAATTTCTTATCTGATATTGTTAAAATAATACCCTGACCTTCATAAAACTTCCTTCCACATACCATACACGTATAATATTGCATATCAATTGAACGGTGAATTTAAATCTTAAAAAACTATGTTCAGCTTTGCTACTAAAAATTAATGTAACATAATTAGGTGACAACACAAATGGAAATAGATCAACGGATATTGACGCTAATAGAAAAACGAGGATGGAAAAGCCTTAATGAGATCCAGATGAGAAGTTATAAACCAATATTAGAGAATAAAAATGTCCTTATTATAGCGCCCACTGGTTATGGAAAAACAGAGGCAGCAATACTTCCAATTCTTGATATGATGTTAGATATCAATCCCGAGCCTGTAGCAGTGCTATATATAACGCCTTTAAAGGCATTGATAAACGATTTAACTAATAGGATCAAATGGTGGGCTTCGTATCTAGGCTTTAGGGTAGGCAGAAAGCATGGAGAAGTCCCACAAAAAGAAAAAAATATGAGACTAAAAAACGCCCCTCATATCCTTATAACCACTCCTGAAGGATTGGAGATAGATCTTGACTGGGCATCAAGGTTCAGAGAAAATTACAAAAATATAAGGTGGGTCATAGTAGACGAAATACATGAGTTAATATCTTCAAAGAGAGGGGCCCAATTATCAGTTCTTTTAGAAAGGTTAAAGAATTACACGGGCTACGATTTCCAACGAATTGGAATTTCAGCTACCCTCTCTAATGAAGATGAAGTTCTAAAATTCCTAATAGGCTCATCTACTAGACAAGCAGAAATAGTGAAAATTCCTTCTACTAAGAATTTTAGGTTAAAAGTGTTAAAAGTTAAATTGAACAACGAAGATTCTGTATGGACAGAGAGCGCTAAAATTATTAAGAATGAGATAAAACCGCCCACATTAATATTTACGGACTCTAGATTTACAACAGAGAGATTGCATGAAGAACTTGAAAAACTTGTGGAAGATGGAGTATATGTACATCATTCGTCTATATCTAGAGAGATAAAAGATGATGTTGAAAAAGCATTAAAGGAGAATAACGCTTTGGCAGTTATATGTACCAAAACTCTTGAATTAGGAATTGATATAGGAGCAGTAAAAAATGTAATATTGTTTAGACCTCCACCATCAGTTTTCTCCTTCTTACAACGTATAGGAAGAAGTGGTCATTCAATTAATGAAACCTCTGAAGGAGAAGTCTTGTGCATTTACGATACTGATGTACTGGAATCCTTAGCCTTGTATTCATTAGCTAAAAAGAGATCTATTGAGAAGCTAACTATAACACCCTATCTTGATGTAGTAGCGAGAGAGATTGTAGGAATGACGCTACAAAATACAGAATTAGATATAAACACCGCATACGAAATAATAAAGAAATCTTACGTTTATAGAAAATTAGATTATAGCAAGTTTATGGAAATAGTAAAATATTTGGAATTCTCAGGATTAATAAAGATAGAAGAGAACAAAAATATAATAAAGATTGGAAATAAGTTCTTCAAAATTTGGAGGTTTAATAAAGATAAGAAGAACAGTTGGGTAAGAGGGTTTTCTGAGTTCTTTTCCTTTATAGTTAGTGATGATACGTTTTCTGTGAAATATAATGAAAATACGATAGGAGAAATAGATGCCATGTATGTTTACAAACACCTAAGAGTTGGGGACATAATACGTATTAGCGGAAAACTATGGAAAATACAAAAAATAGAACCATTAAAGATGTCTATACAAGTACAATTAGTTAATGGGGATTCTGGAGAAATACCTATATGGAGAGGAGATGTTATCCCAAAATCAGATCTTCTTCCGTATGAAATTTCATCGATAATTAAAAATAATGAGGTAATAAAAGACGGATCATTGATTCTAGATCAGGAGGCTTTGAAGACTCTAATTAATATCACAAAAGAATACAAAGAACGTAATTTGCCCTTACCTTCAGATGATATCATGTACATAGAGAAAAACGGCGAAGACGAGTGGATCTACACGGTTTTAACGAGCGAAAAAATAACCAACACTATAGCCCATGCCTTATTATATCTTGCAATGTGGAAATACGGTTTAAACGTATATTCAAGAGCCTCCATCTATGGCTTTGCTATAAAGGGACCTACTGAAGATCTGTTTAAGACATTATTAGCAATGCCTGACGATAAAATTAAGGAAATAATAATAAAAGGAATAACAAGATCCCCACTATTCTTAGCTACAATCAAGGAAGTACAATACAGCTTTGGAAAGATAGGGAAGATCTCGTCAAAAGAAGATAAGCTCATACTTAAGGAGGCCCTTAAACAAACAATAAGGAAGTACTTCAGTGTAAGTAAAACGTTGAAATTCCTTAATGAAGTTAAAGATGGTAAAATAAAAATAATAGACTTAAGTGAAGAGCAGCAGAACAACCTTACGCCTCTTGCAAGAGCTGTATTATTACAAGCCGCAGTGAGACCATGGTTCGCAGACATTTACGGCAAAATTTCACAAGTTCTTAAGGGTGGCGCTTTTACCTTAAAGGAACTCTCCGAAGCTATAGGTTTGTCAGAAAAAAGCCTGGAGAGCAAATTAAAACAGATGAGAAAACCAGATTCTAAATTTAGGGTAATAAATTTCATCGATGTTGACGATGAAAAGGTTAGATGGTGCTTGGCTGACGAATTAAAGAATATAGCAGAGTCCGAGGAGTTCGCATCATCATTTACGCCAATCAATGAAAATGAAACATACATAGTTACTTTTAGGCCTTTTAATAGTAGCAGTAGTATGGAATTCATCATAAAAGTGAAAGACCTTCTAGATGATAATATAATCAATAAGAAAATACCATTCGAGGAATTAGAGGAAATTAGGGTAAAAGACCCTAACGATTCGTTGTTTCAAAGCATATCCCCTAAGTTCTTTTATGTTAACAGGAAAAACGTTAAATATATACTATTAAACGCGATAACATATATCCAGAGTTTAAAGTACCTTTAAAGGAATGATGAAAAAGAAGCTTTGAACGGATGAAATAGGCCCGTGTTACTGAACAATTTTTTAGATTAAAAAACATAAATCAATAATTTTATTTCTCTCGCTTCATTATCATTCTGATGATCAGTAATGAAAAACATAAGCGAGATTTTAGTGACCAGAAATAAAAGCATTGATGATTATATTTTAGAAGCTATAGCAATGTTCAATCAGGGATATGATACCATATCATTAAAGGGAATGGGAAAAGAAATAAGTAAAGCAGTAGATATTTATAATAAATTGAAAGATAGGTTAGGAGATGGCGTAGTTTTAGATTCTGTTGAGACGGGAAGTGAGACAAAAGATAAAAAGAGGATATCATACATTTTGCTCAAGCTGAGAAGAGTTTATTGAAGCCTGAACTACAGTTTCGGTATCAGTCAGGATTTCATGTATAACGTCATCTGCATTAATCTCACCTAAAGCTATCTTGTCCATTTTGTTCAATAGATCGGCAGTCCTTTTTACGGATACTAGATGAGAGAAATACTTAGATAAATAGCTGTAGACTTTTTCTCCTCTGCTAGAAGCTATTAAATATGCTCTCTTTTTAGATTCTATTATATATCCATGCCTCAATAAATTAGATAAAGTCTTTGAATAGGTACTAGGTCTACCTAGATTTAGCTCTTTCATTAACTGAATTACATTAGAATAAGTATAAAGATACTCTAATGAACCCTTATAAATCCTGATTTCAGGCACTATAACACCTTCAGCTATATCGTTTACGGGAATGCTATATATTATGGAAAATCCTCCCTCCACTTTAGTTCTTAGCTCTACAGAATAAGATTCAGCAGAATTTATAGAGACTAAATACTTACCTATAGTAACTTTCGCCGGTCTCATTTGGCTAGCTATAAACCTTCTAAATATAAGGTCGTAAAGTTTTATATGAAGATTAGAAATTCCAAGATATAGCCTTGGATTACTAATTATTTCATTCTTAAGATCTTCTGCATCTAAAGGTCTAGTAGGTCTTATTGCCTCATGAGCACCAGAACTGCCCCAACTTCTACCTACGAACTCTCCTGAATATCCTTTAGCTTCCATATAGCTTTTCGCTATGCTTATCCCTAAACTGGAAACATGTGTACTATCCGTCCTATGATATGTTATTAGCCCTCTCTCAAATAAGTCTTGAGCTAGTTTAATTGTTATGACAGGGTTTAATCTTAATTTCTCATACGCGTCCTCTAAAAGTGAATCTGTTGTGTATGGCGGTAAGGGATTGAGGATATCGACTTTTTCTGATATCTTCTTCACTTCTACTTTTATGTTCTTTGAGTAGTTTTCAGCATCAGCCTTAGAAGAGAATAACTTCTTAATCCTATAGTTTTTAGAAATACCAATATCGACAATCCAACCCATTCTCTCTTTATACCTTTTAGTCTTGTCTAATATCAGCCCTAATACAGGTGTTTGAACTCTGCCAGCACCGTGATTTCTATCAGAGAATTTAGATTTGAGTATGTTACTTAAGCTAAATCCTATAAGCCTATCTTCAACCCTTCTCACAACTTGGCTATATACTGCGTTGATATCTATCTTTCTTGGGTTACTTAAAGCAGCTAAAATAGCGTTTTTAGTAACCTCGTGATACGTAATTCTATAGATGTTTGAATTATACGGACTAACTATGACAGCTATATCGTATGCTATCTTTTCGCCTTCATAATCCGGATCTGTAGCTATAAAAATAGCATCTACTTCTAAAGCTAATTTTCTTAGAGCGTTTATCACAGATAATGATGAAACGCTTTGGGTAGAACCACAATAAGGACACGTATCGGAATTCGAAGTAAAGGTCCTACCACATGAAAGACACTTGCTGATTTTAGTATAGTTTACAGTTATTGATTTCTCGTCGTGGATTTCTATACCATATGTCCCTATATCATCTACTGTAACATCGTATATATGGCCTTTACTAGCCATGATTTCTGTTATCCATATAGTATCGTTATACGTTATTATTGTCTCGTAAACAGGCACGTTACCTATTATTCTCTGGCTCGGAACACCGAACATTCTAGCTATAGTTCTAGCCTTAGTTGGTGATTCAACAACCATTAACGCGGTCTTTATCTTAAGCTCCTTCCCGTTTTCAGCGTTATTTGAAGATCTACTCTCATCTAATTTTTGTGAGATTTCTGAGAGATTTAGCTCGCTTAACCTTCTAAAATTAACATCATAAGAGAACCTTCTTAGCTTATTATAGAGTATTTCAAATAATTTTTGATCATCCACTAAAATTATTGACAGCCCCAATGTTAAAGCCCCGTTATAAAGTCTACTTGATCTTCCAGAACCTTGAATATACGTCATCACATCTGGGACAATATAATAATAAGTTGAGTCTACCTTTGATATGATAAAGTCCTCTCCAAAAAACCCCTCACCTAAGGACTTTAGATGTTCCCTTACCTCTTCTATCTTAGATTCTATTTTATTAAGAACTTCCTCTAGTTTACCATCTAGATGTTCTCCCTTTTTTATGGCTAGACTTATCGCATTAAGTTCATTAGGAGAGCTATGAAGTATTATTTTCTCTAGTTCTTGATAATCTAATGATAAACTCTTCATAATTTTTAATAGAACGTATGGATTCTTGATAGCGTCGAGTAACTTCATCCTAAATTTAGGAACTCCGTAGAAGATCACATATCTTAGAGCCTTAGGCTCATCTATTCCTCTTACTGCAACGCCATAATAATTTGCAGAGCCTATAAGTACATCAACTTTACCTTCCGAGAAGTCGCTAATAAACCTCCTACCGCTTATTGCAAGAGAGCTCCTAATTCCATTTCTTTCTAATTTTTCCGCTAACTCCCTTATTTTTGCTTTAGAGTATTCCTTAGAAACTAATATTAGTCCTCCCCTGCCTAACGTTTGTATTATGTTTAGCAAATTCTCGTCAGTAAAAGAAGGAAGATAACTATCGATTATATTTCTAGAATATATCTGAATCGTTGAAGGCTCAAAACCTATTAAGTACTTTAGTGCTTTTTGTTTTATACCCTTTGGTCTAACAGTAGCGCTAGCCACAACTAACTGAGTAGTTGAAACGTTTGACAGAGAAATTGTAGTTTCTAATTTATTTATCTCCGAAATTAATTCCTGCCTCTTTTCGTCGTTTACTAATGCAGGTAAAATGGCTTTTAATTTAACTAGTTTCTTCGCTGACTCATACGCTTCCTGTGGTATGCCTAGTAATTCAACGATCTTATCAGTAGTCTTCCCGCTCTTGATTATAGCATCAGCATCATCTACCGCTATAAATGCGGGCCTATAATTCTTTAGTTGCTCAAAATTCTTATTTATGTAATTAACAGTTAACACGCTTATTTTTGTTTCATCAACCTTTCCACATGCTACATTAGCATTAAACTTAGAAAGCTTATCACAGATCTGCTCTTGAAGTGCCTTAGTTGGTACTAAATATAGCGCATTTTCGCCAGTATAAACTGAATAAACGAGCAAAGTAGTCGTTTTCCCAAGACCTGTAGGCGCTGACATAATGAAGTTGTTTCCCATTGCGAGCTTTTTTATCCATGATCGTTGTAGAGACCAAGGAGAGTTCTTTATTAATTTTTCAAATAATCTAATAATTTCTTCGCTTCTCTCTATCATCAAATACGTATCCCAATAAGCTTTTAGAGAGTTATTCCTGACTAAAAGGTTATAGATCAGTTTTATTTTATCCTCTAAAGGTATTCTTTCAAATTCAGATATATTAACGTGAGATAAGCACTTGTCACAAGGTAAACCTGCCAAAGCCCTTTCAGAATCTATGGGTCCACCACAATTAGGGCAACCGTAATAGTACTTCAGTTTTATCATTTGATTAAACCTATTCTGATAAAAATACCTTTTAAATAGGCTAGCCGAGTGTTACTGAGCAAATAAGAGATTTAAAGAATAGCTAAATACATTTAGCGTTGATTCACCATCAAAAGAAGTGGATAAACTTTTTTAGGCTCCGTCTCTTTGAAAGAGAGCGAAAGGGGTTAAAAAATGAGCACAACACCAACAACAACTCCAACTCCAAGTAATGTAGTTTTAATTGGAAAGAAACCTGTAATGAATTATGTATTAGCAGCTCTAACTCTACTAAACCAGGGAGTTGCAGAAATAGTAATAAAAGCTAGAGGTAGGGCTATAAGCAAAGCTGTAGATACTGTTGAAATCGTAAGAAATAGATTCCTACCAAACCAGATCGAAATTAAGGAGATCAAAATAGGTAGCCAAGTAGTAACAAGCCAAGACGGCAGACAGTCTAGAGTATCTACAATAGAAATATCTATTAAGAAGAAATAAAATAAAAATCTAAATAAAGATAAAATAAAATTTTTGCTATATTTTCTAGAAACATAGATTTAAAAACGTAATTCGTTATTATTACTTTGTGGAAAAATGTCTCAACAACCTGCAGTTAAGATAGAATTTGAAGGAAAGGCAAAACTTGGAGAAATTTTAGGAAACCTTCCTTCTATACAACTAAAGCCTGAAGATTTCTCAAGCCCGTTAGCTCTTCAAATGGCTATTTCTAGGTTATATAATGAGATAATGAATATGTTAACTTCAACACCACAAAAACAATATGTAGCTGAAGTAAAGTTTGTGGATTCCCTTGGAAATCAAGTTTCAGTAGGTATAAATTTTGGAACAAAGATACCCCCGCTAAGCAAGCAGGAGGTTAAAGCAAAAATAATTATAGAGCTTTATGATGAAGCTTAGCTCTACGTTGTAGATATTGATAACCTACATAAAATAAAACAAAATCTTCAAAAGGATTTAGCCTATACTTTATCTTATCTACACCTGTAATCAAACCTATTTTACTAAGGTATTTTATGCTATTCTTAATTACCTTCTTCGAAAAATAAGGTTCTAAAACCTTGAATGCTTCACCTATATCGAACTCTTGATATCTAAATTTTGAATAGAGAAGAAAGTAAATAATTACCTCACGCTTTCTTAACCATCTCATATTCAACAGCCTAGTTTTTCATCAATAGTTTTATTTTCAGCCCTTACAAGTTCTTTCATCAAAAATAAACTTTTCTTAGGGGTTTTATACTTTGCCATATATACAACCTGGAACTAAAATATGCAGACCTGATGAAGTCGAAGAAATAAACATAGGAGATTTAGTGGTAGTAAATAACGTTCTAATAAAATCCGAAAACGCATTATTACAATACCCTCCTCTCTCCTTGATCTCAGATAGCTGCAAAAGAGTAATAGAATCACCAACTTGGGTCGATGGATATAGGGTAAGAGGGGATGAAAAAATAATAGTCGAAACCTCTGAAAAAATCCGAATGAAAGGAAAAATAAAGGTTGAAGACCCTAAGATTCTCACAGCTTACGTTCTTCAAAAACTTTTGCCAGATGAATTGGAAATAGAAGTATCAAGAACATGTATTAACAAGGAGAAAGGAACAAAACATTATCCAATACTTTCCATAAACTCTGCTCAGCTGCTCACTATAACTAAACCTTTTGAGATACACATCTGTACTGATAACCCAGAAATCACAACGTATTTGAAGTTATTAGCATACACGATATATTACTACATTTCATCTTCTTCTGATGAATTATAAAACGCTTGAATTATATCTTCTTCCTTTCTCTTCTTCGACTGATATTCCTCTGAGGTGCCTTTCACAATTATTTCGTATAATGTAGCCACTTTACCCTCTTTTGGCCTCAATAGTCTGCCTAATCTTTGTATAAATTGTCTCTTAGAGCCTGTTCCAGCTACTAATACGCCAACGCTTGCATCTGGAATATCTAATCCTTCATCTCCAACAGTAGTTAAGACTAAAACACCGGCACTCATTTTCTTGAAAGTGTCGAGAATTATTTTACGTTCTTTATCAGAAGTCTCACCTGTAAGTAAAAAGGTATTATATCTTCTAGCTATTTCTTTAGCTTGATCGACATATTGTGTAAATATAAGCACTTTCTTACCTTTCTCTTTTTCTAAAATATCTTTAATTATATCTATTTTACTCTCTGACATGTTAACGATTTTCCGCATTTCATTGTATATTTTTAGTGCCTCAGATGCTTCCTGATCTCCTTTCTTTAGAAGTGTTAGTAATTCACTGACCTTTCTGTTTTTGGCTAGTTGTTTGAACCTCTTTAATAAATCTAAGTACTTCTGTTTCTCCGCTGGTTTTAACTCAACCTTAATTTGAACGATTCTATAAGGTGCCAGATAGTTACGTTTGACAAGATCCTCTGTAGAGGAGAAATAAACTAGTCCCCCTAAATACTGAAATAATTCATCATGCTTACCATCTTCTCTAAAAGGAGTAGCGGATAACCCTAACCTTTTGCTAGCTATACTGAATAAGGCAATCTGCTTAAATTTCTCTGCAGGCAAATGATGGGCTTCATCAATAATTAGAAGATCGAATTTAGAACCTAACTCAGCCATGTGTTTATATGCTGTTTGATAAGTCGTTATGGTGATTGGTTTTATTTTTTTCTCATTAGAATAATAAAGTCCAATCTCAGGTCTTAAGTCTAAAAATTTCATCAAAGAATCTCTCCATTGCAACATTTGATCCTTTGTGAATGTAACTATTAATGTTGGAACTTTTACTATCTCTATAGATTTTATGCCTATTACTGTCTTACCACTTCCAGTAGGAAGAGCTACAACTCCTCGATAGTTATTCTCAATCCACTTCTTTATAGCCTCTTCCTGATACTCACGCAACGTACAGTTACACCTGATTTCAAACTGCTTATTGGCAAGCTCTAGTTCCTTTACACTTAACCCTCTTTCTGTCAATTTCCTAACTAATTCGTAATAATAATAAGGAAATGTATAGAAGGCCTTCAAATTTTTTGAGTATTTTACTGGCAAATCCTTAACTAGATCTCCCAAATATTTTTTAGGTTCTAACAATACATAGCCTTTCTCACTTATTTTAAATATTATGTCATAATCTGGCAGGTCTTCTTGTAATTTAGTTTTCTCTTCATCAGATAAGCTTATACCTACTTCATCAAGGATTTGAATTACATCGCTAGCTCTAAGCCCATTTTTCTTTGCTCTCTGAAGATCGAACTCAAAAACTGAACCATTTTCATCTCTACCTAGAAATTTGGAAAACATCAAAATCTTTCTAAAAGTATCATCATCTACCCAATGCTTCAGATAAAAAGTCTTCAAGAACATCTTGAATCACTTCGACATATACAATCTCGTTATCTGTACCATATAATTCCAACAGATCTTTTAAATTAATCAGTTTATATAAATTGTATGCCCTTCCTGATTTTTCATATTTAAAAATACCGAAGAATTCTCCCTTATTGATTTTATTAGGCGTAAACACTAAGATTTCATACACCTCATCGAAATAAGGATTTACATATAATATAAGCCCATCACCCTGAGCTAAGGTTAAACCAATGAAATTCTTACCTAAGCTTTCTGCTTCTGATAACCCATATAGCAATCCTTCTCTAAAACCCTTCCATGGTATTTGATCAATTAATTCTTTCACTGTGTAAACCATTTTACTATAATCATATGCTAGAAAACGTTAATAAAGGCTCCGTGTACAAAACATAGAGTAATGAAAATAGAAGTAAATAAAGAATTGATCAAAAAACTGGAGACCCTTTCACTTATACAGTTAACAGAAGAAGAACGAGAAAGAATGGTTAACGATATTAAAAAGATCCTAGATTTCTTCGATAAGATAGATGAACTTAACTTAGAAAATGTAGAACCATTGTTTCATCCCATAAGACCTGAAAAATTAAGAAAAGATAAACCATTGCCCTCATTAAGTATAGAAGAAGCCTTGCAGAACGTGAAAAGAAAACAGGAAAATTTCATAATAGGACCTAAAACTTATGGTGAATAATTATGATTGATGATCTGTTACAAAAATTGAGAAGTGGGGAATTACCCCCTGATGAATATGTTGAAAAAACATATGAGAAATTAGAAAGAATTGAGAATAGAGTTCATGCTTTTATAACTATAAGAAATAAAGAAGAAGTACTAAATGAAGTAAAGAAGAAAGTAAAAGAAAAAGGTAAGTTAAGTGGAATACTGATAGCTATTAAAGATAACATCTCAACTAAAGGTATAAGGACTACATGCGCGTCTAAAATGCTAGAGGATTATATCCCTCCTTATAATGCGACAGTTATTGAAAGACTAGAAAGAGAAGGAGCAGTGATAATTGGAAAAACGAACATGGATGAATTCGCGATGGGCTCTACTACGGAAACTAGCTATTTTGGTCCTACGAGGAATCCTTGGGATCTGGAAAGAACACCTGGAGGATCTTCTGGGGGAAGCGGAGCTGCTCTAGCTGCAGGAATTGTTGATATAGCATTAGGAAGTGACACTGGAGGGTCGATAAGGGCTCCAGCAGCATATACGGCCACCTTTGGTTTGAAACCATCGTATGGTACAGTAAGCAGATACGGATTAGTAGCCTATGCTAATAGCTTAGAACAGATAGGACCTATGGCTAAAAATGCTGAAGATTTATGGCTATTATACTCGATAATAGCAGGAGATGATTTCAGAGACGCTACTACAATTTCATACACACCTCCTCCTTCACCCGCAAATGTAGAGCTCAAGGATATAAAAATCGGTGTACTGAGCGATATTATGGAAGCCTCAGATAAAAGCGTGAGCTCTGTTGTTAAAACTGCCTTAGATAAGCTAAGCTCTTATGGCGTACAAATAGAAGAGACAAAACTTGGATACACGGAGTATGCATTACCAGCTTATTATATAATAGCAATGTCTGAAGCAAGCTCTAATCTAGCCAGATATGATGGAGTAAGATATGGTTTTAACAGCTATTTCCAGGGTGATTGGAAGCAAACTTATTCATTAAATAGAGAATATGGATTTGGAATTGAGGTGAAGAGAAGAATCTTATTAGGCTCTTTCATCCTAAGTGCAGGCTATTATGAGCAATACTACATAAAGGCGTTGAAGATAAGGAATTTAATCAAGACGAGCCTAGATTCCCTACTTAAGAAATACACAGTTCTAGCATCACCCACAATGCCAATATTACCTCCTAAATTAGGAGAGGTTATAGAGGATCCGGTGAAAATGTATGCTATGGATCTTAATACAGTACTAGCAAATTTAGCGGGTATACCAGCGCTTTCCATGCCTGTAGGTTTCTATAACAATTTACCAGTAGGCCTACAATTAATGGGACCCTACCTATCAGATGACTTATTAGTTGGAATAGCAATAAAGGCGGAAAAGATATTAGGTTATTATAATCTTACAGCATCCCTTTAATTACATAAATTTATTATATTGATTTTCGAAATAGCAAATGTGCAAAAAACACTGAGATTAGATACGTATAGCGTAATAATGAAAGAACTAGAGAAGGAAAAATATCATCTAATAGGTAGCCATAGCGCTTACAAGAAATGTTATTGGACTCATGAAGCTATAGTTAGTAACAGATATTGCTATAAGGGTAAATTTTACGGAATTGAAAGCGACAAATGCATACAAATGACACCATCTGCTGCGTGGTGTTGGTTTAGGTGTATTCATTGTTGGAGATTAGAACCCGAGGATATAGGGCTTGAATGGGATGAAACAAAAATACCTTTTATGGATGATCCTGAATATATTGTAGAGAGAAGCATTGAAGAGCACAAGAAAGCGTTGTCTGGATACTTTGGTAGGGAGGGAGTAGACCCTAAAAAAGTGAAGGAAGCCTTACAACCCAGGCATGTAGCTATTAGCTTAACAGGTGAACCCACTCTTTATGAGAAGTTGGGAGAACTTATTGCGGAATATCACAAAAGAGGGATTACGACATTTTTAGTGACAAGTGGCGTAAGACCAGATATTCTAGCTAATCTAAGTGAGGAACCTACCCAGTTATTTGTATCATTGCAAGCACCTAATGAGAAGAAACATAAGCTAATGAATAGGCCGATAGTTACGAACTCGTGGAATTTAGTACTTGAAACTTTAAAGATTTTACCAAGTTTCAGCTCACCAACTGTAATAAGAATGACAATGATCAAAGGGTTTAACATGTCTGAAAAAGATGCTGAAGAATTCGCAAAACTAATAGAGCTTTCCCTTCCTACGTATATAGAAGTAAAAGCATATATGCATGTAGGTCCTTCAATCTATAGATTGAGCAAGGATGCTATGCCTAACCATGCAGAAATAAGAGAATTTGCTAAGTTACTAGGTGAGCTTACAGGTTATAAGATACTTTCTGAATATCCACCCAGCAGAATAGTGTTGCTAAGTAAACTAGATAAGCCAATTCAAATAGGTAATGCCTGGAACGAAAAGTGGAGCTGGAATACTCCAGAAATAGAGGATGATATTAACTGGGAATACAAGGAGGCCGAAGATGATTAGCGATTTAGCTATTTCAGATGCATGTATATTAGCTCTATTAGCCTCAAACTCTAAAGAGAAGCCCCTTAGCCAGACACAATTGGCAAAAATTCTAAACATGTCTCAACAGTCAGTTTCCAGAAAATTGAAAGAATTAGAAAATATGAACCTTATAAGAAGAGTAGTACTAAAGGAAGGAGAAATAATATCATTGACTGAAGAAGGAGAAAGATATCTAAACTCTTGCTTACAACTTATAATGAATGCTATAATGAATATACATTCCCTCAAAATAAGAGGTAGAGTGACATCAGGTTTAGGAGAAGGTAAGGTATTTTTATCAATACCTTATTATACTGAAAACATTAAGAAAACCCTTGGATTTATTCCATATCCAGGAACTTTAAATATCGTCATTTATGAAAAGGTATCCCTAGAAAATAGGTTAATACTAGATACAGCCAAGTACCTTTACATTCCAGAGCATAAAGAACAAGATCGAATATTAGGCTCGGTTAAGTTATATCCGGCAACTATAAATGGCATATCACCAGCAGCTGTAGTAATTCCGACGAGAACCACTCACCCCAAAAGTGTTGTAGAAGTTATTTCACCATACCATTTGAGAGAAAAGTTAAGCTTAAAAGATGGAGATGAAGTAGAAGTTGAGGTTCTGATTTAACTCTTCAAGTTTTGATCTTTACAGTATCTATTCACAACCTCTTTGATTATATCGGTAGTGCTAGAGTGATTCCATATCTTTATTCTTTCTTTAAGCCTGATTATTTCAGGCTTCAAATTTCTCTTTTCCAGTTCACGTCTTAACTGGTCCTCGTCTACCTTCTGGTCAGGACCTAGAAATATAATATCAGGTTTTACTCTTTCCACACTCTTAAGGAAATCCTTTTCATCTCCTAAAAACGCATCATAAACATATCTAACGCTCTTTATAACTTCAAGTCTATGATTCTCATCATTAATTGGTTTACGACCTTTAATTTTCTCTGAATTTATATCGCGCGCTACAGAAACATAAACTCTACCTAATTTCGATGCTTCACGCAGAAATGCAATATGACCAGGATGAAGTATATCAAATGTTCCTCCTACAAATACTTTTTTAGCTATCTGAGAATCAGGATCGATATTATTAAGAATTAACAAGGCATCTAGTAAACCCTCCGCATATGCAATATCTACTAAGGCGGTAGAATAATCTCCTGATTTTAAATAATATTCTGCATCCTCGGTATATTGAAATGCCAAATCATAAACCTTCTTCATACTATTATCAGAAAAACTGACCTTAGATAACCTATCTTTCATTCCCTGTATGTATTTCTCTGCTCTTTTCTTTATTTCGTTATCATCAACCATTTTAACGCCTCCTCCTCAATATAATGCAATTTTTTTGAGGGAATAATCAGTATATGAGGTAAATTTTGTAAGTTAAGATTTATAATTGTATCTATAGTAGCCGCAAAAACCTTTTCGTCATTACACCCTAATCTCTCTCCCACTATTGCTATGTCATTTCTAGATATCACGTTATGCTTAATCTTATCTTCCAATTTCATCAACACTTCCAATCCAGACGAAGCAGTTAAACCTGGCTCTAAAAAGAACAAAGTATGCAACCCCCTCGCTCTATTCTCCTCTAATGTATAGTAAGAGCCAGGGTCTATATAATCATCTATTGGCTTTACAATAGTGGATGACTTTCCAAACTTATATGCGGAAAGCATAGACTTAGAAATAAAATAGCAATAAACTGAAATACCTGGAACAATATCTACCGAATGCCCAACGCTTTTGGCTTGTAATGCTAAACTAACATGTGTAGTAGCTATCATTGGATCGCCTATTGTAAGTATTGCAATGCTCTTCCCCTGATTTAAAAGTTCTATAACTTTCCTACTTTCATTCTCTAGAAGATTTCTATTTGCCTCAATTACATCTTTACCAATTAGCTTTGAAATGTATTTGGCGTCTATATCACATGAGATTGAAGTATATGTATCAAACATAACAATATCTACATTCCTTAACGTTTCTATAACGGAATTAGTTATATGTCTAGAAGATAATCCAAGACCCACTAGCAGGAGTTTACTCATTCAGAATGAGAAAACTCTCGGCTTAAATTAAAATTAATTCTGAAGCTATTTAACATAAGTATTAATACGAATATTAGTAGGATAAAAACTTAGGAAAGACTTGCTAGAACTCACAGAAGGAATTTACGTAGCTGAGGATTTACCTGTAATTTACATAAAGAAAATTAACGCTATCGTAATGTCAGATATTCATATAGGTTATGAGGAAGATATGGCTAGAAAAGGAATATTCATACCGAAAATACAACTTAAGAGATTTTTGAATATCTATAAAAGAGCTATTGAAGCATTTCATACCAATAAAGTAATACTAAATGGTGATGTTAAGCATATATTTGAAACCCTAGGGAGGCAAGAGAGAGAGGAGCTCAACGAAATGTTCAAAGAACTTAAGGAAGATGGCATAGACGTAAAGCTAGTTAAAGGTAACCATGATAATTTTATATCGAAGGTAACATCAAAATTCGACAATATAGAATTAGTAAATGAGATCAGAGATGACAATTTAATCATAATACATGGGCATCAGGAGATAGTACCTGAGGAGAACAAACTATACATTATAGGGCATGAACACCCACGCATATCCATCAGAGATAAACTAGGTTTTTCAAGAAAGTTTCAAAGCTTTTTATTAGTGCCACTTCGTAATAATTCACAAGTGCTCGTGTTACCCTCGGTAGGGACATATCAGGCTGGAAATGATGTCTCTCTTATTCACTCTAATTATATGTCAACATTAATGAGAGATTTTAGTATTTTAGAAGAGGCGAAACCATTTATCATAATAGAAGGACAGGGTATTATGGAGTTCCCACAATTAAAGCATTTAAAAGATCTCATTTTATAAGATAGAAGAGGTTTATAAAGGGGTTTAAAAGTATATTTAAACGGTGAGTAGTATAGAAAACGACATAGCTTATAAACCTATTGTTAACATAGAGAATATAGTAGCAACAGTAACGCTTGATCAGCAATTGGATCTGTATGCTATGGAGAGGAGCGTGCCAAATGTAGAGTATGATCCTGATCAGTTTCCTGGATTAATATTTAGGTTAGAATCACCTAAAGTAACATCGTTAATATTCAAATCAGGAAAAATGGTTGTTACAGGAGCTAAGAGTACAGAGGAGCTCATAAAAGCTGTAAAGAGAATAATAAGAACGATTAAAAAGTATAATATTGATATAACTGGAAAACCTAAAATACAAATTCAGAATATTGTGGCATCTGCAAACCTTCACGTTCATGTAAACCTAGATAAGGCAGCATACATTTTAGAAAATAACATGTACGAGCCAGAGCAGTTTCCTGGATTAATATTTAGAATGGATGATCCTAAAGTAGTTCTTTTGATCTTTAGCAGTGGAAAAATGGTTATAACTGGTGCTAAGAGAGAGGATGAAGTTTACAAAGCCGTGAAGAATATTTATGAGAAATTAAAACAACTTGACTGTATAAAACCAATCGAGGAAAGTGAAGAAGAACTCGAATTCTAAACTTTTTATTTATTCCCTTTATTATTGTTTTAATTTCCACAACATAGGCAGAGTTAAACCTATAAATTTGATATGCGATTAAGGAATTCATGACACTAAAGCACGACAAGTATGCGTTCGTAGATCTAAAAAACGGGAAATACGTTAAGATACGAATACTAAAATCTAAAGAAGAAAACTCGCCAGATAGATATCTAGTTCTAAACAAAATATATATCAAGAAACCAAGTAGAAACGCCACAATTTTGAAGTTAGAAGATTTACCTGTAGAAGTAAGGGATAAACTAAAGAATTTAACGTGAAGTTGGATTTATTTTATATTTCTCTATCACAGTAAGAACAACATAAATAGATACCAGTATTCCTGTGGATATTATGAGGTTAAGAAGAGGTTGAATAGACACTATAGCAAAACCCTGGTTTATCTCAATAGTTTTTAAAATATTAAATAATATGGCATAAATTATTATGACCACGATTATCCCTAAAACGTCGTGAAACACCTTAAAATCTCTATTTAACGCTTTAGAAATGGCTTTAGCACCTAAAAGAACCAGTACCGAGAACGTTATATAAGGTAAAAGTACAAGAATAGAATAGGATACAGCTACTGCAGCGGTTTCCATTTTAACTATCGCTGAATACGATAAAATTACCTCTATTATACCCAATACAGATGAAATTGTTGCTAAAATCGCAGAGATCGCCATTATAGTAGAATTTTCCCACCACATCTCGAGTCTTTCATCAATTCTTAGTCCTCTAATGACTAAAGCACTACCAAGTATAAACAGTATAGCTGGATAGACATATGCATAAAGTTTCAGTATTGATAATATAGCAACTAAAATTAAAAGAACTCCAGGCGCCCCTAGGAAGATCCTAGAATATCTATATTCACTTATAGCCTTTTTCAAATATTTTCCTAAAAGAATATAAGTCTCCTCTACACTTCTATATTGCTCTACAATAACTCTCTGGATTGCTGACACTTTTATCCTGGATTGTATAATAGGTAACGCAGTCTCATCATCAGGACTATCATAAACAACTATAGCTTCTGATGCTCCAGTTTTAGTTAAAACCTCTTCAAGTTGAGACGTTAAACGTATATGTGCGTCAACCTTTTTACCAGAAGAACCGGCTAAAAAGGCTATTTCTACATCTTCTCCTCTACTTTTTAGATCTAAGTATGTATCATATGCTACTACCATAGAGTTGAAATCTGAATCAGTAGGCATCTTTCTTGCTGCTATGTCTATAGCTTCCCTAGCAGCTTCTTCTCCTATAACTGGAGTCTTGATTCCTATAGTTCCTAGATCATCATCTATATCAACGTATATCACTATTTTCTTTTTCATTTCCATTTTCTTGATTACCGTATAAGATTAAAAACTCTTCAAAAGATAATCTTTTATTGGTTTTTAACTTTTCTTCAACTTCTTTTTTCTTTTTAGCTAAAATCGTGTTTTCGGCATTTTTCTGTTTCCCCTCTTGTAATTGCTTCAAAGCTCTAACCTTTTCATTTAATATATTTTTCTTTTCAGAAATTTGTGAATTAAGTGAAGCGATCTTATTAGATAGCTCGTCAATTTGCTTCTTTAACTCACCAATTTCATTAAATAGCTTATCTCTTTCCTGCTTTAATGTTAAAAATAGTTTTCTCTTCTCGTTAAGCTCCATTGCCAGTTTAACGATAGTTTCATTTACACTTTTTAACTCCACACGTCTAGCTAAAAGTTCTGCTTTATTTTCGTTACTTTTCTGCTTTAGGTTGGCTATCTTTAACAGTTTAGCGAGCTGCGCTTCTAAAGCAGCAATCTTTTGTATTATCTTTTTCTCTTCATCTAAAGTTAAACTATTGGTTTCTATTTTCCATTCCAATTCATCAATTTGTTTTTTAATTAACGCGGGATTAGGCACCTTTTTATTATTACCAACACTCCCTAGCAACGATTTTAACTCATCAAAGTCCTTCTTAATTTCGTTAATTGCGTTTAGAAGTTGTTGTTTTTTCTCCTTAAGTTGTTTTAATTCAGATTTTTTCTTCTCGTACTCTTCACGTAACGTTTGGACCTGCGTTCTAATAGCTCTTAACCTCTCTAGTTTTTCATTCTTCTTAGCTCTAAGACTTCTCAATTGTTCAATGTACCCTCTTTTTTCTTCTCGCAACTTATTTATTTCCTCTCTAAGCTGACTAATCTCTTTAAAGAGCTCGTCCTCGCTAAGTTGACTCATTCACTTCTATTAAAATAGGCTCAGTTTAAATTTCTATTCATATTAAGAAATAATGCTACACTATATAACCTATAACAATCTTTAGTCCCTAAGCAAATAGAAAGTAAAAGGTAATAGTTTATTTTACGTAGTATAGATGTGATGTATCTAATATGCACGTAAAAACTAACTTCTTAACACATAAGATGTAAGGTTTAATTCTTACGATCAAATCTTAATAGATGATTTTGTGCAAAGCCCATATAATCTTCAAATTAAGAATAAAAACTATTTTACCCCATAATTCTGGCTGTCGTATTATAAGATTAAAAAGCTAAAATAAGAAGGTATTACAACACTTCAATTATTTAAAAGAAAAAGAATAGTGTGTAATTGTGAGTACGAAAATTATTGAACTAGGAACTTATCATAAGGTAACACTTCACAATAAGTGGTTGATAAAAGCAGAGAGTAGTGTAGATTTTGTTAAAAACGATCCAATAGGCTCTTATGTATTAGACGAAAAAGGAAATAGGATAGGCAAAGTTCTTGATATTATTGGTAACATAAAAAATCCCTATGCTTTAGTACTTCCATTAGTAGATCCTAATAACATACCTCAAGGCAAGCTATACATACAAGTGTCTATACCAAGCAGAAAGAGACATCATAGAAGGTGATTGATATGGTATCTTGTCCTCATTGCAATTCAAATAATATCATATATGATTATGAAAGAGGCACTTATGTTTGTGCAGATTGTGGATTTGTCCTAGAGGAAAACGTTGCTGACTTAGGCCCTGAATGGAGAGCGTATACACCACAAGATAGATTAGAAAGAGAGCGTACTGGATCACCACTTACTCCTAAAGTTCATGATTTTGGGTTAACGACAAAGATAGGCGCGTCAAGGGCCAAAGATAAAATAAAATTATTAAAGCTGCAAAGAATGCAAAATAGTTTAAGAGTTTCGCCAAGAGATAGAAAGTTAGTTACTTTTCTAGCAGAGCTTAACAATAGTTGTGCTAAATTAGGCTTACCAGAACATGTAAAGGAGACAGCCTCATTAATTTTAAGAAAATTAGTTGAAAATGGAGAGACTAGAAGGATAAACAAGGATGCCTTGCTTGCAGCAGTAATATACTATGCATGCAAAGTTGAAGGAGTTCCAAAACATCTGAAGGAGATACTTCAATATCATCAAGCGGAGATGAGTGAAATATGGAAAGCTACTAGAAAAGTTCAAGAAGTAGCGAAAGAGGAAATGAGATTGTTGCCTAAATTTAGACCTACCGAATATATACCTAAAATTGTAGAAAAATTGGAATTACCTTCGTACATAATTTCTAAGGCATCAGAGATAGTTGAAACCATGTACAGAACAGGCCTAACTAGTGGTAAAGGATATCTTGCATTATCTGCAGCAAGCGTTTACATAATATCGACTATAATGGATTATAAGAAAACACAAAAAGAAATAGCTGATTCATTAGGTTTAACAGAAGTAACAATAAGAAATAGGTATAGGGAGATCATTAAGAGCTTTGACATAGAAATAAAATTATAATTGAGTAAGGAGTTTTTTAAAAGACTTTTAATTATTCTCCCATAATAGAATTTGACAAATTAAATATAAGCTAGGAATACAAATATATATATTGCCAACACGGTGTTTAAAATGGAAACAAAAGCAGCTATAGATGAGAATACTATTTATAATATCATAAAGGAGACTGGAGGGAGCGGAATAACTTTACAACAGTTATCAAGCAATTTAGGTTTGCCATCAAAGCAAATAAGTTTGATCCTAAGGAAATTGATAGAAAAGAAGAAAATAGCCAAACGTGCAATAAAAGAGAATGGAAAAAGCGTAATAAAGTATTTTGCGCTCGAGGATTATGATAGCCAAGTAATTTATATTAAGCTAGATGAGGTCATTAACACACCATGTTTCACATGCAAGAACTTGTTTAAGTGTGGAAATGGTTCCTACATTTCACCGCAGAGTTGTTATAAGTTATCTGAATGGATTTTTAAGAGTATAAATAGTGCATAAGGTTTTTACTCTCTTTAATTTGAAGAAGATGTTTTTATACATTCTAGCACTTCGTCAAAACTCTTATTCGTTTTTATACTCCTGTAATCAAAATGTGTAACAGTTCCGTCTCCTAAACACTCTAATAGTTTTTCTCTAGGTGGTATATTTCTCTTTAGCTTAGAGGCTAGAGAATCTAGTCTATAATACCCTATTAAGTCGTATTTTGACTCTGAAAGTAAAACATCTAATAATTTCATAATTTCGTTAAAACTAGTGACATAACTAAATTTGTTAACTTGAGTTCTTAATTTCTCTAGAAATGATATATCATTAAGCTTGCCTAACCATAAAGGTCCTGCAATTTTTAAGCTAGTAGAACTACATCTAGGACATTTATCTACGTTCCTGCTTTTACTTGTAAAGAAATATCCACAACTCATACACTCATAAAGATAACCTAGTTTATCTAAGGCATTATCCGCTTTCTTAGCTCCAGCTTCTACTTTTGCAAATATTCTGTAATAATAATCTTTAAAAAAACTAAACAAAGGTGTAACACTCTTCTCTAAGATAGCTGCTTCTCTAACTATTTTTCCTATTAAAACCCTTAAACCAACTTCTCTAGAAAAGCTCAACTTATCTACCTCTGCATCATATTTCCTTCTACAGGAGGTTCTTGAAGTTCCTTGAAGTGGAGAAAGATCAGTAGCTGTATAAGCGACTACGCCATTCCTCTTTGTGGCGTTTATAGAGCTTAGTATAAATGGGGACGGCGAACCAAAGGGATCTATGTCTACAAAATCCGCCTTAATTTCATATAGTAAGGCATTAGCATCCTTGTTAAGTACTTTACCATTATTTACATCGTTAAGTTTCAAGTTTTCAGTAATTAGTTTAACAGCTAAAGGATTCTTATCATTAAATATTATTTCCTGAATATTGGAACCGCTCTCTATATAATATCTTATTCCCCTAACACCAGTAGCAGATAGTGCATCAACTATGGATTTAGGACCTAATATGGAAACCGTTATTACACTAATACTTCTATTAAATTCCATCTTGGGGTTATAAAATACTGGTGCCCAGGAAGGATCGTATTTGCCTTCTTTGGAATATTCCTTTGGGTCAGGAATTAAGATTCTTGCCTTTCCTTCAGTTATTTGAATCAATTTCATCTCTTAACTCTGTAATATTATTCATTGTATATGTTTTGAAACCTTCTCTATTAACTAGTTTTTCAGTAGTAGTGGTTCTAGTAACAATTAAGAAATCACTACCTATTGCCTTTGCTATTTTATTGCCTTCATACGCCTTTTTAAGAACTATATTAGGATCCTTATTCTTAGGCTCAACGGATATCGCTAATAGATGAAGTTTGCTCTTCTCCTTATCCTTTTTAATTCCTACTATATCAATAGGCGCTAACGATAATTCGTATATTTTATAATTTGCATTTTTAAGCTCATTTTTAATCTTTTCTTCTAAGCTATCGTTACTCTTTTTCTCATTATTATCATTATCTACATCAGAACTTGCCAATTCCTCTGGAATATCTGATAGTATATCTCCTAAAACTTCTTCACCGAATATCTCAACAAGTTTCTCTGCCACCTCTATTGTCACATCTGAAAATCCGCGTTCATAATCATATATGGTCTTTCTAGAAACACCTAATACATTAGCTAATTCACCTAAACTTAATCTTAATTTTTCTTTTTCTTCTTTGAATTTCTTATTATTGATTTTTACAAAAATCCCACCACGTGTTTTATAAACAAACATCTTCTCTCCTTTTAAAATCCGCATCAATCCTTCTATGGAAACGCCAACTATAATGTCCTTCTTTATGACAAAGTTCTCATCAGCTTCAGTAGTGATATACAACGGAATAGCATTACTCGCTTTTGACATATTTTTTAAATCGCTTATTTCCATCTTACTTATTTTATCATCAGGGGGTACTCTTATAATAAAGAGCCTTTTATCTTGCGTAGTCGCTACAATATCTACCGCTTTTTTATTTCCTTCTGGATAATTGATTATATTATATTTACAGTTATTTTCTTCTAAGACCTCTGAAACTCTATCGATATAACCCCTCATAGATCACCCTTCAAATCTTCCTCTTCTCTATATAAATTAGATATATCAATAGTTATAAATATTAAGCTTTTATACTCTTTAAGGAGCTTTTCAATTTCTACAGAAGAAAAATACTCCTGAGCAGGATCTCTTTCGCCTATTAAAATTGATATCCCTTTCTTATCCCATTCGGAACCTAATAATTTATAAGTGTTAGGTTCATCAATTTTTACAAACTGAAAAGGAATCCTTACTAAAGACCATAAATATATTGGTATCTTCTGTGAAAGTTTCTCTATTTCGTCTTTTGAAAGTTCATATTTAGTACCATCGGATAGCGTTATTGAAAGCTTCCCTTCTAAAGCCTCCTTAATAGTAACCTTTTCTGCAGGAGAAAAACCTATCAAACTTCTTATTTCGAATTCAAGAAATTTACTTATGTTGTCTCTAGCCATCTTCCCTAACTCTTATATTTTGCTAGAACCATAGCGTGATCTTTATCATAAGGATCTAGTTGTACAATATCTTCTACCTCAAAACCACTATTTTTAAGCTTATTTACCTCTTCCTTATAAATTTCCGTAGGCTCTTTAGTAACGTCAATGCTTCTAGCCTTAATTGCAAGAAGCATATAACCGTTTGGTTTTAGGAAGAATTGTGCATTAAATATTGCTATATCTGTCTGATCAGGTTGAGCGATATCTACATATAATACATCAGCATCCTCTACTAAATTCTTGTAAGTTTGAGGAAATCTCGCATCAGCTAATATAGGGAAAATATTAGGTCTATGTTCAGCTACAAGTAATAACTCTCTTACAACTCTAGGAGAAAATTCAATCCCATAAGCTTTCCCTTCAAGCTCTATAATATCAGAAACATGACTAATAGTAGTACCTGATGCTGCACCTAGATATAATACCTTAACACCTTTCTTAACTGGATTAAACTTAATTCCTTTTAATATAGCTCCTGCAAGCTTACTTCTAAAAGCATTCCATTCTCTATATTCAACTCCTTCGTATCTTATTAGCTTTTCACCATAAACGCTTATGCCTGGAGCTAAATTTTTAGTGCATAACCTTGTAGTACCATCATTGTATACACATTCATATATATTTTCCATGTTTGTAGGAGCTACTCTTAATACTTCAGACATAAAATATCACCTATTTATTTAGATTTACCACCTTTATGCTTTCCTCTTTTCCCTTTTCCTTCTTTTCTCTCTTTTTGAACTTGAACAGGTTGCTGTTTTCTAGGTGGTGGTTGAGCATATTTCGTCTTTATCTCCTCTATTCTCTTCTTCAGCTGCTCGTTTAATTGATCTCCAACAAACCTACCGCTAAATGCGTCAACCCTAGCTGCTATTGCCAATTTGGCAGCTAAAGCTCTAGCAATCTTTCCTCTTTGCCATCTTGGTGAACTATGAATTGCTGGATACTGAAATATAACACCATGCTTTGGTGGTCTACTGCCTGTCCTTAGTGCCCTGAACAACGCTTTTTCTGCACCTAAAACCTGAATAGTACTAGCAGGCATCTTAGCCAACTCTTCCAAACTTCCGGCTATACTAAGTAGTCTAGCACCCAAAGTTGAACCAACTAATGCAGTAATATTAGGTGCGACCTCTTTCATTACCGATTCTAAATAATCGGTCAATTCTCTTCTTATCTCGTAAAGATGGAGTATGGTATCCGATAACATTCTAATTGATCTCAAATCAACATCCATTATTTCAGCACCTATACTACGTTTAGACGCATCAATTATTCTGTTAGCAAAGTTACCCGTAATATTAAGCTCCTTTAATGTTTCTTCATTTATATTATCTCTCAAACCTATAGTAGAGACTATCTTAGAGTATAATTCATGATCTTCTACAAGTTCATCAAGTTCAGGAAAATGTAAACTATACCATTCCCTCAATCTTTCGGAGAACAGATTTATCGTCTTATCGATATCATCTATAGCTCTTATTGTCTGTATTGCTAATAAATCCCTCTTTTGAGCTGCACCTCTTATTTTCCTTCTCGTATATTCCGTAGAGACTTGATATATATAATCATAAAGTTCTTTCTCGTTCGAAACAAACTTGCTATCTAATGCATATTTAACTAAGTTGCCTCTAAATTCTCTAGCGCCAATATGATGTGGTTCATAAATTGCCTTTATACCTAATTTCTGCAACTGTGGAATTTCTTTCTCATTTTCAACTACTACCTCTTCGGGTTTAATAGAATTTAAGAGATCTATCGTACTTTGAGGTGGTATACCCTGTTCAAGATTAATTAATAAATCTACTGCCTTACCGATATCTTTAGGATTTAAGATATAATTAACTAGTTTTCCACTATCATCAAATGCAAAGGAGCCTATCAAATGTTCAACTAGGTATATTTTCATTCTTCTTCACCTATCTGGTCTAAAATTTTTTAACCACACATTTCCTTATATTATTTGCGAAATAATATGCCTTCGCACGGTTCATTAACAAAAGCAGGAAAAGTGAGAAATCAGACACCAAAAATACCGCCTAAAGGAAAGCATAAAGAGTTCCCTCGATTAAGGAACAGACTAGAATTCAAGAGAAGGACTGCTTCAAAGCCACAGGCGTCTTTTAACAGGAGACAAGCTGCAAGCTAACTATTTTATTCCATTCGGATTTTTATTTAATTATAATGAATTTAGAAGGTTATAGAGGAAAAGCCTTAGAGCTCCTCACTAAACTAAATGCAGAAATAGGAGACACTATAAGGATAAAAAAAGGAGATGTTCTCTTTGAAGGAATTTTAATGCCTTCTTATTCTAAATATGACGATATCTTAGTTATAAAGCTGGATAATGGCTATAATATAGGAATTTCGATAGATGTTAATACACAAGTTCAACTTATTAATAAAGGATCTAAGAGCGTATCTAGATCTTCTGAGTCAGCTACAACTAGTGAGAAAAGTGAGGTAAAGATAATAAGTACAGGAGGCACCATAGTAAGCAAAGTTGAATATGAGACTGGTGCAGTTAGACCTGCCTTAACTACAGAGGAAATACTAGAATTCGTGCCTGAAGCTAAAAAGATAGCAAAGATATCGTCTGAGGTACTTTTCTCCATACTGAGCGAAAACATGAAACCAGAGTATTGGATTTCAATAGCAAATGCTGTAAATAGCGCACTTAAGGAAGGAAATCTAGGAGTAGTAGTAGCCCATGGAACAGATACAATGGCATATACAGCATCAGCATTAGCGTTTTCACTCAAGAAGCTTTCAGGACCTGTGGTACTAGTTGGATCTCAAAGAAGCAGTGATAGACCTAGTAGTGACTCTCACATAAACCTGTTATCAGCAATACTAGTAGCAAAAAAAGCTCCTTTTGCTGAAGTTGTAGTTAACATGCACGGGGAGTCTTCAGATACATATACATTAGTGCATAGGGGAGTTAAGGTTAGAAAAATGCATACGAGTAGAAGAGATGCATTTCAATCAATAAACGATATCCCATTGGCAAAGGTCTATGTCGAGAAAGAGGAAGTTAAATTATTACGCAAAGATTATATTAGAAGGCAGGACGAAAATATTGTGGATCCTAAATTCGATGATAGGGTATTTCTGTTAAAGTACTTTCCTGGTCTCAAACCGGATATTATAGATTTGTTAGTTAGTATGAATTATAGGGGAATAATAATAGAGGGTACAGGATTAGGTCATGTCTCGACTAATTTTGTAGAGAACATAAAGAAGGCTACTAAAGATGGCGTATTCGTAGGTATGACGTCACAATGCTTATTTGGAAGAGTGAACATGAACGTCTATACTACAGGAAGATTACTTCAAGATGCAGGAGTGGTTCCGTTGGAAGACATGTTGCCAGAAACCGCTACAGTTAAGTTGATGTGGGTTTTAGCACATGCAGATGATATAGAAACTGTAAAAAGGCTTATGGTAACCAACTTAGTAGGAGAAATCAATCCCAGGCACTCCATAGAATACTTCCCGAGGTGGTATTTTGAGTAAGGAAGGAAAAAAGGAGGAGAATAGCACATCAATTGATTATAAAGGCTTAGGTCTAAAGGTAGGGCTAGAAATACACCAACAGCTAGACACCAAAAATAAGCTATTTTGCAACTGTCCTACTACTCTTTCAGATAATTACAAATTCACATTAGAGAGATTTTTAAGACCAGTTAGTAGTGAATTAGGAGAAGTTGATGTAGCTGCTCTGTTCGAATGGGAAAGGGGTAGAAAATACATATACCAAGTATCTACTTCTTCTTGTTTGGTTGAATGCGATGAAGAGCCTCCTCATCTAATTAACGATGAAGCGTTAGAGATAGCATTAGCCACAGCTATGGGTTTGCACTCAACAATAGTAGATGAAGTTTATGTAATGAGAAAAATTGTAATAGATGGCTCTAACACATCTGGATTTCAAAGAACAGCAATAGTAGCTCTAGGCGGTTATGTAGAAGACAGAAATGAGAGAATTGGAATACAGACTATAGCTGTAGAGGAAGATGCCGCTAGAAAAATTGAGGATAAACCAGATCATGTCACTTATAATCTGGACAGGTTAGGAATACCACTAATAGAAATCTCAACAAGCCCTGATATTCACGACCCAGATCAGGCTGCAAGAGTTGCCCTGAAAATTGGTCAACTGCTTAGATTAACTAAAAAAGTGAAGAGAGGATTAGGAACAATAAGACAAGATATCAATGTCTCAATAGCGGGAGGCACGAAGACAGAAATAAAAGGAGTTCAAGAGTTAGACCTAATTCCAATAATTGTCAAAAACGAAGCCTTGAGACAACTTAGGTTATTAGAAATAAAGGATGAGCTCAAGAGAAGAGGCCTAACTAAAGAAACAGTCATGAATAATATGATTGTTAAAGATCTCACATACCTATTCGAAAAAACTGACAGCAAAATCGTAAAAAGAGAACTTGAAAAAGGTAGCCTTGTATTTGGCATAAAAGTTCCAGGATTTACAAAACTCTTAGGCAAAGAGTTAATGCCTAACAGGAGATTTGGAACTGAAATTGCAGATTACGTGAGAGCGTTAGCTGGCTTAGGTGGAATTTTCCACTCAGACGAACTTCCAAATTATGGTATTTCACAAGACGAAGTTAATAAAGTTAAGAGAGATCTAAGTATAACTGATAATGATGCTTTCATACTGGTAGTCACACCACAATCAAAGGCTGACAAAGCTATAGAAGTGATTAAAAATAGGATTTTAGCAGCGTTTGATGGGGTTCCCAAGGAAACAAGAGCTGCCCAAGAAGACGGAACTACAAAGTTCACAAGACCTCAACCTGGCGCAGCTAGAATGTATCCAGAAACCGATATACCACCTAGGCGTATAACGCCAGATATACTAGAAAGAGCAAAACTATTAGTACCTGAGCCACCTGAAGTAAAGTATAAAAGATTATTAGAGATGGGGCTTAGTAAGGAGCTAGCCAACCAAATTCTGATGAGTGTAAACCTAGCGCTATTTGAGGAACTAGTAGAGAAATACTCACCTAAAGTACCTCCGGTCTTTATCGCAACCACACTTGAGAATACAATAAAGTATGTAAAAGCTAAAGGAGGCAATATTAGCTTAATAACAGATGATGTAATAGAGGCACTAATAAAAGAAGTATATAACAACACTATAACTAAAGATGCTATAGAAGAAATACTCATAGAATACACGACGTCAAAGAGTCCTAAGAACATTAATGAGCTAATTAATAAATATAGAAGCTTATCTGATGAAGAACTTAGGAAGATAATTAAAGAGACAATAAGTTCAATTCCGCAAAACGTTATAGCAGAAAATAAGGCAAAAGCATTTAATATGATCATGGGTAAAATAATGACAAAAGTTAGAGGAAAAGCAGATGGAAAGAAGGTAGCTGAATTAATAAAGGAGGAATTGGATAGAGTTTAGTGAATGACGATTTACCCCCGATACTGAACAGTGAAGAAAAGGCATTTGGCTGATTTTATGCTTTCCAATTATCTTATAGAAAGGATATACGAGTTTCCTGTAAAGCAAAGATTAGAGGAAATAAGGTTAGAAGATAAAGACCTTAACGTGGAGCAAATACCACAAATCATCCATCTATTTCATCCAAATAAGATATCCTGGAAACTGCCATTAGTTTTAGAAGGACCTGACGGAACACAAATTAACATAGAATCTTCATCTTCAAGTAATGTTTTTTATGGAAGAGCACCAATAAATAAGAACCCAATAGGTTGGATGTTAAAGAAGAATAATCAAGAGGTTTTCAAAAATCTATTACAACATCTTTTACCTTGTAAAGAAGGAAGTAGTTATTTTAATCCCTCCCCATGGAATCTATATTCTTTCTTAGATGATAAGCTAGTAAGGTCTGAGCCAGGATATGTTTCACAAAAGATTAATGAGGTTAGTAACGAAAACATAGCATTAATCCTTGATAATAAAACACTTACAATTACTCATAACTTTCTAAATCCTAAGCTATATATTATAAATCCCTTCTATATTCAGGAGTTCGATAATTTCGAGGGAAAGTTCACATCTTCTGGTTTTTCAGTAGAATTACAAGAAACGATTTCCTTTGTATCTGACGGATTAATGGAAGTGGAGGTAAAGAAGGGAGAGATGATTATACATAATAAAGGTTCACGATTAGTGAAAATAAAAGGTGAAAATTGGAAAGAAAATAAAATTTTACAGTTTTTATGGAATTTAATAAACGAAGTATTTACAGTAGATTGTACAATTGAAAAGCCCATAAGTTTGTATGAAATAATTCCCTATAGCGTAATTCCTATAACTATCAATTTCGTTGAGGATAAATTATTATACATAATCCTATTCAATGCGTCAGATTCACCTGTTTTTGCTACTTTTAGAATTGCAGCTAAAATTGAAAAAGCCTTCATTACGGATATTTATGGAAGCGAGATAGAGCAAATATTAAGTGAGTTCGATAGAATAAAGATTCCTATGAAGAGATGGGGAATTTTGCCCTTAAAGTTAGAAATACTAAAAATTCCAGAAAGATTAATATTAAGAAGGGCTCTTTAATCCAAGCTTATTATAATAGGACTCAAACATGCATGTTCCAAACCTGTATCCATGTTTATTTAGCACTTTTTTCCCTTCTGTACATAGAATACAGTAATACGATGCTATAATATTAGGGTCTTCTTCTTTTATTAGTTTATTAGTTATCTCATCTAATAAGGAAATGAAGTCTTTGTCTTGCTCTATAACTTTCTTAATTGCTGTACCTCTCTTTCCTTTCAGATAGTTTTCAACAGCGGCTGGAGTTAAACCCATCAGTATTGAAGCTTTATATATAGAGATATTTTTCTCTTTTATTAATTTTTCAGCTAGTAGACACCTAATACTAGGCAATATCTCCTTTACAGCTGCTTCGCAAGGAGGTATAACTGAACTCATTCCAATCACTCTATTTCTCATATAAAAATCGTGCTATAGTTTTATATAACTTGTTTAAAAATAATTTATAATTCACATGTCTTACAACCGCCAGCATAAGTTTCAGATACTTCAACAAACTTCTTCTCTAGCCTTAAACTTGATGGTACGACACTTATTTTCTTCTCTTTCAACTCTTCTTTTTCTTTTTTAATGCCAAAGTATATTACCTGCTGTGATTTACTCCTATCTCTGTATACAGTAATCCCCTTAATTCCTAATTTCCATGCTAATAGATATACCTCAGCTACAGTATCTACTGGTTCTTCCGTTTTAAGATTTATAGTTTTAGACGTACCAGAATCGTTCCACTGTTGCCAACACGCTTGATGCAAGACATGATATAGTGGTGGAACTTCGTGTGCAGTCCTAAATATCCTCCTTAAAGATCTAGGCATAAATGCATTATCGCCTATCATACCAGTTTCTGCTACCTTCTGTACAACTTCAGGGTTATCTAACTCATACTTCCTCAGATACTCTAAGAACAACGGATCAATTTCGATAAACTTACCTACTGCCACGTTTCTCACAAAAGCTAATGCAAATAAAGGTTCTATTGAAGATGAAGTACCTGCAATAATTGATATAGTACCTGTAGGTGCTACAGACACTACAGTTGCATTTCTTAAGCCATATTTCATCCTTAACTCTTTAAGTTTTGAAAAATCTAATTTGTCAACCTCCTTAGTTAACTCCTTTATATAAGATGACAATTTATATTCAATTTTAGCTGTTTTTAACAACTCATCAAAAGGTTTTGCTGATTCCCAAATATCATGATATAATGCTGGATCATAAGCAGGGAACGATCCCTTCTCTTTTGCAAGCTCTATTGAAGTCTCAAATGCATGATAATATATGAATTTAGCTAACTGGTAAGATAAATAGAGGGCATCAACACTATCGTAGGGTATACCTAGTTTTATTAGCATTCTAGCAAAACCCATTACTCCTAAACCTACTTTTCTTGTCTTCTTGGTAGCTTCCTCTATTTGCTTTAAAGGATAGCGATTTGCATCTATAACATTATCTAAGAAGCGAACTGCATATTTTATCGTTTCAGCTAATCCATCCCAATCTATAAACGTCTTACCGTCCTTCTCTATTGCAAATTTCTCAAGATTAATTGAACCCAGATTACAACTCTCCCAGGGCAATAATGGCTCTTCGCCACATGGATTAGTGGCGTTTATTTTACCTAAATACCAAGTAGGGTGTCTCCTGTTAATCGTATCTATAAATAGAAATCCAGGATCTCCACTATCCCATGCACTCCTTACTATCTCGTCAAACAGCTTCTTGGCATTTATCCATTTTACAATAGCCCCTTCTTTTTCGGCTATAGCCATAGCCTCATCTACTGTTATTATTTTGCTTTGATCAAGCCATATAGTCCAATTATGCTCTTCTAACTCTTTAATTATCTCCTCTTGTACCCACTCTTCATCTATATAATTTCTAGCCTTTACTATATAGTACTCCCACTCTGTTCCTGGTATCTTCGTCTTTCTAGGGTTAATTAGAGGTACAGAATCCCCTCTCTCGATAGCCTCCATGAAATAATCATAAACTCCTACTGAAATGTTAAAGTTCTGTAATTGAGTATCTTTAAGTTCACCGCTTTTTGACTTAATAAAATCTTCAATATCAGGATGCCAAACATGCATGACACCCATATTAGCTCCTCTTCTCTTACCGCCTTGTTTAACGACATCCGTAGACACATCAAAAACCCTCATGAATGATATAGGACCAGATGCTACTCCCGCTGTTGATGCAACAATATCTCCTTTAGGTCTTAGCTCTGAGAAGTCAAATCCAGTACCTCCTCCTTGTTGATGTATTACTGCCATAGCTCTCAAAGCATCATAAATCCCTTCATTATTTGGAGTAGTCATAGAATCCCTTACTGGAACGACAAAACATGCTGAGAGAATACCTAACTTAGTAGCAGAATTCATAAGAGTTGGAGTATTAGGCACGAACTTTAAGTTTGACATTATTTCATAAAATCTCTCCTCAAACTTTCTGACTTCTTCCTCACTCTTGCCGTAATTCCTTTCAACACCTGCTAAGAATTTAGCAACTCTTCTAAACATCATTTGAGGAGTTTCGATATAACGTAATGTATTAGGATCTTTCAATAAATATCTAGCTTCTAATACCTTAAGGGCATTATATGTAAAAAGTAAGTCCCTTTCATCAAATTCTTTCCATTTACCTTTACCATAGACATGATTGTAAATCCTAGCTAAGACGTATCTTTTAGCAAAATTCATTAACTCAGGATATTTTAGGGAATTCTCTATTAAGTTCCTCTCAACTATATCAGCTATTGATTTAGTATCTATTGCGTTATCTTTAGCATTGGCTGTGACATCTTTTATTATTCCATCAACTACCTCATCAGGTACTAAGCTTAATTTTGATAGAATCTTCTCTAGCTTAAACTCCTCTACCTTACCATTCCTTTTTATGACCTTAATCTTATTTAAAGATAGCGATATTGCTACTTCTTGCATCTTATTTATATTTTATTTAACAAACTAATTAAGTATTGTTTCTTGTTGAGCGGTATTACCATAGTAACATCGCAATGTAATAAAAAACCTTATAAATATAATTATAATAAAACTATTACATAGTAATTAATAAACTTCATTCGAAATGAGTGCCTATGGACAATTATGAGGATGTTCAAATATTACCATATAGAATTCTTGACGTTAGTAGTGAATCCTCTAAAATTAAAGAAATTGTGAGAATTGAAAAGATAGAAGATGTAAATAAGCTAGTTGGAGAATTTACACCCAGGTTTGAAACTTTCAGAGGTATAGAAGGAGAAAGAATAGTAGATCTAAGTTTCTTAAGAGGAGTAGAAGTTAAAGGTGATTTAATTTACGTTCTCGCTGGAACAAAATGGGAAGATGTAATAAAATATAGTCCAGAAGTGTTCGGAAACCCTGAATTAAGCGTAGGAGGTTCCTTATGGTTTGATGAAGCAGGGTTTGGATATAACGAGTTAGGAAAATTTAGAAACAGGATCAGAATAGAGAAGAGCTATGGTAATATACCTTTAGTTTTTTCTATAAAGAGGGAATATAGAAAAATAATAAGCAGAGAGAAAGAAGGATCGTTCACGCAACTATTAGAACTAGTGACATCTTTCTACAAAAATGGAGTTCCACCTTTTAGAGATATTAGAATTGAATACAAATTAGGAAGGTCTAGATTAGTAGTATCTTATCCTGAAATAAGAGAACCTATTTTAACAAATTATTTAACACAGATCGTCGAAGAGTCTTCACCATATTTTGAGGAAATGCTAGTAAAACATAGCTTCAAATATTTCGGTTTTACCTCTTTTACAAACTTGAATTTCTTTAACGAGATAAAAAATAAGTTAGAATACCTCTTACTGGAGTTTAGAAGAGACGAAATATACTTCGAAATTCTTTCAAACTCGCCGATAGTTTTTCCTGAACAACAGTTTAAACTAACGTATTCGTCTAGTGGAACCTCTCAAATAATACAAGATTGCATATTATGTGGAAGATGTATCTCAGTTTGTCCCTACTTTGAGCAGACAAATAACTTAGCCTTTTCTCCTATGGGCTTTTATATATTGAAGAAATATAATGAAGAGTCCTTATTCTCATGTAATTTATGCGGTAGATGTAATCAGGTATGTCCAATAAATTTAGACATAGTCTCACTAATCAGAAATTCTATGAGTAACAAATCGATTATTACTTCACGCAATAAAAATTACGTAAAGCTTTTTATACCTTCAGAAAATGTATTATTTGTTAGTTCAATATCAAAAGAATTAATAGAGGAAATTATAAAAAGTATATATTATTTAAAGAAAATTAAAGGTATCAATATAGGCTTACTTTTGATAGACGCTGATTACAAACTGTTAATGTTAAGTGATGCAAGTTTATCGGAAGAACTTGCTAGGTACTTGCAGAACTATTCAATAAAGACTGTTTTTACTATAACACCAGAGGATTACACTTACTTAAAGCGAATGTTAAATAATGTAAACCAAACCAAAATAGAGCTAATTCAACTTATAATCTTAAACGATATAAAGGAAGATAAAATTAATAAAGAAACTAGTATACATGTACCTTGCCTCTTAGCTAATGAGGTGGACTTAGATAATTCAGAAAATGTATGTAGTTTTACATTCTTGTCAAGGATAACTCAATATGAATCGAAGAAGGAAATAAAGTCGCAACTAACGTTATGTCCATTAACAGCTAAAGCTTATGGAAAACTTACACCCTTAGATCTAAAAATCAATATTAATTTAAATGTCCCTCCAATAGAAGAAATTTTAGCAAATTTCAACATCATAAATGAAAAGTATAAGAACGTATTAGAAGATGCAGAATATTACAAACAAATAGATCTGACAACATACAAAAGCATCATAAAGATGATTTATGCATCCTTCCTAAGAAATCAAGGGGTAGAAAGCTTAGTAGAGTTATTGCTAAATTTAGATAAGATTAAAAATAACGATGATATATTAGTAGAAGCACTAAAAGAAGCTTTCTTGCAAATATAGAGAATATTTATATACCGTAATTGGAATTAAAATATTTAAGGAAAATGGAGAAACGTAATAACAAAATTGGTAGAACTACACTAAATTCTTACAATATTGATATGATATTTTATAGATCATCTTTAGCTAAATCATTAGCTAAAAATTTCGAAGAGAAATTGAAATTAGCTGGACTACCTGACGATCCGCAATTATATGCGTCTAAATTTCTATTTTACATGTTAATTAGCATAATAGTAACAATCTTATTGTTGACAGCCTCAATTAAACCTCTTTTATTGTATAAATCTACACATCTAGTTAAATATGCTGTATTGGGACTTATACTTTTAATATTTGGAGTCTTGATCCCCGTGATAGTATATCTAAGTTTGGATTCACAGATTTCTCAAAGGATAGAAAGAAGAAGAATAGGGATAGATGCCGAAATGGGCGTGTTCTCCTCTGTATTTGTAATATTTTTAAGATCAGGACTAAATCCGAAATCTCTTTTTGAAAACTTATCAAAAGCTAAAGCACTGACTTATATTAGTTCGCTTTCAACTTATATCTCTAGAAGAATAAAATACTTAGGAGAAGGTACTGAAGAAGCAATTGATAATGCGATAAAGGTCTCTCCATCTAAAATGTTCAAGGATTATATGACAGCTTACATTTCTGCAGTTAGAACTGGAGCTCCTGTATTGAATACAATGGAGTCCGAAACTAAGAATATTATAAGGCAAATAGAGTTACGAGCTAATATATCAACGGATAGGTTATCTGGTATAGCCGAGACTTATGTTATATGGCTAGCTTCAGGTTACATAACTTTCTTCCTGCTCATAATTTTAGGCGCAATATTTCCAACTTCTGGTTTAACATTATCTTTTGGCCTTATGGCAGCGTTAGTAGTAGTACTAGTACCGTTAGTTAACTTATTGTTTGTGTATATGGTAGATTCGATTCAATTTAAGCTTCCAGAACCTCCTCTAAAGGCTTACAAGTATTTTTATATATCGTTTGCTGTGAGCTTTATCGCTTCATTTATAGTGTTATGGAGGTTAGGATTATTAATCTCGTTAATAACCTTAACTGGAGGAGTTAATGAGGCTATCTTAACTGCAGTAGTATTGACTATGGGAATTAGTTTAGGCTTAGTACCTCCGTTAATTATTGCTGAGAGAGAAATTAGAAGAGGAACTGGTTATGATAATTATACAGTTAATTTCTTAAGAGCTATAGCTGAAGGACTCAGGGCGGGCTTAAGTCCTGAAACTATAATAAAAAACCTTAAAGATGATAAAGAAATGGGAAAACTTTCCACTATTCTCAAGCAAATTTATACACAACTAATGGTCGGAGTTCCACTAAGGGATGCTGTCAGGATAGCTTCTAAGGAAGTTAGAGATTTCGCTACGAAGATATCATTAATGATGTTAGGAGATATGATAGAAATAGGTAGTATGACACCAGAATCTATAGAAGTACTAGCAGATCAAATATCGACACAAATTAGAGTTAAAAACGAATATATTAGCAAAACAAAGTTATTACTCTATGCTCCATATGTTGGAATAGTATTAGCATTAGTAGCGTCTATACTCTTAGCATTTACAATTTATAACATGCTCCTTTTTGAGAAAGGGATTACTTTATATGGTCCTTTAGCAAGCGCATTATCACTTTTACCCAGAGCAATTTATGCTCTTACTATTTCCTCAATATTCAACTCCTTCCTAGCAGGTTTCCTGATAGGAAAATTAAGTTCAGGCAGAATAGCTAATGGTTTCCTTCATTCGATATTGCTCTTAATTATAACGTTGCTTTTAATATTAATAATGGTGCATATAAAGTTCCAAATAGTACCACCAAAACCTGTTTCAATATAAAAAATTTTTATTCAATTACCTTTTTTATATAAAATAGGAGAATGAAGATTAATTTACCAAAGTTAGGATTGACGAGTAAGAAAAAGACAGCAAAAGAAGTATTGAAACTGGAACTTCCTATTACATTATATCCTTTATCTGCAATGATGAGTACTTCAAACTTAGGAGAGATAATTAATGATTATGATATTCAAGTTCTTTCCTCAGTACCTAAGGATTTCATAAAGAGTTTTGATGATGAGAAAATAGAGCTAGATATAGCTAACCCGCATGTATTTATTACATTTGATAGAGATAAAGGTATTTATTCATACGTAGTTGTAGAACCTCCGTTAAAAGAAGAGAGTTTCACGATTTATTTACTTCTAGAGAGAGAACTCGAAAGAAAATTATTAAATGAAGGTGAAGACATAAGCATTGGCAAAGTCGTAAAAGATGTCGCAACTAAAAATCCTGAACTAAAGATGATTGAAGGAAGAAAATCCGACTATTTGACGCTCTCTATTGATGCTAAAGTCGCTATCTATTATTTTCTAAGGAATCTGACGGGCTATAACATCTTTTTGCCGTTAATCTCAGATTATAAACTAGAAGATATTTCAATTAATGGTTTAGATGTTCCAGTTTACGTATATCATAGGGATTATGAGTACATGCCTACTAACATCACATTTACTAAAAACATGAAAATATTAAACTATACAATTGATGGAGAAGAGTTACTTGACCAATTGATTCTGCGATTAATATCGATCTCAGGAAAATCAATATCAATAGCAGAACCAATAGCCGATGGAATGCTGCCTGCAGGAGATAGAATAGCAGCCACATTTAGACGAGAGGTTTCAGCAAGAGGTTCCACTTTCGTAATAAGAAAATATAGTGAAAGCCCTATTACTATACTAGATTTAATTAATTCAGGAGTGATCTCAGCTGATATAGCTGCATATTTATGGTATGCGATGGATGTTAGATTATCATTTATGGTATTAGGCGTAACCGGTGCTGGAAAAACAACTACACTAAATGCTATATTGAACTTAGTCAGAGAAAACATGAAGATCGTAACAATAGAAGATATTCCCGAAATAAAAATAGCTCATGATAATTGGATACAACTCTTTTCTAGACCAGCTTATGCTGGAATGGGTAAGGAGATTAGCCTTATGGATCTACTAAAACTCTCCTTAAGATATAGACCAGATCTAATTGTTGTGGGTGAGATTAGAGGCGAAGAGGCATATGTACTCTTTCAAGCAATATCAACAGGACATGGAGGTGCTACTACATTCCACGCTCATGATACTGACTCAGCTATTAAAAGGCTAATCAACGAACCTCTTAACATACCTAAAGAATGGATACCTATGATGAATATAATTATGACCGTTAGAAGAGTACCCATATATACAGGCGATAAAGTTATCTTAAGAAGAAGGATAGTAGCTGTTGATGAGATATTAGCGTGGAATGATTATAGAAGGGTCGCTACTTGGGAACCTAATACGGATAAGCATACATTTGACATATACTCAGCTAAGGTACTAGAAGCCAGAGCAAATGAAGCAGGTATTTCATTAGATGAAGTTAAGAACGAACTAGAAAGAAGGGCTTACTACCTAAAGCTGTTAGCCAGCATAAGGGATATAGTACAAAGTCCACAAAGTTATAGAGAGGTAAAGAAGTATATTATAAAATATGAGTTAAATCCAATAACTGCAGTAAAAGAAGTAGAAAGATTAGCTGCTACTAAGAAAATTATTACTTAATAAATAAAGTGCAAATTCGTATTGTTTAGTTCTGCAATCTGACATCCTCCCCACCCTAAAAGGGAGGTTTACATTAGTTTATTACCTAGTTATTGAAAATGACCTCCTTTTAAGATTATTAAGCCTTTATGAAAACCCTACTTCTCTTAATACGTTTTCAATTAGATCAGCAGTTATTCCTTTTCTCAGTATAATACTTAGAGCCTCTATGAATTCCTGCTGCTCTACTATATCTCTAGCGTTATAATCTAACTTAACAGAATTAGCAATTCTATTCCTAAACTCTAAGATATATCCTTCAATTTGAAGGGCATTTAAATATTCATAAATTTGTTGTGCTTTTACTGATAATAAATGTTCAACTTGCACGTTCTTATTTAGGTAATCTTTAATTTGCTTATTATTTAGATATTTTTCTCTTAAACTATTACTAAAATATTTCCTAAATATGGGAATTGCTAACTGAATAAAATATTCTCTACCTCCAAGTTTCCATGAAGAGACCCTAAAAGCGATATCATCAGCAGAGTCATTTATTGCATCTGCCAGGGACTTTATTGATATTTCGATAAGTAATTTATCCATATTAGCCTCCTCAACTACCTCAAAGCTCTTCTGTATTTGAGCTGTACTCGTCTTTAGGAAGTAGCCATAGACTGAAGTAGCACCATATTTCCATGTAGCAAAAGGGCATGTGGTGAAAATATCAGGCTTACGTTCTAGAGGTACAACGTTACCCATGTAGTCTATTAGATAGTTAGCAGGACAACCTATTACATCTCCTTGATTATATCCCAACTTTTGCATCCAACACCCTATGTGCACTCTACCTTTTATATGATCCTTTATAATCTCATACGCTAGAATTCCTGCTTTTCCACCTAATTTAGTGTACACATAATAACCTTCAGGGCATAAGAAGTAGATTCTTTGGGCACCTAATCTTTCTCTTTCCCTATCTATTGCCTCAACGAATTTCTTAGCATTCTCTATATTACCCTCGATATAATCTTCAAAACCACAGCACATTCCATTGATTATTTTTACTCTTGCACTAGGAACTTTATCACCATCATTACGTAAGAACTCCAAAAAGCCTAGAACACCGTTTTCATCGTAATTCCAAGCACATCCTATAAATAATGCATAAACTGGATGACTTTTATACATATTTTCTAGCATTTCTTCATATTTGGTTACTAACTCTGAGGGCATAGGCGTCAAGGCTACTTTATCTACCTTAACCTTATTTTTAGAAAATTGAGGTAAAACTTCAGTTACTTCAGAGATCTTTATACCTTCAGGGCATGATGCTTCACATACCTTACAGCCTATGCAGGGTTCAAAATCATAAAATAGATTTAATGAAGATCCTTTTACAACTTTATTAAATTTTCCAACTGGAGAGTATAAGATATTACCAGTTATCGTGAATGCAGCACAAGAGTTTAAACACAAGCCACAGTTTACACACTTACCTGCTTCTTCTAAGATTTTTATGGACTTGCTAAATTGTTTTCCTGTCTTTAGTTTACTTTCCTTATAACCTTTTAGTAATTCCTTTCTAAACTCATCAAGCTCTAAAAGAGAAGGATATGGAACTACATAATCTAAATTTCCCTTCAAATAATTTACTATTTCGCTTAGCTTATCTTCATCAATACTACCATAAACTATAATTCTCTTATTGGGCGAATTAAATCTTACTATATTTAAAAAAATCATATTTAACGACTTCAATTCATTATTAATTTTTTCATAAATTGAGTTATTCAGAAACTGTAAAATTATAGGAATTCCGTTTGGCCTTATCATGCTTTTATATACGTTTTGTATATATTGATTCACAACATCCTTAGTATCTAATACAGACTTTTGCACTGTAGAAGGTAAAAGATCTGAATATAAAGTAGGTACATAAAATCTAGGCTTTCCATCCACAATTAAACCTGTCCAAGCATAATCTACTTCTTGATCGATCTCTATTACTTCAGGATATGCGACAAAGGACATCTTAGCTATATCTCTATTCTCTAGGCTATGGATTTGAACGTTAAAATTCACAAATCCATATTTATAGCTTCCAAAACCTGAACCGTTTGTAGCGATAAAACCACCAACAGTTCCCTCTAAATAAAATGGAAATATTGCTGGATATTCCCCAGTTTTAAAAGATTCATCAAGAAGTTCTTTAAATGTTAACCCAGCAGGAACTTCATATATTTTAAATCCGCCACTTAAGGAAACAAATTTACGTAAACTACCATCCTCTAGCCTTTTAGGCGCATTAACAACCTTCTTTGTACTGACAATTTTTATTAAATCGCCGTTTAAAGAGGTTGCTCTTCCTATGATCAGTTCATCTGTATCATATTTCAAAAACTTCTTATAACTAGCTAAATCAACGTATTTAATGATCCTACTAAATAATGACGCATCTAATAACATTACTAATATATGCTTATACCAGAGAAATTTAATACTTGCGATAAGATAAATTGGCAATTCAGCAATATTTAGATTATTGTTAGTAATAATAAAAATTAGTAATCTAATGAAAGAATAAAGCTTATCAAATTTTGATAAAAGAAGTCATTGTATTTATTGATAATAAAAAGGGAGCTTATCAAATTAGTAAATTATGAAACATTCTACTAATAATGCGATAAAAATCGAATCCTTTAAAAATAAAATCTAAAATAAAAAACTCTCCTGTGGAAAAAATTACCATAAGCGTATTTCTCAACGTATAATAAAAACTCTTATAATAACCATAATAGAGTATTATTAAAGATGAGTGACGAAACACTTAAAGCATTTTTAGAGGCAAAGTTTAAAGAAAAAATTAGTTCAAATATTCTTGAACGATTTGCTCATTCTTCAGATATGGGCTTTTCTGCTCAACTAGTATGGGATGGCTTAAGGATTAAGATAATACCAGATTATGTATTTTATCCACAAACTGTTGAAGATGTCATAGAAATAGTAAAAATAGCAAATGAATATAAGATTCCATTAGTGCCTTATGGAAGAGGTACTAATAGATATGGAAATGCTGTGCCTGCTGAAGGAGGAATCTCAGTAGACTTCTCACATATGAATAATATAGAAATTAATCAAGATGAAAAAATAGCTATAGTAGAACCAGGAGCTACCTGGAAAGAAGTTGACCTTGTTGCTCAGCAAAAAGGATTGCAATTAAGGACATTTCCGTCTTCTTATGATTCTACAGTAGGTGGAGGTATTGCAGGCGACGCTCTAGGTATAGGGTCATATGAGTATGGATTCATATGCGATAATGTAACGTTTGTGGATATGGCAAATCCTAAGGGAGAGTTAGTGAGGTTAGAAGGAAAAAATCTAGCAATAGTATGCGGTGCTGAAGGCACTACAGGTCTTATAATTAAGGCTGGAATAAAGTTAAGGCCGTTTTCAAATACAGAGAGCCTAGGAATATCCCTTGATAACTTCGAAACAGCACTTAAAGCCATTGAATATTTCTATAAGGAAGCTATACCTGCCTGGCATGTACAATTGAGAGGTCCTGCAATATCTACTCAATTAGTTCGTAAATATCATGCCAATCTTGAGGAAAACAAGTGGAACATGATAATAATGTATCCACATACGAGGGCAAACATAGTAGAACCTAAAGTCCATAAAATAGCTACAGCATTAAAAGGTAATATATACGAAGTAGAATGGATTGGTTGGTGGTCATTTAACCATGGAGCAATTGCTGCATTTGAGCAAGAAGGTACAGTTATACACCAGCACGGTCTAGTTCCGTACTCTAAGCTGCCTGAGCTTGTAAATGGTCTAAAAAGTTTCTTAGGAGAACTAGGAAATTTAGAGCCAGATAAAGGATTTGATTTGGATATCGATTTAGAAAGAAGAGAGATATTATTAGTAAACGCATTTACATTAAGCTCACTTCAACCATATGATAGAAAGCTAATCTATGATTTAGCCAAGAATACTCTTATGTTTGAGAAATTCGCTAATGTAGGAGGATCGATGCTATCGGTAGGTATGTTTATGCATAGATATGCTGAACAGAGGCTTAACAATACAAGTAAAACATTCCAAGAAATGGGCGTAAATAGATACGAAGTCATGAAAAAGTATAAAGATGAAATGGATCCTGAGGAGCTATTCAATCCAGGCAAGGTATTTATACCACGCAAGCGCGGCACTACTGTTTTAGAGATATTCGGTAGGCAGCAAGAGGCTTTAAGGTTTAGATTTGGAATAGGATTCGCCAAAACTTTAGCACCTGGTGGGGAAGTTAATGGCTATAAAATCGTGAAGAAGTATTTAGATATTTTCACAGATTATGCGATGAAATGTATAGATTGTGCAATGTGTGTAACAGTTTGTCCTCAATTTAATTTAATACCAAACCTCCCCTATGCTCCTAAAGGAATGTTTGATTTCGTTAAAGGAGCAATAGCCTACTATGAATTAAATGGAAGTATTGATATCCCCGATATAACTATAGCGGAAATATCAGGTTGTCATAAGTGTGGGCTTTGTGATGGTGTTTGTCCAGCAAAAATACCCATATCAACATTACTGATCAAACTCAACTCTTTAGTTGTTAAGAAACTGCCTGAAGAAAAACCGCTAGATGTACCAATTATACCAACAGACGCCAATGATATAGTGGATAAAAATAGTGATGTGGTTGTGTGGGGAGGAAGATACATAGCTGAAAATCCTAACGTAGCCATAGCTACATTAGAATTATTGAAGAAGCTTAACATAAAAGTTAACGTGATAGATACAACAAAAGATAGCGGATTTCTTGACTACATTAGCGGAAATGAAGAGGGATTAAACAATAAGATAAATGAGAATTTAAGTAACATTTCAAATGCTTTACAAATCATTACACTAACACCTGAAGATTATAAGGTATTTAGTGATGCCTACAGTAGTTTAAGTAAATTAAGAAAAATCGACTTCGTAGCTGAGATAACTCCTGTTGAGTTACTAATCTTAAAATCCTTAGTAATAGATGGAAATGGTGAAGAAATAAACTTACATGTTGCATGCTTCTCTACAAGCTATGCTAATGATATAATTAAAAGGCTAAGAGATATGAACTTCAAAGTTAAGAGAGTAGATGGCTGTTCTGGAGCTATTTTAGAGAAGAGCGGAAGCGTAAGGGCTGATAAGATCGCTAAAGCGCTTACTGAGAATTACAAAAAGATCGTAACTCTATGCCCGTTAGCAGCAATTAAATTCAGAAGTTTAGGAGTTGAAGCTGAAACGTTAACTGAATACCTAGCTAAAAAAGTTGGTATAAAAGTAGAGCAATCTGCAAAGTTACTTGAGCTCAATTTAAGTGATGACGAAAAGAAGAATCTAGTGAACTTCATATTAGGCGCTTTAAAAGATCAGCTGACAGCCATAGCTCCACAAATAGCTGATACTGTAACATTCGTCTCTTCAGGTGTTGATGAATATGAGAGGATAATAGAAGAGATAATAAAAGGCGCTGTAGATAAAGCGGTAGATAAAATAAGACAAGAGTTTGAAAAAGTTGTTGAAAAAAGGAGAGAAGAAACTAAGGTAGACGAGAATTTATGGAAAACGTTAAGAATTAAATACTTTAAGGATCTTAGCCTACTTCTTCTACAAGTTGATCTAGAACCATTAGCTAGCAATATGCTAGAGGCCGTTAAGAAATTGACAAGTGAGGAGTTCGATAACAAAGTATTCTTAAACGCGATAATTCAGGCAGTTAGGAAGTCTTTAACAGATGCTAGAAATAAATTAACTGAAGCAAGCTAACTCTCATTTCACGTTTTCAGAAATTTACGTTTTTATAATGATATTATAAAATTTTTATGTAATCTATTATAAACCCTTCAACTATAGCTGCGACTTCCTTCTCTTAGGAGTTCCCTCATAGATTCAAAGTTAAATCCCTCACCTGATGGAGAGTCAAGAGGGTCAGAGATCCCTCTTCCATACAAGTTCATATTGCAATAATATCTCATCATTCTCATAACCACACTTTAGGCAATGATAGTACCTATAACCGACCTCCTCCATCTCGCTGCCACACTTAGGGCAACTAAACGAGAAGAATTGAGATCCATTGTATACAACTTTCGGACAATGCTTCCTCGTTTGCCATTCTATCCAATATTAGATACGGCGATATTGTATTAAGCATAACATATCCCTAAAACCTTTAGATAAGTTCTTGACACTCTTAATCGTATTGCTTAGATCCTTTAGAAAGATAGTTGAGACATCCAACAACTTAACTACTTCAACAATCCGCTTTCCTAGCAGAATCCTCCAAGATTTTTTAGTCCCCTTATAGAAAGCCCTAATCTTCTTATTCTCTTTCAATCTCCTGTTATATATCTTCTGTATGTTCTCGGCCAAAATCTTATAGTAGTCTTCAATTCTAATCAGAATCCTGACATACTTATTATCACCTTTACTGACAACGATTTCAGCCATGTTGATATCAACTGCAATACCATTACTGGCCACAGGTTATTTCCATTCCTTTCCTTCAGAAGAGCGACCTTAAGAAAAGCTTTTCCACAAGGTTTGTATCGATTATTGGCATTTTCTTCTCTTAGTTCACTCCCCAGTATACTGAAGAGAAGATATTGCTAAAGAAAATTTTATCCTAAACTTATAACTTTACGTAGAATCCCTTAACTTTTCATCAGTGGTTATGAACCCGAATTGGCAACCATAATATGCGCGTAAAAGTATCGAAAGAGAAGATGTGTTGTAAATATGCGACCATATTATACGTGAGATTAAAGGAAGGTATTATGTCTATTAATTAGAGAATGTAAATAGTGAGGCAAAGGAGACTTATGTTAATCCTTTAACTGATGTAGTAGAAACCTATATTAAACTGAAAGAGGGGGATTCACCCCCTCAACGGGCCCGGCGGGATTTGAACCCGCGACCACCAGCTCCGCAGGCTGGCGCTCTGTCCTGGCTGAGCTACGGGCCCACATATATTTTACATTCTAGTTATAGGCTTTATACCTAATACATTTAACGAATTATAAAGTACTCTTTCAACGCCTTTTACAATGAATAATCGTGCTATCCTTTTTCCCTTATCTGGTTCTTGCAAAATCCTTTCCTTATCGTACCATCTATTAAAGGCATCCGCTAACGACTTTAGGTATGTAATTAACGTTTCAGGACTTAAATTATCACTAGTATATTCGAAAACCTCTGGAAACTTAGCTATCAGAATTAAGAGTTTTCTTTTCTCATCAATCATATCGTCTGTATTGGCCTCATTTACATCTAGCTTATCCGTGGATTTGGCGAGTATATTATAAGCCCTTGCATATGTATATTGTAAGTATGGTCCACTGTTCTGGTTAAGATCTACAATTCTATTTATATCAAACGAGATCTGTTTTGAGGCAGAAGCGCTTAAAATAGCATATCTCAATGCACTATTTACAATCTCATCTACATTCTCTAAAACGCCACCCTTCTCTTTAATTTTAGATATAGCTACTGATTTTACCCTTTCAAATATTTCATCCAAAGAGATTAACCTTCCTAGCCTTGAACTCATCCTTATACCCTGAACGTTAACCATAGCATAAGAGTAATGGATTAAGTTAATGCCATATTCTTTAAAACCTAGAAGATATAGAGCTGCCCTTAATTGGATTTGTGGAATTGTCTGCTCTTCTGCTATAACGTTTATCACATAATCCACGTTGAAATTCCTAAATTTATAAATGGTATATGCGATATCTCTAGTAGTATATAAAGTAGTGGAGTCTGCTCTAATTACCACTAATGGAGGAACATCTAGACCTTTCGGTATTCTTAACTTCTCCTTGACCCCTTCATCAATGTTGTCAGATATGTTTATTGCTATTGTTCCTTTATAATTCTCTCTATATGGTGAATTAAGTATTAGTTTAACTACTTCACTTACATAACCGTTCCATAAAAGGTCACTCTCATAATCAAAACCATCATATTCTATATCAAGTTTCTTTAAACTTTCCTTAAATCCTTCTAGAGCTAGGTTAACATATCTTCTAATTATTTCGCTTAACCTCTTATCGTTATTTTCATAAAGCCTTATTATTTCTAAAATTCTACTTTCAGCTTCTTTACTGTCCCTTATTTTATCAGTCAATATATCAAACTCTTTCTCGGATTTTGTCCTAAGCTCATTAGAGATAATTACTAACTCATCTAACTTAGAGATGATTTCCCTATATTTTTGAGGATCCTCCTTTGTCTTTTCAGCCTCTTCTTGTAAACTTCTAATCTCTATTAGGACATTCGTTATAGCATATATATTACCTAACCAATGATCGACCTTTACTCCATGAGGAGGCTCAGGAAACCCTAATTTTTCAAGACCATAAATTAGAGTCGCGACTTGCCTTCCAGCATCATTAACGTAAAATCTTGTTATAACTTGATGCCCCCTAGCTTTTAATAGCCTAGCGATAGTGTCGCCCAATATTGCATTCCTTAAATGACCAACATGAAGCTCATGTATAGGATTTGCACTAGTATGCTCTACTAGATATCTTAATGGCTTAGGTGTCTTTTCTAATCCATAGCTATCGTTAAGACTAGAAAATAAGTCTACGAATAACTGTTTCTCATCTATAAAAGCGTTCAAAAAAATCCCTTGAGCCTTAGTTATCTTAATATATTTGCCTCTATAACCTTCTAGTTCTTTAGAGATCTCTTGTGCCCTATCTTTTCTTATGCTAGAAATAGGTATAGCAAGATCCCCTAGATTTTCCTTTGAAGGATATTCTATATTGGAAAGAACTAAAGCAGGATCAACATTCAATTTACCTGCAATGTAATTTGCAAACTCCTCTTTAACGACTTTTATAATATTCACAGAATGTTATAATCCCCTCTGCTTTAAATTGCTTATTGATCTTAGATTTAAAGCATGAAAAAAGTTGAGATACTGGTAGTTGAAGATTACGCACATCCGATAAGTGAAAAAGACATAGAAGAAGTTACTAAAAAATTCAAAGAAAATGAAATAGTGATAAATAGAGTTCATATACCTAAGTGGGATATAGAAAATGAAAATGAGGTAACAGGCGTGTACGTTATAGTGAGAGAAGTTGCAGAAGTCTAACATATGTCGTTATTATCGGAGTGGTTACTGCACATCACCCTTATTAGCTCAAGCAACAGATGCGGTCACATCGTCATCAAGATGTCTAGGAAACTATTTTACATGTCAGTTTTATCCTGATAAGAAGAACGGCAATAAAGATGCTCCTGAAGGCTTAGATATATTCACTAGCCAAAATGATGATAATAAAAGACTATCTAATATATCGTTTTATATGAATATCAATGTTTTAAAAGAACAACCAGAAATAGAGTGCCCTTATGCCAGGATTATAAAGACCGATAAAGGATATATAATTAAGTGCGTGATATTGAACAGAGTACTAACAACCTCACAAGCTAACTTATGCTCAAAGAACTGGCACACATGCCCTGTTAGATTGCAGTGATTATGTTCCTAATTTAGCATACCTACCGTCTTCCAGTAGCATTATTATACCTTTTTCCGCTAAGTCAGATAAGGCTTTCCTTATTTTATCCTCGCTTGCAATCCCTGAAAGAACATTATGAAGCTCTTTCAAGTTCATAGGCTTATCATTCAATAGATCCAGTATGATTTGTTTTAGCTCATCCTCATTTGGTGCAGTAACAACTACAACATCTTTATCAGAATAAATCACTCTTAACCTCTTCTCTACTAAATCACTGCCCTCCTCTTCTTTTTCACTATTGCTCTTCTTCTTTCGTTTCCTAACATTAGTTGAAGAACTCATATTATGCACTCTCTATTATTTTAAATGAAGATACTTAAACTTAAGTGTTTCTAAACATAAATCCTTATTTAAATCAATAATTCTTGATACAGTTTATATTAGTTAACTATTTACGTGAAGATTATATATTGATAAATCGTTGAATCAGCCAGATTTCCTAAGGCATATTGCAAGTAAGATATTAACTCCAACAGTAATAACAGATCAGAAAAAGTTAGATGAAGCAAGGATGCTTTTAGCTAAAGCAGAAGCTGTTTATAAATTCTCGTCATATAACGGAAATCCCAAAAAGATATCTGATTATTTACTTAGCCCTGATTTTACAGAATTAGTATTCATAATAGGAATAGATGTAACAAAGAAACTATTAAAAATGATAATAGAGAGTTATACCGATCCCGATATAATAGATGCTGCAAAAAAGATTTACGAAGAACTAAATGGGTTTGAAGAGACTGCAAAAGAAGAGGAAATTAAAAAATCTTAGATTTATTCTGCTCCAGCTCCAGCTGTACTTCCAGTCTCTCCAGATTCTCCTTCTTTCTTTTCACTCTTTAACTGAGATGCTGCAACTAGATCATCAATCTTTAATATTGCAGTAGCAGCCTCAGTAGCGCTCTTTAACACTTGGGCTTTAACTCTCACAGGCTCAATAACGTTTAATTTCATCATATCATCTGCAACTCTTCCATTCATTACATCAACTCCGGCGTTCACTAAGCCTTTAGCATGTTTTGATCTTAAATCCATCAATGTGGATATAGGCTCCATTCCCGCAGTCTCAGCTAATATCATCGGAATCTCTTCTAATGCTTCCGCAAAGGCTTCAATTGCTAACTGCTCTTTACCGCCAACTGACCTAGCATAGTCTCTTAATTTCATCGCTAACTCCATCTCTATTGCTCCACCACCGGGTATTATCCTTGGTTCCATTAAGATGTTCCTCAGTGAGTATAGAGCATCGTTAATGCTTCTTTCAGCCTCATCTAAAGCCATATCATTTGAACCTCTTAGTAATATGTTAACAGCCTTAGGATTCTTTGCACCTTCAATGAATACCATCTTATCATTTCCAACCTTTCTCTCTTCAACTAAATCAGCATAGCCTAGATCTTCTGGAGTTGCGTCCTTTATACTGCTTATTATCCTAGCACCTAATGCCTTCTCTAACTTCTCTATATCACTCCTCTTCACTCTCCTGACAGCCATGATTCCTTTCTTGGCTAAGAAGTGCTGAGCAACATCGTCAATACCTTTCTGGCAAATAACCACATTAGCGCCTATACTTGCTAGTTTATCAACTAACTCCTTAAGATAGTTAGCTTGTTCATCGAGGAATGATTTGATCTGCTCTGGACTTGTAATACTAATCTTAGCTGAGATCTCAGGTTTCTCAACTTCTAAAGCTGCATCTAATACTGCTATCTTAGCCTTTTCAATTCTCCTAGGCATTCCTGGATGTACAACCTCCTTATCTAAAACTATTCCGTTTACTAGCATGCTATCTTCAATACTTCCACCTTTCTTCTTATCGATCTTAATGAACGATAAATCCACATTATATCCTCCTTCAGGTCTAGGTTCTGCAACCCTACTAACAGCGCTTATAACAATGTCAATTATTTTATTCATCTCTTCTGTTCCACTAGCCAAGAATTTACTTGACATAGTGGTTAACACTATATTCTTCAAAGACTCCCTAGTTGCGGGTGAAGAGAGATCAGAGACGTCAACTGCAGTACCTAGCTGATATAGGTATTCAACAGCTTTGCTTAGAGCATTCTTGAATCCTTCTATTATAATAGTAGGATGAATGTTCTGCTCTAATAACGCTTCTGCTTTTTCTAGTAGGGTACCAGCTAATACAACTGCACTTGTAGTACCGTCACCAACTTCTGCGTCCTGTGCTTTTGCAGCTTCAACTAGCAATTTAGCTGCAGGATGCTGGATTTCCATCTCTTTTACTATTGTAGCACCATCATTAGTGATAGTGACGTCACCAAAGCTGTCAATTAACATCTTATCTAGACCTCTAGGACCCAAACTTGATCTTAGCATTTCAGCTAAAGTTCTTGCTGCTAAGATATTATTATGTAGCGCATCTCTTCCTGTAGTTCTAGATGTTCCCTCTTTAAATAGAAGGACTGGAACTCCACCTCTGCTAGACATATTCTTACGCCTGGGAACTCATTAGTACCGCTTATATAAAAATTTTACTCAAAACTCCAGCATTAAAATACTATTTAATTTTACGTTGATGATTTTAGTTAGTGCTTTGTAGTAAGTGTGGCAAAAGAGAAGCTATCATAAAAATCGATGGTTACAATCTATGTAAGAATTGTGCAATAAATGAAATCAATAACAAAGTGAGAAAATTAGTAAACATATCAAAAATTCTTGAAAATAAACAAAAAGTTATAATCAGCTATTTATATTTTAACGACAATATAGCTAATATCCTGTTTCAAATAATAAGTAAAATTACAACAAAAAGAAACTTAAAGGTGGAACTGTTAGATCTTTCAGAAAGTGACGCTGCAAGCAAAAGCATTTCCGAGGTCTTATGGCAATATCTTGTTAACCTCAAGAAAATCTATGATGAAAACACCGCATATTTTTCCTCATTTACTTCAGATTTCCTTTTGACCTACTTTCTATACTCTACACTAACAGGTGATAGATCCTACTTACCTTTAGTCTCCCTAATCTATACATACGCTGAGAAAGTAACTTTATTTCAACCGTTAATCTCAATTCCTTCATATTATTTATCAGTCTTTGGCGAATGGAGAATTAAACGGACTGGCGATAATTTATTTGACGAGCTATTTAACTGGGGAGTAAAAAACTTATATGATAACCCTGACCTATTCAGGACCTTCACAAAATCATTAGACTTATACTTGACGAAGAACAGGTGTAGGGTTTGTGGTGCATTAATACCTGAAGGATCTAAACTTTGTTCACGATGCTCAAAGATTTTAGCTTCTCCTTTTCATCCCTAGACAAAACAATTTCGAAATACATTTGGGGCTCTCCAGAGTATTGACTTGGTTTATATTTGCTAGGTGGAATTATTCCCTCCCAACCGTAGTAAAAGTACCCAGCTGAAAGGATTTCCTTAAAGTCTTCAGGACTCAGTTTACTCAGCTGGATTAGCAAGTCCGTTACCTTTATTTGAGATTTGACCTCTCTCATGCTTACCTCATATCCACATATCCTGCAAACAAAATCAGGCATTATAGAGTAAAAGCCACACTTTGGACAAACAAGAGGAGATCTTAAGCCATAGGTATTCCATGAGCCTCTAAGGTAATCTATAAGGTCTTGTCTATTCCTCCTCTTTGCTTCTTCGTATAGCTTTGGAGCTAGGTCAATAAGAGCCCTTTTTGTATTATAGACTACAAATTCGAACTGGGAATCGTTCATCTTATCTAGTTCCTTTAGCCTATACAATTTCATCGCCAAAAATTCCATTATATTATCTCTGTTAGCATTAAGTCTATTAAGTATGGTAGATACTTTAGGCTTCGTTTTTACTTCGCCTACAGCACCTGCAAAAGTCTCTTCTAATAATTCTTTATATTCTTCTCTTGAAAGCTCCAGATAAGCTAAACCTAAACCGTTAACAACTTCGTCTAAGTATTCATCGAGTAGTTTTGAAGGGTCTATATACTTCTCTTTAGAGGAACTGCTTTTCCTTTTCTTCTTCTGTTTAGAACTGTCATCTTCCCCTTTTTTATTAACTTCTTCCTGCTTTTTCTCTTCTTCAACAGACTTTTTCTTCCTAGGCATAACCTTCCTCACTAGTTTAGGCGTATTGTGCTAGGTCAAGGAAGTCCATAGGTAGCATCTTTTTCTTTGAAGTTATCTCCTGGTATTTATTCTCAAGATAGCCAAGAAATATAGGACAATTCTCGTATTTTCCTTCTCTAGGGCATTTCTCACCCAATGTCAAAAAGCACTTATTAGTCTTCTTATCGAAATATGGGCACAACTTATAGTACGTCTTTGCGCTTTTTATCATCTTTTCTATCCACTGTTTTTTATGATCTTTTTTCTCTGCCTCTTTCTCAGCCTTAGCTAAGGCCTTGTTCATTTCCTCCTCTGAGATTCTAACAGAACTTTTATCTAAATTTTCGGTCGTATATATCACCTCACAATCTAGAACTCTTAAGCTAAATATATTATAACTACTACTACTTTATATGTATATTTCTAACTATGCGATTACCTATTTAAAATATAGTTTGTATAATGAATTGATAACTGTGAGGTTTGACTCAAAAGTGGACAGCAAAGGGTAGTAGAAGTATATTATAGATACATTTTGGTTGTAGGATTAATAGAGTAGAAGGACAAAAATTCGTAGAGAAAAATTGATCAACAGGATTCAATTCTTTGTTTTAAAGCCTGAGAAAAACCTACTCTAGTACCAAGTTTAGGATCGTGATACAGATATACGAGTTTTTTAGTTTGAAGGTTTCTCAAGATCCTAACTAGCCACTCATGGTCAGCATTGAGTTCTTCTTGTATTTGATCTAGGTATACATATGTGGAGTTCCATTGAATATATCTATTTATCATGTAATTTAATATCTCTATCTCTTCTTCTGTTAATTTTTCGAAAAGATCAGCCAGACATTCCGTAAAATCTGGTTTTTGTTGTTTCTTGTCTTTCGATTTGGTTAGCCCGACAACGAACGACAAAGATCCTTGTTGTTTCTTGTCTTCTTTTTGCCTATTTTTGTTGTTCTTTGTCTGGTTAACATTTTCCATTAAAATATGCTTAGCAAGGCCTAACATTTCTTTGAATTTAGTGTTGGAAAGTTCATCTAGAATTTCTTTTGCTAAATCTTCTCCTTCTGCAGTTAAGTACCATCTGCCGCCTTCCTGATATACTAGCCCTTTCCTCTTCCAATAGCTCAGATAACTACTTATGTACTTTGTACTATACCCAAGGTTTACAGCTATTTCTGACGTTCTAAGGGGTTTGCTGTAAAGAAGGAGTATTATAGCATCCATTAACTTCGATCTTGGTGCTCCTTTTACCCCCCGGTTTACTATTTCCTCCTCATTGATCAGTATATCATCCTTATCATCGCTATCCTTCATTCTAATAATATTATGCAAAACGAGCTTTTATTTGAAAGCAATATTAATAGTCAGTATAAAGTACTCCAAATTCTTTGTAGGTATTATCAGCAGGTTCTAATTGCGTAGAATTCATCATAACCTATAACAACCCTATACACTCCCTTTAATGCCTCATCTAGACTAGGGTCTCCCGTATCTATCCTTAAACATTCAATTGACCTAATTTTTTCTTTAGTTGACACAACTATTATGTTAGATTTTCCTGCTTTTCTTATCACTTCTGGACCTATTTCTTGGTTTCCTCTGCCAAAAAGAAATCCTTGAGAACCTATAGGAGTTATAATAATTTTCAAATCGCCCTGTATCTTCAATAAATCCATATAATTTACGTTGTTTTTAATTAATTTTTTATTTAAGAGAATATCTGTAGAGAGGAAGTTTGTCTCTATGCCTAATTTCCTCTCTATGTATTTAACAGTACTGCCTGGACCCATTATATAATAAACTCCATCGATCATGTTTTCTATAATGTATGCAGCTATTTCCTCAAGCTCTTCAGGGTTAGATTTTATTTCTTCCTTTGAGGGAACAATATATTTACTCTTTATAGTTAATGCATAGCCATATAATTTGGCAACATAATTTCCACGTCTATATTCGTCTTCGTCCACGTCAAGTATTTCAGCCTCTACTAATTGGAAGTCCCCTCTTACTATGTCATCTAAGATTTTGGCAGCAGCCTCAGGTGTTTCTGCAAATACTCCGCTATGCATCTTTACACCAGTAGGAATTCCTAGAATCGGTATGTTTTTGTTTTCTCCTAGTCCTTTAACTACATCTCTAGCTGTTCCATCTCCTCCTGCAAAGATTATGATTTCAGCACCTAACCTTATGGCTTCCCTTACAGCTATTACTGTATCTTCGCTATCTGTGACTTCCTTGCTCCCTACATCTCTCATCACAATTCTTTTAATATTCTTATAATTTGCAAAATAATACTCGCCCATTCTTCCTGAAGGTGTGATATAAATTACGTTTTCTTTCGGTGCTAGTGAAAGAAATCGTCCGACTTTGTTAGGGGTTTCAGGATTTAATATCTTTAGATTATCGCTGCCCTTTAATCCTGTCCTGCCTCCGCTTCCAGCATAGGGGTTTACTACAAATCCAATCTTTATCATTATTCTAAAAGTTCTAGAGCAATATTATATGCTAAATGGAGATCCTTCGGTGTTATAAAAATTATTAGATCGTCGTTTTCACATTCTTTACAGTTATCTCTTATTTCCTTTAACAGATTACCCATACCCTTCTCATCAGTGAAAGGAGGTAGAAGGATCTTATCTTGAACTATTTCTGCTATTAATGTGCTTTCCGCCCCTAATCTTATTATTAAATCACGTAACTTTAGAATCCCTAAAGAATCTAAAATATACCTTTTACCCTTTAATATTATCATTGCGGTATCCCATTTTATTGACGATAACGTAACTTCCTTAACCTTTACTTTTTTCTCTATTCCTGCTAACAATTCGATACCTTTGTCTGTGAGCAAAGCCCCGCCTACTTTATCTACAGTTATTAGGTTTAACTCTTTCATTCGACGTAACATGGTTTTTATAGTGCTCTCTCCTAATCTTAATTTTCTCATTAGGTTTATCCTACCTATAGGCCCTTCGTTTTTGATATAAATTAGTGCTAAAACTACGTGTGCCTTATCATAATTAGGTCTATTTCCCTGCCTAGATTCAACAAGATTATTAAGAGTTACTAATGCTGCATTCTCCACAAAATTCTATAATCTAATTTAAGAATTTAAGCATATGCTAAAGGGAAAGAATGTAATCACGCTTTTGGATTTTGAAAAATATGAGTTAGAGGAACTTTTAGAGCTGTCCTTTAGAATGAAGGAGTTCGTGCTATCTAATAGCGTTCCCAAACCTTTAACGGGAAAAATTGTTGCATTACTATTTGAAAAACCGAGTACTAGGACTAGGGCTAGTACACAAGCAGCTATCAGTTTACTGGGGGGTTATCCAATGGTTTTCAATAAAGACGAGCTGCAGTGGTCAAGGGGTGAACCACCTGAAGATACAGCAAGGGTCTTGGCAAGATATACAAGTGCTATAGGTGCTAGGGTGCTTAAGCATGAGACTCTCTATACTTTAGCAGAATATTCTAAGAAGCCTGTTGTTAATCTCTTAAGCAACCTTGGTCATCCTTTACAGATTTTGGCTGATTATATGACAGTTAAGGAGAAGTTTGGTAGATATGATGTGAAATTGGCGTTTGTAGGAGATGGTGGTGATAATATTTTGATAAGCCTAATGGAGTTTGCTGCTAAAATGGGGTTGGAAATTCATGTCGCTTCTCCTAAAGAATTAAGACCTCCCCAAGATATATGGAAGAGAATTGAAGAAGAGGCTGAAAGGAGTGGAGCAGTAATAGAGTATTTTGAAGATCCTTATGAAGCTGTTAGAGGTGTTCAAGCAGTTTATACTGATGTATGGGTAAGTATGGGTGAAGAAAGTATAGCTCAGAGGAAAATAGAGCTGCTAAAGAATTATAGGGTTACAAAAGATCTTATGAAATACGCGTCTAAAGAGGCCATATTCTTACACTGTTTGCCAGCTAATAGAGGTCAAGAAGTCGATGCTGATGTTATTGACGGACCGCAAAGTGCAGTATGGGATGAGGCTGAAAACAGGCTATACACTGCTATGGCTGTATTTGCATCGATTATACCTTAAAGAACTCAGTTATCTTTCTCTGAGTTAATATCCTTTTTATTGATTTCAGTTCTAGCAGATTTACGTTAGCTTTTAACTTAGAATTTACAAAACTTATCGCCTTGCTTAGCTCTTCAAATTTAAGAGGTTTATCCTGCATTGCATTCCTAATAGTCTCCCTTATGTGCCAATTCCCAACAGGTGCATAATATTCACTGGTTATCTCTCTCACTATGATAATACCCGCTTGTCTTTTCATCTTATTTAATCCTTCGAGAACTCCGAGTCTAGCTGCTATATATCCTCCGTCCATAAAATCATAATCTCCCCAGTAATCTTCACTTAATTCTAGAACTGCAACATCCTTTTCGTATGTGGGTAAAGACGTATGCCAGATCTCTATCCAGGTAGAGTTATATTTAGATGGATACAAGATTACATAAAAATAGTTACCTAAATAGGATTTAGAGTAAAGCAGAACTTCCGAGATTTCATCATAATTCTTTATTAGTTCCAATAAATGTTTCCCTATCATAGAGTCTACAGCTGTAATTGCCCATCTTGTAGGTACCATTTTTCTATTCTTCTTAAGCCCTAATAGACCGAAGGAAAGTGCATTTATTATGGGGTATACATCAAGTTGAGAGTTATAAGCCTGTACTATTGCTTCTTCAGCTTTTACGTCATCAAATATAAATTTTTCAAGAGGTTTAGGGATTTTAGGGTTATCTTCTATTTTTATATCTTGAGCTTTTGCAGATGGTCCTCTGGGGAGAATTATACCATCAAATTTCAGTTTAAGGTCAAAATTGCCATCTACTTTAACCTCTGAAGATACTGGATTGAAAGATACTGAGAGTAAAGAAATCTCTTTATCGTAAAGTTTGAAAGGGTCTTTTACGTTAATGTTGCTTATTATAGTTGATATCATAGACGAACGCAAAGAAATTATATCTGTTAAGTTTAGTTTTCCCCACCAGCCTTTTGGGTCTTCATATCTTTTAGCTTCCTCACCAAACACTAGAGGTGGAACGTTATATATTATAGAAACTTTAGGATAATTGCTTGTGCCTACTATTAGGCTAGGTGGTGTGGCCCCTTTTATCTCGTTTAAGTTGCCCGTAAACGAGAGTTTAGATAAGCTAGATGTAACAGCTCTAAACCTTGAGATAATAGGACAAGTTGGAAGACCGCATAGATACTTAGTTCCTTTGCACTTCATACATAGTTCTGCGGGTATTCTTTTCAATCCTTCTTAATATTCCCCATTCCAAAATTTTTAACTTAACCATAAAAGGAATAGGTAACTTAACGTTCTCTATTATTTTATTCTTTTTAATTGCTGATAATATATCATCTACGTTGGCATCTTCGCTGACGTCTATTATATTATAGGCTAACCCTAGGGTTTCCTTTATGTGGGAATCACTATTTGATAACTCAACTAAATTCATCTTCTTCGCAGCATCTAAAGCCTTCTTATTCGCACTTTTAGGCGCTCTAGGATTATATACTTCTATAGCGTCAAATTTGTACTCAAATATATGATCACCAAGTCCTTCTCTAAATATATCAAATGGATGTGAAGGGAATGCTATGCAGTCGTTTTCTTTTGCGTAATCTATTACTGACTCCACAGGCTTCCTACTTAACTCCTTAGGGGGGTGGTTACAAATTATTACAACGTGACCGAATTGAGTTGTAACTTCCATTCCTGGTATTACGGGGTAGTCTACGTTCTTTATACCTTCAGTTGTATCGTGGTCAGTTATGGCTATTCTGTTTATTCCATTCTTTTTAGCATACTGAACCATTACGTTTGGGCTCTCTCTACCATCGCTATAATATGTATGGACGTGAAAATCGCATGAAATCATAATTGGTTATAATTCTATATCTTGCCTTAAAGTAGTTAACCCAATAGAAAATATTACTGAAACTTCCTTTACTTCAGGAATAGTTAAAGGAATTTGAATATTGTTTCCAGGATTTAACCAGCTATCAATCTTTTTCTCCTCGGATACTGTTCTTCTGAACTGCTTTTCTTCAACTGGATTTTCAGCCGTAATATAATATTTAATCAATATCGACTTTAAAAGAATTTTTTCGTTTGAGATATTGGATATTATAAGTTTATCTCCTTCTACTTTTGCCTGTAAATAAACGTTTCTTACGCTCATTTTTCTCTAATAATATTATAGGTGATACGCTTTATTAACATTTAATGAGATGAAGAAATAAAAACAGAGCATGTATGTCTGGTAGCTTAAGTGAATTCAATAAAACATGGAATGGAAAACAGGAGGTCAGTATTAGTGAGAAAATAAAGAGTATGTTTAAGCAGCAACAACCATTAAGGCACAGGTTAATAATGGCGAATTACAAGGTCAAGAGTATGGTTAGTAGGCTTGATGTTTATGTTAGTAGGATGCAGGAGAGGGATAGGGTTCTTTTTGAGAGGGTTGTTGAGGCTCAGATGAGTAAGGATTCTGCTAGGGCTGCTATGTATGCTAATGAGATTGCTGAGATT
>JAPNVD010000024.1 GCA_026627305.1 Sulfolobaceae archaeon
TTATTAATTCTAATTTCTAAGCTTTTGAACGAATGCAATAACTTGCTATATACATTTATATTGCTAACTGTTCATAGTACAGAAAAAATAACTTATTATAGAGAGCTAAGAGATATAAACATAGATAATTTATGTCAAATGAAGGAAACTCCTCTTCTCCTGTTTTATCTTTTTCTGATATAGCTGAGGAATTAAAACCTGAAGCTGCTGTAGCTTTTTTATCGTTAGTTGATGAGTTAAAAAGAAAAGGTATTAATGTTATCAGTTTTGGTATAGGACAACCGGATTTTTTACCGCCTAAAGAAGCTTTAGACGCTGTAAAGAAAGCTTTAGATGAGGGTTATACAAAGTACATATCTTCTATAGGTCTTTATGAGCTTAGACAAAAAGTAGCGGAGTACCTCTCTCAGAAATATGGAGATGAAATAAAACCTGAGGAAGTTGCTATTACTGTTGGAACTAAGGCAGGAATATTCTTGTCAGTTATGGCTTTAGTGAATCCAGGCGATGAGGTATTAATGCAGGACCCTTCTTTTCCAGCATATGAGGCTACAGTAACGATAGCCCGTGGTAAACCCGTTTTTATCCCGTTAAAGGAGGAAAATGGGTATAGGTTGAAAGCTGAGGATATTATAACAAAAATAACCCCAAAGACTAAAGGAATAATAATAAATGATCCCCATAATCCCTCTGGAAGCTTACTTTCCGAAGATGATGTTAAGAGGATTTATGAGGTCGCAAAAGAACACAAGCTCTTTATAATAAGTGATGAGATTTATGAGGATTTCGTCTATGAAGGCAAACATACTTCATTCCTACAGATGCCAGATTGGAGGGATAACGTGATTTACCTCAGTGGTTTTTCTAAGACTTGGGGGATGACTGGTTTAAGAATTGGTTACATGGTGGCTAGAAGAGAAGTTATAGAAAAAGTTGAAGCGTTAGCAACACATACTTACACTTGCCCACCAGCGCCACTCCAGTTTGCAGGTATAAAGGCATTAGAATTGGGGCTTGACTTCTTCAAAGATATTTTAAAGGAGTATAAGAAAAGGAGAGATGCTATGTACAACTCTCTACTCAAGATACCAGGAGTATCCGTTGTAAAGGGACCTGGAACATTTTACCTATTCCCCAACTTCAGGGAAGTATTAAAAGCTACAGGCATAAACAATGTTGATGAATTAGCTAAGAGATTGTTATACGAGGCACACATAGTGGTAACACCAGGTACTGGATTTCCAAAGTATGAAGGAGAAGGACACCTCAGGTTTTCATATGTCCTACCAGTAGATAAGATTGAAGAAGGGGCAGAGAGGATAAGGGAATGGGTTTTAAATAACAGTAATAGGAAGTAACATTTTTACGCTACGAGAATAATTGACAGTATTATCAATATGGAACCAATTAGCTGTTTTTCGTCCATAAATTCGTGAAGTATTGGTATGGCTAATAATATAGTAAACACGGGCTCTAAAGCCGAAGTGACTGTCGCAATAGTAGGCTCAGTTGCTTTTAAACCCCTATAGAAGAAGATATAGGCTACAAACGAAGCTACGACTCCTAAATAAATCCCAGATTCTAAGGATGCTAGGTTAAAAGAACTGATATAGATGAGTCCTATTGGTAATGCTATAACGCTAGACCATATTGTGGTCACACTTATTATGGTTATGTTATCATAGCCCCTATTTTGTAACAATTTACTAAATATTATTACAAGAGCGTATGTAATTCCTGAAGCTAGACCTAAACCCAGTGAGATAAATGTAAATGAGGGAGTGTCTGAGATCAAATACACACCGATTAACGTTAAGATAATTGCAATGACTTTCTTTAAGTTAAAACTTTCCATATCCATAAAATAGCCTATAATTAGTACCCAAATAGGTGCTGTATAGAGAAAAACTGCTGATAAATCAGCACCTATCACACCTATCGTAAAAACGTAAACCTCATAAAACACTGCTATCACAGCCAAACCTACAATTATCAAATCCTTTTTGAAAACGTTCTTCCTAGCATTCTTCGAGAACAGAAGTCCTAAGGTTCCCGCTACTAAACTTCTTATGAAGACCACATTAAAGGAATTAGCTCCATGTTGAGCAAAGTACTGTACGTCTATACCTATAGTTCCCCACAAAAGGCTGGCTACAATAAGGTTAAAAAACTCCTTCTTTAGCTTCATCTTATACCTCCCTCTTATTTATTAACATGTTTATTATCGCTTTGACTTCAGGATCCATAACCTCGTTTAGTAACTCGCTCAGTTCTTTAATCCTGGCCTCCTCGCTGATAGGTTTGTTAGCCTGTAATTTCTGAAACCCTTCATTACCTCCTTCGGCAAAATAATAGTCCTTAAACCATGTAAACCCTGCTAGTAAGAGGGATCTGCCCAGTGGGGTCTCAGCCGGATGATAGCCTTTATATAGCATTTCAGAGGTCTTCTTATCTCTAACATATGAAACGAAAAACCTTGAACCTGGCTCTAAGGAATCATAAAATAGCTTAAAAAGATCTACCTCCAAGTTCTCTTCTCTAGGCCAAGGATGATAATCCAGTTCAAACCACGGCTTGTATTCGCCCCTTCCGCTGAAGTAGAAGACCTTTCCTACAAACCTTTCACCTAAATATAAATCGAATGTTATGAGTTCTCTGATATGCGTGTTTTTTATGTCTTTTACTTTAATGATATAATTAGAGATCGAATTCTTAGTAAAAATCATTATAAAATAAAAACAAATTCTAAAAATATGAATTTTACTGATAAACCACACTACCTAAGATCACTTCTCCATTATTAAGATAAATATAGATGGTATACTCATGATCAGGTATCAAACTAATAGAGGGAAAGTAAAACGTTATTGTATTGTTTCCAGGTCTTAATGTTGTTGAAGATATGAAGATTGCGTTTACTTGGTTGTTTAAAGATGCATTAACTATTATATAATTAGCGTGAGATATAATAGTTAAATTCGCAACGATCTCACCGTTACTCTCTTTTAGCGATCCTTGACCTATAACATATACCTGGTGCAAATTAGTGGATGACATAACCGAAAAGGCGTAAATCACTACAACAAGCGTAATGGCTACAGCTGCTATTACTAATATTAGTGCAGTAATACTATTCCATAATCCCCTTGATGATTTCTTTGACATTATAAATATATATTACCAAAAGCAGTAAAATCTTTATCCGTTCTATCAAATTAAATATCAAATAATAAAATGATCATAATTTTCATAGATTTCGATTATTTCTTTGCCCAAGTAGAGGAAGTAATGAATCCTAATTTAAAAGGAAAGCCAGTTGTCGTGTGTGTTTATTCGGGAAGAGATAAAGATAGCGGTGCTGTTGCAACAGCAAATTATGAAGCTAGAGCGTTAGGTGTAAAAGCAGGAATGCCCATTAAAAAGGCTAAAGAGTTGGCACCCAATGCTGTTTTCCTTCCTATAAGGAAAGAGTTGTACAAGCAGGTATCCGACAGGATAATGAATTATTTGAAATCGATAACGAATAGGATTGAAATAGCCAGCATAGATGAGGCATATCTAGATGTTACTCATAAAGTTAAAGATCTAAAGGAGGCGTTTGAGTTAGGGAAGAAAATAAAAGAAGAGATTTACAATAGAGAAAAGATCACCGTAAGTGTGGGTATTGCGAGAAATAAGGTTTTAGCTAAGATAGCTGCTGAAATGGTTAAGCCTAACGGCATAAAGGTTATTTATGAGGAAGAGGAGAGGGCACTATTAGACAATTTACCCATAGACGATGTTCCAGGGATAGGAAAGGTATTGAGTGAGAAGCTTAAGGAGATAGGTGTGGAGAAGTTAGGCGATTTAAGGAAATTCGATTTTGATAAAATCCAACAAGTTGTAGGTGAAAAGAAGGCAAAATACCTCTTCGATTTATTGGAGTCTAGATACTTTGAGGAGGTAAAAGAGAGGAAAATAAAACATCAAGGAAGATATCTAACTTTGCCCAAAAATTCTAGAGATATTGAGTTCATAAAACCTTTCCTCTTTAAGGCGATAGATGAGGCTTATAATAAGATCGATAAAAAACTTCCATTAGAGATCTCTGTAGTAGCTATAATGGAGGATTTAGACATATTGAGCAGGACTATAACGGCTAAACACGGAATAGTAAAAGAGAAAGCATATGAATTATCTTTAGAACTCTTAAAGAGGATCTTAGAAAATGATAGAAGAAGCGTGAGGAGAGTAGGAGTGAGATTAGGAAAACTGCTTAGTTCAAGCACTCTTGAGGACTTTTTAAAATAAAGGCCTTCTTCTTGTGTGCCTTCCACTCATGCCTTTAAATCTTTCCTCTTTCCATACATCTCCTCTTTCATGATATCCCCTTTCCTCCCAATATCCATCTATATACTCCTTAAGGAAATGAATTTCTGTTAACCATTTAGCGCTTTTCCATCCATAGAGGTGAGCTATTATTGGCCTTACAGGAAATCCCTGTTCTTTGGATAAGGGTTGTCCATTCATATATAACGCTAGAATAGCATCATCTCCTTTCACATCCTCAAATGGGACAATTGAGGTATAACCATCTGCACTAACAAAGAATACCCATTCAGTCCCCTCTAAGGGTTCAGCCCTATTAATTATGTAACTAAAAGGAACTCCCTCCCATAAAACATCTTTAACTGACCAGCCTGTAACACAGTGGAAATCAGACTTCAGTTTTGCAGTAGATAAGGACTTCAACTCTTCATAAGTAAGTGAAAATTTGTTCTTCACATTCCCCTGAACGCTTAGGTTATAGGTAGATATATCAACCTCAGGTACTCCTAATTCCGCATAAATTATAAACCTCTTTACATATTTCTGTCCTGGAGGAAGTAAATTTTGAACCATTAAAATAGAGTAGAGGCAGAAATATTAAGCATAGTTATATAGAGTTTATAAAAATGTTCAGTTGAAGAGAATAGGCAAGTAGTAGTATAATGATCTTATTCTTTCCTTTTCCCTTTCTTTCCATTCCTCAGGAAATTCATTCTTTATGTATTCATCAGGTAATTTGTCAAAGGTTATGTAATCAGGTGAGTGAGTGTGAACTTTTTTACTGAAGCTTAACCTCATGACCATTTTTCTATCACCAAGTATATATTTGACTACATCATATTTAAATCTTTCCTCATTAAGTTTAAATAAAATAAACATCATGAGCCTAAAATAATAGTATCATATAGTAATGTATAAGTATTACAAGCAAAGGTTGCCCATAATATTTATAACTTGCTTTAGGATTAAATTAGACCTGAATGAAGGTATTATTGATATCTATTCTTAAAGAACCTAAAAATTTACAGAAGGAAATTCATCCTTTAGATGTCGTATCTTCTCAACCCTCTTCTGTAAAAAGCCTAAGCAATTATACATTCGTTGCCCAGCATGAGTCGTTAGTTTCAGAGGGGCATGAAACCAAAACTATTCTCCTAGCACCAGCCTCACTCTCATATCTCATTGAAGATAATATAAATAGCTTTAAGGAACTCGAAGAAAAACTAACTACAACACTGAGGTCCTCTATCCCTGAAAACATTCAAATATTTATAACTCCCGGAGTGGGTAGTGAATACTCTAAAAATGGAATTGAGCACAAACATATAGGAGGTCCTGGAAACATCCTATACTTCGCATTTTATTACATTAGAAACGTGATAAACGATTTTAAGCCAGATACAGTCCTTTTAGATATCTCTAACTCGGATAACATATTATCAACCTTGGCATTGGATGCCACTCAAACAGCTATAATAGATTATTTAACTCAAAATGAAGAAAATAACAAAGTCTCTATTATAGTCACCTCGTTGATAAATGAGGAAATGAGGGTGCTAAATAAACAGACGTTAGAAGCTGGACAATTGGATTTGCACAATTATTTCATCAGAGAATTTAAATTAATGAATCCATTAAGACAAGACGTAAAACAATTATCAGCAGTTGGTAAAACAGAACTGAACAGAATTGGAATCCTATTAGATCTAGGTCTAATAATCCCACTTCTATATGAACTGTCAAACTTTTATCCTAGTAAAATGTATAGTCCTGAAGATTTCATCGATTTAGTTTATAAAAACATAAAGATAGAAAGAAAAGAGGAAGAAAAACGAATTATCTTTGATTATGGATTAGAGCTCCTAGAAGGAGTTCCTTACTATATCGTGGGACGTGATTTCCTCATAAAGTACAGGAAAGGGGAAGGCGAAGAAAAGGGAAAATATTCAATAGACGATATTAAAAGGCTCTTAAGGTTTTTACATAAAGGCACAAGATACGTCATAGAAGGTAAATTAACTGAGATAAAACAACTAATTAATTTACTTAGCACTCATGGTATAACTGAGGGGAGGACAACCCTATACAACTTAAGAAGTATTGGAAATATGTCAACGATAGAGTTTCATAGACCCAATGCTATCAGAAGAATTACTTACTTATTGAAGTCAAGACAAGAATGCGATGATATTGATGCTGAACAGTTTTTATCAAACCTAGGTTTTCTGGAAAATATTTTGGAGATAGAGTTCGAGAAAGATAGTATAAAACTAGGTTATATTCAAGATTGTATTGATAATATATTTAACATTATAAAAGAATTTCTTCCTAGTTAAACCCATTTACAAATTATAATTATCATTTTATGGATACAAAGCGAATTTTGTAAAAGCTTAAATACGACTATTTAGAATATAATTGCAATTACGCGGGGTGGGGGTTGTTTGATGCACCAAACACGAAGATCAAAAATATAGATATTGCAATAGTAGGATTTGGGAACGTCGGTAGATCTTTAGCTAAGTTAATAGTTTATAAGAGACAAGTTCTTGAAGATAAGTTCAATTTAAGAATAAACGTTAAGGCAATTTTCGATTCTAAAGGAGCTGTAGTAAAAGAAGAGGGTTTTAGCAACTATGAACTGCTGAAGCTAACAGAAATTCCTAGATCGAAGATTTCTGAATTCGAAAACGGCTTAAGGGGTGCTAGTTTAAAGGAGATTTACGATAAGATAAAGCCTAACATCCATGTGGAACTTACACCTTCAAATTACATAGATGGAGAACCCTCAACTTCTAATATACTAACTGCTCTAAATTTAGATTGCAACGTGGTTACAGCTACTAAAAGCCCATTAGTCCTTCATTATGATGAGATCTTTTCTCTTACCAAGAAAAAAGGGCTTAAAGTTAAGTTCAGGGGAACAGTGATGGGAGGTACACCGTTTATAGACCTGTTAATGTCTCTTAAGAGCTACGAAATAATTAAAGTTGAAGGGATACTAAACGCTACAACTAATTTCATCCTAAGCACGATGTATGAAAAACTTATATCGTATGAACAAGCCCTAGCTGAAGCTAAAGCTATTGGTGTAGCGGAAGCAGACCCCTCAATAGATATAAAAGGAATAGATGCTGCTGCAAAATTGATTATAATTGGTAGGCTATTAGGTAAGAGGATTTCCTTAGATAAGGTGGAAAGGGATGATATATCTAAACTAACTTTAAATGATATTATAAACAGCATAAAGGAGAATAGAGTAATAAAGTACATAGCTACAATAGATGAAAGCAGTGCTTCAGTGAAGTTGAGGAGTTTAGAGAAGTCTGACCCATTGGCTAATATAAATGGAACAACTAATGCTGTAAGAATTGTAACAGATTCAGGTGATCTCTTTTTTGTAGGTAAGGGTGGAGGAGGGATGGAAACCGCACATTCCGTACTAGATGATATCATAAGCATAGGGGTGAGCTCATGAATAATCCACAGGTTATAAAAATAGGAGGTTCTCTTCTAAGGTCATCTAAATCTTACGTGGAAAGCGCTCAGAATATAAAGAAATTTATCGAGGAGAAAGAAACAACACCAATAGTTGTCGTCTCCGCAATGAAAGGGGCTACTGATCTTTTGATAAAAGTTGCTGAGAATAACGATAAGCATGCATTAAAGACTTTCATTGAAAACTATTTGAATGTCGCAAGCGAGCTAGACAATTACTCTCTTCTAGAACGTGTAAAGTATCTTTTGGATAAATTGGTGAAGGTCTCTGAAGGAAATGTTAATGATCTAAAGAGGTTTGACCTGATACTCTCCTTTGGGGAGAAGATCAGCAAACTAATATTAACATCTGCACTGGAAAACGAAGGAATAAAAGCATGTAGCCTGGATGCCGATGAACTAATTATAACTAACGATAAACATGGAGATGCTGAAATAGATCTAGGGATGAGCAAGAGTAATGTCGTAGTTATGAAAGAATTGATATCAGAAGGAATACTTCCCGTGATAGAGGGTTTCATTGGAAGATCTTATAGCGGTGAAATCACAACTTTAGGAAGGGGCGGTTCAGATTACACAGCATCTAGCATCTCACATATGCTTAACGCTTCTCATCTATATTTAATAACTGACACCCCAGGAATTTACTCTTCTGATCCTAACCTTATAAGCAATGTAAAATTGGTCAAAGAATTAGATTACCAAGAGGCATTGGAGGCTTCATTATTTAGTATAAAGCGGATTAATCCCAAGACCTTCTTACCGCTGCTGAACTCCAATACTGAAGTTCATATAGGGTTATGGAACAACTTCAATACAACAGTTAGGAACTCAACTAGCGTTAGCAAAGACCAAAAAGTAAAGGTTATAGGCTATAAGAATGAAGGGGGAGGAGAAGACAATATTAAAATAGGTATTGTTGGAAGGGAAGCTCCGAAGGATTCCGAGGTGATAAAGAGAGTAATAGAGACCTTAGCGTCTGATGGAATTGATTACAACGAGATCTACATAAATAAAAACAGACCTTCAATTAGCATAGCTGTAAGCAAAGATATTTTTGTTAAGGCTTTAAGTTCTCTTCATAACAGTCTAATTGAGGTGAGATAATATGGCTCTAAATGCAATAGTTATAGGTTCCACAGGTTTGGTGGGTCAAAGATTAGTATATTATCTATCTAACCATCCTTGGTTTAGATTAATAGGAGTTACTGCATCGGATGATAAAGTTGGAAAGAGGTACGAAGAGGTTGTTAGATGGAGTCTAGAGGAACCAATGCCCTCCACAGTAAAGGATATGAAAATTATGAAAATGGATGTAAATGAAATAGTAGCCCAGAAGCCGGATATAGTCTTTACAGCACTTCCAACTAGCGTCTCAGCAAAAGTAGACCAAGAGTTAGCTAAGAAAGGAATGATAGTTGTCTCCCATGCGAGCAATAATAGATTAGATCCTGATGTTCCTTTACTCAATCCAGAAGTAAACGCCGATCACGTCGAAGTTGCAAAACTTCAAGAGAGTAGGTGGAGTGGAAAAATATTTAAAGTAGCGAACTGTGCCTCAACTATATTGACTTTAGCTCTAAAACCAATTTATGATGATTTTGGTATTAGCAGGGTCTTTGTTTCAACGATGCAAGCCTTATCTGGTGCAGGACTTAATGGAGTAGCTGGAATGGCAATATTAGATAATATAATACCATATATAGAGGATGAGGAGGAAAAAATCGAGACCGAAAGCTTGAAGATGTTAGGCATGGTTTCAAATAATGGAATTTTACTGAACGATAAGTTTACAGTCTCAGCTACTGTGCACAGAGTAAATGTATTAGAAGGTCACCTAGAAGCTGTGTTTTTGAAGACGGAAAAAGATGCAGAAGTTGAAGATATAAAGGAAAGCCTAAGGGAATTTAGAAACAACAAGATAAGAGGAATGGGGCTTCCAATGCAACCTGAAGCTCCAGTTGTGGTAAGAGAGGAGAAGGATAGGCCTCAGCCTAGGTTAGATAGGATGGAAGGGAAAGGGATGAGTGTTGTGGTAGGAAGGATAAGGAAAGATAAAGAGGGGTGGATAAAGTTTAATGTTCTAGGACATAACACAATAAGAGGTGCCGCTGGAAACGGAATTTTAATTGCTGAATTATTATACAAAATGAAAATAATTTGATCAAAATTTATAAATAAAGTGAAATAAATATATTTATAACCCTTTTATATTATAGTGATATATGAGCACCCCTTTTGATTTGTATGCTCCTAAATATGATGAATGGTTCCTAAAGAATGAAAAAGTATTACTTTCAGAATTACGCGTTGTTGCTTACTTTCTCCTTAAAAGACCAATAGGTAGGACATTGAGTGTAGGATGTGGATCAGGTCTTTTCGAAATGTTATTAAAAAATACGTACAACATTGAAATAAAGGAGTGTATAGAGCCTTCAGAAATGGGGGAAATAGCTAAGAAAAGAGGACTAGATGTCAAAAGAGGTTATGCGGAATCTTTACCTTATCCGGATAACACCTTTGATACCGTTTTAATTAACGGTGTATTACATTACGTTAAGGATCAGCAGAAGTCAGTAAATGAAGCTTATAGGGTGTTAAAGAAAAACGGCTGGGTAATTATAGCTCAAATACCAGCCGAGAGTTCCTATGGACTTCTATATGAGTTAGCGAAGATTTTAGGAACATGGGATCATCCGTATTTAAAGAAGATAGCTCCAAAAGATCCATATCCAATAGATTTCGTTAAGAGCGGAAACTGGGAAATATCTTTAGATGATATAGTTACATGGATGAAAAATGCTGGCTTTAAAAATATCGAATTTGCACAGACCTTGATGAGACATCCAAAGTACTCTAATAATGAAATAGAAGATGCAATAGAAGGGTTTGATAGAGGTGATTACGTAGCAATCAAGGGAGAGAAATGATTAATAGCTCTTGAGGAACACATAATTCTTCTCCCAGATATCTTCCATGATCGTCAAACCTCTTAGCCTTAAAGGTTAAACCTTCAATTAAAAACGATTTTGATTCCTCATAAGGAATAAAACCGTAGAGATCTTTCAGTTCTTTCAACTTTTTAATGACGTTCTTATCTATGCTCTTTCCTTCTAATATGCCCTTTATTAACGTTTTAGCGACCTCCAATCCTCTATTGCTCAGCCTCACTATAAGTTTCCTACCAGCTATACCTTCATCTCCTCTTTCCACTAGAAATCCTCTAAAGCCTACTATTTCTATTAGCCCATTATCTAACAAATCATTAAATTCTTTTTCATTTTCAAACCATTCCCTTACTATCTCCTCATTGATTTTGTATTCTCTATATATTGCAAGCTCTTCGCATGCATAGATCTTCATGAGCAAATTATCTGTCATCTAAAAATAAATGGGAATCACTTTATAAGAGTCTATCTAAGAAAACTAATAATTAAATGGTTATTGTAAGTATAACACCTGAAATAGCGCTGGATGAGTTTCCAGTCTTTGCCGGTGGCTTAGGGGTTCTTGAAGGCGATAAATTCTATGAAATGAATAACCGATGCATAGACTATTATGTCTTGACGATTCTTTATAGAAATGGCTACGTAGAGTACGATAGTAATCTAAACTTTGTACATAGCGGATATATAAGGGACTTCATATCTAAGATGTTAATCCCAGAGGAAGAAATAAGCTTTGAAATGGGAAGCCTAGGAAAAGTCGTGGCAAGACCTCAAATTTTTAGAAGAGGGCCATCAAATGTAGTTTTCTTTCAGCCTCTCTCTCCAGACCGCGTGGTTAAGGCCTCTGAGCAGTTATACATAGAGGAATCTCCTGAAGATTTTTCCATAAAGTACTTGTTTTTAGCTAGAGCCTCGTTAACTTATATTATTGAAAGGATAGGAATGGACAATATCGATACGATCGATCTTCAGGAAGCAACTGCTTCGCTAATAGCTCTAATTCTTCCAGATCCTTTATTACGTAAGACTAGACTCATAATACATACCCCTGGGCCATGGGGACATCCATATATTAGCCAATCACATATTGAGAAATTTTTAGGAAAAAGCGTTGTTGTTAATAGTTCAGATAATATAATGATAACTAAAGCCTCGTTAACCAGAGTTTCTAAAGCCTTCGCAGTATCTAAAAAGCAAGAGGAGTTAGTCAAAAAGATGTTTCCAGAATATAGTGAGAAAATAACACATGTTACTAATGCTGTTAACTTAGATAGGTGGACTCATCCCGAAATAACAAAACTGCTGAAGAGAAATAACGGTAAGATTGATGGTAAGGGATTCCTTGAGGCTCATAGAAGAGCTAAAAAAGATCTATTTAACCTCCTCAGGAATTACAAATCTTCAATTCAATATAACGAGGATCTATTTTTCGTATCATGGGTAAGGAGAATTACACCTTATAAAAGACCATACTTCGCATATTGGCTTATAGAGGAGTTAAAAGACAATAAAGACCTGATTTTTATAATAGGTGGGAAAGCACATCCAAAAGATGGACTAGGAATCGAGTGGATGAGGAAATTCAAGGAACTTAGCGACAAGTATAATAATGTGGTGTTCATTTATGATTACGATATAATAAGGGCAAAGTTAATCCTATCTGGTTCTGACTTATTACTCTTCACACCGTTTTCAGGTTGGGAAGCCTCAGGTACGAGCTTCATGAAGGCTGGAATAAACGGGGTGCCAACACTTGCATCAAGGGATGGTGCAGTTTTAGAGATAATAAATGATGGAGAGAATGGGTGGTTGTTTGGCAAGGATCTCAGGGACTTCATAAACATATTTACGGAAACTGAAAAGGTAAAGAAGATTGATGAAGAAGACTATAGAGAAATGAAGAGCTCTTTCTCAAAAATCTATGATATTTATAGGAGCAATCGCGAAAGATATTTAGAGGTTCAACTCAACGCTTTAAGAACATTTAGAGAAAAGGCAGATATCTCACGTCTATTGAAGGAGTATGGATATATCAGCTGATATTATTTGCCCTTCGATCGATTTAATGCCCTCAGTATGATGTCAGGGAAATTAGTTGTAATATCATTAATATCGTATCTTTCTGTCAACCCTTTAGCCTCAGTTGGAGAATCCACTGTCCAGACCCCTAATAATAGCCCTTCCCTCTTAATTAACTTAACTATATTATCGTTTAATGCCCTATATTCCACATGAATCCAATCCGCACCTATTTTCTTAGCCTGAACTATACTTTCTCTTAAGTTCTTATAAGTAATTAAACCAGTAGCTATCGTCTTCTTTATCTCCTTAACCTTCCTTAAGGATTCGGAGTTAAACGAGATAACTTGAACAGTATCCTCAAGTCCATATGCTATTAATAATTTTACTAATTGCTCTTCTATCCCAGGATAAAATTCACTGCTCTTCTTGATCTCTAACTTTAAGTACATATCAGAGAACCCTTCTAATAATTCCTCTAAGGTAGGAATTCTCTCCCCTTTCCATCTTTCACCCTTCTTTATTCCAGCATCCAATTTCTTTATCTCTTCTAGCGTAAAATCTCTTACATAGCCGCTTCCATTTGTTGTTCTATCCACAGTCTCGTCGTGAATTAAGACGATCCTCTTATCTTTCGTCATGTGTAGGTCTGTCTCTATGCCATCGGCACCCATTTCCTTAGCTAGTCTAAAGGAAGCAATAGTATTTTCTGGAGCGTAGCCAGAGGCACCCCTGTGTGCGAATATAAGGACTACCATATGATTAAATATTTCGCAGACAAGCTTATTAAGTAAGTTCAGCTCAATACATCTTATGGATTACATTAACACAGTTAAAGAAATTTTAGGCGATCTAAGCACACCAAGTTTGATTTTAAGAGTATGCAAAATTAGCGATGATTTATTAAATCTATTTGATTACCTCAAAAGTAGAATAGAGGTAATTGACGAGTGTTACAAACCTGTCGTTGAGGTAGTAAAGACGAGAAAGTACTTCACATATTATGGTGAGCCTAGAGAGAATGAACTACTTCCCTTCTTGAACTCACTAAGTAGAATTGAAAAAGGTTACACTGAGCTAAGTGAAGATGAAAAGGCTAAAGCTAAACAGATAAGTTTAAACCTTAAACTGTTCGTAACGCCAACTTGTACAGTTTGTCCAATAGTTGCAGATTATCTTTATCAGCTAGCTCAAGAGTCTGAGGGTTTACAATTGGAAGTTTATGATATAATTGAATATGACGAACTTCAAGAGAAGTATAGGGTTTACAACGTTCCTAAGTTGGTTATTAACGATAAGCTAAGCCTGCCAGGAGGATTACCTAAGGAGATAATTCTGAAGACATTAATTGTTAATTCTTTGAGGAGATGATTCGTTGTTTATTATCGTATACCTAATATTTTATAAACCGATATAATCTGTGTTATTAATTCCCAAATTTCTAATTATAATTACAAAAATCAAACTTATAACCTTAAACTCGGAAATTTTCATGACAATCCTTGATTCGGATAGAAGATCTGGAAATCCCCACTCTCGATGATTTAAACCCTAAGGATGAAAAAGTCCTTCTAAGAGTAGATATAAACTCACCAGTAAGTGATGATGGACACATATTAGACGATTCCAGGATAAAAGCGCACATACCCACAGTAAAGGCATTATTGGAGAATAATAATGCAGTTGTGATCATCTCACATCAAGGTAGACCTGGTGATAAAGATTTTATACAATTAGAAGAACACTCGAAGATTATGTCAAAATATTTAGGTCAAGAGATCCAGTTCGTTGAAGATGTAGTAGGACCATACGCACAACAGAAAATAAAAGAGTTAAAGAAAGGTGAGGTTTTAATGTTAGATAACGTTAGGTTTATATCAGAAGAGTTAATAGAAGCCCCACCTCATCAACAGGCTAAAAGCTTTCTAGTTAGAAGGTTGTATCCCCTTTTTAATGCTTATATAAATGATGCCTTCGCTACTGCTCATAGAAGTCAGCCTAGTATAGTAGGTTTCCCCATAGTTTTACCTTCAGCTGCTGGTAAGGTGATGGAAAGGGAGATCTCAGCTCTATCAAAGCTCTTCAATCCTGAGGATTCTCCCAAGATCTTTGTATTAGGTGGAGGAAAGGTTCATGATACCGTTAAAATAATTGAAAACCTTGTCAAGAAGAGGCTAGCGGACAGGATCTTAACTGGTGGTCTAGTTGCAGAACTTTTCGCTGTAGCAAAAGGGATTAACTTGGGTGAAAAGAACATGCGAATATTAGAGTCTTTAGGAATTTTAAGCCTAGTTCCGAGGGCTAGGAAACTACTCTTAAGTGGCGCCCCAATAGAAATACCCGTAGATTTTAAAGTACTCAAAGATAATGGAGAGGTCGCTGAAGAATCTGCCATTAACGTAAAGGGAATAATAAGGGATATAGGAAAGACCACAATTGAGATATACTCATCATTTATAAAAGAGGCTAAAGTTACTATACTAAGGGGTCCTATGGGAGTAATAGAAGATGAAAGGTTTAGAGAAGGAAGTAAACAGCTATTAAAGGCATCAATTGAGGGATCCCAGTTTACTATAGTAGGTGGAGGGCATATGGGTAGCATGATTAGCGATATGAAAATAGATGAAGGAAAAGTTCATATCTCAACTGGAGGAGGGGCTCTACTTTTATTCCTGTCAGGTGAGAGGTTACCTGCATTAGAGGCTTTAAGTATGGGTGTGAGAAGATGATAAAAGTAGCAGTTAACGGTTATGGAACCATAGGTAAGAGAGTAGCTGACGCAATAAAGCTCCAACCAGATATGATGTTAATCGGCATAGGCAAACTACATCCTGATTATGAAGCCTTAATAGCTAGAAAGAAAGGTTACAATATCTACACTTCTGAGTCATCTATCCAGGAATTTAAAAAAGCAGGGATAGAAGTAGCTGGAACTATAGAGGATATGGTAAAGGAATCAGACATTGTTGTTGACGCTACTCCTGATGGAGTAGGTGAGAAGAATAAGCCATTGTACTTAAGGTATGGTAAACATGCTATATTCCAAGGTGGGGAAGAGCCTGAAGTAGCTGACGTTTCGTTTTCAGCACTGTGTAATTACGATGAAGCTATAAATAAACAAACTATTAGAGTAGTCTCGTGCAACACTACTTCACTTCTCAGAGTTATCTGCACAATCAACAATAAAGTTAGTAAAGTAAATAAGGTTAGAGCTACAATAGTTAGAAGAGCTGCAGACCCTAAAGAGGTAAAAAAGGGTCCTATAAACTCATTAATACCAAATCCCGCCTCTATACCAAGCCATCACGCTAAGGATGTAAATACAGTAATCAAAGATCTGGATATAATAACTATGGCAGTTGTAGCTCCAACAACCCTAATGCACATGCACTTCATAAACATGACTCTATCAAGTGAAGTAAAAAAGGAGGATATAATCTCAGCCATTTTAGATACTCCTAGATTATTGCTAGTTAGCGGGAAGAGCAAGATAAATTCTACAGCAGAGATAATAGAAGTAGCTAGAGATTTAGGCAGATATAGGAACGATCTATACGAGGTTATCTTGTTCGAGGATTCAATATACACTAAAGGAAATGAACTGTTCTTAATGTATGGCGTACACCAGGAGGCTGTTGTAGTACCAGAGAATATAGACGCAATAAGGGCTTCCTTTAGCTTGATGAACGCACAGGACTCGATAAATATAACAAATAATACTTTAAATATTATGAAAGGGTACCTCATATGACCGAGCCCTCCTATAAAGTTAGCTTTTGGATGAGGAAAATCCTTGTGCCAGTAGATGGTTCAGAAAACAGTATGAGAGCGTTAGATCTTGCAGTAGATTTCGGAATGAGATACGGATCCAAGGTAACTATAACTTATATCTGCGAATACTGTGAAAGATCTGATGAAATAAAAGAGGCAGTGGAAAAAAGGATAGAGTCTAGAATTTCCTATAACTTTAAAGTCGTAAAATTTAGCACTAGAGAATCTAGCGTTGCTAACGAACTCTTAAAGATAATAAGCGATGAAGGTTATGACACCATTATAATGGGTGCTAAGGGCTCTTCGATAAATATAGATACCAATATAGGATCCACAGCTTTGTCAATAGCTGTTAACGCTCCTATAACAGTAATAATTGTAAGATAAGATAATTTTTTCAACTAAAGATGTAAAAACGTCTTTAATGCTTAAAGAAGGACTTAAACTAGAAGAAGAATATACAGTTGAAAAACAACATTTAGCTTCGTACGTGGGAAGCGGGGAAGTTGATGTTTTAGCAACGCCTTGTCTTATAGCCTTTATTGAGAATGCGTGCTTAAAGCTAGTTAATAAGTACATTGAAGGTGGATTGATAAGTGTAGGTTATAGAGTTGATGTAAAACATTTAGCACCTGCCCCTTTAAATTCAAAGGTAAAAGTTAGGGTAGAACTCGTAAAAATATTTAGGAACCACCTAGTGTTTAAAGCTGAAGCTTATATAAACGATAAGAAGATAGCTGAAGGAGAACATGAGAGAGTTCTTGTGTCGAAGGAAGAGTTTTTAAAAAGGGTTTAGTACCTCTTTTCCATTCTTCTTCTCAAAATATATGGCAAGAAGAATAAAAATACCATTAGGGCTACAACTGCTATATCGATTATGTTATATGGATATGTCAGGTAAGGCAATGCTGAGACCAGTATAACCAGGAAAAACAGTAACCATATAAGCCTAAGGTAAAACATCCTCCTTCCCATCATCCTTCCTCTCTGCATATATGGTCTAGCTCTAGTGTTTACAAAAGGAGAAAATATTGCTAAATATACTAAAGTTGGATCAACATTAATATAACTGGTATCGATATCTACTTCTAAACCATCATTAGTCCTCTTTAAACTAGCCACTGCTATAGAATTAGGATAAGACCCTTGATATATGATTATTTCGTTAGATAGTCCAGAAATAAAGGATCTAGCCTGAGGTAATCCAATCTGATATGTAGAGCCGTAAAACGTTAAGGTATACTTATTATCCATTGAACCCACTTCTACATTATTCTCATATACTTTATAGCCTCCCCTACCTTCTCTTTTAATCTTTAGATTATATTGACCAGAAATAACAATAGTATCCCTACTTCTCTCAACTTTACCAATAAGGCTAGAGTCACTGTAGATATTACCGTCGTTCTTGAGAACAATTTTAGACATTATCTGTTAATAATTTAATAGTCATAAAAAATTTTATGATATCAATTAATAAGTCCTCCATAAAACTTGATGGATTAGCGTTAACATAGAAGGAACATTAAGACTACTAACATCTTTTCATTTATGAGTGAAGAGAATTTAGGTGTATTAGAAAGTTTAACAAATAAGAAAAACAAAACAAAAAATGTTTCCTTTATCTATTAATTCTTTATCCCCAATACATAGTAACAGTTGAAGATGTCGTCGTAGAGCTACTACTAGAAGATGAAGTACTAGCAGAAGAACTGGTAGTTGTACTCATCATTGCGTATGGATATGGTAATGTTAGCACCCATGGTACTGGCTTGAAGAATGTTAAGTTGATTACTACTCCTCTGCCATTTATTATAACATCATGGAATAGGTAGCCATATCCGCTGCCCTTTCCAATTATTGATTGTGGTCCCCATGTCCACATGTTAGCGCCCATATTCGGTGTAAATATCACTGTTATTACTGGTTGGTTAGCACCAGTCTGTTCGTTAACGAAGGAATATGCAAATGTTGTATTGCCGTTAACTGCATAAGCAAATGCTAATATTGGTGTCTGGTTTGATTCTGGAGAGGGTACATTTGTTAATGCGTAGTAGACTATTGAGAAGTTGTACACTGTTAAGTCTCCACTAGGTGTCTTTACTATCGTACCTGGAGGTATAACTACTAATATATTGCCGCCATAGGCAACACCACCAGTTGTACCATTAATCTCGAATGTATAGCTGTTTATAGGCAGAAATCCATAGGCTGGCGAGACCATTACGTTAACCATCTTTGGAGGCATTCCAACTGGAGTCTGTGCTGCCTCAAATATCCATATAACCGGTTTGAAGAACACAGTGTTAACCATCACTCCATCTCCATATAACCAGTGATCTGCAAACTTGTAACTACCTCCAGTGTAAACGGTACCATTAAATGTACCACCAAACCATGTCCAGCTCGTCCAGGTATCTGGTGCGAATACTATAGTTATTGGTGCATTAGGAACTAATTTGCCACTTACATTTGTTACTAACGATATTGCAGGTGTTATCTGACCATTTACTGCAAATGCAAACGCATAGAGTGGAGTTAAGTTACTGAAATCGGCAGCTGGAGGCATTATAGCTTCTAGGCTAAAGGATACTAGCGAGAAGTTGTATGTTGAGAGTAATGTTCCATTAGCTAGTTCAGCATATGTATGAGGCTTTATTATAACCATCATGTTCCCTAACTGTAATACATAACCATTACCGCTATTTGCATTGACAACAGTCGTGTTTTCGCCATTAACTATAAACATTGGAGTGTTCAGGTTGTAGTATATGGTATCAGATAGTGCCTGAACTTGCATGACATACCATGTCTCCTTTACTATCTGCCATTCTGCTGCAGTAGAGTTGTACATGAAATAGGCAGTAACGTTAACATGCATATCATATATTGCAGGGAACCCTGGTTGACCTTGGTTTACAAAGGTGAAGAATACAGTTTCGTTGGCAGTAACAACTGCCATAGTTCCACTGGGAGTTAGAGTTACCTTAACCATAGGAGGTATTGCAGTACCGTTAGGTAGTATATTCTGAGAGTACTCTAAAGTGAATATGAAGTAGGTATCCCATGTATTGAAGAAGTTAGTTATTTCACTTCCAGTTAATACTCCAGTCTTAAATACGCTAGGTAACTGACCCTCAACTACGAATGTTGCATTGGGTGAGAAGTACTGAGTTATAACGTTAGGTGGAAACTCAGCGCCAATAGCGTTGACCTGATATAGGAACTCCTCTAAAACTTGATTTGCTTGCATCACATGCTGTGATGGATATCCCGCAATTACTGTTGAAGGTGGCACTTCATTACCGTTCCAGACTAGTTTAGTTATTAGAGGCACACCATGAATTATTTGAACTGTTATAGTATTAGATGCATTAAAGACCTGAAGATAAACTGGATCGTTAGTTGGGGCTACAAAGTATTGGACTACATCAGTTACAGCAAACGTATTATTAGAAATCACTGTTATCGTAGGAAGTGCAGTAGTATAGAAGTATACAGTCTCATATGTCGAGAAGAAGTCAGCTAACCATGTAGAGTTGAAAGTTGAATAGGTGTAATTACCTGCAAAAGGTACTCCCATTATTTCAGCTGTAAAGTTTGGTGCTAGGAAGGGTAACACATCGTTAGGATTCTCTATCGCTATACCATCATAGAACTGTAATACAACCCCTAAAGCTGAACCCTCTTTATACTCTTCTTTAATTCCTGTTGCATTTATTTGTTTTAACTCAGCAAGAACTTCCTCATAAAGTGTCTTATAATATGAAGCGTTCATTTCAGCTTGCTTAAATAATGTGTAGTTAGCTATAGCTTCGTTCATGTACATCTTCTCCATTGCTAAAAGCATGTTATACATTCCTTCAAGTGCTGTATAGTTTGATTCTAATTTAGAATACTCAGCCTTTAATGAACTGTAGTTTGTCATGTACTGAGATAGCTGGCTACTCACTGTTGAATAGGAAGATGATAATGAACTATAGGAGGATTTTAGACTAGATATTGTAGATAGTGTAGTTCCATATAGATAAAAACCTATTGCAGCTATTATTATTAAAATTATAGCCACGATCGATAGAGCTAATATTCTCGAATCCATGATTGAAACTTCCAAAAAGTACATATTTAAATTCTTTCGCAATACTCTGAATATATCTTAGTTTCCTAATATTGAATTGTTAAATAATAAACCCATTTTAATACATATATTAGACGATAATTGTTATAAATTAGAAATTTAATAGAGAAATAGAATATAATGTAGTTAATTCAAGTTTACTAAATTATAAATAATAAGTAAATAATTAAGGATCAAAACATACCTTAACGTTTTGCCTTGGCCAAATACTCTTCCAGGCTAACAACATTATTGTACTCATCAACGACTAAGGAACCCGGTCTTCCTTTTCTAGCCTTTAAGAAATACCATATTATAGCAATAGAAAAGATAGCAACATAAGATATTATTTGCAATAAGTCGGCACTTAAAATGGAGGTGATGACTCCCCACGAATTTACAGCATCTGCAGCTAGCGGTATGATTCCATATTTCCAGAATGTCTTTAATGTAAGCTCTGAAAGGCGGTATGTTAAAACCACAGCACCTGTACCATCTACAGCCCTACCTAAAAGCCATAATACAGAAGTTATTGCACCTATTTCACCTAAAGCGTTTGCATAACCTAAATATAACAAACCTAATACTGCAACTATGATTGTAATAGCTCCTACAACTAGTGTTCCAACCAAAGGCTGTCCCTCTCTAGTCATCTTCTTAAATATCGCCGGAGCAGAGTTCTCCCTGGCTAAATTAAACAATATCCTCGCACTAGCTAAAGTAGTACCTATGTTTGAGCTTAATAGAGAATTTATTGAAAGCATGATGGTAAAGAGTAGTAATATAGAGCTTATGGAATATGCTTCTATAAACAATGGTTGAGTAGCTGAGGCAAGGGAATTAAGTGACCCAGACCATAAGGAAACAAGCGCATAAGTTCCTAAATACATAGATAAACCACCAATACCTAGTGCTAACCACATACCCTTAGTTACGTTTTGCCTCGGATTCTTCGTCTCCTCGCCTAAATATGTTGCTGCACCTGCACCTGAAATACTAGTAGTCGTTAGAACAAATGCTGTAGCTAACTCTCCTAAACTAACATGGGAAGGTGATAATAATATATCAGGTCTATAATGTCCTGATAATATTGCAAATATGAACAAGCCTATAAGGAGAGCTGCTTCAGTTGATGCAGAAATTGTAACGATATATCCTAAAAGCTTCTTAACTTCCAGCAAAGAAATCAAAGTCTGGTAAACAAGAGATAACGCTACAGCTAGCCATATAACATAGCCAGGAAGCCTTATATCAAGAAGTTGCGATGAAACTAATAATATTTGATAGATCGCTATAATATTTACAGCATTCAGTAGAGAGTAAGCTGTAAATTCAATAATTGCCTCACCAAACGCAACCTTCTTAGATCTCCAGGCACTATAAGAAAAGGTGTAAAAACCGCCAGCAGAAGCAATCCTTTTCTGATAAATAGTTAACGCATAAATCCACAGGGCACTTGCAATGAGCGACAACAATGTCGTAAAAACTACTCCATATCCAGCAAACATAACAGCTGCTGTAGTTGTAGAAACTACACTACCTAAAGGCGCTGTAACTGCCATAGCCTGAGCATAATTCTCCTTTATGTATAATACTCCTCTCTTAAGGCTACTCATAAGTCTCCCTTTAAGCTTTTTCCTCCTAACTATTTAATAAAATTTCCCTCAAATCCCATTGTGAATTTCATAAAAGCTTATAAGAAGATTTCCTTAAAATTTGTTTAATTAGCTTATAGGGAAATAGAACAAGATCGTTAATGTATACTTAAAGTTTGAACAATTATTAGATTATAGTGCAATAGAAGATAAAAAGAGTTAGAAAAATTTTTTAAAGGGATATTTAAATCTACATCAATGATACTTTGAAATTTCAATTTTTATAAATATAAATATAGAATCAGTAAATACTATACTCGATCAAAAAATTTATTACGACATAAAAAGGTCTAATAATTATGACATTAGATATAAGGAGTTACGATATTTTCCTAGATTTCAATGAATTGGATTATGAAGGCTATGAGAAAATCGATCTTATAAGTGATGATAAATTAGAATTAGATGCGGAAGGGCCTATAGTGACTAAAGTAGTAGATTCGACAGGAAAAGAAATTCCTTTCGAGACCAAAGGAAATAAAGTAATTATAACCACTGGAAAATACGATGGGATAATAACAGTATACTTTAAAGGGAGAGTATCGGATACCTCAATCTATGGTATATATAAAGCCCCTTATAACGGGAAATATCTAATTACTACCCAATTTGAATCAGTTTACGCGAGACGTTTTATACCGTGTGTCGATCATCCAGCTTATAAGGCAAAATTTAAACTAACGGTGAAAGTTAACAAAGGATTAAAAGTAATCTCAAACATGGATGTAAAATCGATAAGGGAAGAAGGAAATAAGGTTGTATTCGAGTTTAATGAGACTCCCAGGATGAGCACTTATCTCTTATATTTAGGAATAGGAGAGTTTGAAGAGATTAAGGATGAGAGCGAAAAACCAGCAATAATTGTTGCAACAGTTCCTAATAAGATCAATAAGGGAAGGTTTGCGTTAAGTGAAGGAAGAAAGATAATAAGATTCTATAATTCTTATTTCGAAATACCTTACCAGTTACCTAAATTACATCTATTAGCAATTCCGGAGTTCGCAGCAGGAGCTATGGAGAATTGGGGTGCAATAACTTTCAGAGAAACAGCCTTACTTGCTGATGAGAACTCACCCACAAGCCTCAAGATAAGGGTCTCAAATGTGATAGCTCATGAAATGGCACACCAATGGTTTGGAGATCTAGTTACAATGAAATGGTGGGACGATTTATGGCTAAATGAAAGTTTTGCAACATTTATGTCTTACAAAGC
>JAPNVD010000011.1 GCA_026627305.1 Sulfolobaceae archaeon
GGGGACTCCTAAGGGGGAGGAAGTCAGTATAGAATAGTACAAAAATTTAAATCAGGGAATCAGTGTAATTTAACTTATGGTTAAGCTAATAGTAAGGTACAAAATACAAGGTAGAACTTACTCACTGAGGCTTGAAGGAGAGGAACCTAAAATCTATGAAGACCTAGACAAAGTGTTACATACGCTATGCGAAAAATTCAACAATATTGAGGAGTACTCAGTATCTGAACTAGTTAGCATAACGCCATTAGGTAAAATTATAGGTACCGTTGCCTCAAACCTACTAATTCACTCTACTGATTATAAGATCTCCGACGATGAAATAACTGATATTATAGCTAAAACTGTTTTAGGCAGTGCAATAGGATTAACTATAGGGCATATTGTTGATTCTGTAATAGAGATTGAAAGGGAAAAGTTTAGTGTCAAGTCCCCGTGTTTACCTATAAGAGAAAATCCACTCGCTAGCGTAATAACGGAGTGGAAATGATAGTATTGGATACTTCATTTCTATACGCTTACCTAAATAAGAACGATAGTAAGCATGGGATAGCTTTAAGTGTAATGGACGATATTGAAGAGGGGAAGTACGGAAAGCCTATACTTTTAGACTACGTTATAGAGGAGTTATTGAACTTAGCTATAAATAAGCAACCCTTCAACTATGTTAAGGAGCTATCGGAAAGTGTTCTACAATTGAAGGGTAAGTATCTCTTTGAAAGCGTTATGAAAGACTTATCGGTTGAAGAGATCATAAGTGTATTCATAAAATTGAATGAAGGCCTCAACAAGAAATTAAGTTTCACTGACTGCGCTATAATAATGTACATGGCTAGGCATCAAGGAGTTGAATATTTAGCAAGTTTCGATGAGGGTTTTGGCAGGATCCTTGATAAGGTTAAGGATGGAATCTATTCGCGATCTCAAAGATTACGTTCTTTAACATCTAAATAACAAATTTGTAAATTCATAAAATCTTGTCTTGTTAAATTTAAAATAAATACAGCGAATTTAAACAAATTATATAGCAATATAACTGAATTCGTGCTCCTAACTTCCTCCACTCGTCAATTCTCGTTTAAGGACAAGTGTAATAAGGTCTCGTATCGCAATAACGTCCCTATCATTAGTACAAAATATAGTTAGATACTATAGTGAGCGGAGGGGAAGGAGTGGAGGAAATCATAAGGCTAATAGTAGTTAATAACACAAAATCCACTATCTAGTTTCTCACTGTCTGGCTTTCCTACTCGTAGTAAAGAGTTAGAAGTTTATATACCGTCTCTACCCACGCTATAGAATACAAGGCTTTCGTCATAAAGAATTTATATACATAAATAATAATAATTTATTTTATATGAGTAATTCGCTGCCAGGTCATGATGATGTTCTTAAAAATTATGTGCCAGAAAAATATGCGCAAACTCCTATAATTTGTTATATTCATGACCTCTTTAAGGGCTTATTCCCGAGTGGTGGTAAAAAGGGTGGTAATCCCTACGCACAATACTATAATGAGTGCGATAAAATTGCAAGTATTGCAGAAGAGTATAAGAAGTTTATTGATGCTCAAAAAGATTCCAATAGCGAAAAAAACTTCGTGAAGCTCATGAGTGATCTTCCTTCACTAATGACTATTACTTTTGATCTGAGGGGATTTCCGATAGTATCCAGTAACATGGAAATAAGTAGGGCTAACTTTTCTGATAAGTTTGAAGATATCAGTAAAAATTACGTGAAGGAGTTCATCGACCTAAAGTATGGAAAAGGAAAGTATGACAATTTAATGTCAATTATTGAAAAGGGTGAGAAGCCCAATATCGAATATTTTAGTGCTCTAGTGGATTCGATTAGACTGTTCCCTCAGAGGAGCTGGGTTTCAGCTAATGACATATCAGTTCTAGCCCACCTCAAGGGGGCATTGATCGCAGATCTTTTGGATAAGCATAATAAGGTAAAAGTATTCATACTATCGAATCCTTTCGAGGCTGAGTTAAGGACTCTTAAGGACGCAAGGGGATTCTACGTGATAACTAACGCCTTCATGTATAATCTAAATCGCTGTTTGTGGGAAAAACTGAATGTTAATCTGGAGGATTCTCTAAAGAAAATTGTAGATCTCAAGAAAGCGCTTCCTGACGTTTTCTTGAACGCGTCGTTAATGGACTTCTTTAACTCGTTTATCTTTGACGTAAGTGTTTACGAGAAAGAGGAGGCTAAAAGCTCAATTAAGGTCGTTTATCACGACGAACAAGCCCTAAAGGAGTGTGTAATGAATAGTGTTAGTGACACAATATCGTATTTTTTAAAATTGTATTTTTCAAATAATTTGAACTTTAGTGATAAGTTGTTAGAAAAGTCGTTAACAATAACGATCTCTGAAGTGTACGAGGTGAGTAAGGGCGAGGATGAAAATAACAATGCAGGAAAAACTCAAAATTTAGCTAAGGCTCTTAATGAGATATTGAAGGAGGGTGCAGTTGGTGACATAAAGAGTTTTGAGATGCTGGGCGTTCAGTACAATGGGCTAAGTACCTCTGGTGAGTTGTGCAGTAGGTGTAAGGTCAGGAGCGTTATATCGCTACCGGAGGAAACATGGAAGGACCTAAGGGAGAGACATATAGTTAAAGAGGATGAAAAACTATGCGACGTTTGTTTAGCCTCAAGGCTAGCCAGTACTATCTTAAAAGTGAAAAGTACAGAGACATCTTCGCTATATGATAAAAGAATGAATAGTATATTAGTAGGTCATAGCATTGATGAATTTGCCAAAGATGAAGATATAATATACATCGCATTTAAGCTTGATGATAAGAAGCTCCAGAAGCAAAGGCAAGTTAATTTATTTGAATTTTATGGATATAACTACAGTGCCTTAAAGGAAAAGATCTTAAAATTTTTAAAAGAAATTATTAACAAAATCAAGGAAGACAGTAATAGATCTAAGAGCTTAAATCAGTACTGCGATCTTAATAAGAGCCTAAATGATTTTGATAAGATTCTCTACGAGATGTTCGAGGATTTCAAAAATGTTCCTAACGCTAACTCCGTAGCGAACTTTTTGATAGATGTTTTATGTCCAAGCATTAAACAAAATGAAAATGATAAGAAAAAAGTTCAAGGAATAATAAAAAAGGATATATTAGGAGAAGATAAAAACTACAAGATCCTTAATGATTTATTTAATAATGTGTTGTTAAAAGGCTTAGACAAGGTTGAACAACTTAAAGTATTATTTGAAGTTGTAGGAAAAATTCAAGACATGATTGTGGATATACCAGTCTCACTAGATAGAGTTTTCTCCGCAAGGATACAGTTCTCGATTCTTGTAGAACTTTTCGAGTACATTCTACTATCTAAAAAAGTGGACTACATCACTTTACTACCTCAAACTATGGTAATGAGCTTCTCTATATTTGCAATAAGGAAAAGCGACTTTAAAAAGGCGTTTGAAGCGATAGGGGATCTATTTGGGTTTTTCAGTAATAATTCTAAAAAGAAGGAAGAGGTTCTCGAACATTCAATAAAAATCTACCTTATAAGAGCTAAACCAGAGATTCCGATCTATTTCATATACAGATTGCTATCGAAAAATGTGGCAGAGGCCCCAAACTCTACTGTAGTAGACATAGTACCAGTAATACTTGTTAATGGCGGTCTACCTATAGGCGACCTCAACTCATTTAGTTATAATGACCTAAAGAGGGCTCTGGATAAAATAACCGACTCTAAGAGGGTAAACGAGTTTGACCCCGATAAGGTTAAAGAGTTCTTCGTATCCTCAGCTCCAGATGTCACTTACCCTGAGTTTAGAGGTTACAAGGAGTTAGAGGGGTTTGAGAAATACGTCAAGAAATACTCAAGTAATCGTAAACCTTTCTCAGTACAATATGAAAAGGATGACATAGCTATAGCTTACATGTCGAGGTTATTAAGATGAAAGTATTCAAGGTGACTCTGAGGGCTTACAATGGGTATAAGGATACTGTAATACCTGCCACAACTATAGCAGGGGGTCTGGTATACGGTATGGTAGCAAATAAGGATAAGGGTGGTTATAACGTGATGTTTACCAATTTCCTAGCAGTGGAGGGAAAAGACCTTAAGAGTTTTGATAGGGTTAGGGTCACGCTTGACAGGATTGTAAACCACTCTACGCCTTACTTATCCTATAAGTTGATATCTAATAAGGGCCCTTACGTTGACTTTCAAGGGTATGTTATAGCTGAGGACTACAATTCTGTGATGGAACTGTTTAGGAAATACCTCGTATTTGTAGGGAACAACTTCACTGTATTAGACGTAGTGGGTGAGCCAAAAACTGTCGATGAAGTTAGGGAGTTATGTGTACATAACGTCCCGGTGGTTCGTCCAGAAGATCTAGGCAAGTACCGGAACAGCTTGAGGATCATGCGCATACAAAGGTTCTTTAATTTTAACTACTTGGACGCTAGTAAGATGGCCTACTACTTTGACGTCAATGAAGGTAAATTCAAGTCTAGCAGTAGTAAATACTTGCTCTTATGTACGTTTAAGGCAGAAGACAACGATAAGTTAGGTAGCTTCTACGATAAGTTCTCCAATCCTTTTCCTCCAGATATGCAGCAACACTTTAAGGAATACCTAAGGATGGGAACTGGGGTGATAGCCCCTTGCACCTAGTATATCAGGCTTTTAACCCAAAGGAACCATTAACCTACTTTGTTAACATCAAGTTGGGTAAGGACATCGAAAGGGATCTTTGGACGCTAAAGTCCTTCTTTAGATGTTACGCACTATTATGCGATAAGAGCATTGACAGGATAGTATTTGGTAGCTCTAAGAAGGATTTGCCATGTATGTCCAGGATACTCATGTCTTACGAGAATGGTAAACTTAAGATAATTTGCTTACTCCAAGATAAGAAGGTATGTGACAGTATATACCAATTAGTTGTGAAAGCTCTTAACAAAGTAAGTAATAATGACGCAATAGACTGGAAAGCAGTGAGGGAAATCCTGAAAGAATGCTCAGGCAGTAAGCGAAACTATTTCTGCTCTGACTAATCCAAACCCCCTTGACTTGAACCTCCCCAACCTAACCACACCGCGGTTAATCATTTTGACCGCGTTTTCGACGACCTCTTTGCATTCCATATCTTCACATAAGATCGTGAACTCTATTGTTTCCTTTGACCCTACTACGTCTATGCCATTCTTCCTTTTTGCGTAGTGCCAGGAAAATTTAAGTCCTTTAATGGTATATGTGTTTACGGAATGAACGTGGTACACTATTCTCAGCTTTCCCCTTATTTCACTATTCCCAAACACTCTACAGATCTTACACGGCCTACTCAGACTATTGATAACGCCACTTAGTACATTTAAGTACACTTTAGCTTCCTTTGAGTTCTTATTCTTTAAGAGCTCGTCTATATCTGAGCAGGTTAAGCTTAGCTTGATATTTTCTTCTCCGATCTCTTTCTTGATCTTTTCTAAGTTGCTCAGTATGGCCTTAGAAGTGAGAATCTCGCAAGATGAATCATAATATGCGTAGACTGCCGCCGTTCTTAAAAAACCCTTTATAACAGAGGGGTTAATGTAATAGGGATAAAAGATGCCCTTGTTAAACTCTACCTTTTCTTCAGGTGATTGTTCTCCAGATATGACGTAATAAGTCTGTGGTTTTATCCTAATTCTGATTTCGATCATGGATCCCTAACCTCAAGACTCTTATAGTCTATGACTATTTCTAATTTCTTAAGAGCCTTCTCCCCTAGTAGTGATTTATTTATTTTATATGGTACTGACAAGCACTCCAAGTAGACTACCTTGTCCTTATATTTCAACTCTACAATTTTAGCCTTAGTTGAGTATATAGTTCCGTCGCTAAGAACTACATAAGGACCATTATACTCTGTTCCCTTTAACTTGTCAAATATATTGTACGGGACTAGGCATTCTCCATCAAAACCAGTATCTATCTTGAAATCCACAGCAACGTTTTGCAAATTTAACCCTAAATTCATAAGTGGTATTCACCGTGAGATACGATCTTATATTTCTTACCCGCTTTCTCCAGTTCACCAATTGTTTTGTTCAACTCCTCAATGTTCTCAGTCTTAATAACTTGATTATCATCTGTAATCACCTCGTACCAAACCTCGTGTTGTGGCTCACCTTCAGTGACTTTCTCTAGTGTTGACATGAAACTTATTGGGAACAGCCTTTTGATCACTTCAGTTTTTATCACAGCCCCTTCACGCTTGGGCTCATCGTATTTCAACTTGAATAACCCCTCTTCAAGTAAAGACCTAGTAGAAAATTTAATTTCCTCAGGCGGAAGGTATAGCTTGAAAGTACCATAGCCTGACGTGCCTCTGCCTCCTATCCAGACTTCCCCTCTATCAGCCTTATCCTTTAGTACTTTTAACATATCCAACACTTGGTCTAAAACGGAGTCCTCAAGTATTACTGCAAATCCTAAGAACTTCACTCCAGGGGGTATTATCTCTTCAGTGAAAAGCTTGCCCTTTTCCGCAGTCCCTGTTAACCTATTTATACTTATATGGGTAGTCCTCTCTAAGAATACAGGGAATGGATCAACTGCAATCATATCTGTGAACTTCACCTTTCCCCTAACCCCTGAAGTACCCAATACACTACACACTTTACATATTTTATCCCTTCCCATAAGCTTCTGCCAGAGCTCCCTTTCCTTTTTGACCTTTTCGTCCTCTATAATGCTAAGGTTAACGCATTGGTCTAGGTCAGAAGTGACGTAACACGCTTCCTTACTGTTCCATCCTGTTACCTCCAAGTAAATCCTTAAAAGTTGTACGAGATCATTAGATTGCTTAAAGTCCTTTATTAACCCTATTGATGCGTATTTGAGTAGCTCTTCCTTCACCTCGTCTGTAAGTTTCCCTACAATCTCATTACTACTATTATTATTCACTTCGCGTTTAATGCTCTCTAGAATATTCATTTTTTCCTGATCGGATACCTCTTTTCTCCTCAAGTACTTCTCGTATGTGGACCTCAATAGACCCTTAAATGATGTTGCAGGTATAGCAGGAATGTAATAAACTCCTTCAGAGTCACTTAAAGGTAACTTGTACGTGACTATGTCAGCTGAGGAGTAGTCAAAGTATACACCAGTTGAACCTACCCTAGTTACTGAAAGCAGTTCAATTACAACTGGTATTACCTTTACCATGAAGACCCCCTGTAGAAGCTTAATATTAACTTCCTCATTTCCCTAATTGCCCCGTCTATATCCTTCTGCTGCATTAAAAGATTCTGAATACGCTGAAGTTTTTCCTTAGCGTTTCTAGTCTTAGCTAAGTGCTTTAATTCCCCGACACTTAGGGCTAACCTCTCTATAATCCCATCATCAACTTGCCCGAGAAGTTTGCACTGAGTAGCAACGTTCATTATGAGCTTTAACTTCTCAATATCGTTTTCTACTTTTTCATCGTGCATAATTAAATATATACTCCTAAAGTTTAAATAGGTATTGTATGACTTCCTTCACGTCCTAAAGGATTTTTGTTCTCTTTATCAACATAATAGAGAAGCTAGCATTAGAGGTTATTCCAGACCATTACACCTCTTAGTCAACTGACCTCTATGTATTCCCCATATTATTCGACGAACTACCTCGAAGTCAACTAGGCTAATCCCAGAGAAGTTCCCAAAGTTAGGTAGGGGGCTGTAGGCTAGGAGTTATTTAGTCTCAATGGCCTTGGACGTACCCAGTGAGACAATTAAGGAATAATGGGCAAGGGAAGGTGAGGTGGAGTAACGTGATCAAGGTAGTAGAAGGAAGGGACATAGAGGGAGAGTTGAGAGAATTAAGAGTGTACACTGCCATGTTGGAACTAGATAAATTGGTTAATGGCGCAAAAGTTCAAGGAGGGAAAGAAGACTGATTTTAACTGGACTGAGAAAGCCCATAATAGGCGTGTTTTCCGTGGTATATTCAAGCGCCCCCACATAAAGGTCATATGTACAAAACTTGAATGAGGCAAAAACATACTGCATACCCCCGAGTCCTAAGGAGGGTATGTGGTCCTTAACCCACGGGATAGGGTAGTTTGGCCTGACCATTACTGGACGAGCGAGCATTAAAGCCCACTTGCCGTGAAGTGATGAAGGCAGTAAACCGGTGGATCGCCCTAGGGGATGAGGCCAGAGAAGAACTTTACTCACTATACTGACAAAATATTCTAGCTTAACTCGCGTGCAGCCACCACAAAATCTCTTACTTTTTCATCTATTTCGTTATCTAAGCAAACATATTTTATGATCATCTTAAGTTCTTTCTGACTTTCTAGCAATATCTCATCCTCTTCTGCCGTCATTGCCTTCCTTGCCTTCAGAATACTACAATCATCAAACGCTACATAGGCACCTTTAACTTTTATATCGATCTTCCGCTTAGAGTCACGTATCTGGTCTAAAGCCTCTTTTAATTTACTCTCGCTTAATTTCTCCTTAATTTCCACCAGCAATACTTCGTCTGTCGTCTTATTGTTTCCAACCTTAAAACAATACATCTTCTCATCATATTCGGTACCGTTTGTTGTACATAGAGTTGTACAAACGGCATCAACACTCTTTTTCTCTCCTTTACAGAGCTTATCATATTTTATACATAAGACTCCATTCACAATGCTCATAAATTCATTTAATTTCATTGGCCTTTCTCACCGCTTGGAGTAATTCCTCTATTCCTTCATTTGCCTTTGGGAAGATCGTCTCGAAGGTCTCTACAAAACCTTCCTCATCTATCTTTCTCTCTTTTAGCTCACCTTCAACGATCTCATACACCTTCAGACCTTCAGTTTTACCCACCTTAGCCATAAACATTGGTATCCATTCACTGTGAGTAGTTATGAAAAGCTTCTTAGTATTCTCATTAGCTAACCTTTTTGCTACTTCAATTTGCGCGTCAACATGTAAGTTTATTTCAGGTTCCTCTATTATTACTGTCCTAAGTATAGGGTTCCTCAGAGCTAACTCGACTGGAATAAATTGGTATATTCCAGTGGATACTAACGAGGGGTTAACCTCTTTCCCTCCCTTATATACCTTAATAGCAAAGTCTTTGCCCACCTCCACTTCGTGGCCTAACAGCACGAATTTGCCAGGGATTATGTATTTTAAGAAATCAGCGATTAAGGGTTTACCTAAGCTTGCAGAGACCGGTGGCAAAATTAGCTTATTCAAGTTAGGCAGATACAACGCTGAGGCTATCCTTTCTGTACTTAAAAATGTCACAGGGTAATAAGAAGGCTCCATAAGTAACTTCATTAAGAAATGATACGCTAATGCGTTTTCAAGGCACTCCTCTACTCTACCTCCAATAAAGACTTCTACTACTTTACCCTCTGGACTACTTGTGCTGGAACAAATGGGAAGTTCAGTAGAGGTCTTCACAACCGTCACGTTAAAGTTCACTTTCTCATCAGTTTTGGCCTCAACATTAACATCGTCCCCGTGCAAGACAATTTTAATCTTGTCGCTCTCAATGACGCCTTCTTTATCTTCAAATCTTATTAAGTCTTTAATGTTTGCACCAAATACGGACTTTAACCCTCCTTCGGTCCTTTTAGATATTATGTCCTTGTTCTCCTCAATTAACTCCTTAAGGCCTACAGGGACTTCTAGGGTATTCATATTGTTTGATTTGATATCTTGGAGCTCTAACTTGTACTTTAGTGGCCCAGCTAACATATTTGGCAGAGTTATTAGGAAATACGCCACGGTTGAGATGAAAGTCTTGCCCGATGAGTTCCCACCAACTATTACAACCTTATCTTTAAAGTCAATATTAGCCTCTTTAATGGGACCAATATTTTTAATCCTTATCTTCACAGGTAGTACTAACGATTTAGAGATAAAAAGCCTAACTACTGACAAAAGAAGGGCAAGTCTCGCCTTTTAAGGTGAGGGTAAAGGTTTTTAAACTCCTTTTTCTCACTTTTTCCTCTATGGCACTCCCTTCTGGTCATCATGAAGAGCGGGAGTCAACTATTATTTCCACAATATCGAAGGTAAGTGGCTCTACATCTAAATGGAGCACAAAAAGGGGAGTTTAATAGATAAGTTGAAAAGACCTCTTTCATTTTTCATAACGTCAAATGGAGTAACAGATGAGAATAACGATTTAGACCTTGGCGGAACCTTTTAGGCTGAACCCTCCTCATCTTAAAATAATGAGGAGAAAAAATAGTATAGCTACGAGTGACAGTTTAGATGCCGGGCAACACCCTCACGGTGTTTTCTCTGACCCTTTCAATTGTCCTCCGCATTCCAAATCCTTTAGCTGGAAGTTAAAAGCCCTTTATCTTCGTCCTCTATCTGCAAACACCTATATGCTCAAAATTAAGGATTTATCTACTAGAAAGTGGAAAATGATGCTAACCTCATTCATTCCGAAATGCAAAATTACTCTGGATTTTACAAATTCGTTATTATTAAATATAATAAAGCTAAAATCAAAATCTTAAATAAGTTCTTACAAAAGAGAAACCTTGGTGACGGGAGATGATAACCACCGAGTGAACAGACCTGTGAAGAACGTCTTGTAAGTCAACCTGCCACTTTTTAAGGTAAAAAGGCTTTCCTTTTGAATCAACTCCTCGTTAAACCATTCAATTTAGCTTTTGCAAAATAGTGTAAGCCTTGCCCTTAAGGGTAGGTCAGAATGGGAAAAACTAACTAGCTAACAAAATTGAATGAATAATTAATAAAAACAAATTCAACGCTCACCTCTATATGCATGAATTAGCTTATATTCCTCGTGGGACACTGAAGGGATTGAAGTTCTCCCTTTCTTTAGGAAGACCTTAGTAGCATGAAAATTAGTTTTTATCTCAGCGTCTAGAAAGCTGGGAAGGTGAAGTATAGAGTTCCTTATTGCGTTCTTTAAAAGATCCCTATAAGTTATCTCCCTCACCTTGAAGCCCATCTCCCTTAGGTAACGTGGAATAAACTCAACGTTCTCCGTTCCGTGGAGCTCCATAACTATCTCCCTAGCATTTTTTATAACGTCACTCTTTATAGCATACTTTTCAGCCCCCTCTATATCCATCTTTATCACGTCAGCGTGGGATACTAGAGAGTCTAAAGGTTTGACTTCAACCTCTATTCCATCTTCAGATAGAGAAGAAGAAACGCCGTTTAACCTAAATTTCATTCTTCCTTCAGCGTTACCAATAGCAAAGGGCAATACTTCAACGTTACTTACGTTATTCAGTTCTAAGTTCCTCCTTAGAAGTTTTAAGTAGCTAGGGTTTGGCTCTATCGCTATTACCCTTTTAGCC
>JAPNVD010000032.1 GCA_026627305.1 Sulfolobaceae archaeon
ACGCCGGCAGTCCCCCTAGTGTGGCCTCCCCCCGGAGGAGGAGGTACCAACTAGGGGTAGGGGTCTCGCTCGTTGCCGGACTTAACCGGACATTTCACAACACGAGCTGGCGACGGCCATGCACCTCCTCTCCGCGAGTCAGGCAAGGTCGTTAGCCTGGCCGTCATCCTGCGGTCTCCCCTGGTGAGATTCCAGGCGTTGACTCCAATTGAGCCGCAGGTTCCACCCCTTGTGGTGCTCCCCCGCCAATTCCTTTAAGTTTCGGCCTTGCGGCCGTACTCCCCAGGCGGCGGGCTTAACGGCTTCCCTGCGGCACCGCATGGGCTCTAAGCCCATGCGACACCTAGCCCGCATCGTTTACAGCCGGGACTACCCGGGTATCTAATCCGGTTTGCTGCCCCGGCTTTCGCCCCTCACCGTCAGGCGCGTCCTAGCCAGGCGCTTTCGCCACTGGTGGTCCTCCCGGGATCTACGGATTTCGCCCCTACTCCGGGAGTACCCCTGGCCTCTTCCGCCCCCTAGCCTGCCAGTATCACCGCCAGTTCCCGGGTTAAGCCCGGGCCTTTAGACGGTGACTTGGCAGGCCGGCTACGGGCGCTTTAGGCCCAATAAGCGCCCCGACCACTCGCGGGGCTGGTATTACCGCGGCGGCTGACACCAGACTTGCCCCCCGCTTATTCCCCCGCCTTTTTAGAGCGGGGAAAAGCCTCCTTATCGGAGGCACTCGGGGTAGCGCCCTCACGCTTTCGCGCATTGGGGACGTTTCGCGCCTGGTGCACCCCGTAGGGCCTGGGCCCTTGTCTCAGTGCCCAACTGGGGGCTCCCCCTCCCAGGGCCCCTACCCGTTATAGGTTTGGGGAGCCGTTACCTCCCCAACAGCCTGATGGGCCGCAGCCCCATCCTCGGGCGCCCTTGAGCGGGAAATAGCCCAAGGGCTTTTCAGTGAAGGAGCATTCCAGCACCCTTCACCTATGGGGGATTATCCCCAGTTTCCCGGGGTTATCCCCCTCCCGAGGGTAGGTTAGCCACGTGTTACTCAGCCGTCCGCCACGCTCCCTTACCCGGGAGCGTGCAACTCCCATGGCTTAGCCCTACCCCGATAGCGGTCGGGTCCGGCAGGATCAACCGGAATCGGGGGCGAAGGGCTATTCACTACCCACGTTTCCCCTGTCAGGGATAAGCTTTACCCGCGGTTAGGACCACGGGTTGCTTATCCCTCCATGATGAGCATGATTTTTCCCTCCCCCGCTTGTTGTATTCCAGCGGGGTCATCTGCAAAATATCTCTACTACTATTATTACATATAAAGCTTACTTCTATAAAATATCGCCGTTATATCGTAACACGGCTAGGAATAGTGAAATGAAACCCTTATTAAAAATTTATAAGATAATCGTTTATAAGTTATCGTTTTTCCAAGTAAAATTTCCCTTTATCTCAATTAAGAGAAGAAGGAAGAGTGGGAGAGGAGCGGTAAGTGATTTCACTCTAGTTCTACAATACAAGTTCTCTTCTCTACACCATCAATGAATAACCTGAGCATATTGAGTAGTTTTAATCCCACAAGATTTTTCCCTTCAAAGTCCCTGGGGGTTATAACATCTACCTCTACCATATTATTGAACAGCTTGATGAACGCTTTAGCTGTCCTCATAACCATTACCCCGTTTAGTGTTTTATATTTATGCCAATACTCCTCTGGCACTTCTCCAGTTTTGAAGAACTTGTAGGTTTCGTTATCTACGAGGATAGAGCCATCAAAACCTGTGTCAATTATGAATTCTTTCTTTAGCTGTTCAAGGAGAACGTTGTAGATTTCTAGCTCTATTGTTGGTCTTTCTCCATTGAAGCACTGGATAAACTTCCACCTAGCCATTCTCCCTCACGTTTAATGGCATCTTTAGATGGGTTGAAGACTATCGCTTGCCTTACGTTTAATTTCTTAAGCGTTTCAGCCACTTCTTGTATGCTATTGAATGCTCCTATGAATTTTCCTTTAGCTATTACTATGTACTTGTCTTGATACTTTGAGAGTATTTCATCCTTCATCTTCTGGAAGACCTCATTATTAGCCCTTCTCTCCTCTTCATCCTCATCATTAACTTTGTTGAGCCATAGATCAATCGCTTGTTCTATAGCCTCTGATAATGTTAATCCCCTCCTTATAGCCTCTGCCTTGAACTCCCTTAGCTTTCTCTCATCGATTTTCTTTATTACCAAAGTCACTCTGTTCACCTAGGTTACTTATTTAAATTTTTTAAATATAAGCTTATAGAAAAGACGAGAAGAGAATAATTTTGTGAAGAGAATCAAGGTATGGCTATTAGATAGCTCTCTCTTTAACTTAACGTCTTCCTTTCTGAAGATATACTTACTCTTAGCTAGCATATTGAGGAGGAGGTGCATCTTCTTTGAAAGTATGAAAATAAGGAAGAGCTATTATTACTGAGTTTAGCACGTTCATGACTCTTTATTTTATAAAAATATCGTTTTTATACTATTGTACTGAATTGTATTTATGGAAAAAAGGGAGATTGAAGAGAAATTAAAAGAATTGCAGGGTTGGGAACTTGTTGAAGATAAGAAGCTAAGGAAGACCTTTAAGTTCAAGAATTTTCAGGAATCAATTAGGTTTCTAACGTTAATACAGCCTGTAGCAGATTCTATAAATCATCACCCTGACGTTTGCGTTTATTATAGTAGGGTAGTTGTTGAACTTACTACCCATGAAAAAGGTGGACTAACAGAGTTAGATTTTAAGTTAGCCAAGGAATTGGATAGAATTTTTGAGGAAATGAGGAGTTAGAAATGATAAGCTGAAAGAGAGAAGAAGGAACGATTATAATTGTTGTTATTGGTTTTATGTAATTGGAGTAAGAAAGAGCCGCCGGCGGGACTTGAACCCGCGACCACCGGCTTACAAGGCCGGCGCTCTACCCGCTGAGCTACGGCGGCAAATAAGTTATTGATTTTAGGAAATTAAAAATTTACGTAAAAAGGTGCCGCCGCGGGGATTTGAACCCCGGACAACCGGATATCCCCTCGTGCCGTATGAGTCCGGCGCTCTGACCAGGCTGAGCTACGGCGGCACTTAAGAAAAATTAATTTATCTTCCCTAAAAACTTTATCTGACTAGTTTACCATCGTCTTTTAGATATTTGAGCAAAGCTAATCTAATTACCTCACTTCTCGATAGCCTTTTGTTAATAGCGTAAAGGTCTAGTTCGCGAAGTAATTCGTCCTCTAATTTAAATGTTACTACTCTCATGCTCTCTAGTATTACCATCTCAACACAGTATATATTAAGAAATCTTTGCAAAATGAAAATAGAGAGAGGTGACCGAAACTAATATCCTACTCCTTTTAAGTTCTTATCAACTAGCTCTTTTAGGAATTCTGGATCTTCATCCTCTATTAGGAACCCTCTAATGATCAAGGATTCTGACTCCTTCTGGGTAAAGCCTCTAGTCTTTAGGTAAAATATGTAATCTTCAGGAACTTTTGATACAGAGGCAGAGTGTTTTGCTAACTCTATATCCCCTGTCCTTACTTCAAGAGATGGTGAGGCTACACTCTTAGAGTTCTGACTCAACATCAATGCCTTTCCTAGTATTGACGTTGACGATCCTATAGCTTCTTCACCTATTACTGCATCTCCTCTGATTACCGTAAGCGAGTTTTCTGCTGATACTGCCTTAAGTGTACCATTGCTAACGCTTTTTTGACCTTCATGATATACGTTTAATTTTATGTCTATTTTATCATCATTAACTCCTAGAGCCCTAGCTGAAAAGTTTGAGACTGAGTCGGTTTTTAGGTTATATAGGGCTTCAACATGTGCCATTCTACTGGCTGTTGTAAAGTAATATGATGTAAGGCTTCCCTTTATGTTTGCTTTAATTAACGAGAAGAAGTAGCTGCTTGGAGTATAGGATATGTGAGTAAACTTAACATTGGTACTATCGTTGATGTTTAGTGAGATCAATGCTGCAGGAAAGCTGTTCTTTGACCTTGTTTCCGCATAGTATATTACTTCAATATCGTTTTGTGCATCTATTTCAAGGTTAAGCGGCGAAAATACATTTTCTTCTGTTACATAATGGTAAATAAAATACTTTCCTGGTCTGGAAATTTTTAACCTCTTAGATAGGGATAGTATAAGCGGTACTAATTTGTGTTCTTTTAGACTTATTAATGGGTTCTCAGGTGAGTCTATAATTTCCACATCCCCGATTATGTTATTGTTGACAATTAGAATATTGTTAAATCCTTCAAACGGGGTTTCTGTCTTTGTACCGCCTAATATCGCTATATTTAGGTTTGCGTTTTCGTACTCGTTCCACTCGGTGTAATGTTTCACTGTGGGAGAATCGTTAACGTATTGATAAGGTATCTCTTGATAGAGTTTCAATAAGTTTAATCTTTCTTGTTTTGATGAAGAGAAATTACTATTAATAAAAACCTCTGCTTTTTTAAGATCTACCACGGGCAATTATGCCACTGCTCCTAATTTTTCTAATTCAAGCTTTATAACTTTGTTCAACATTGTTGCGTACTCAAATGGTAACTCTTTCATTATCTCATCCATGAATCCTAGAACTAACATTGATACAGCTTCCTTCTCGCTAATTCCTCTTGTCATCAAGTAGAATAGCTGATCTTCACTCATCTTAAATGTATGAGCTTCATGAGCCACTTCAGCGTCTTCTTCAAATACCTGGTTATGTGGAAATGTATAAGCCTTAGTCTTAGCATCTAGCATCAATGAGTCACACTTTACAAATGCCTTGGAACCTACAGCGCCCTTATTTACTTTAACTAGCCCTCTATAAACGTTTACCCCACCGCCAAAGCCTATGTTCTTACTTATTACTTTGCTTCTAGTATATGGTGCTGCATGTATCATTTTTGACCCGCTATCCTTCCATTCTCCCTCGCCAGATGCTAAAGTAACTACTAGGCTTGTACTTGATGCTCCCTTGCCTCTTAGGATGGTCGAGGGATATGTAAAGCTGTATTTAGAACCTAGAGATCCTTCAACCCATTCTATTGTAGCGTTTTCGTCAGCCCAAGCCCTCTTGTTGTTGAAATTGATAATATTTCTGCTCCAGTTCTGAACTGTGGTGAATTTTATATAGGCGTTTTTCTTAGCATAGAGTTCTACCATACCATCGTGGAATGAAAACTTCTTAAACTGAGGTGCAGAACACCCTTCAATGAAGTGAACGTAAGAGCCTTCGTCACCTATTATTAGTGTATGCTCAAATTGTCCCTCCATCTCTGAACCTATAATGAAGAAGCCTTCTACAGGTGTTAATATCTTAGCCCCTTTTGGTAAATACATGAATACTCCTCCACTCCATAAAGCTGTATGTAGTGCTGCGAATTTATGGTCTGATGGTGGGAAGATCTTTGTAAAGTACTCCTTTACAGCGTCTGGATATTTTTTCACAGCATCGTCCATTGTAATCATTACGACTCCTTTCCTCTGTATTTCCTGCTTTACTCCTTCATAGATCGATTCGGACTCGAAGACTGCAACTAGACCTCCCAAGTACTTCTGTTCTGATTGAGGTATCCCTAACTTTTCATAATAGCTCCTTATCTCAGGTGGTACTTCATCCCAGCTAGAAGTCTTATCTGCTGCAGGCTTAATGTAAACCTCTAGTTTTGAGATATCTATATCCCTAACAAATGGAGGTAACCAATTGGGGACTGGTAATTTTTCAAATAATTCTAATCCCTTTAACCTTAACCTTAACATCCACTCTGGTTCTTTCTTTAGCCTCGAAATCTCTTCTATGATATCTTTGCTTAGACCCGCCTCTGTTATAACTTTGTGGAACTCCTGTTGGGTTAGTACGTTGTTTTTTACATCGAGAGCAGCGTTAAGTATCTCGTTCATATCAATACTTATTCTTTCTTCATCTACCATTTTCTAACCAACTCCTATTACTTTAACTATGTTAAAGAAAAAATATAAACCTGACTTATTAGTGCTTCAATACTTCTTTTATTACTCCTTCATAACCCTTTTCGTCAATAGCTTTAGCCAATTCCATACCTCCGCTTGCTATGATTCTTCCGTCATATAGTACATGAACGTTAGTAGCTTCTAAATGATCTAAGATCCTCCTGTAATGTGTTATTATCAGAAATCCTGTGTTATTCTCAACCTTTAACTTCTTTATCGAATCCGCTATTATTTTAAGACCATCAACATCAACTCCTGAGTCTGGCTCATCTAAAATCGCAAACTTAGGTCTTAATGTTAGCATTTGTAAGATTTCAGCCCTTTTCTTCTCTCCTCCACTAAAGCCTTCAAATACACCTCTATTTAGATGGCTATCAGAGAGTCCTACTGTTTTTACTAACTCTTTTATCAGACTAAGTTGTTGCTGTAATGTAAGTTTACCTTCATAAGCCCTATTAATTTCTGAAACTAAGAGAGTCGAGAGCTTTAATCCGCTTATCTCTACCGGATTCTGGAAGGCTAAGAAGATCCCTAATTTTGCCTTTTCAGATGTGTCTAGGTTTGTTATATCTGTACCATCTAAGATTATCCTTCCCTTAGTTATTTTATATTTTGGATGCCCCATTAATGCTAGCGATAGTGTTGTTTTGCCACTACCGTTAGGTCCCATTAATGCATGTATTTCTCCACTATGTATTTCTAGAGTTACTCCTTTCAGTACTTCTTTTCCTTCAACTGTGACATGAAGGTCTTCAATTCTTATGTAACTCATTACAATCACCTCATTCTTCTTTTTCTACTGCAGAAGATCCTTCAAAATATAATGTACAAGAGGAGATGAAGAGCGCTTCGTTCAATGACCAACTCAAATCAGTTAGTATATCCCTTAGTTGAGGGTCAGAGAGCTTATTGATGTTATCGTTAATTTGAGAAAGAAGCTTAATACCATTGGAAATCCTCTTTACGCTAGGAAGTAATAAGCTCATGACTATTTCGTCTAGTAAATCGCTTACGTTATGTAAGATATCTTTAATAGTGCTAACGTCCTTTATCTCTTTCTTCTGTTCTTTCTCTTGCTTAATATAATTCGTCAATTTAGTAAGAATATAATCGATGTGAGTTATGTGAGTCAAATTAATGGCTATAACCGAGTTCTTGACACTTTCCTTTAAGCTATCAACATTACTTTCTAGGACTCTCCTTAGAGACATGTAAATCACTTTCTTTATCTCGTCTTTAGCTACTATATCGATCTGCTGTTGGCTAGATATATATGCTGAGATATCTTCGACCTTCTTTGATATTATATTCAATAACCTTCTTAACAGAGATTCTGCACTTAATCGCTCGGAATCAAGTAGACAATCAAGTTTTATATAATTTTCACCAGCTTCAGAGAGTTCGAGACCTATGAGGAATTTGCTCAGTTCATTGATGTCCTTAGAAACAGAGTCCAAGTCTATCTTCTTGCCTGTAATTGTTATTTCATCATAGCCCAGAGAATATATACATGGAATAGCGTAAGTTAGAGGTTCTTTTAATACATCCAAATCAATCTTTATTGCTTTTCTCCCAATGTTAAATTTCGACTTTTCTGCAGTCAACCTTAAAGCGCCATCATTCGTCATCTCAATGATTATCTTATCTCCGGGTTTTATGCCCCACTTACTTACCCATTTCTTTGGAAGAGTTATGAAAAGAGACGATGAGCCTAATTTTTGAACTTTTCTGGTTTCCACGTCCTTGTAATTCTTATTAAAATCCGCTTCCTGCAAAACTTTTCCCAGATTAATTTATCTTAAACGCCGTTTATAAAGATATTGCTAATGTTTTATAATGGTATAAATGCGTATAAACAAATCTCACTTTCTTTTTAATACAATTCTTACATAACCTCTTACTATATAGAATGTTGCAGAATTAGGATCAGCATCTACTGGTGTTCTAATCTTTAATAAGTAATTTTTGCCTCTTTTATTCTTGAATGTCACAATTATTAAATTTTGAGTCCTCTTTATGTGAACACTATCTGGATCTAGATATGGGATATCAACCAAATAATCATACTCGTTAGAACTCTCGTTAACAGTATAAAGTGGAGTTTCAAAATCCGCAAATTCCTTTTCTATCTCCTCCTCTATCTTTTCTACAGTTTCCCTTATTCTCCTCTCTTCCTCTTCTATTATTGATTTTATTAAATCGTGTAATGATTTACCCGCTGGCATTTAAGGTCACGCATAAGTAGATGGTCTTCCCAAGGAGTACTCTGGCATTTGCCTTTTCGTTTGCTCCATTAATCCCCTAATTCTATCCCTTATCTCTTCAGCCTCTTTTAACAATCCACTTATATCTACTGCGATGCCAATATATTTTGAAATAAACTGTAAAGCTTTAGCTGAAGCTTCAGGGTCAGGTAAGTCTTGAAAAGATTCTACAACTAGGAGGAAGTTTCTAATTCCGTTAAATTTGCTCTCTAATAGTATAGGTGCATAAGGACCGGCTACATACCCTTCTGTAAACTTCTTTATTTCAGGATATTTAGATAGCTCCTCAGCGAGGTCTTCTGTACTAGTTACCCAGTAAGTATTAAGCTCTTGTAGATCTAGTCTGTTAGGCACAGGTATTCCAGTTATCGAAATTATAGTATTTATATCATACTTCTTTGCGTAACTTACTATGCTTTTAGCTAATGGGTATAAAGCGTTTACAGGTAAGGCTATCCAAGAATGAACAACTATTAGGTTGCTAGAATGATATAGCTTTACAGGAGACATAACTTGTCCATTACTAACATGAGAAATAGGTGGAAGAAGATCAGGAGAGTAAAGCTCCCCGTATTCCTTCAACTGTAGGTTATTTATTAAATATTCTGAGACTATACCGCCAACTAGACCTGCATCTGGAAGCCCTATTAACATGTAAGATGGTTTACTTAATTGAGGTATGTATTTTTCTATTATTTTAAACTCCTCAACCATTATTTAGCCTCCTTCTCCTTTATTTTTTCAACATATTTATCTGCATTTAACAACTTATCTTTTTCCTCTGGATTAGAAATTTTTACCTTAAATATCCAGCCCTTACCATAGGGATCCTTATTTATAAGCTCGGGAGAAGAGGATAGATCTTCGTTTACCTCAGTTATAGTACCTGATACAGGTGAATATATATCGGCAGCAGCTTTTACAGACTCCACTACAGCCACAGGATCGCCCATCTTTACTTCTCTTCCAACCTCTGGTAACTCAACACCAACTATATCCCTTAGCTTCTTCTGTGCATAATCTGTTATTCCAACAGTTGCCATCTCTCCATCAATCTTTACCCACTCATCAGTATCAGTATAGTATCTATCCTTTAGCACGATATATTTACCATCAACTACTATTTTATCGTCTGACATTGTCCATTCTCCTCCTCTAATAATTATTTTATAAATGGAAAATCTTGTATTTTTCCCTCTACTTTCTTTCCTCTTACATTCACTTCAACGCTATAGCCGAAATAGGCGTATTTTGTTTCAATATACCCCATAGCTATAACTCTGTTTAAGTAGGGTGAAAAGGTACTACTAGTTATGTATCCTATTGGCTTATCTAAGATCATTACTGGCATAGAGCTCCTAGGTAACGTTCTATCTCCCTTAGTGAATTTAAAACCTACCCTTATTTTATTGACTCCATTCTTTAATGCCTCAATTATTGCTTCTTTACCTATGAAATCTTTATTTAATGAAAAAACCCAATATCTAGCTTCTATAGGATTAATTTTTTCATCTATATCTTCTCCATATAGAACAAATCCCATTTCTTGCCTTATACTATCCCTACATATTAGCCCTGCAGGCTTTAATCCTAAATTAACTAGTTTCGTTACTATCCTTTCTCCTATTTCCGGTTTAGCCCATACCTCTAAACCATCCTCGCCTGTCCAGCCAGACCTACTTAAGAGGAATACTTCTTCTCCCAGGAATGAAGTGTTTAGGACAAACTGTAATGGCTTTAGGTCAGGCTTTTGTTTAAGATAATCCCATACTCTCCTACCTTGTATGGCTATCATGACATAGTCAAAAGTTAAATCTTGGACTTCTAGTGATGAATTACTGGTTATCCATTTCATATCTTTTTCTCTATTTATAGCATTTGTAACTATTAACCAATCGTTATCGCTTATTTTATAAACCATAACATCATCTATAAACCCTCCTTTATCGTTAAGGAAAGCAGTAGGTCCTATCATAAATCCTGCTTGACTTGACTTCAAATCCTTTGCTATAAGTTTGTTTAACTCTTCTATGCTACCTTTTATCCTCAACCTTCCCATATGGGAAATATCGAAAAATGCTGCCTCTGACCTAACAGCCATATGTTCATCCATATATGAGGTATAGGACATCGGCATTTCCCAGCCGGCGAATTCCCCAAAGTTTGCATTTAACTTTTCTTCAACTGACGATAAGGGTGACTTAAACATATAACTTAACCCGCTAGTATAATGTATCTGTGAAAGACTAAATATGTATCACCACCCATGGTTACCTAATCTTTCGCACCTGGATGAAATGCTTAAGGAAATTGGGGTAAAAGATGTAGATGAACTTTTTAAAGACGTGCCTCAAGAAATCAGAATTAAGGATGGTTATAGAAGTTTGCCCCAAAGGGCAATGTCGGAGTTTGAGATACTTAATGAGTTAAGCGCTTCGTTCAGAAAGAATTTGAATTTGAAATACCCTCCCTTTTTAGGGGGAGGTATATGTCCTCATTACATTCCTTATGCGGTAAAGATGATAATGAGTAGATCTGAATTTTATACTTCTTATACCCCTTATCAACAAGAAATCTCACAGGGATTGCTTCAGGCACTCTTTGAATATCAAAGCCTAATAGCTGAACTTTTTGAGTTAGAAGTTGTAAACGCCTCGCTTTATGACTGGGGCTCCGCATTAGCTGAGGCAGTACTAATGAGCCATAGAATTAATGGGAAAAAGGTTGTTTTAGTACCATCTTCAATGAACCCATTTCGTAAGGAGGTTTTAAGGACATGGATCTACGGCAAAGGCTTAAAGATAGTTGAGGTGCCAATAAATAACGAAAGCGGAGAAACGTCGCTAGAGGAGTATAAAAACATATTGAATAAGCATAAGGATGAAGTTACCGCAGTATACATGGAACAGCCTAATTTTTATGGTGTAGTTGAAACACAGTTAGATGAAATCTTTACTGAGGCTAAGAAATATAAAGCAATTACAATACTTGGCATGAACCCGCTGTTTTCTGCTGTAATTAAACCGCCAGGAGAATATGGTGTTGATATAGCCGTTAGTGATGGTCAGGAAATTGGACTAGCTCTAAACTATGGAGGTCCTTTATTAGGTATAATAGCGACCAGATGGGATTCCACTCTAATCAAACAACTTCCTGGTAGAATTGTAGGTCTGACAAAAGATGTGGAGGAAAATAGAGCTTATACGCTGATATTACAGTACAGGGAACAGTTTTCTAGGAGAGAGAAAGCTACATCAAATATCACTACTAACGAAACACTGATGGCTATAGGCGTTGCTGTATATTTATCGTTACTGGGAAAGAACGGACTTATAACTTTAGCAGAGGAGATACTTAGGCGTAGTCATTATGCCGTCAGAGAGTTAGAAAAAATAGGAGTTAGAAAAGCCTTTAGTGGAGAATTCTTAGAAGAAGTTGCACTAGAGTTCGGAAAAGATTATACTGAAATCCATAAGCATTTACTAACAAAGGGAATTCATGGTGGTTTACAATTAGATAAGACTAAAGCTCTATATTGTTTTTCTGAAGTGCACACTAAACATGCTATTGATGAGTTAATAGACTCTATAAGGGAGGTGATGAAGTAATGACATGGAGACAAGCTAAATGGGAAGAGCCATTAATTTTTGAAATGGGAAATGAAGGGAGAGTAGGTACTTTAGTACCCATAGATGAGGAAATAAACAAAGAAATAAATGAGGTTCAATTACCTGAGAAGATTAGAAGAAAAGGAGATTTAGAACTACCTCAGTTAAGCGAGTTAGAAGTCGTTAGACACTTCATAAGACTATCACAAATGAATTTTGGTGTTGATAATGGAATGGTACCTTTAGGATCATGCACTATGAAATATAACCCTAAGATTGAAGAAGTAGCAGCTAGCTTTGTAGAGAATTTACACCCTCTACAGGATGAAGAGACCGTACAAGGAGTTCTTGAGGTAATATATAGAATTCAAGAATGGATGGCGGATATAACAGGGATGGATTTATGTAGTCTTCAAATACCTGCAGGAGCTGCAGGTGAACTAGCCGGGGTTTTAATGATTAAAAAGTATCATGAAACTAAGAATCACATAAATAGAGATGAGATGCTAGTAGCGGATACAGCTCATGGAACTAACCCAGCTAGTGCAGCTATGGCAGGGTATAGAGTAATCTATATTAAATCTAACAGTGAAGGTCTAGTGGATATTGATATACTAAAAGAAACTGTTAACGATAGGACTGCCGGATTCATGTTAACAAACCCTAACACATTAGGACTATTTGAGGAAAATATACTTGAAATAGCTAAAATAATCCACTCCGTTGATGGAGTACTTTACTACGATGGAGCTAATCTGAACGGTATCTTAGGTGTCACAAAACCCGGTTACATGGGATTTGATATAGTCCACGTTAATCTACATAAAACCTTTGCAGTACCCCATGGAGGTGGAGGTCCAGGAGCTGGAGCTATTTGTGCTAAAGGCGAGCTAGTAAATTACTTGCCATACCCGATCGTTGAGAAGCATAATGAGAAGTATACATTGAGTAAAGTCCCTAAATACTCCATAGGCAAGATAGCGACTTATTATGGCAATATAGCTAATGTAATTAGAGCGTATTCGTATATCCTGGGATTAGGTGCTGAAGGCCTCTCATATATAGGTAAAATGAGCACAGTAGCTACAAATTACCTCATCGCAAAGTTAAAAGACGTTAAAGGTTTGAGTTTAATTGCACCTAACAGGTTTAGAAAGCATGAAGTAGTATTTAGTGCTAAGCCGTTAGCTGTCTCTACGGGAGTTACTGCACTCGATATAGCAAAAGCATTACTAGATAGAGGATTTTATGCACCCACCATATATTTCCCTGGAATAGTAGAAGAAGCCTTAATGATAGAGCCTACAGAAACTGAGCCTAAAGAAGTTATAGATGCGTTCGCAAATGCAATAAAAGACATTATCAATAAAGCTTATGAAAACCCGCAGGAAATTCAAAAAACTCCACAAAATACAGCTGTTAAGAGAATTGACCAAGTCTATGCTAATCATCCCACTACTATAACGCCTACATATAGGGTTTTAAAATTGAGGAAACTTGGAAAAATTACAGCCCTTAAATGATTGAGGAGAACATTATTGAAATGTACCCTAGATATGGAATTACGAATACATATCCTGAAATGTTAACAACCCTCCCTATAACATCGTATGGAGGAACACCATAAGGAGGTTCAAGTATTCCAGCGTCGGGTTGAGGATTGCTTATGGGATCAACGCCTTTTGTTACATATCCTTCAGGAGTGATTTCAACAACTCTGTGTATAACATATGTGTTAAACACTGGAGATTTGAATATTATTATATCCCCTAAGCTTGCGTAATGCGTTTTTTGATAGAAAGTTATAGCCCCATTTTGGAAAACAGGATACATTGAAACTCCTTCTACGCTTGCTGTATTCACTACATTTGATAAGAGCAATACATAAAGAAGTATTATTAGAACTAAAATTACTATCTCACTCTTCTTCATCTAGATCACTAAGATCTAGCTCTATTATCTCTCCTTCTTCCCTTTCTTCTTTCTCGTTGCCAATTACCTTCTTTTCACCTTTCTTACCTTCAATCTCTACTGAAGAACCCCCAGCCTTTATCTTAGATACTACTGCCCTCCATTTGTAGCCGCAGTTAGGGCATTCATATGATCCCATGATAGTTATAGTTATTCTACCATTTGCGTCAGGTAAAGGAGAAACTAATTGCCAAGTTTTTATGGGTTTGTCAACTTTCGTTCCACATTTAGGACAAACATCCGGCTCTTTTTGACTTTTTCTTGGCATAAGTAAGTAGTTTAAAAAAGTAAATAATAAATGAAAAGCATAATGATTGCGTAAACAATTAACGTTACTCCGGACCATAAAATTTCAAGCCTATTATATCTTACAAGAATTAAATTAATTATTTGTGAGATTATAGTTATAACTATAAAAACTGTATATTGATATAAATAAGCATAAGCAATGAAATGCGGAGCAGAAGTCCATGCGAGCAGAAAATAGTTTGGCTTGCTCAACTTTCCGTTCAATACGATTTTGTAAACAGGCGTTAATATTCCGTACAAAAAGAAAATCATTGAGGAAAACAATATATAGTTCATAAAAAAAGAGTTACAAGAGTGATTTTTATGGCTAATCCCTTTGCAATAAAAAGCATTGATGCTTTACAAATTTTAGATTCTAGAGGTAATCCAACTATTAGAGCTGTAGTTTGCATAGAGCAAGGTATATGTGAGTTCGGCGATGCACCAGCTGGAGCCTCTAGAGGAACCAGAGAAGCAGTGGAACTAAGAGATACGAATGGGTATGTGACACCTGCAATTAATGCAATAAAGTATGAAGTCTCTAAAGCGTTAGAAGGTTTTGATGTTAGAGATCAGAGAAAGATAGATAAAATGCTAATAGAGATAGATGGAACGCCGAACAAGTCTAGAATAGGAGGCAACACAACAATAGCGATATCTATAGCTACAGCTAAAACTGCCTCTAAAGCTCTAGGGATGGAGTACTTTGAGTATATAGGCGGTAAAAACGCCACAATAATACCTATTCCGCTCTTCAACATAATAAATGGTGGAAAACATGCAGGAAATAAATTAAAAATACAAGAATTCATTGTAATACCTGTTAAATTTGATAAGTTCTCTGAAGCATTATTTGCTACAGCAAAAGTCTATAAAGCACTAAAGGACCTCATAACTGAAAGATATGGAAAAATATTTACCGCATTAGGAGATGAAGGAGGCTACAGTCCTCCATTAGAAAAAACAGAAGACGCGTTAGATTTATTGATGGCAGCCATTAGAAACGCTGGATATGATAGCGAGTTCTATGTTGGAATGGATGCTGCATCGTCAGAGTTCTTTAATGAGAAAGATAACGTCTATGAGATCGACGACAAAAAATTGAACAGGGATGAGTTACTTGACTTCTATGTTAACCTAGCTAAGACGTATCCGTTACTATATCTTGAAGATCCATTTAATGAGAACGATTTTGAAGGATTTAGCATCCTAAAGTCTAAACTAAAGAACGTTATCGTTATTGGTGATGATCTGTATACTACCAACGTTAAATACCTAAGTAAAGGAATTGAATTGAATGCTACAAGTGGGACTATAGTTAAACCTAATCAGATTGGTACTTTATCAGAAACGCTAGATTTCTGTAAGATCGCTAAGTTGAATAATATTAAGCTAGTAGTCAGCCATAGAAGTGGTGAAACTGAAGATTCTTTTGTTGCTGATTTAGCTGTGGGCGTTGGGTCAGAATTCATAAAAACAGGTGCACCAGCCAGAGGGGAGAGAACTTCAAAGTATAATAGATTATTAGAAATCGAAAAATATTACGATATGGAGTACATGGGAAAGAAACTTTCTCTTTAAGGTAATATTATCCCTAAAATTATGAGCACCACAGCTAATAATGCTATAAAGGCTATGAACTCTTTTGTAGTCATTGACGGTATTGCCTTAAATGCTCTTATAGCACCATAAATAACTGCGCCAATGATTATTGCAAACAATAGGGCAAATCCTAAACCTACTAGAAGTGTTGCTAATGGTGTGCTGTTAACTCCACCAAATATATGAATTATCGTTGAAGTTACGTTATGTAAAACTTGTAAACTCATGTTTTATCTCTCAAAATAGGTAGCTCTTCAATGAATATCTTTTTAAATTTTTTAGCATAATATCACTCAGCTGGTGATGAAGGTTAAAAGCGCTTAATTGTGATGAGAAAAGGCTTACTGAAGGAGTCCTAATCTTTTTATATGTTTCATGGTAATACCCTTTTACATTGAGGATAATACTATGGTGCTTTCGGTTGAGATACTCGAAAAATATGTTGGACAAAAGGTTAAAGACATATACGGAAGAGAGGCTGGCTACATAGTAAATTTATACGTCGAAGTCGATGGAACGGTTACCGGAATCGAGATAGAGAACAACGGAAGTTTCATGACGATTGATCCTTCTAGAATAAAAGTAGAAAATGATAATATATCAATATTACCTGATTGGAAAGCAGAAGCAATCTCATTACTAACAAAAGCAGACAGAATCAGAAAGAGGCAAAGGGCTCTTGAAGAGTTATATAATAGACAAGAAATTCCTAAAAACCTCTATGATGAGACTAAGAGAAAGTTAGATGCGGAAATGCTAAAGATAAAAGAGGAACAGCTTAAGATTAAAAATAAACTTAAGGCCAGGCTTAACGATATAGATGAACAACTAGTTGAAATCGATAAAGCTATGGTATCATTAAAGATGGGTTATATCTCTGGAGATATACCTGACTTCGCCTATAAATCTTCAATAGAAATATTAAAACAAGGAAAAGAGAGCTATACTGCGGAAATGGATGACATTAAGAAAACTATTGATAAGTTAGACTCGCTAGATAAAGAAGGCTTAGATATTGGAAAACCCAGCTTGCAGATCAATTCGTCTCAGGATCAAGGCGTAAAAGGTAATGAAGGTAATAAATCGGAATTACCAATGCCAATACCAGTAAAGGTAATAAATACTTTATAATCAAGCAAATAAGCCAGGATGCTAATAAGTAAATTTAATTTTTCACTGTGGGGAAACAAGAAGAAAAAAGCTAACATCCCTAATATAATTACTGAAATATCCCTAAGACTTAAAGAGCAACAGGATAGACTACAAGAGAGCATCTATAAGTTAAGGGATAGAGATAAAGATCTTTTTGATAAAACTGTCAGAGCACAAACTGAGGGAGATAATATAAGAGCTGCAATCTATGCGCAAGAAATCTCTGATATAAGGAAAATGATTAAAATGGCCTATACAGCCTATTTAGCTCTTGAGAAAGTTAGAATTAGATTAGAGACAGTTACAGAACTACACAACATTTCAAGTGCCCTAGGTCCTGTTGTCTCGATTCTCAATGTCCTTAAGGACCAGATTAGAGGTGTAGCACCTGACGTTGCTATAGCCTTAGATACAATATCAAGCAGCGTAAACAGTATAGTCGCAGATACTGGTACATTATCGAACAATAATATATCATTAACGCCATATCTAGATGATGAGGCAAAGAAGATACTAGAAGATGCTCAGAAATCTGCTGAGAAGGAAATAAGTACACTTCTTCCAGATCTACCGCGACCACCACAGGAGGAGGTTAAACAAAACAATAAGGCACAAAGTAAGATACAATCCTTTGCTCAAAGCAATCAAAGAAGAACACTTTCAGAGATCGATTTACTAAACTATATCAAAAGTACAGGTGGGTTCTTAGATATTGAACATGTAGCTAAAGTATTTAACGTTGAGAAAGATGAAGTATTAACAATAGTAAGGGAATTAGAGAGAAAAGGTTTGATAGTAGTGGAGGATTAGCATGTCTGCACAGGTAATGTTAGAGGAAATGGCTAGAAAGTATGCTATAGAGGCTGTAAAAGCTGATAAGGAAGGTAAAAAGGACGAAGCTATAACAAATTATAAGAAAGCCATTGAAATACTTGCGAGACTTATTGCGCTCTATCCAGATTCTCTAGTGAGACCTGCATACGAGCAGATGATAAACGAATACAAGAGAAGGATAGAGATCTTGTCTAACAGTGAAGAAGAAGGTTATGGAGAAACAGGTAATGGAGAAGAAATATCAGAGGACCTTGAGCTAAAGGAAAAGCCCAAAGTGACTTTTAACGATATAGTAGGATTAGAGGACGTTAAGGAAGCTTTAAAGGAAAGCATTGTCTATCCAAGTAAAAGACCTGATCTATTCCCATTAGGATGGCCTAGGGGAATATTACTTTATGGACCGCCAGGATGTGGGAAAACAATGATAGCTGCTGCTGTAGCTAATGAGATAGACTCCCATTTCATTCAAGTAGATGCTGCCACAATAATGTCCAAATGGTTAGGAGAAGCAGAAAAGCGTGTTGCAAAAGTCTTCAATACTGCGAGAGAGTTGTCTAAAAGGGATAATAAACCATCAATAATCTTCATTGACGAGATAGATGCGCTATTAGGGGTATATACTAGTGAAATAGGTGGAGAAGTAAGAGTTAGAAATCAATTCCTTAAGGAAATGGATGGTTTGCTTGACAAGTCTGAAAACTATAAGGTTTATGTTATCGGTGCTACCAATAAGCCATGGAGATTAGATGAAGCCTTCTTGAGAAGGTTCCAGAAGAGGATATATGTCAGGTTACCTGATCATGAACAGAGGAAATCATTGTTCAAATACTACCTTTCAAAAATTAAAACTGAGAATATTGACTTAGATGAATTGGCTAAAATGACAGAAGGCTATACTGCTAGCGATATAAGAGATATCGTTCAGACCGCTCATGTAAAAGTTATCAAAGAGATGTTCAAGAACAATCAAACTGAGCCTAGACCTGTAAAAATGGAAGACATAGAAGAAGTCTTAAAGATTAGAAAACCGAGCGTTGATCCAGAATTAGTGAAGGCTTACGACGCGTGGCATGAGAAGTTTAAAGCACTTTAACCTCAGCTACCCCAGGTTTTACCTCATCGCTCAGTTGGCATGACTCACATCATCGAGAAAGTATTTTTTTATTACTTCCTTCGTGTATATCCCTGTAGCACTTGACTTATATAGTTTCTTAATTATAACGCCTTCCGAATATCCCGTTCTGATTTTCCAAAGGTTGATCTTTTCTTTCAAATTCTTTAATGCCTCAAAGTGCCATTCACAAAGTTTATCTTTAAAAGCCTCTAGTTCACATATCTCGCATTTCTCGTATTTGACTAAACCTAAAGGCTTAGCTAGCGCCAAACCTATCTTTTCTTCTATATTTGAGTATTTAGTGAAGTACTCGGAAAGCTTTCTCTTAACTAACTCAATCGCTTGATCTTTATCAATCTTCCCGCGTTGAACATCCTTTAACATATTTTCCATTTCAGTAGTTAACTTAACACTAACTAATTCAGGAAAGTTCTCTTTAAGAACGTTGACTATAGATATTCCTAAAGGTGTAGGATAGATATACTTACCCTTTTGGGATAGATATTTCCTTTTAAATAGAATTTCTATGATGTTTCCTCTAGTAGCTTCAGTTCCTATTCCTACCTTCTCCATCCATTTCAATAAACTGACCTTGGTGTATCTAGCCTCAGGCTTACTGATTTCCAATGCTATCGAGACTTTGGAGATAGGTATCTTAGTCCCCTCCTTTATATCTATGTAACCCTGAAAGGATTTTACTTGAGTATAAGTATAGATGCTTAACCAGCCTGGATTAACAACGGATTGGAAGTTAAGCTCCTCTACATATTCTAAAGGATGAACTCTAGTAACAACTTTTATGGAATTAATATTGGCATCCCCAGAAGCACTAGCTAAAAATCTCCTAACAATAAGTTCATAAAGTTTTAGGGCGTCTTTAGTTATTTTACCTGGTTTTTCGCCTGTAGGATAAATTGCTGGATGAGCGGGATCTTCTTCTTTACCTTGCTTAATCAAATATCTTCCTCCTACTACCATCGAGTTCAGTTTAGAGACTAGAAATCCATATGGTCCTTTACCTAATTCTTTTATAATCTCTTCAACATTAACGCTAGGTGGTATTTTTTGACTATTAGTCCTAGGATAACTAATTAAACCTTCTAAGTATAATTCTTCTGCAACTCTTTCCGTCTTATATGGCGAAAAGCCAAATATTCTACCCGCTTCCGCTTGAAGGTCTCCTAAATTAAATGGAGGTGGCCGTTCTAGAGTTTTATTGATTCTTTCTACCTTAACAACTTCTAGATATCCTTTCTTTAGCAATTCAGCGACCTTCTCAGCATCTTTCTTATTCTCAAAAATCTTCGACAGAGTAAATGAATAAGGTATACTCCCAAGGGTTACTGTTAATTTTATTCTAAAATATGGTTCTGGCACATATGTTTCACGTTTAAACTCCTTGCTTATAACCTCATATAACGTAGGAGTCTGAACCCTACCCGCACTGAGCGTTATTCTCTTCTTTGAAACTTTATGCAAGCTCCTCATCAGGAATCTACTTACGTTTATGCCCCATAACCAATCAACGTAATGCCTTGCGATACCAGCATTAATGTAAGGGTAATCTAGTTCTGACATAGAGTTGTATGCTTTTAATATCTCATCCTTAGTTAATGCTGAAAACTTCATCCTTTTTGCCCTCTTAATGTCACCAAAGAACCTAATTATATTATAACCGATAACCGATCCTTCTATATCATAATCACATGCGTTAACGAATAGTGAAGCTTTCTTTGATAACTGCTGTAAAAGCATGTAGTATTTTTTCGAGAACTTGTTAGCAGATATTTGCCAGGACGGCTTCCATTCAGCTTCAAAGACTGGAAAACTGCCATTAGCATAAAGCTCAAAAAGATGCCCCGCGGCTGAAGCAATAACGTGCAATTTTCCTCTATATGTCAATACCCAGTAATTTACACCGTATCTAGATTTACATAATTTACTAGAAGCCGATAACGCTTCAGCTATTTTCTTCCCTGCTTTACTCTTTTCTGCAATTATCAGAATGTAATTAGAAAGATTATTACATTGGAAACTTATATTCTTACTCCCTCTTAAGAATTTTTAATCAATTTCCTAACGGAAATTGTCTGAATTTCGCCATTTGGAAATATTCTTCTAACAGTTATAGGCAAAACGCCTCTATTTAACTCCTCTTCTGCTATACTTATAGGATCTTGATATTTATTAGGATCTACATCAATCAACGGTATTGCACCCATGGATAACTGTAGAGCTCTAGCACTTATAATCCTAGCCCTTTCATATATAGTAAGCCTATTTTTCCAAGAGGAGATAAACACATTCCTCGCTTTTTCAAAAAGGTCAGCACTCGATGAAGTACTCATGGATGTATCATTATCTTCTTTAAAATATATAGCCTATTAAATTCTTCTAATAACTAATAAATTCATTTTACTAGAGTTCCTGTCTCAACATACCATATATATAAATCGAAGATTCCTGGTGGTATTCCAAGAAATGTAGAAATAGACCTCAACACACCTTCATACTCTAGATATCTTTTCTTCGTAAGCTTATTAGTAATATTAAGCTCAAGATAAGTTCTTAAGAAGTCTATCACATGCCTATCAATTATGCTGAGATCGAAATAACCTAGGTTTCTCAAATAATGGCTCGATTCTTTCATCCCTAGACCATAAAGGTTATCCATCAAAAACTCTCTAGCCTCAAATTGATCCCTATCAGCTAATAACCTTAACTGCTCGGCCATCTTTGAATCAAAAGTGTTTAAGGCATAAACGATATATCTAGCCTTTAGCCTATAGAATCTATAACCTACACTCCTTAATGCCATCATTATCTTATTTTCATCTTTAGGTAAACCTAAGGAATAAATGTAGTTTAGTGCTCTATAAGCATTTATGAATGAAGAATTTGACGTTAATATACAAAGCAGAAGTTCCCTGAGCCAAACGTTGTATGATGCGTACTTATTAAGTTTAAACTCATCCACTCTTTCTAGAATTCTTGCTCTTAGCCTTGCGTTTCTTAGTAGATCTTTTAGCTCTTTTATGCTTCTTAACTTTCTTTCTCTTTTTAGTTGATTTTCTTTCTTTCTTCTCAACCTTAGCTTTAGTATCGTAAACATCCTTATAAGATATGATCTTTGTTCCTTCGGAAGTCTCTAAGACGATAAAAGGCACCTTCATTTCTTGGCTTATCTTTACGCCTATGTATAGGTTATTAGTACCTTCAGGGACATCAGAATAATTCATTTTGACGTTCTCAGGGTTACTGAGATCAACTGGCAAACCTATTTTTATGATATTCAGAGGATGAGAGAATATAATCGCATTCTTTAAAATATCGTCTTCTTTTATATTCAAATAAGATTCATTACCAGAATCCTCTATCAAGGTTACCTGATCCACCTGTATTTCTTCGAGAGATGCAGACTTATTATCAATAGGATTGTTAATTTCCCTCCTAATTAGTTTTAATAAGCTTATGCCCTCATTAATCTTCTGCTCTTCAACATTATATGCTACAATAACTTTTGCAGTCTGAATCACAGGTATTATGTATAAAATCTAATAAATAAAAACATCGGAACAATAATGAAGTATTTATCAATCCAAACACATAGTTAATTTTAAGAATAAACAATACTCCCATTTAGACTATGAGTCTTAAGTTAAAGGGTACTAACGGTTATGGTCATTTTGGCTGGTTTGAAGTACACTGTAGAATATGCAATAGAACTTTAAGGATAGGAACTGATTTAGTCTATAAGTGTCCAAAGTGCGAGAAGAAGTATGAAGCGTATTTCTGTGAAGCAGATAAAAGAGGACTAAAAGGAAAGTGCCCATATTGTGGCACTGAACTGGTTCCTGTTCCATGAGCGAGTTATTAAGATTTGAAATAGATAAGAACTATTTTGTAGTAGATCTCAAAACTAAAGCTTTCTATGCAGATCTTTCTATAAAAATAAACAATGATAAAATTGAGGATAGGATAACATATAGGGAGATAAATTTTGAAAATGATATTGTTAAGGTGATTAAATTAGTTATATGTAAAACATCGTTAAATGCGTATATATGTGGTGCCTCAGGCTATATTAAGATGGATATAAAGGATTTCAATGACGCAGTAAAAGTTTATAGAGTTATAGAGGATGTAGCTAAAGTCATATGAAACCCGTTTTCTTTAAGCTTCTCATATATCCTTGAAATCGTATTTACTAATTTTACAGCATCCTCACCTTCAACCCTAATCTTTAGCGTTAAGTTCTTAGATTGCATATCGGTATAAATTGTTAACAATACATCATTAGATACCGCGCATAATAGCGAAGCGCCTATCTTTATTGGCTGGCATAGATCAGTAAGAATAGTATCCGCAAGCTTAAAGAAATCCTTAATTCTAAGAGGATCTTCTGTAAGAGCTACAAAATCTAAACTGAACATTTTACTTACCTACGTTAAATCTTTTTACTGGCAATTTAAGTGCATCTACGCACTTCTTTACAAGATCACAATAGCTCTTATCTCCTGAAATCCTAATAATTTTGAGTTTTCTGTATTTGCAATTTAAGACTTCTACATCATTTACAATAACCTTTATGTAACCGAAAACCTCTCCACGTAAATTTCTTACTAACCTTATATACACAAAAGTTCCCTTTTTAGGTAAAGTTACTAATTTAGCTTCTCCTTTCTTGTATATAGGTGAAACCTTCTTGTAGTTTACAAAATCCTTAAGTTCGTGTATACTATCATCAACACTTAGTATGACAGTCCTGATTCTGTGTAAACCCGTCTTGCTTTCTGAGTTTTCAAGTAGCAGTTCCATATTTTATCAACCTAATAGACTCATTAATACCTTCTAAGTCAATTTTATCCTCCAAATAGGCATCTAAAAGATAATCTCTCTTGAATAATAAACGTAAGAGAGATCTTCTAAACTCCCTATTTTGTGACTTAATATAGAGATTTAACAATAGACGTTGAATCCTTATTCTGCTGATAAACTTCTTCATGTTAGCCTCAATGAAACTATTTAATTCCTTTTCTTTCTCTATAGCTTCAAAAGCAAGCTCTGCAGAGATCGCAGAGGGTCTTATCCCCTCGCCACTTAATGGAAAGACTAGCCCTCTGGCTTCACCTATTCTATTGTTTTTATCTTTAGGCTCAGAAAGTGTTATCGGAGCTCCTCTTACGTCCATAACCTCGAATTTAGGAAACTTCTTTCTTATGTAATCCATTAAAAGATCTCTGTTGATCTTGGTTTCTAGAAAACCTCCACCTATGTTTAATATAGTTTCATTATCCCCAATTTCACTAGGAAAGATCCAATAAAACCCGGTTAAATTAGAATCGAAATCAAATACAACATAGTCGAAGATTTCAGGTACTTTAACAATAGCTCGTGTTGTATAGACTATTTCTGCATCCATATTGTAAGGTCCTTTGGCATTTATAACCAAATCATAGCCCTTAGGGTCTATAAAACGCGAATCTTTTACATTGAAGTTTTTTATTTGAGCTCTCAGCCTATTAATCCACTCCCATTTATCTATTATCTGCCACTTAGAGTAATTGTATGAAATAGAGTAACTATCCTGACTATCTAACGTAAACACAAATCTTTTAATCCTAACTTTAGTGTTCCACGGAATTATTGGTTTATAATCAGTAGGTACGGCATCACCACAGGCTTTTTCGTATTCTTTCCTTATATCGTATACATAAACATCATAACCTTTATTACTTAACAAGGCACCTAATAAAGCGCCAGCAACACCAGCCCCTAATATTGCAATCTTCAAGTAGCATTCACATATATGAATTTACTATAACATTTAAGAGTTACCTTTAATTAGTGTTTAAGAAGAGTTAGTAGAGTTTAGACTGATGGTGGTTAGATGATTTCGCAAGAAGAAGTAGAAAAGAAGATGAATGAATGGCCAAAACATTACAATCCCTCGGAAATAGAGCCTCGTTGGCAGAAAATTTGGTTAAGTAAAGAGTATTGGGAGAAAGTATTTAGATATAGGGAAGAAGATGAAAAATCCCCAGTTTATGTTATAGATACACCTCCTCCCTTTACAAGCGGAGAATTACATATGGGTCATGCCTATTGGGTTACAATAGCTGATGCAATAGCCAGGTTTAAACGATTAGAGGGCTATAATGTCCTCATTCCACAAGGTTGGGATACTCAAGGATTGCCTACGGAATTGAAAGTAGAACAAAGGTTAAGGATACCTAAGACTAATAGGGAATTGTTCCTCCAGAAGTGCATTGAATGGACAGAAGACATGATAAATAGAATGAAGACAGCAATGATAAGATTAGGTTATAGACCAGAGTGGGAAAAATATGAGTATAGAACTTACAAGGAAGATTACAGAAAAGTAGTCCAAAAAAGCCTCATTGAAATGTACAAAATGAGCTTAATAGAGTTAAAAGAGGGCCCAGTTTACTGGTGTCCTAAATGTGAAACAGCAGTAGCTCAGAGTGAAGTAGGGTATATAGAAAAGGAAGGTATACTTGCCTACATTAGGTTCCCACTTAAGGATGGTTCTGGAGATATAATAATAGCTACAACAAGGCCAGAGCTTTTAGGTGCAACTCAAGCTGTTGCTGTTAATCCAACAGATGAAAGATATAAACACCTTATTGGTAAAACAGTTATAATACCACTGTTTAACAAGGAGGTCAAGGTAATTGCAGATGAGAGTGTTGAGAAAGAGTTTGGAACTGGAGCTGAAATGATAAGCACATATGGAGATCCTCAGGATATAAAGCTACAACTAAAGTATGGGCTTCCAGTATCTCAAATGATTGATGAGAAAGGTAGGATGAAGAACACGGGATACCTAGACGGGCTCAAAGTAGACGAGGCTAGGAAAAAGATACTAGAATTATTGAGAGAGAAAGGATATTTGGTTAAGGTAGAAAATATAAAACATAACGTAATTGCTCATACTGAAAGATCTGACTGCATGTCACCTATAGAATTCCTCGTGAAAAAGCAGATCTTCATAAAAGTTCTTCCATTTAAAGAAAAATTGTTAGAGGAGTCAAAGAAACTCACGTTCAAACCCGCAAAAATGAGATATTACCTAGAGGATTGGATAAAGAATCTAGAATGGGATTGGAATATAAGCAGACAAAGAGTCTACGGAACCCCATTACCGTTTTGGTATTGCGATAACGGTCATTTAATACCCGCTAGAGAGGAAGACTTACCTGTTGATCCCACAAAATCTAAACCGCCTTATGATAAATGTCCCCAATGTGGAGCTCCATTAAAGCCGGTAACTGACGTCGCTGATGTCTGGATAGACTCTAGTGTAACAGTAATTTATTTATCTAAATACTTCGAAAAAGGGAAGAATAGATTATTACCAGCATCATTAAGACTTCAGGGTACTGATATAATCAGAACCTGGCTTTTCTATACTCTATTTAGAGTATTAATGCTTACAGGAGACGTACCCTTTACTTTTGTTCTCGTTAATGGTCAAGTACTAGGACCTGATGGTAGCAGAATGAGTAAAAGTAAAGGAAATGTGATTTCACCTCTGGACAGAATTGATGAGTACGGTGCAGATGCTATAAGAATGACGCTTCTAGATGCTAGCATAGGCGATGATTTTCCATTTAGGTGGGATAAAGTAAAGTCTAAAAAGCTAATCTTACAGAAGCTCTGGAACGCGGGAAGATTATCATATCCATTTATTTCAAAGAAAAAGTTTGAAAAACCACAACAATTACACATTATCGATAACTGGATATTACAGGAACATAAGAAGTTCGTACAGCAGGCTATAGAAGCGTATAAAAACTTCGACTTCTATATCGTTGTAGAACAGCTCTATAGTTATTTCTGGGAAAAGGTTGCTGACGAGTACCTTGAGCTAGTTAAATATAGACTATTTCTAGAGGATCAATCAGCGCTCTATACTCTTTCGAGAATTATGAAGGATTTACTAATAATTTTGCATCCAATAGCACCACACATAACTGAAGAGATGTACTCAAAATTATACGGAGATAAAGAAAGCATACTTTTAGAGAAATTGCCCGATACCTCAGATATAGTAGATAATGAGGAAGTTGAAAAGTTTGGTCAGGTATTAATGAAGTTGACCTCAATGATAAGAACGGCTAAAATCAACAACAAACTATCGATGAACTCACCAGTAAACGTGAAAATCTATATGCCTAAAGAGGCTCATATATACATAGAAAAAATTAAGGAAGACCTAATTAAGACGTTTAGAATAATTGACTTCCAGGTGTTTGAATCGCAAGAAGAAAAGATAGAGTTACAATCAGCCCATGGGAGTTAGCTCACCTATCGCTTTTTTATTTTTCTCATCAATATGTTTCAAAATCGTTAAATTCTCCCTTATATTCCTCAAACTTATATTCTACTTTTTCCACTTCAGCCAGTGCAGGACCTCTCTTTAACTCCTCTAAAAGTTTATTTAAAGATTCTTCATACCCTTCCGCAACAACCTCTACTGTGCCATCAGGCATGTTTTTTGCATAACCCTTTATACCTAGCCTTTTAGCATGTAATCTTACAAAATATCTAAAACCTACACCTTGCACATAACCATAAACCCTTGCATATAACCTCTTTAAGCCCATAAACATCACCTCAGCGTCGCTCCACTTAATCATCAATCATAGTCTACAAGTTCATCATATTAGCGATTAATATTTTATCTTTTACTCACTTTTAAGTCTGTATGTCCCGTATCAGAGTTGCGATAGCAGGATTAGGGAATTGCGCCTCAATGCTAATTCAAGGCATAGAATATTATAAGCAAAGAGGTGAAAACTACACTGAAGGTTTAATTACTCCAGTAATTGGAAATTACAAGATTACAGATATCGAAATAGTTGCTGCATTTGACGTTAGCAAAAACAAAGTAGGAAAGGATATCGCAGAAGCCATATTCGAAAAACCAAATATTACACCGAAAATAGTTAACTTGGATAAAACTGGAGTAAAAGTTGTAGCTGGACCTGTTTTAGATGGCGTAGCCCCCCACATGGTTAACGTATTTAATCCTACTTATGAAGGTAAGTTAGAAAACGTAATAGAGGAGCTAAAGAATAGTAAAGCTGAAATACTAATAAACATGCTTCCTGTTGGTAGTGAAAAAGCCACAAGGGCATATGCTGATGCTGCATTAGAAGCAAATACTGCATTCATAAATGCAATGCCTGTATTTATCGCAAGTGATCCCACAGGAGAATATCCAAGAAAGTTCAAAGAGAAGAACTTACCATTAGCAGGAGACGATATTAAAAGTCAAGTAGGAGCTACCATACTTCATAGAACTTTAACATCTTTGTTTAGGCTTAGAGGAGCCTCAGTTGATGAGACTTACCAACTTAACGTCGGCGGAAATACAGACTTCCTAAACATGAAAACTGAAGAAAGACTGCACACAAAGAGGATCAGTAAAACTAAGGCAGTAACTAGCACTCTAGATAATCCCGATTTAATAGAAAAAGAAGGCAAAATAAGGATAGGACCTAGCGATTATATTCCATTTTTAGGGAATACTAAAGTTGCATATATATACATTAAAGGAAAGGGGTTTGCGGGATTCCCGATAAGAATAGAAGCTATGTTAGAGGTGGATGATAAATCTGATTGCGCTGCGGTCTTAGTTGATGTTATTAGAGCAGTAAAAATAGCTTTAGATAGACATATAGGAGGTCCCCTAATTGAGGTCTCAGCGTTCTACTTCAAGCACCCACCAGTTCAGGCTAAAGATGATGATGAAGCATATCGTTGGTTTAAGAAGTTCGTTGAAATGTGAGATATGTAAAAACCAGATAGCGTTTTTTAGATGTAGAATATGTGGTAGAAGCGTTTGCATAGATCATTACGATATTAAAAATGGCTTATGTGAAATATGCAAAATGAGCTTATGTGAAATATGCAATTCTAATCTAGCCTTAGGCTATTGTAATATCTGTGGAAGATTGGTATGTTTAGACTGTACAGCATATAATGAAGGAGGAAAAAGGATCTGCAAGGAGTGTTTTTACAAGTTAAAAACTTCAGTATAAAATACATTACCTTCATCATTAATTACGAAATTAACTATAAAGGAAGAGTTAAGTATCTTCTCCATCTTAATAACATCCTTTACTATGACCTTTAACTCCCCAGTTGATAGAGGAAATGTAGATTTACTAATGGGTTTTCTAACTACTTTACAACTATCTTCTTCAATAACATATTCGTACTTTTGTTTAAAGGATCTTATTAGTATAGGTTTACCTGAAGCTTTATCAACTATAGCCTCAAAAGGAGAAATTTTGCCCTCTAGTAATGGATATATGTTTCCATATATTGCATTTAACATAATTACATTTCTATCATTATAGAGGGGATTTACAGATGCTACAACACCGCTCTTCTTCGCAGCTAGAAGTTGCTGTAAGACGATTGAAAAAGGAGCTCCACTAAACTTTTTCTTTAACATCTCTATACTCTTATTTAACTCCTCTAATTTTACGCATGGGAAATATGAAGACCTCATAAAGTTTTTAGCCTTATATCTATCGTCCTCATTTAAGAAAGAAACTCTAAGCGTAAACCTAGTTAACTTGCTATCAAAATTATTGCTGATATCTTCATCAAGACTATAATAAGGCAGAATGTATGTGCTAGGTATTCTAAAACCATTCTCATATAAAACATAAAGGCTATAAATCTCAGAACCTAACTCTTTACTGATTTTTCCAATAGAAGCAATATTCAAAAACATTTAGTTTAAGTTATTAAAAAAGCGTAAATATATAAGCTAACCTCTCATTTTTGCTGCGGAGTTGTTGACTTCTGCGAGGAAGTTGAAATACTTGGCAGTTCTGGGAAGGACTCCTTCATCTTCTGCTCTGCAATGGTTGAAGCTTCTTCTAGTATCTTCTTCGCTTCAGGTGACGTTGCCGTGTAATCGATTCTTCCTCCAGTAAATTCTCCTGCCTCCATTACGACTTCTTGTAAACCTTCCTCCACTTCCTCTAACTCATAGCTGAACTCTGGCATCATTCCTTTCATCGCAGCTCTAATCTCTCTTATCACTCCTAATACGGGTACAAGGTTAGTATAAATGTCTCCTAGCTCAGTTACAGTCTCTAGTCTTAGTGAGACCTGCTCAAGAGCAATCTGAGTAGCTATCAACTGCTTAGTGATCTTCCTAATCTCAGCAATCTCATTAGCATACATAGCAGCCCTAGCAGAATCCTTACTCATCTGAGCCTCAACAACCCTC
>JAPNVD010000041.1 GCA_026627305.1 Sulfolobaceae archaeon
AATAATCACCTCAATGGTAGTAGAGTGATGATGATAATAATAAAAATAAAAACAACTTAAAACCTCTTCCCTTCTCTTTTGAATGTGGAAGTATCTAATAACCAGTCTCTGATCATTAAGATAAATGTAAGTCTTACAAAGCGAGGAAAGCCTCACCCTTTATGGCAGGAGGAAGTCAGATCAGACTAAACGTTGAAGGATATCTCACATCTAGGGTGAACTTGTCCATTTCATCTTTTTTAATCTTCTTATACTCTAGTTTACCTTCCTTTAGTCTCAAGTGGAAGACGTCGAAGTCGTCAAGTATAGTGGAAAGCGTTCCTATGACATCATAACTATGCGTAGCTATAACAACCATCTTGTCCTTCAGAGCATCAGTTATTGTGCTAAAGAAGTCCTCAATCATCTTAGGGTTCATAAACGCTTCAACGTCATCTAAGAGGACTGTATCGTATTCGCCTACACTTAACATAATTAGTGCTATGGTAGCCCATTGTGTGCCATCACCGAATAGTCTTAAAGGATACCTTTTGTGTCCTTTAACTAAGTACAATTCGTAATTACCGTACTCGTTAGGCTCTAAAGTTATTTCATCAACTCCCTCCACAATATTTTTTACAAGTTCTACAACCTTTTCCTTATCAATTGCGTGCCATATCGAGGTAAGCATTAAGTGGATGTCCTCTCTGAATATCGGTGATAAGAAAATAGCCTTTCTCTCTGCATTAATGGGTATCCATACCTCCCTTATCGCTTGGTTCGCCCATGAGAAGTATCTAGAACTTAAATGTTTTGATTTCTCAAATAGTTCGCTCTCATAAGGAAGTATCGCATTAGGGAAAGGGAGTGGAGAAGTAACAGATATTATGCCGTGGAGTTCACCCCTGTAGTACACCTCTAACCTATTAGGGGAGGTTTTATACTTCAAGTCCACTTGATTTATCTGAGCCTCTCTATTAGGGTCATAAAATAGCCTGGAGAACACAGGAAGTCCAAAAGGTGAAGAGGAGATTTTCACTAGAACTCCAGCATTTACGAGTTGCTGAAAAGGATCGCTGGCAACTAATAATCCCTGAAGAATGGTAGTTTTACCACTGTTGTTGGGTCCAACTAGAACACTAACACCTTTTTCGTTAAACTCTATATGACTCTCATCGTTAATTCCCTTAAAGTTCTTCAGAGTAAGTTGCATGTGTTTTAAATATGAATTAGAGCTAATTAACTTTTATGAAATTATATGGATAACAATCTAGCTAAAGATGAGCACAAATTCGACGAACTAATCCATGCCTTTTTAAGCTCTGTGCTTTACTCTTAATAATATGATGAAAAGAAAAGTTGTCCTTGCTATAGTAGCAATAGCCTTGGTAGTAACATTGGCAATGACATTAATCCAAGAACTAAGTCGTACCCAGACCACCTCCAATATCTCGACTTCTACCCAAAGCTCATTTGAGGAGAGCTCAACTTCCTCCACTCCGAGCTCAAACGAGTTACTCCTCTATAACGAACTCGGTACCTTCACTGTTATAGGCAAATATCAGAGCGACAGCGCATACGCTATGGCAGAGGTCTACACTCCTAATGCTTCTCTCTTCGTTTCCCCATTCCTGTGGAACATGAAGAGCGCCAACGGTGAGGCTAACTTGACCTACATAGGGCACTACCTCCACGTCTGCATTAACTTCACCGGATTTACGAAAGTCACCCCATCAATACCCGTGGACGGCTACCCAGGAATTATGTATGGACAAGAGGACTGGTTTCCCTTCGCCGGTTCCACTCAAGTCTCTCCTCTGTTACCCCTTCCTATAATTGTAACTAAGTTACCGCAGTTCACCTCCACCCTTTCCTACTCCCTCTTTATAAAGAAGGGTGTAATAGACGATTTCTCTTACGATATATGGCTAACGCAGAACCCCAACACCACCTACTTGGAGTTCCCTGACGTAGAGGTGATGGTCTGGCTATACCACAACGAGACCCTCTCAAATTACTTCATATACGAGGGACAAGTGAAGGCTACCTTAATAGTCAATGGGACTCCTCTTGAGGATAACTTCTCCGTTTACGTACTCCCACACACTGGATCTGCCAACGGTTGGATAGGGGTTTACTTCTTGAGTGAGATTCAGCTGCAGGGAAACGTTACAGTACCGCTCTCGGACCTGATCGTAGAGAGCTTCTCTTTCATTCAGAAGGTGTTCCCTAACATCACACCAGAAGGGTACTACTTGGACACCATACAAGTTGGCATGGAGTTCAACGACGTTAATGGTTCAGTTTTAGCTGGATACACACTGTATAACTGGGTTATAGAGTTAAAATAAAGGATAGTCTTTCAAAGCTGAGTTTTACTCTGGACTGCTCCCTGTGGTTTACTCACTGCTGACCTCTCTCCTTAGAGGGTTGCCCTTCAACTAAGTTAAGATCCCCTGGCGTAATAACTCTTATCCTTAAACTCTAATCCTATCTGGTATTTGTTATCAATTATGGACGTTATGACTAAAATTTCGTCAATTTTTGTGCTCTTTACCTTTTCAAAAATTCCTTCTTAACGAAAGTGTTTATGCTGCTTCTCTTCAGGTTAGAAGTAATTTCACCGTTATTGTCCTCCCGTCTTTTACAACAATGTCTATCTCTACATCTCAGGGTTCATCATATACAAAGCCAAAACTATCATAAAGCAGCTCTTTCTTCCTTTTTTATGGTAAATCCTGCATCACTTAGCAGTTCTAGAACACCTTTTCTGAAGTCCTCTCTTTTCCGTTATTACTCCCAACCAGGCTCCAATACCGTTCACAAAGGTCTCAAACTTTTTCTCTGTGCTCCTTAATTCTGTCTCGAAATCCTCTCTAACTTTTTTAATGCCTTCCTTAGTAGTCATCCTATTCTCTATATTACCTACTACTCTCTATTTCTTTCCTAAGGTTCTCCAGATCATCTTTCTGCCATAGTGTTAACTTCGCTAATGCCTCATAAATTATTTCGGGCTTCGCAATGAGTACATCAACTAAAATTGATGAGCTTTGGAGTAATAATAATAATTTCTTTATCTCTCTTCAGCTTCTACTACAAGATAATATGGAGAGATAAAGTTTATAAAAATAAAGATACATATTTCCACCTTTTACCTTAAGCTTAAAAATATTTAACCTTCTCCCCTTAGAGGTTTGACTTCATTTTATCACTCCGTTTAAGTCAGCGTTTGACACCTTTATGGGGAAACTTAATCTTAAAAGATTTAATTTTGAAAAATTTTTAACATCATTTTTCCAAATTTGTGAAATACAACAGTAATGCCCTTTTCCACAGAAATGTGAGTGGATACGTGATTAAAATAGCGAGACTATTAAGTATAGCCTTAGTGACACTTAACACGGTGTGATAGTGCGTAAAACCGCTAGTTCTAGAGAAGATTATGTTCTTAAAGACCTCTTCCCCGTTAGGTTTTCCTCAATTTGCAAGGCTAAGCAAATACTTTAACGTCTACCACTTGAGTGGTTAGTTTAATCCATCTCTCTCTTTCTTTGTATCTCTCATCATGAATGCATTTATGCCTAAACTAACACAAATCATCTCCGTACTCGAAGTTAGCCCTTGAGTCCTTTAATAGCGGTAAGCTCTTGTCCTTATCAGACAGTATGACGTTATCTAAAACCTTAGGCCAATTAACGTTAACTTCAGGGTCATCATAGCGTATCCCAGCGTCGTGCTCCTTAGAGAACTCCCTAGTGACTAAATAGACCACATGGGAGTCCTCCAATGCCAGAAATCCATGGGCGAAACCTACAGGGATCCACAGAAGCTTTCCTGGGGTCAGTTCTGCGTAGACCCACTTCTTATAATGAGGTGAGCCTCTCCTCAAGTCTACCGCAACATCAAATATTCTGCCTGATGTCACGGTAACTAGCTTACCCTGGGGTACAGGCTTTACCTGGAAGTGCAAGCCCCTTAGCACTCCCCTCTTCGAGAAGGAGTGGTTTATCTGTACAAAACTACAAGGAATGTATTCCTTGAATTCGCTCTGCTTATATAACTCCTCGAAGTAACCCCTATTATCAGAGAACTGCTTAGCCTCAACTAGGACTACTTCAGGGATCTCTAAACGCTTAAACTGAAAAGGCATGTTAATTCACCCCCTCCACGGTACATCATCCTTGAAGAACTTATCTCCTATCAACGGCTCCCACCACCACCTGTTCTCTAGATACCACTCTACTGTCCTTCTCAGCCCCTCTCTCAACGGTGTTACTTCATACCCTATTGACGGCTCCATGCAGTACCTCCTGTCATGCCCAGGTCTGTCCTCAACGAACTTAACCTTCACCTCTTTTCCCATTATCTCCCCAATCATCTTCACCAGCTCCATATTTGTCACAGTCTGTTTTCCTGGTAAGTTGTAGACCTCGCCATTCCACTTAGCGGAGTTCACTATCATGTCGGCGATTATCCTTGCAGTGTCCTCCACGTATATCCAGTCCCTCTCCTGTTTACCATCACCATAAATGGGGACTGGAAGGTCTAGTAAGGTCCTAATTATAGTCTTTGGTATTAACTTCTCAGGGAACTGCCTAGGACCGTAATTGTTAGAGGGTCTCACTATCATTGCCTTGACCCCGTAAGTCCTAACATAAGCCTTCACGAACAGGTCTGCAGAGGCCTTAGATGCGCTGTAAGGGGAAGAGGGCTTTAAGGGGGCATTATCGTCTGCACACTGCTCATCCCCGTACACCTCATCAGTGGAGATGTGGACGTACTTGAAGTCATACTTCCTCGATGCCTCTAACACGTTTAGAACCCCCAACACGTTGGTCTCGACGAAGTCCTTTGGGGAGTAAATAGACCTATCGACGTGGGTCTCAGCTGCGAAGTTGACCACTACGTCAACCCCATTGGATAACAACCTATCTAAGGCATTAACATCCCTGATATCACCCTTAACGAAGATATGATCAACGTCCTTTAAGTTCTCTAACCTACCAGCATAGGTCAAAGCATCGAAGACTATTGGCTTAACACCCCTCTTATTCAGCTCCCTTACGAACGCTGAGCCTATAAAGCCAGCCCCACCTAGGACTACAAAGTTAGCCAAGAGTTCTCACCCACGATTAACATATTCCACCTGTTGCCCTTCCTTATCGTAACGTTATTGCCTATAAGGGAGTCCATTAAGTACACCCCTCCCATGATCTTAACGTTATCCAAGATCACACTGTGCTCTATCTCGCTGTTTTCAATTTCGCAACCATCACCTATTGAAGTATAAGGTCCTATATAAGAGTTCTTTATTATCGTATTCCCGCCTATATAGGTTGGACCTCTAATGGTGGAGTTCTCTATAACGCTATTACCCCCAACGAAGACCCTACCCTCGATGCTCGAGTTGATCACTTTCGCATCTTCTGCTATGTGCCTAGATACCCTGGTGTCGAGTAAAATAGCGTTAGCCTCCAGGATATCCCTTGGAGTCCCTGTATCCTTCCACCAGCCATCAACGATTTCATAGCTAACCCTCAACCCCCTATCTATGAGACCTTGAATGGCATCAGTTATCTCTAACTCTCCCCTCCAGCTCGGTCTTAGTCCCTCTATTATGTCGAAAACGTTTTCATCAAAGCCGTAAACGCCAACTATTGCGAGGTCAGAGATCCTCTCCTTAGGCTTCTCCACGAGCTTCACTACCTTTCCCTCCTTTATTACGGCAACACCAAAACGTGAGGGGTCTTGAACTCTAGCCAGCAATATCGAGGCATTAGAGTCAAAGGAGGCAAACTTCCTCAAGTCGTAGTTGACTATGTTATCTCCTAAATACACTATAAACTTATCATCCTTCACCACGTCTTTAACCCTATAGACTGCGTCAGCCAACCCCCTAGCCTTACCTTGATACACATAAGTTATATTTACACCTAAACGGCTACCATCTCCGTAGTACTCTATGACCTTGTTTGGCATGTTATCTCCCAGTACCACTACGATATCGTGAATACCTGCATCACGTATCTGTTCCAAAACCCACTGGGATATGGGCTTTCCTGCTATCTTAATCAACTGCTTTGGACCAGTATGGGTTAACGGTCTTAGCCTAGTCCCCTGCCCACCGTGAAGGATAACTGCCTTCATTTTATGACCTCCTCCTTGTCCTGCAGGTTTGCCCTCATTTTATCACCATATACTTTAAGTTCTCCTCTAATGAATAAAAGTCCATAGAGAGCAACCCCTTAGCCTTACTTATATCCAGGGAGGAGTCTAACGGCCTCTTAGCCACCCAACCCTTTACCTCATCCACTTCCCTTACCTTACTCTTATCTAAGCCGTACATTTCAGCTATCTTTAAGGCTAGCTCATAACGTGAAACCCTCTCACCTGCAACGTTTATTATTCCAGTTCTCCTCATCTCTATTAGCTCCTTTATGGCGTTAGCTAATAACTTAGCTGAGATGGGGGAATAGTAGCCCTTGAACGCGTGTACCTCCTTCCCCTCCTTAAGAGCCTTGTATACAAAAACTGGAAAACCCTTATGCTTGAACACTCCAGAAGTCCTCACCACAAGAGAATCATCGTAAGAGAGAGCATAGCCCTCGCCAACTAGCTTAGAGAGACCATAATAGTTTATAGGGTTGGGGACATCGTACTCTCTGTAGTTCCCCCTCTCCCCATCAAAAACGTAGTCCGTGCTCACATGAACTAAATATGCCTCAACAACTCTGGAAACCCTAACTATGTGCCTTACCGCCTCAGCGTTCACCTTAAACGCCCTCTCTTTATCCCTCTCACATCCATCAACGTCTCTGACTTCCTCCCCGCCATAAATGGCGAGGGTTCCCCTCATCGATTCGGAGATACATCTCTCATTTGAGGGGCAGTCGAGAGGCTCAGAGAACCCCTCCCATACAAGTTCATGACCGCAATAACGTCACGGTCATTCTCATAACCACAAACTGTGCAACGGAAGTACCTATGATCAACTTCTTTCATTTCTTTTCCACATTTAGGGCAATGAGTAGAAGAGTGACGAGGGTCTACATACACAACCTTCAACCCGTGTTTTTTTGCCTGCCACTCAATCCAGTACTGCAGTCTACGGTACTGCATAAGATAGAGTTTATCCCTAAACTCGTTTGGCAACTTCTTCACTCTCTTGATCATGTTGTTTAAGTCCTCTAAGAAGATGGCTGAAACGTTCAATGAGTTAGCTACTTCTACTACCCATTTCCCCACTTTCCTAGCGAAGTCCTCTAAGATGTTTTTAGCTTTTTTGTGGAATGACCTAATCCTGTTTAGGATCCTTTCGTTCTCCTTCCACCTCTTCTCATACCTCTTCTGTAGGGACTCAGCTAGTGACTTGTAATGATGGGCATCTTCTAAACGGGTAGGGATCCTAACGTACTGTTTATCGTCTTTACCAACAACTACCTCAGCCATGTTGATATCTACAGCAACGCCGTCTTTGACATCAGGCTCCTTCCACTCCTTCAGAAAAGAGACCTTTAGAAACGCTTTTCTGTCCTTTAGCACTAACCTAGCTTCCCTAATCTCCCAGTCCTTATATTCTGATAAATTCCTTGGATAACCTAGTATTTTTAACTCACCAACTCCTGTTATTCTCACTACCATCTTGTCGAAATCAATAGAGTATGATTTTACTGGCGTTAGCCAGACAGAGACATTGCGTACAATTGGGTATCTACCGCGTTTAGGATTGTTTAACCAGCTTTTGTACTTTGCTATAGCATCCCTATAACAGTCTATAGCAACTTTTGAAGGTAGGTTGAACTTCTGCCTCAAAGTCTCATAAGTACCTTTGTGTGTATCTTTCAACAAGTTCTTTGGTCTGTTCTCTCTTAACCATTCTAAAACGAAACGTAGACCTCTCTCATACCTTTCAACTAAGCTGAGCAGAGGGGCGGTGGGGGAAATCCTCATCGAAACTGTGGCTCTGATTTCGATCCCACTCTTTTTGGCCCCTCTGCTCATAAATAGGAGAATGAAAAACGGGTTTATATACCTTTACCCCGCCCTGAAGGGTGAGGCTTTCCTCACTTTGTAAGACTTACATTTATCTTAATGATCAGAGACTGGTTATTAGATACTTCCACATTCAAAAGAGAAGGGAAGAGGTTTTAAGTTGTTTTTATTTTTATTATTATCATCATCACTCTACTACCATTGAGGTGATTATT
>JAPNVD010000012.1 GCA_026627305.1 Sulfolobaceae archaeon
TCGACCTTAAGTTCAGACTTAGCCTCAATTATTGCCTCAGCTTCCCTTTCTTCTACCTTATCGCTAGCGTATATCACCTGGATTAGGGCAATTGGGCTGAAGTTCTTTGCTATTACGAAATCCACCTCCCTTTTCCTCTTCCAGTAGAACACTTCCTTAAACCCCCTCCTCAAGAGCTCTATATATACAGCGTTCTCCATGGCACTGGATATCGAAAATTTATAGCCCAGAGCTGTTGGATAGCCAGTATCGATTATGTATAGCTTTTTGGGATTTGCCTTCCTCTTCCTCTCGCTCTTCTCGAACTCCTCCACAAGGAAGGAGAAGTAGACATCTCTAGCCCTTTCGAAGAGCTCAATGACCGTCTCCTTCCCTATCTTCATCCCTAGACCCCTCATGTAATTATAGGCGCTGTTGATGGTTATCGGTCTAGTGTAGTTAGAGACCAAATAGCTAGCGAAAAAAGAGGCGATGTCAGGTTTAACAGTGGAGAAGTCCCTTACTATTACAGAGTCGAAGTAGGATTTTAAAAGCCTCAACTTCTCGTTACCCTCTTTCTCTAAAACTATAGCTGGGTAAGAACCGTAGTATAAGTATTCCCTGAGGAGGGACAATATCTTCCCCTTTTTGGGGGGTGTATTCCATGAGTTTATTGTATTCGAACCCCTTAAACTTCAAAAACTCCTTGAAAAATAATGGGTAAACCTCGTAATTAACACTCCTCCCCCTCAACTCCTCAGCAATCCTTAGCGGAGTTAGCTGGGATGAGCCTGAGAGGTAGACTCTAGACTCTAACCTCTTCCTGAACCAACTCCCGTAATTTTCGACGTTCTGGACTTCGTCAAAGAAGATATATTTAGGCTGCTTACCCGTTAACTCAACGAAAATCGTTAAGATCTTGTCTAAATCCTCTACCCTAGATCCCTTAAGTCTATAGTCCTCGAAATCGACGTAAAGGATCTCATCTTGAGAAGCTATTCCACTTTTCAGTATATCGCTAATCGTTTGGTACAATATGAACGTCTTTCCGCTCCTCCTACCTCCAGTCACCGTTATTGTGTAGTCTTTATCTAGAGGGAGTGAGAAGTCCCTCCTTATGACGTTTGGCAGAAGAGATGTCAATCATTCCGCAATATAACTCCTTAACCTCTCTTCCATCTCAGCAATATAATAAGAAATTGTATTAATAAGTCATTTCTGACCATGTTTTTATATGGAAACAAAAATTAACTGAGATGTGAAACATTATTCTTCTTGTATCATAAACTAATTTGACATACATGAAGATCTGTCAATGGCTAGGAAATGCTGATAAATGTGTACATATTCCTTAAATAAATCTTATTATTATATAATCTCCCTTTCATGCATACAGACTTAGAATCCTTATGACAAAAAGGTTTAGGCGAGTATAGCACTTTTTATCTTCATAGGGGATTAATGCCTTCTATTATACGGCAGTAGAGGCTACTATTGTTACTCCATCCTTTTCCAATTAATTTTTACAGGCTTGTTAAAAAGCTATGGAACAAACTTCTTTTTGCTCTGAAGCACCTTCATCCGCTGAGTCCTTAATCTTGAAAATATAACTATCATTCTCATAGAAATTGTTTTCAAACACCTTACCCACCTCTAGACGTGATCCACTAGAGGTTCCACCCAATAGCTAAGATTGCAAAGCAAAATAGATTAGACTAAATTAAATTTTCTAATCTAAAATAAAGTTATACAATATAGTAGGATAACACTTTCATTATAATTGCCTATAAAAAGGCAAAATATATCACCCTCTAAGACGAGAGAAGGCAATTCTATCATTAAAAAGATCGAATTTGTGAGGAGAGTTATGCAAAAACGAGGAGATCTTCTTACTGTGCTCCACGTTGAAAGTGTACATACGCCTGCAAAAAGGAAGAGATCCACGCCTTTCAGGGTTGAGAGGAAGTCTGTTGAGATAACTAAATTCTTCACAACGGCTACTAACTGTCTATATGTGTAAAACACTGAATCTATTATTGTTTTTAGCATTACGTCAAAATTAAAATTATAAATTTTCTCGGCGTATCACTTATACATTTTATAAAAATTAGAAAGCCTTATTCTAATTTAGGAAATATAGACAAGCAATAATAAGAAAAATATTATTACAGCTATCACGTTAAAATATTTACAGCTATTTATGGCTATTATTTTAAAAGATTGTTAGAACAGTAAATCTGTGATTTAAAAATGGGACCGTCTCCCTATCCGTTCACAGGAGTCTAAAAGAGATGAAATAGACGTTTTTGGTCCACAAAATGTTTTTAAGGGATTTGGGTATTTTATATTTGTGTGTTCTTATCTTGATTGGACGTGTAGCGATATTGCTAAAGTTCTCAATTATATCTCTTTTCACGGTAGCTTAGATTATAATGAGATAGAAAAGTCTACAGGTATAAAAAATGTAGGCAAATTAGTTGAGTCATTAAGATGGGAGTATAGACTAAGCTTCTCACCAGTTGTATGGCACGAAAAACTACAAAATTCCCTTGGTTTTTACTCTCAGTTTCGTCTTAAAAGGTATATCAACGCAAGGATTCTATACAAGTTAGGTAGTGGAATCTTTATGGCTGTATTGAAAGACCCTCTAGAACCGTTTACTGCTATCGTCGGAGGAATGAATATAGCAAACGTATTAGGAGAAGTTCTAGAGCTTCTCAAAGAGAAAAATTTAGTTAAGGCCCGTTGGGTTTCTAGAGAGGTCTTTAGGAAACAGTACACTATTGATTACAGTAAGTTTAACTTCGAGAAAAAGGAGTTCGACGCTAACGGCATAATCTTAGATGAGCCAAAGACTCCAATTGCAGAGGAGAACTTAAAGAGGTTTACTATGGTTCACTTTGATCATAAAGATATAAAGATAGTTGGTAAACTTCAGGAAGGTTATTCTTTCGAAGAATTGCCTAAACAGTTAAACATGCCGTTAAGTGAGATTCATAACCACTATGAACATCATGTAATAGGAAATGGACTTTTAAGGAGTTTGTTAGCCTTTATGGGTAAGCACGATTTCAGGATTTCAATCTTTCACTCAAGAAATGAGGGATTCGAAAGGGAATTAGCTAGAATAGCGACTTTGCTGATTACATCTTATCTTGAGCCAGAAAAAGATGTTGATAAAGACAAGGAGAATATAACACATTGGGAGGCATATAGCACTCTCATCACCTCTTCATCAGCCCTGTCAACTGTCTTAGACTTCATCTATACGATGGCAAACAAGTATGATGTTAACTACAGGGTTTACATACACCCCATTATTCCAACTGATGGAAAATATATCGCTGCTGGTTCAATACCTTATGAGTACATTACAGATACAGATGAGTGGAATAAAGCAAAGGCAATTAAAGATGTGAAAGATAATATTGAGAAGTTTTTGAAAGGAGAATTAAACGATTGAAAGTGTTATGTGCTTGCCTAACTGCTAAAGGAGTAAAAACAAATGTAAGCTGTATAAGATGATACGTTTCTGTTCACGATTATAACTAACTAAAATGAGAAACCAACCTTTAGGGTGGAAAGAAGGTAAGAAGAACAATTGAAAAAAGTTAGTAACCTTTCAACAGAATCACGCTAACAGAGCAATATGAAAAGTTAAGTTTAGGGCTAACCAACCTCCATTTCTCCTTCTTGACCAGAGTCATTCCCTATAGTAACTCAGAGGTGACCTTCAGCGGTCCTGACTAGAGCGGGTATAGCATCCAATAACCACTATAACTTCTCCTCTCCTACCACCCTTTCCTCTGTATAATGTACTTATACATGGGGTCTATGAGGCTATACTTCTTGCTCCCATCATTTACTACCTTAACTAACCTGGCGTCTACCAATTGCATCAGTGCGTGGTTGAAGCTCCAGTCCGATATCTCCCTCTTCCCTACGCTCTCAGCGAGGTTCTTCAAGTCCTTCCACCTGATCTCCTCTACCATTGTAAGGGCTTTAACTATGAGCTTTTGTATTTCGCCTAAGCTCTCAACCTCACCCTCTATTATGTTGCTAGCTATCTGTGATACCATATCCTTGGCTTTATCGTGGGGATAACCTAGACTTCTGAAGTTGCCATAATATGTTAACCACCCTTGAATACCCCTATAGGTTTCTACAGCATCTTCGATCTCCCCTTCTGAAATCTTAACTCCACATTCCCTACTCCCATACCTCAAAAACTCCTTTCCTACCTCTTCACTGAAAGGAGTTGTCTCAATTTGAACTATTGGCCTGCCCTTAAATTTACCCTTACCTTTCCCTGTTAAAGTTTTGGATAGGCCTATCATTGAACCGCTGAACGCAAACCTAACTTCGGAGTTGTTATAGGCGTTGGAGAGGAATGAGATAAACCAGGGTGAAATTATGTTTTGGACCTCATCTATTAACACGACAGTGTCCCCTAGTTTGCCTAAAAGCGATTGAAGTCCTTTAACAGGTCTCTTAGTTACCTCTACCTTTAAGACCTTTAGGTCTAGCTGGACTCTGTAAGTTAGTGAGCTGATGAGGTTGTCGGCCAACCCTTTTAGCGATTTTATCCCCGTAGCGTCAATGTATATGCCATTGAGTTCCTTACCAACGATCTTAAGTATTGAGGTCTTCCCAGTCCTCTTCGGCCCTATAATTAGTGGCCAGAACTTACCCTCTAGTAGTTTCTCCAAGTTATCCAGGACTTCATAATTGTCAAAGAATTCCTCTCTGCTTGATTTGGGATAAGGGTCAAAGATTTTACATATAGCCATATTAGTTACTAATATAGCTTTTATATTTATATAGTTTTGCGATAATTAGATGAGTTTTATCCTTGCATGATATGCAAATAAACGACGAAAACTTGCCGTGAAAAAGGTATATTAGTTACTAATATAGCTTTAATTAAAAGACTATTTTTCCTGCTTTTATGTCGTCTCACCAGACAGAGGAGGGTTCCTAATTTATATACTTACTATCGATAATATTACATATGTTAAGTGATAAATTAATCCTGAAAGGCGATTTTTCCATCCTCAAGGGAAAGAAGATAGCAGTTATAGGTTATGGGAACCAGGGCTATGCCCAAGCTAACATCATGAGGGATAACGGTCTTGACGTCTTCATAGGTAACATTCAAGATGAGTACGCAAAGAGGGCTGAGAAGGACGGATTCAAGGTATACGACATCCCAGAGGCATTTGAGAGGGCTGACGTAGCCTTGATGTTGATACCAGATGAGGTGCAGCCTGATGTCTATAAAAGCGTTGAGGGGATAATTAAGAAGAAGGACAGCTTTGTACTGGATTTCGCCTCAGGCTATAACGTTGCCTCTGGGTTCATCAAACCCCCAAAGAATGTTGATACAGTAATGGTAGCACCTAGGATGATAGGTGAAGGGATGGTTGAGCTTCACAGGGAGGGAAAGGGTTTTCCAGTATTGATAGGTGTAGCTAACGACTCTTCAGGGAAAGCCTGGGATTATGCAATAGCTATTGCCACAGCTATAGGTGCCATAGGTAGGGAGGGAGGGGTGGCTGTTAAGTCCTCATTTGAGGAAGAGGCGCTCTTAGACCTTTTGAGCGAGCACACTTGGGCTCCTCTATTGGTAGCTACTTTTATGGCTTACTTCGATGTGGTAACGGAGAAGTATGGTGTATCTCCTGAAGCGACAATATTAGAGCTCTACGCCTCTGGAGAGCTGGGTGAAATAGGCAAGGCTATGGCGGATTTTGGTTTATTTGAGCAGTTGAAGTTCCATTCCACCACTAGCCAATATGGGCATTTGACTAGGGCAGAGAGGTATTATGACATGGTTAAGAAAGTATGTGAAGAGGAGGCTGAGAAGATAATAAATGGGGAATTTGCGAAAGAATGGACATTAGAACAAATGGCTGGAAAAGTGGTCTTAAACAGTTTATGGAAGAAGTTTACTAATAGTAAGTTGGCAGCGTCAGAAAAAGAGTTATATAAAGTACTAGGAAGGAGAAAAGAAGGGTAAGCTGTGATTTCAACGAAAAGCTCCTATTGACTATTTGGAAAGAAACGCTCTAGCCAGAATAACTTAATATCCATTTCACCTTCAAGAATGATTACTAGAAATAGGCAGCCCGTGGGGTAGCTAGGAAGGACACTCATAGTTAAGCTACTTAACTTTTTATTAACTGGGGATATATCCAGTTACTGGGGATATCCCCCTGTTATTTGATCCCTCACCTAAGGAGACTCGTAGAGATCTATTCGACAGAGAGGAGGAGATCAATAAGATCTTGCAGAGAGTTAACTTCCCAATTACGTTGGTTTTAGGGCTTAGAAGGACTGGAAAGTCATCAATAGTAAAGGTGATAATGAATGAAAATAGGGAAAATGCACTATGGCTATACTTAGATCTGAGAAAATTTGAGACCAGGGAATATCTAACCTACAAAGACATTGTAATTGAGCTAGAGAAGGCGTTTAATTCATTACCGAAATGGGTTAAGGACTTCATTAAGGGGCTAAGGGGTATAAGCGTCTCCGGAGTAGAGGTTAGATTCAATTGGAGTGGTGAGGAAAAAATAGAGCTCTCACAGCTATTCGATAGGTTATCAGAATTGGGCGAAAGAAACGGTAAGAAGGTTATAATTGTCTTCGATGAGTCCCAAGAGCTTAGAAAGCTAAAGGGTTATAATATCCTTAATCCCATTGCCTACTCATTCGATAACCTAAAGTTCCTGAGGTTCATCTTCACAGGTAGTCAAATAGGTATGGTCTATAGGTTCTTAAAGCTAAAGGATCCTGAATCACCTCTCTTTGGAAGGGCGATGACTGAAGTAGTCATAAACCCTTTCGATAGAGAGAAGAGCATAGAGTTCCTCAGGAGAGGTTTCGAGGAGAACAATATTAGCGTTAAGGATGAGATCCTAGAAGAGGTCTATGAAAACGTTGGAGGCATTCCGGGCTGGCTAACATATTATGGTTTCAATTTCATTACGGAAAGGGATCATAAGAAGGCGTTGAAGAAGACGATAGAGATGGGTGTTTCATCAATAAAGGAAGAATTTGATAACTTCCTAATAGGTAGGGAAGGAGGTAAGGAGAGGTATTATGAGATAATGAAGGTTTGTAAAAAGGGGTGTAGGTGGAGAGACGTAAAGACGGCAATAGAGGTGGCTGAAGGAAGAAAAGTAGACGATAAGAGGGTAACAGAGCTCATAGAAAATTTAGTTGATGCGTCATTTCTTAAAAAGACTGACGATATTTATGAGCCAACTGATCCATTAATAGCTCAGGTCTTCTAAATGCCTAGGCTTGCCTTCTTCATCATAGATGATAAACCCTATGTTATAGCTTAGCTGGCTGATGATTTATAAATGGTGAACGAGAAAAACAAAGGGATGAACGCCTCTTCACTTAGAAGTTAGTTAATGATGTATTTGCTAGGAGCTAACAAGGATTTACTCAACAACTTAAATGCTACTTCCTCTCCACCTTAAAAACTTTGTAAAAGGAGAGTGGTTTTTCCTTTTACCCTCTCTTCTCTTCACCTTTTACTCCTAAGCTTTTCCTTTATCCAATTCCTCACATCGTAGAAGTATATATTGTTATAGGGACATACATCTACGCACTCCCCTATGCCAATGCACTTAAATGACTTGAACTCCCCCTTCTTTATGAACCATCCCCTCATGTCAGTTAAGCCAACAGGGCATGCGTTAGCACAATCAACTGTTTTACACTTTACACAAGTCTCAGGATCCCTAACTTTCAGCCTAAATAAACCTATCCTCGACACAGCCTGATTGAACACACCCCAATAACAGTACCCTGTTGTTACGCAAGCGAAAGTCCCTAAGAAGGGGATAGAGATGAAGATTATATACCATAGGATATCGAACCATATAAAGTATATAAGGAATGAGATATCAACACTATAAACTGTAAAACGAATTATGGATTCGCTGTTCAAATACGATATCACTGCTGAGGCTAAGACAAGCATTGAAACGCCTAAAGCCACACCTCTCACCCACGGAGATATCCTTGATGTTAATAATTTTTTACCGACTCTGGACGACCTATTATAAACTTTCAAAGAATCGTAGAAGTTCCCCTGATACATCATCGGTGCTGTACAGGTAACTGCACAAAGGTTCCTGGAGCCGAAGAGGAAGGATAGGGCACCATAGATCGCGTAAGTCCCTAGTAGTCCCAGCACTACACTGTTGCTCACAGCCCCTAATGTACCAATACCCATAGACCACATGTATGGTATATAAGCCGCTATTGGGGCTATAGGGCTGAAGATCGAAAGGTAAACTGAGTAGATGAAGTAGGCTAAGATCATCAATAGCATCCTGATTTTTGTCTCCCTCACCCTTATCTCCATCATCTTCCTAAAAGCTAAGAACCCCATCTCTATACCCATCATTATGAGGAACCAGGCTGAGCCCAAAACTGTGCCAACTATATCGATCCCATCCCATAAGAAGTTTATTGGGTTGTTCAAAGGTTGCAAAGGTAAGGTGAGAGAGGATAAAAAGCCGTTAATTCCTGGAGAGAATACATTCTCTACAAAGTCAAGTACAGACCCCATGAAGAACTCCATAACGAAGGTCAAAAATATTATAGAGAAGGCGAGCTTTGGCTGTCTCAAGTAGTTCCCCTTTATGGGGTTTGGTCCTGCTAAAAGCCTATAGAAGTACCATATCATTGCGATAACCATAGAAGCGTTATAGACCGTGAAGCTCTCTGTCAAGTAATAGATGAAACTGCCTATCATCATCAAGGTAAATATCCCCATGAGCTCTAACACTGTAAAGGTGTCTTGAGTAGCCCTCAACCTCTGGTCATAGAGGGTTTCGTATATCAAGACTGTAGAGCCAATCATTACAGCTGAGGAGCCCCAGAAGACTACCCTTGTGGGTAAAATCAGGGGAAACCAGGGCATTAGAAGTAGGAGAGCTATCAAAAGCCTCTTAAGGGTTATGCTGTTTATTTTAGAGATCGAAATGGCGAATACCATCTCTGCAACCATTACCCCTACAAACCATGGGTTATCCACAGAGTAATCAAAAGTTGCAGGCTTGCCAGTAGATAGTGTGTAGAGGAGGGAGCCCATTAGAACTTCAGATGATACCATCATGGCTGAGAAGAGGGGATAAACTATAGCAGCCCCTCTCTCCTTAATACCCTTTACGTTCATTATTGCTAAAAGACCGAAGAACATATATGCCCCGTTTATGGCTAGGAAGTAGAACTCATTATGGTATGCCACATAGAGGTAAGCGCCAAGGTTCATGGTAAGCATTCCGCCCAGCAAGTAGAGGGCTATTAGAACTCTCCTATCGCTCCTCCACTTCTCCACCTCATAAACGACGTAAAACATTACAGCTAGCATCGATAAAGCGATTACCAGGTTTAGGGCTAGTGCCATATTTTAAATTAGTTTAGCATAATAATAAGCTTACTTTTTTAACTTTTAATAATTAAACTGCTTTAACACAGGTCTTATTATGATGAGTAGTATATAGATAAGCCCTATTGTAGAGCAATAGATAAGGTGAAGTAATATAACGAGTAAGCTTCTGGTAAGATAAGGAAAAAAGAAGAAAGAACTTAAAGCAAAAATTTATGGGGGTAAACTAGATAGAATAAAGTTTCAAAATATCCTTTTTTTATTTACTCTCTGTTTAATTGATGAGAAAAAATTTTAGGGTAAGTAATAAAATAAGTTAATTAAATATGGCTTCATTACTCCTTTTATCGCTAATAGCCTCCGCAATGGTAGCAATAATAATTCTGATCCTCTATTTTACTACGAGGATTAAGACCTTCATTGGACTCTTCTTCTTATACTTTTCCTTAGCAATGATGCTTACAATGTTCTTAGGTGCCTCAATTTACATCTATTCTCCTAGCAACACAACGTTGGCAATAGCTTTCGCCATAAACATGGCTTTAATGATATTCCTACTAACATACTTCTTCGCAATAGCTGAAAACATCTCGGAGAGGAGTTTAACTAATAATCCTATAAATATATATGGAATATCTGTACTACTCGTAGCAAACGAGGTCTTGATGAGCACAACTTTTGGTCTAGCCCAGTTCGGACCCAAATACTTCTCATCAGCCTATGGAGCCTTTTACTATACCATTAACAGCTATTGGTTTTTCTATCCAATGATGGCAGAGATGCTGGGGTTTTATTTAATCCATTACGTAAAGGGTCAGCAGTTCCAACAGCTTTTACCATTAGTAGGGGTTACAGCATTTCCGCCCACTGCCTTTAACGTACAGGATTGGTTCCCCTTCGCACTAGTACTAACCTTAGGTGCATCGGCCTATGGTATGTTTTTGAACAGAAAGAGGGAAAGGCTTTGGTGGTTCTACATATATTTAAGCCTAATATTTACTTCACTTCTACTTCTAGTTAACGCTATACCTTATGATATTAATGTAATAATTGCAATGGTTATGTACTATGCAACAATATTGTTCCAGACTTTTGAGAAAGTTACAAGAGGTGGTAAATAAGTTAAAAGGGAAAGCGAGTCTAGTATGTGAGACTATATCTTTTCTCCTATTGTATCCGTAATAGCTAATAAGCCACTGAAAATCTGTGTTTACGCCATTCGTTTCGAAAACAATTTAAGAGCTATCCTTTGATCCTCCTTCCTCTAAACGCTTCATTAGCTCTAAACATTTCTCCACATCTTCGTAATAAAGGGGACTTAGCCTATCAACTCTCTCAAGCAATTTTAAACAGAACTCGATATTTATTTTTTCTTCGCCCTTTTCTGACATACTCTTACTTTAATTTCTCTTCAGCTGTTAATATAGTTTTATTTTAACATTAAGAGAATAAGGTTAAAGCCTCAAGAACTTCTTTTCTTTTTCTTTAGGTTAAACCATAATTTAGGAAACTCTTTTTAAATATATTAAACAAAGTTTTTAACCGTGAACGAAAGGAGAGTAACAATAACCTATTCTGCAATAACTATCATATTGCTCGTAGGATTTGTATTTTCCAATAGTGCCGTAGTCCTCTCAGAGCTCTTCCACAGCTTTATCGATACGTTCACAATTGCTCTCTCAATTTTCGCATTGAGGAAAGTCAATGAGATTAATAAGGATGAGAACTATACCTATGGACTTCATAGACTGGAGATCCTGACATCTATCCTCAACGTAGAGGCTATAGTCATAACCTCCATTGCAACGCTGTGGTTTTCGATTTATTTCCTCTTGAATAAGGCTGTCGATAATCCA
>JAPNVD010000035.1 GCA_026627305.1 Sulfolobaceae archaeon
CCAGTAGTCCTAGAGAGCGGGAAGTGGAGGTTTAGGGAGGAAGACGTAGAGAGGTTGATGGGCATAACAAGGAAAAAGAAGGTAGTCCTCTACGCTAGAGTATCCTCTGACACGCAAAAAGACGACTTAGTTAAACAAGTATCTTACCTAGAGGAAAAGGTGAAGGAATACGACCTAGTCATAACAGACTTTGGCTCTGGGATAAACGTGAAGAGGAAGGGGTTCCAAAAACTACTTAGAATGATACTAAACAACTAGGTGTCAAAGGTTGTCGTTACATATAGGGAAAGGCTAGTTAGGTTCGGCTTTGAGGTAATAGAGGAGGTGTGAAAAGCCCACAACTGTGAAATACAAGTGCTTGAGGAAGAGGAAAAGACACCAGAGCAAGAACTGGTGGAGGACTTGATTACTGTGCTAGTATCCTTCAGTGGTAAGTTACACGACATGGGGAGTAAATACGAGAAGGTGAAGAAGTGTATTGAGGAGCTTAAGGCTTAAAGATTTCACACCTCAAGAAGAGTACACATACTTGACTTATGCATTAAAGAACGATAAGAGGGAAGAGACCCTCTTCCTCATAAAGGAGTACAAGAAGCTATTGGAGAAAGCGATAGACTACTTGTGGAACAAGACAAGGGTAAAAGTAAAGAGTACTACAGATAAGAGGGGAAGGCATAAGAGCGTTAAGGTAAACCTACCGAAAAAGAAGGACGTTTATAAACAGTTAAGGGACGAGCTAGAGAGAGTAAACACACTAGCTTCCCACCATGTAGACAAGGCTATTAATGAAGCGTTTTCCATCCTTAAGTCTTGGAGGAAGAGGGTATTAAAGGGTAAAGCGTCTTTAAAGAAGCCCAGAGTGAAGAAGGCTTATGTTAGGGTTAAGTCAACTCTGAGGAAAGTAGTCAACGAAGAGGTTAGGATAACTGTCAGACCTCACGATTACTTGACCTTTTCATGGGGAAACGCGTGGTTCAGGGAAAGGGGTTGGAGCTAGGTGAGCCTATAATAAAGGAGGACAAAGTGTACTTGCCATTCTACTACAAGGTGCCACTCCGCTCTCCACTGGACTTCTTAGCAATAGACTCAAACCTATTTAGTCTAGACTCCTATGATGGTGAGAAGTTCATAACATTCTCACTCAAGGAGTTATACTCCCTAAAGTATGGCATGGTAAAGAAGAGGGGTAAGGTACACTCCTTTGCATCAAAGCATAAGAAGAAGGGTAAAGAGTTGTTGAGGAAGTATTCTCACCGTGAGAGGAACAAGGTCATTGACTATGTGCACAAGTTTGTAAACTCTCTCCTAGAGCTCTACCCCTTGACGACCTTTGTAGTAGAGAAACTGAATAAGCAGGAAATGTTCAATGACGCCGACAACTCGCTGTCTAGGAAGATTTCAAGGACTGTGTGGAGGACTATCCACAAGGTGCTAAAGTATAAGGCACTACTTTATGGCTCACGAGTTGTTGAGGTAAACCCGCACTTGACTTCTAGGTCTTGCCCCAGATGTGGGTTTGTATCCCGAAAGGTTGGCAAGACCTTTATCTGCGAGAGGTGTGGTTTTAAGTTGGATAGACAGTTGAACGCGTCATTAAAAATTTTCCTCAAGATGTGCGGGTTCCCCCACCTAGTCTATATCCCGTCTAGGTGGGTTGGGGTTATCCCGCTAATGGGGCGGAGGAGGGTGAAGGTGGGAAAACCGCTTGACTCCCGTGAAGCCCAAGGGTTGATATTAAGTTATATGAAATCCGATGAAACCCAAACCCCACTATATTCAACTAAAGTATATTACCAGCTCTATATTTCAATTTTATATATTAGTTTAGTCTTTAAAATAATGAGAAAGATAATGAATGAATTAAGGTATGAGATTAAGGTATCCGGAATCTGCTGTGGATACTGTGTAGCAAACGTTAAAGATATCATTAAAAGGGAGAGTAAAAATTCTGTTGATGAAATTGAAGTTAAAATAACTGATGGTACAATAAGGATGATTGCCAGTAAGGATTTAGATGTAGCAAGGATAATTGAAAGTCTTAATAGAGCAGGATATTATGTAATAGATTTAAAAAGAGAAAAATAGTAGGAAGAAACCACGTACGATTAAGTTATAACTTTTTTGTTATTGTATTAATTTCTATGTAGATAATTTTTAAGCAAATAAATTAATTTATTTAAGATGTATATAAACTAAATAAGTAAAGGTTTTCACGTTTTATACGTAATAACGCTCTTTCTTAAAAATTATTAATGGAAGATAATATAAATTAAGAATTTCCTTCAATGTTCTTTATTATTATTTCGTCGAACTCCTTAGGTCTAGGAAGCCTTATGGACTTTAGTGAATTTATGAATTCTTCTTTGTTATTTATACTAAATAACTTGTTATACTTTTTCTCAAAACCGATGGTTGATGACGGTTTTCCACTCATCCCAAATCCACACGCTGAACCAGAAGTATGGGCAGGGAAAACTTCAACGTAATCTGGTAATACCTTAAGTTTCTGTAAACTGTAAAAGAGCTGTTCTGCTGATTCCTCACCTCCTATATCTATCCTACCAATTCCACCCACGAATAGCGTGTCACCAGTTAGTACTGCCCAAGGCTCATCTCCTCTTCTTAAGTCGGTTATAAGTACAGAAACACTGTCTGGAGTATGCCCGGGAGTATAAAGGAACTTTATTTTGACGTTACCAGCTTTTATTTCCTCGTTATCTCTAACCTTTTGTGCAAACTTAACCTTCGTATTCTCATGCATATAAACATTAGCCCTAGTTATGTCAGCTAACCTTTTTGCCCCAGATAAGTGGTCAGCGTGAGTGTGAGTATCTATAATGTAAGATATCCTCATGTCGTACAATTCAGAAAAGTTCATCAAATCATCAACTAAGTCTAGCCTAGGGTCAACGATTATTAATTCACCTGCTTGAGTACATCCAATGACGTAAGTTAAGCACCCTCCACTTTTTGAGATGAACTGTCTAAATAACATATGTTAATATAATCAACATAATTAAAAAGGGTTATTCACTATTCTCAGTTAAATGCTTACAACATGATGAAAGCTTTTCTTTAAGTCGAGAGGAAATCAGCTCCTTAGCTTTTGCTATCGTAACCTAACTAGCCTCAAAATTTTTCTAGATATAAACCCTTTAAATGGCTTATTGTCTGAAATAATACTGAATTCTGCACTAAAGGACGAGGTTTGCTCTTCCTTTGTATCATTTATCACTGTTAAATATTAACTTAAAGTGTTCCATTGAATGGATTATACAACCTAAGCACGACTCTACAGTGGCGTAAGATTCATCGGTAAAAACAACAGTTATTTCATCATTAAAAATCATGAACTTTGCATTGACTTCATCATTGTATTTAATCTTTCCTCTCAAGCCCTTAACTTTCTTCATATCTTCGCTTTTTACTACTAAGTATAGTTCGCCGTTAAAGTTTCTCAGTAGCTTTATCAACCAGCCTGGTATTTTCGGATATACCACCTTAAGGATTTTGGCCTCACTGATCATGTTTCTCACGAAGCTCATTACTTGTCTTCTCCCTTCAATTACGGTAGACCTTTCTTTGCTCTTATCCTTGGTAATGGTGTTTATTTCAGCAACTATTTTGTCTATCTGCTCTATGATAGTTTGCTTGTAATTTTCAAAGCTTATGTTAGGATCTATGAGTTTAACCCTCTTCGGTTTTCCATTTATCACTTTAACAAAACCTTTCTTCTCAAGCCTTGAAACTACGTCATACACCTTTTGGTATGGAACGCCAGACAGTTCTGCCAATTCCCTCATTTTGGCGTTGCAGAGTTTAGTTAATGAAGAATAAACTTTGCTCTCATATCTTGAAAAACCTATCTTAATTAATTTCTCTTCCAATTCACCACTCATAGTGAATAATACTAATTTATTGCTAATAAGACTTTATAGTAATGAGTAAGAAGAAGAACTTTCAACTCTTCACCGTATTAGTCTTCTTCACGGGAATTTACTTAGGAGTATTCAGGGTAGCATTCCCAGTCCTTGAATTGAATGAATATTATTTCGTTCTATACTCGATTATTATTTTTGGTTTCACTAAAGCTTTAATGAATTACATCTCTGGACATTTGTCAGATATAATAGGTAGGAGAAAAGGTGTTAATATTAGGTTGGTTAGTCTCAATTCCTTTACCATTAATAGCAATTATAGTCAAATCTCCTATATTAGTTACATTATTTACAGTGTTTCTAGGAGTAAATCAAGCCTTAACCTGGACTACTACAGTGACTTCTCAGATAGACATATCTGGCAAAAGGAGGGCAGGTTTAGCAGCTGGGATAAATGAAACTTTTGGGTACTTAGGTGTCTCGATGGGGAGTTTTCTCTCTGGTTTAATAATTTCCTCTTTCTTCTCACCATATTACTTGATGTTATTAATAGGGTTATTAGCTTTGGTATTCTCGAATAAAGCATCAGAGACTAAACCTAACACAAGTTTAGGTAAGGGAGGATTGATGTCCTCTCTACTTATAGGTATTGCTGGACTATTGGAGAAGTTTGTTGATGCCTTCTTCTGGGTTCTTCTACCACTATACCTATCTACTAAAGGTCCATTTGAGATTTCCACCATAGTGACAATATATACACTAACCTGGGCATTATTACAGATCCCTTTTGGGTATATGAGTGATGTGAAAGGCAGACTCTTGTTATTAGTGTTAGGATTTATTTTTATGGGAATTGGAGTTTCTATCTTCACGATTCAGTATTACGTTATTTCTGCCCTTATAGCTGGATTGGGAATGGCAATGGTATATCCTAATCTCATAGCCTATGTAAATGATTATTGTAGCGATATGAATAGAGGGAAGTCGTTAGGTATTTATAGGTTGTTGAGGGATTCAGGTTATGGATTTGCTGGGCTAATTTTCTTATTAATATATAAAGACTTATTAACAGCTGTAATTCTAGTAGTTCTCTTACAACTCGTATCCATATTTCCCCTAGTGTACGTTAGGAGGATTTAAGAAAATTTTTCCTCAGCGTCTCTAGATATTATTGAAAGCGACCTTTAGTGCCTGACTTCCTCCCCTTAGAGAGGTTCCCCTCATCGATTCAAGATTACATCTCTCATATATCGAGAGGGTCAGAGAACCATAAAGGTTCATAACTGCAATAACGTCACGATCGTTCTCATAACCGCAAGGACAATGATAGCACCTATGTCCTACTTCTTTCATTTCTTTACCACACTTAGGACATTTAGTCGAAGAGAAATGTGGATCTACATAGACAACTTTTGGACTGTATTTTTTAGCCTGCCACTCAATTCAGTATTGTACCCTACGGTAATGCATCAAGTACAGTCTATCCCAAAATCACTTGGTAGTCTCTTCACACTTTTGATCATATTATTTAAGTAATCTAAGAAGATGACAGAGACGTTTAGTGAGTTAGCTACTTCTACTACCCACTTACCTAACAGAGTCCTCCAAGATGTTCTTAGCCTTTTTGTGGAATGACCTAATCTTGTTCTCCCTCCACCTCTTCTCGCACTTTTTCTGTAATGACTAAGCTAATGATTTGTAATGATGAGCATCATCAAGTAGGTATCCTAACGTACTTTTCATCGTCCTCACCAACGACTACATCAGCCATGTTTATGTCTACTGCGACACTGTCATTAACTTCTGGCTCTTTCCAGTCCTTAAGAAGAGAGACCTTTAAGTATGCCTTTGCATCTCTCAATACTAACCTAGCCTCTCTCATTTCCCAGTCCTTGTATTCTGATAAATTCCTTGGATAGCCCTCTATTTTTAATTCGCCAACTCCCGCTATTCTCACTACCATCTTGTTGAAATCTATTGAAAACGATAGGGTTGGGGTCAACCATACGGACACGTTGCGTACAGTAGGGTACCTACTGCGTTTAGGGTTGTTTAACCACGACTTATACTTTGCTATAGCGTCCCTATAACAGTCCTGAGCGACTTTTGACGGTAGATTAAGCTCTCTTAGGACCTCATAAGTCCCCTTATGAGTGTCTTTTAACAACTTTTTCGGTCTGTTTTCTCTTAACCATTCTGAAACGAAACGTAGACCTTTTTCGTACCTTTCAACTAAGCTGAGCAGAGTGGCGGTAGGGGAAACCTTCAAACTGTGGCTCTGATTACGATCTCACTCTTTGAGACCCCTCTACTCCTATTTATGAGTAGAGGAAAGGAGTTTATATACCTTCATCTCCGCCAGAGAGGCTTTCCCCAATTTGTAAACGACAAGGAATTAAAACGACATCGTTCAATTAGTTCTGTATATGCCGTTCATCTTTGTACTGACGTTCTCCTGTCCTGCCAGTATGGCTTTCCTCGCATAGGGGTGGAAGAGGAATTTACATCAGGGGACTTAGAAATCTTTAGCGGACCTCTTGAAAAAAGTTTATATTTTAAAGTTTGAAGCTATAGTTATGTGCGCTGACTTAGTTGACATTGATTATTCCTCCTCCACAACTTGGGATCAATACATAAGAGAGGACGTAATGAGGGTATATAAAGCAACGTCAAAGGCCCTCAACTTGTATCAGCAGGTTGAGAAGTATGCCAACTTAACTTATGACAAGCTAGACGATAACTTGAAAAGGATACTTTTAGGTGGAGTTATAAGAAAAAAAGATGGATCCTTTGACTACACAAGAAACAGTAGTGCAAGGTTTTATAAGGAGCTTTTCGGCTTAAGTATGGACTATGCCGCGTATCTACAATCACTTCAGCTAAATACCCCAATTCCTATTAAGCTAATAAGAACTGAACCAGTTGAGGTTGGCTTACGTACGGTAAGAGATTACATTCAAGCTATGAATGATTTAGCCAGGAGAATCGTAATCTCTAGTAACTTTACTCCAGCTATGGAATTAGAAAACGTTTCCCTCAGTGATTTAAATGGAGTTTTAAATACATTTAAAGAGCTAGTTGAGTCATTGATTAACTTTTCGTCGGTCTATAACCCAAGGACATTCTTTATAACTTCTCTAACAGGCAACATCCTGAAAGCGTTTCTAGAGGCTTACGATAAGCTTAACGACGAGAACGTCAGAAATAGCGTATTCAAAAGGTTTGGAGTAATTCGTTTAGCGGACTTTTTGAGAGATGAAAAATATGCAATTTACGGGTACACTGTCAACTCTTTAGGTCGCCACATTACTGAGCTCGATAAAATGGTTTATGTTTTTTTACGCAAATTTTATTCAGAATATATAAGCCTAGATAAATATATAGTGGACGATTTCAAGTCTTTACTTAGTATTTACCTTACGTCCTCAAATCTGGCTGAAGTATTAGATTTCAGTTGGTGGGGTTCGATTAAATGCGAGATACCAACATCAGATCCACTGTCAATGGTATCGTGTCATAACACCTATGATCCTTATTACTATAAATATAGATCTAGAAAATACACCCTTATGGAAATGCTTGAGGAGTTTTCAATCCCCCTCTTACTCTATTATGATCTAAAAATGGAATATAGTTACAATACTTTAGTATTGCAATTAGATCCAAAACACGAGGTGTGATATAGTGGAAAGTAAAGGGGAGGAGAAGAACAAAAACGTAACCGCTGAGGAAAGTAAAAGCGATTATTACACTAAAGCTAAAGGGGACGTCAAAAGTAGTGTAAGGATTTCCCCTCAAACGGGGGTTGAAAACAAAAGCGCCATTTCCCCTCCTACACCGTCTATAAATGTTGAAGCCCCAGTTAACATTAAGGACCAGTTGAGCAGAGCTGTAGTTCAAACCCTCCTATTCCCTGCTTTACCTACAGTTAACGTCCTAGACTTAGACACCAATAACTACTTGATAACCACAGTTACTTCGCAGAGGCGTAACATTGCTATAACACCCCTTATCTTCCCGATTCCGCTCAATGTAATAGTCTCACAGATCGACTTAGAAGACTACTTAACTACTAGCGTTAGTAGGAAAGCATTGGTGATAAAGCCTCTACAGTTTAAGACCCCACCTAATGTTATAGTCAACTCCCTAGACGTTACGGTTAGGGAAGAATTCGCTTTGAAGTTAACGCCTCCTAACATAAAGGAGACAACGATGGACACTAAAACTGGTGTAAGCGAAACATCAGCAGCTCAAACAATTAGTTATACCTCTACTCCTCAGCCTGAGAAGAGCATTTCTATCAAGAGCACCACTTATGAAGACTTTCTTAACCCGTTTTCCAGTCTGTTAAAAGCCTCTGGGGTAAACATTGTAGTATATGACGAAATGAAGCCAGGGATAGAGGACTCGCTAGTAAAAATTGGTGTAGAGTTTGCCCTCATCAACGGCTATGAGGTAACACCGCAGGAGATATCTACGAAAAACCTGAACAGCATACAGCTAATAGGGAGTGCAGGAGTATTCAAGGTGGACAAATCGCTATGTGAGGAGAAGGAACCCACTTTGTACGATCAAGTGGAGAGCTTACTGACCAAGATCATGGGATACCAATTCTCTATATTAATAGTCCCTTCATGCTTTTACACTAAATACATGCTAAACATAGGTGGGAAACCGCATAGGATATTTGCCGATGAGGATGTATTAAAGAGGTTTTCAAGCACTATCAATCCAAAAATACTCCATACTTATAAGGCTAATAAAGAAGCGATACAGAGGTTAGCCTTTGGCGCTTCAGGGCTCCAGGTGGATGTTTCGTCATACGATGCCCTAGCCCATCATAACCTGCAATTTATGAAGATATTAGACGATTCGTTTAAATGGCTCAGGTTGCGTTACCCTGATTTGAATAAGCCTTCAACGGGAGAAGAGACTGAGTACCACCTAAAGATGAAGGCAGTGGTTATAAAGCATTTAATAGAGAACCTAAAGGTGGAGCCCAAGTCCATAAAAGTAGAAGAGGTGCTACCTCCCTGTGGAATACCAGATATTCACTTTTCCTACCAAGGTAAGCTGATTGCAGTGGACGTTAAGACGAGCATTGGTAAAATCCCCAGCAGTGAGGTAGACGAGGCTTATAATAAGTACCAAGGGTGTTCAGACGAGGTTTGGGTAGTGCTGAGACCTTTACCAGCTCTGCTAGACCTTGTGGACATTATAGGGCGTTATAAAGGGTATAATAGTAAGCTAAAAGTACTCTTACCCGTAATGGGTTATGGCAGTAAGGTGTCGTTACTGCCCCTAGAAGATTTTATACAAAAGATGGAAAGCCTGCAGACTTGTTAAATGTTTACTTTTTCACTGCCTTGTGTACTTAACCTCGTCCTCTATTATCTTTAACAACATTTCACAAAGGAACAACAAGCCTCATCCTTAAGGAGATTAGCCCTAGGGCTAATTTAATTGTCCCTTAGATTTCAAACCTACAATTAGTCGTCCTTCATCACAACTCTGCTTCTTGTCAATCTCGTTGATATGAGCTCATACATGAAAGGTATAGACTAGGATAATGACGATAAAACGGCTTAAAATTGAACTAGCTTATAGAATTTAAGAAACTTCATATGCACATTTGAGCTTGGTTATTGTGAAAATTTAAGTTCCTAAAAAGTCTAATAGGATCGAAGATGAAGATCTTCTGTCCTATAGCTGTTGGCTGTCAATAAGTATTTATCATCTCTCAAACAAAAAAGGGAGATTAACCATGTTATACTAAAAATAGCACTGGTTCGTTTACCTTTTATCGTACGGTAAAGATTCTTATGAAATAGACCCAAATCCCTTTTCCGTAAACATTCCTATACTGCTTACTTTATCCTCAATCTCGGCTGGGGGCATTAGTGCTAAGTACATAGGTTCCCTTTTGTTAACGCTAAATCCAGTCGATAATAGCCTAAAAGGTGAGCTTAAGCTTTTCCTCATTTAGGTTTTTAACTTTCACGCATTGGTCTTTAAGACATACCCTATCGACATCATAGCTATCGATTATCGCAGGCGAGTACAGTATCCTCTTCCTGTTTTATACAATGAGTCTCTTTATTTCTTCTCCCCTAGCACCATCATCTTCATTAGTCTTTCCTCACCTCCTAATGGACCTACGAACTTGTCTATTATCTTACTAAGATCCTTGTCGTAGTCAGCCTTTACAAAGTGAGGAAAGCCTCGCAGGGCAGGGATGAAGGTATTTAAACCCCTTTTTTCATAATTGTGAGCAGAGGGGTTAAAAAGAGTAGGGAAGAAATCAGAGCCACAGTTTGAAGATTTCCCCTATTTTCCCATACTCAGCCTTGTCTCAAACTATGAGAGAGGTCTACGTTTCGTTTTAGAATGGTTAAGAGAAAACAAGCCAAAAAAGCTGTTAACGGAGACGCATAAGGGTACTTATGAGACTTTGAGGCAGAAGTTAAACCTACCTTCAAAAGTTGCTATAGACTGCTATAGGGACGCCATAGCTAAGTCTTGGTTAAACAACCCTAAACGCGGTAGATACACAACAGTACACAATGTCACTGGCTAACGCCAGGATTATCGTATTCTATTGACTTTAACAAGATGGTAGTGAGAATAGCGGGAGTTGGCGAATTAAAAATAGAGGGCTATCCAAGGAACTTGTTAGAATACAAGGACTGGGAAATGAGAGAGGCTAGGTTAGTGTTAAAGGACGGAAAAGCGTACCTAAAGGTCTCTCTTCTGAAGAAGGAATGGAAAGAAGTAGATGCCAAAGATGGTATAGCTGTAGATATTAACATGGCTGATGTAGTTGTTGGCAAAGACGACAAACAATACGTTAGGATCCCTACCCGTTTAGATGATGCTCATCATTATAAGTCACTAGCTGAGTCATTACAGAAGAAGTATGAGAAGAGGTGGAAGGAGAACAAGAAGATCCTAAACAGGATTAGGTCATTCCACAGGAAGGCTAGGAACATCTTAGAGGACTTCGCAAGAAAGGCAGGTAAGTGGGTAGTTGAGGTTGCTAACTTATTGAACGTCTCTGCCATCTTCTTAGAGGACTTAAACAACATGATTAAGAGCGTTAAGAAGTTGCCAAACGAGTTTAGGGATAGGCTTTATCTTATGCAGTACCGTAGGGTTCAGTACTGGATTGAGTGGCAGGCAAAGAAGCACGGACTAAAAGTTGTTTATGTTAACCCTCACTATTCATCAACTCATTGCCCAAAGTGTGGGAAAGAGATGGAGGAGGTCGCCCATAGGTACTATCGTTGCCCTTCTTGCGGTTATGAGAATGATCGTGACGTTATTGCGGTTATGAACTTGTATGGGAGGGGGTCTCTGACCCTCTCGACTGCCCCTCAAATGAGAGATGTAAACCCGAATCGATGGGGGGAACCCTCGCCATTAATGGCGGGGAGGAAGTCAGAAAAAGCAAGATGGGTACAAGAGAACGCAAGAGAAGTATTAAAAGGAGAGTGACCAAGAGCACAGTAACGATATCTATTATCTCTAGGTCTCTCTTGGTATAATATGCTGACTGTGCGTAAACTGGCAAGTGACCAGTTACCGTACCATTAATCTCCTGAATGAACTGCTCCACACTGGTTAAGCTCTCGTTCTTTGGAACCTCTATTAAGAATAGCCATTCATTTCCCCTGTGGAAGTTTGATAAAGATATTGGAGGTGGTGGGAACTTACTCTCTATCACCTTTAGGGCATAAGCTTTAGGAGAGATAAGTGCCTCATTTGGTACTTCTTTGCCAGTGAGTAAGTACACTAGATAAGAGTAGTTGTCGAAGTGTAGGATAGTGTTATAGACTAAACTAGCATTGCTGTAGTTATTGAAGGAGAAGAGGAGGACGAATGGGTCCTTAAAGACGTAAAGGCTAGCCTCCCTGCTAGCGTTTAGAGGAGAATCGTTAGATAGCTTCTCGTAGACCAACATAAACTCTATCGCCTTAGGTGAAGTGGAGAAGAACTTATGCGTTGGTAAGCCATAAGTAACGTTTAGCTGGAACTGGAACTCGGTGAAGTTGTTCAAGATCACCTCCCTTACCTTGGTTAAATTAATGTACAATCCATGTAAAGGCTCTAGAATGGAGGTCAAGTTTTCCAGTTCAGGGGAGACCTGCTTTAGGTAAGTTGAGTTTACCTCTTTTAAGTATTCGAAAGGGGTTATTATGAAGTAGTCTTTTAGATACTTCGAAGCTATTGTCCTAACTTCATTATAGGTTTCGTTGAGGCTCCCGTTGAGTATTGCATAAATTGTGGAGTTAGTACTCACGTTGAAATATTTAGTGACTACGTTATCGACAACCACGCTCTGATACTGGCTAGTAAGGAAGGGTGAATCGCTGTAGACAAAGAGGTGTTGAACGTTTAATGCTAATGGGGCTAAGAGCACAACAATGAGGATCTAAGGAATAATAGCTATTGTCGCTGTCCTCATAAGAAAAGAATAACTAGCCTATCGGTAAAAACTATTGCTAGGGCTCTTAGCTTGTAATAATAGTATACTCTTCACACAGCCTTTTTAGTTTACCATAGCGTTAGCTTTAGGGTTACTCTTTTGTTGCCCATATTACTAAACGTAAAAAATCTGGCTCTAGATACGTTTTTTCAATCAGCTCGCTAAAAGCTCCTGAACAGCCCTGACTCCCTCACCGAGCTTTATTGGCTCACCTAACCTCTTCAGCACTCTTTCGAGGACGGCTATAGCTGAGATAACATCATTCATATTAACCCAACCCATGTGCCCTATCCTGAAGTACTTACCAGCTAGGTCAGGGTGTACTCCAGGGGCGAACTCTATGCCCTCGGATATGGAGAGGGATAACACTTCAGCTGGGTTAGCCCTCTTTAACATTACACCAGTTACTGTATTACTGTAAGCCTCTGGGGTCTTTGCCACTATTTCTAGTCCCATAGCCTCTATCCCCCTTCTTATAGCAGAGGCTACTAACTCATGTCTCTTGATCCTGTTTTCTAATCCCTCAGCTTCTATCATCTCGAAAGCCCTCTTTATCATGAATATAAGGTGTACAGGAGGGGTGGAAAAGTAAGATGCTTTACCGCTTTCCATAGCCTGCATCACCCCTATCCAATTCTTCAAATTGAGATAGTATCCTGCAACGCTATCATCTGATAGCATTTTCAAGGCTTTTTGGGAGAGGACTAGCAAACCTGCACCAGGTGGAGCTCCTATTGCCTTTTGACTCGCAGTGAGGTAAACGTCAACCTTCCAATCCTTAGCCTTCACTTCTTCCGCACCTACGCTAGAAACTCCGTCAACCACTATTAAGTCTACGTAATCCCTTACCCTATCGATAACCTCCTTCACCGGTTCCCTAACCCCTGTGCTTGTCTCCACGTGGGTTAAGGTAAGCATAGTGTAAATACCCTTCTTTACCTCTTCTTCAACCTCCTCAGGCTTTACATAATAGCCAGCCTTTGCCCTTATCGCTTTGACCTCTAGGGGGTATCTAGAAAAGATGTCTAACCAACGGTTACCGAATACCCCATTTGTCACCACAAGCACCTTATCACCTCTCTTCAAGAGGGAGGTCACGCTTTCCATGGCAGAGGTTCCTCCTCCAGGAATGATAAAAGGTTGATAGCTCTCATCAGCTCCCATGAGCTTCCTTAAAAACTTCAGTGAATAAGACATGGCATCAACGAACTCCTTTGAAGTAAAGCCCACATCTCCCTTAACTCCTGCCAATAGGACATCGTAATCCAAAGTCTCAGGACCCACATGCATCAGAATCTTTCTGGTCATAAGCTCTAGTATAGTAATAAGGATAATTAAAAAGTTGTTGTTAACTGCATATACATAGCTGTTCAATTATAGTCTCCTAAATCACGGATCTTACTGCTGTTAAGTTGAGGAGGATTCATTGCTTAGAGATCTAGTGCTTGGTTCATTGTCTATCTGAATAGAAAGGCTTAAATATAATATAATATTTTTCTGGAAATATTTTCGCGAAAATATTATCATAGAAATATTGAGAATACAGGAAACTATTAAAAATATGAACTCATGATTGATATACGGAAGGAGAAAAGTAGGTAAATTCTTTCTGATTAAAAAGTACATAAAAGCAACATACTGTAGTTTTATTTATTCTTTTGCGTAGAGTTTATTAGTCCCGAACTGATGGGGTAACCCCTAAGGGGAGGAAGTCAGAAGCAATAGTGTGAAAACACTATGGGGATACACTAACCCTTCCAGTTACAGACCTTCAACCCACTTATCTTGGAGAAGTGTCTAACGTTGCCTGTCACGACCTCACATCCGTTAGATAGAGCTATGCTACCTATTATTAAGTCCCTCATTTCAATCGGTTTTCCCTTGCTCTCCAACTCAGATAGCAACTTCCCTGCGAGTATAGCTGAGTCAAGATCAAGTCCCAAAACCTTCAATGTCTTAAAGAACTCAACTGTCCTATCTACGTTCTTCCCGTACTTGTAAGCCCCATAAACTACCTCAAACACATTTAAGACAGTTGTGCAGAGCTCTCCCTCCTCTACAGCCCTCTCCATATACCTCACAGCTTCAACTTTGCCCCTCAAAAAGTCTATTATAATGTCACTGTCTAGGCATTTACAGCCCACTTAGACCACTTTTCCCTGAGTTCTTCAAACAAAGCCTGTACCTGTTTATCGCTTAGATCTCCCCATATCCCAGCATAATTAATGGGGCTCTTACTCTTACGCTCATTTATCAATCTCAATATCACGTCAGAGAAGCTCTCTCCTTCCCTTTTCTCTCTCAATAGGCTCTCATATGCCTTATCTGATATTGTTATCGTCTTAGCCATGTTTAAACTTATGTTTAAACAGATATAAGAAGATTTCGGATGTTTAACTCCCTGAGCTTACTAAGTGAGGAAAGCCTCGCCATTTATGGCGGGAAGGAAGTCAGCTCTTGATGAAGAGTTAAAGGAGTTTATTAGAGGTGTTAAGCAATTATCGAAGTACTAGACTATAACATTGTTGAGACTAAGGTCGGAGTTTATAAAATTGTCATAAGAGATGAGGAAATATTACTAAAAGTAATTCCAGTCCTATTGAAAGTATATAAGGATGATGAAAAATTAGCGTTAGTAATAAACAACGTTATTTCAGTATCTACGAATAAGCCTTCAAACGGTCCATTATGCTCTCCCTCGATGTTATCGTCACCTTCTGCACAAATTCAAAAAATGCAAATAATCTCTCAGCCAAGTTTAACTGTTGAAGTGGAAGGAAAGAGGAGAGAGGTGAGCATCGTTGTAACTAATATAGCCATATATCCGACCTATAGAGATGTTTTTGGCGCTCCATGCGTAAGTGTAAGTACGGTGACTCTCTATTAACTACTGTATTTTCACACGTCACGCTAATGAGAGACTTAAGGAAAGGGAAGAAGTATTATCGAAAAAATTTGGTATAGAAATCATATCTCTTATAAGGAGGATATTAGACGATTTCTGCAGCTCATCACAACTAATAAATGCAAAGAAACTAAGTGTAAAAAACGATGAGGTACAGTATCCTTATTGTGAAAAAATTACTGATGAGTTATATATGGTTATAATCTTTAAGTTAGACGGAAACTTTAAGAAGGTAATTACAATGTTCCCGACATCAAAAAAGGCTACATTGACGGATTTCTGTGGTTTTAGTTAATCTTTTGCAGTAGAGTTCATTTTTAGTTAGTTAGAAAGTGATTCATTTCATTCATGCCAGCTATAACAAACTTTACTTTTAATCACGATATGAAGTAATACAAGCTCATAAAAACTGAATAATAAGTTTGGTTTGTTTTCAGAATAAAATATGAATTCTTATGTATGTTCCATAATTTACTATTCGTAATAATTTATTAAGCCCAATTGTATATTTGAAAAATATTAAATCCTTAGTAGAGATGTCGAGACCTAAAAGACTAGTTAGGATAATTCCAGTACTCTTCTTTTTATACCTCATAAACTTCCTAGATAGGGTAAACATTTCATATGCCATAGATGCGGGGATGTTCCAGTATTTAGGAGTTCCAGCAAAACAAGTGGGAGTAATAGCATCAATAGCATCATCACTGTTCTTCGTAGGATACTTCATACCGCAAATATTCTCAAATTTAGGTATAAATAAACAAGTATGGTATAAGGAAGATCTTTGCAGTAGCCTTCACTGCCTGGGGGATAATAACTATCTTAACTGGTTTCGTAACTAGTGTCCCACAAGTCGAAGTGCTGAGGTTCTTACTAGGTATCGCTGAAGGTCCATTTTATGCAGGTGTCATGTTCTATTTGAGCTTATGGTTTTTAAAATCTGAAAGGGCTTTTGCTAATAGCCTATTTAACGCAGCCATCCCCATCTCTGGAATAATTGGTGGTCTGATAGCTAACTCAATATTTGCTGTTTACGGAGATTACCCAGGGTGGAGGTACCTGTTCTGGTATGAGGGAGTTTTAGCACTCGTAGGTGCACTAATAGCCTACCTCTTGTTAACGGACTTTCCAAAAGATGCTAAATGGTTGACCAAAGAGGAGAAGGAAGCCTTAGACCAAGCTATGAAGGAGGAATCGGTAAGTAAGATGAAAGTTAAGTGGACTCAAGCCTTAGCGTCTAGAGATGTAATACTACTTGCAATAGTTTACTTTTTAGGCGTTACCAGCCTTTACGGTTACTCCATATGGCTTCCAACAATAATAAGTAATTTAGCAAAAGTTAACGCTAGTATTGCTAGCTTCTTATCGATAATACCATATGTACTTGCATCCATTGCCCTAGTATTCATTGCGAGATATTCGGATAGACATCAAAATCACAAATTCATAACCTTCATAGTGTTTTTGATAGCTGGGCTAGGATTAGCGTTAAGCGCGGTTAGTGCAAGCATAGTGGTATTATCTTTCATATTATTTGCGATCTCTGCTATTGGCATCTTCAGCTTCCTTTCACCGTTCTGGGCTGTACCTCAGAAGGCATTAGAAAGCGAAGGTGCGGCTGCAGCTATTGGCTTAATAAACGCTGTAGGAAATTTAGGCGGAATAGCGGGACCGATAATAGTAGGGTTTCTGAAGACGTTTACTGGCTCATTTCTGCCAGAGATTTATGCTATGGCATTGTTCGCATTCCTTGCAGGGTTAGTGATGTTATTAGTGAGGGAAAGAGGTTGAAATTGCATTATTTACAAAGGAATCTTTAACTTCTCACCGTTAAGATACAGGATAGTTTTTCTGACTTATTTCCCGCCAGTGAAACTTTCCTCAACTCTGTAATAAATTATATCATCTAGGGTTATGAGAATTCTAGAAAGAAGGGTCTATCTTCCTGTTTCCTTTAGAGTTCACTTCTTAACGCATTTCTGGTTTAATGCGCTAAAAGGATGAGGCGTCAATTTCGTTAGAGCTAGAGGGTATGTTAGTAAGCATTTAACATGAATGAAATAAAGTGGTTTAAGAAAAGAGATCCTAAGATTCCCTAGCACCAAACTATCAAAAGTGAGAAGAACTTTAGGATAGTAGTTAAAGAGATAAGCGAAAAACATTACTTCTCTAATTTTATATTTTCAACTTATGGGTAATGAATGAAGGATAATGTTGTCATTATAAGATAAACTTTGAAACAGTGTAGACTCTATATACTTCATTGCATTTAACTATCATCTGCCTTTCCCTAAGAGTTTATCCAATCAATTTAGACTGAGCTTTAATTGAGTATCTCTCACATAAGTTAGGGTCGAGAAACGCCTAATGGAGTGATTATACCTATGGAACATCTTTTTATCAAAATGAGTAGAGATAAGAGACGAGACCAGTTTGCAGAACACGGAGGTAAAAAACTCATTTTCGGAACCGTTAATTGTTGTGATTTTTATTGTTATAAGTATTATGATGAATTAATTGCATCCTCATAGAAGAGGTCTTAACATTTTGTTAAAATTTTTTATCTAGCTACTTGAAAGAGAGTTAATATGAATTCTCTAAGTGATTAACATTGGTGTGGTATGAGATCGCGGAAAGACCAAGTTTAAAGAAGCTCACAAAGGCAAGTCTCGCCCTTCAAGGAAGAGGGGAATTAGGGGACTAATGAATAAGAAAAAATCTTTCGATTTAATAGGAAAAGGAGGGATTCAAGGGTTAAATAGGTTGAGACACCATTGTTGTTAGATATTAGCACTACCGTTCAGAGAACCGTTATAATAAAAACCTTATTGTCATTACCTCAGGTTTCTTCAAAGCTAGTTTATGGCGGCGTCTTATGGAGCTCCATCCATATTTATTCCTGAGTTCATTCTTATTGCGCATTACTTTTATGACGGTTCTACACTCCTCACAGACAACGCCGTAAAAATCTGGCCAACGCCTGGTCCGATAGATGTTGACCACTACCAGTGGGATTACGTATCGTATCTTTCTCTTCTCATATACGTAGACTATATCTAAGTCAGTCTCCTTTTGACACACGGGGCAATAACCCCTTACCCTACTTAGCACCTGTAGCTTCCTCTTCTGTTCGTCAAACCTCGGTTTGTTAGAGGTACTATCTACAATTTTTATTCATCTCTCCACCTGTATTGTTTTGGCCAAATTTAAAGCTTTTATACCTGTTACATTCTCTAAAGTGAAGTCTAAAAAAGAGTGAGGTACATCACAAAAGGGAGGAAATCAGCACATGAAGAGCATCGCGTAGCCATACTGTGTCATTTCGTCTTGACTTTTGGAAGGAGAATTATTGCAAATCCTTCAATAACCTGTTATGTTAAACTCTTCGCTACTTTAAATTATATCTTATTATTACCATTAGTCTTTAACGATGTGGGAGAGAAATGAAGGAAGTTTGCTATAGGTACTTTCATTGCACAAGTCGCAGTTATGAAAACGATAGGGATGCTATAGCTTTCGTGAACCTCAATGGGAGAGGGTCTCTAACTCTCTTAACTGCTCCTCAGATGAGAGATGTAGTCCCGAAGCTATGGGGGGAGGGGTAACTTTCTAGTCCTTTAGGGGAGAAGTCAGATAAACAAGGATATGCGGCTTATTAGCGATCTTATGTTTAAAAAATTTAAACTAAATCGTATATGAGATAAAAAAGTTTTTACCTTATACAGCTCAGCAATCCTTAATTACTTGGACCTTCATGAAATTATCCTGCTTTCCCTTATCCTCCACCTTGTAGTCCAAACCCCTTATTTGAAGTATATACTTCAGGCTTACGTACCAATCATAGTCGTTCATCAGGATCTCTACAGCCTCACCACATTCCTTGATCTTTTCAATAGCCTTAATTATTATGAACAGGGGACTCCTCTCACCACAGCTGTCAGTTCTATCCACTTTAATGGAATCTATGACCCTCATGGTTCTTGACCCTTCTTTAGAGGTGCACTAACGACGTTGCCCCATTCCGCCCACGAACCGTCATATACCCTGACTGCTGGATAGCCCAATAAGTACTTTAGGACAAACCACGTATGTGAAGCCCTCTCACCTATCCTGCAATAAGTTATTACTTCTTTGTCAGGGGTTACTCCTGCACTCTCATATAGCCTCCTCAACTCCTCTACAGGTTTGAACTCCCCTGTTTCAGGATTGACAGCCTGAGACCACGGTATGTTTACAGCTCCAGGTATGTGACCTCCGACCTGTGTCTGTTCATCAGCATATTCTGGTGGAGCCCTTATTTCACCAGTGTACTCCTTAGGAGACCTAACGTCAACTAACACTAGAGACTTCCCCACTTCCCCCTTATTAACCCTCTGTAATATCTCCCAGAAGAAAGCCCTATGGGTTCCCCAATCTATTTTCTTAACCTTATAACTTCCCTTAGGATATGAGGGCTCCTTCGGTCCCTGTTCTGTTGGTAAACCCTCCTTAGCCCACTTCGTCCTACCTCCGTTCAGAACCCTTACATCTTCGTGGCCATATGCCTTGAAGAGCCAAAAGGCATATACAGCAAACCAGTTGTTGTAATCGCCGTAAAGTACTACTGTAGTATCGTTACTTATCCCCTTAGACTCCATCAACTTCTCGAATTGTGGAGGCTCTATGAAATCCCTTAATACCGGATGCCTTAAGTCTTCCCTCCAGCGGATTAGCACAGCCCCTGTTATGTGCCATATGTTGTAGGCAGTATTTGGATCGTAGTCTACCTCTACAACTCTCACCTTTGGATCTTTAAGGTGGCTTAGTACCCACTGTGTGTCCACCACAACTTGTTGTTGTTGTGTTGTTTGTGACATTTTTCAACTAATAATAAATATGACTTTCTAATTTAAATATGATAATAATTAGTGCAAATTTTGCACAGAAATTAATATAGATCATTTAAGAAAAATTAATAAACCGGCTTTTCCCAAATTAAATTAAGGGGGGATATGGTGTGATTGAGAGCTTAACAGATGCCGCAATCGTGTTAATAGTGATAGTTATACTGTTTTTCGGCGCGAGCAAACTGCCAGAGATATTTAGAGCACTGGGAAGAGCTACTGGCGAATTTAAAAAGGGACAAATGGAGGCAGAAATGGAGTTGGCTAAGATGAGAAATGAGCTGTCACAACAACTTAGAGACGCTAATGGAAGCATAATTAGGAGTAGCAGAGAACGAGAGTTAGAGATGAAGATTAAGGAGTTAGAGATGCAATTGGAGGAGTTGAAGAAGCAGTTAGGAAATGCCAAATAGGAGGGGGTTTATAGATTGATAACTTCACCTTCAGACTTTTTGATACTTATAATAGTTGCGATCCTATTAATGGGAGGTGATAAAAATATAGAAAAGGATATAAAGAATTTCTTGAAGGTCATCAACGAGTTTCAGATAAGGAGGGCTGAGCTCGTGAATGAGTTGAGACGTGAGCTAGGAGATGTGACTATGGAATTGCAACAGCCTATGGTTCAAGTAACAAGGGTGATGCATGATAGTGTTTCTATACTTCAATATAATGATAGGGTAAAGGAATTGGAGGAGAGGATTAGGATTTTAGAGCAGGAAATCGAGAAGTTAAGAATGGAGAAAAGGATAGGGGAAGAATCCCTACATTCTCGTCAATGATGTTTATGAGAGAATTTTAGAAGGGAGTTTTAGCCCTGAGAGTTTAATTTAAACATGCATGTAACTGGGGAGAAGGTAGTAATAACAGTAGTAGTAATTTATTACATTTAGTTCGAAAAGGAAATGTTTAGCCCTATTTTTAGTAGATCACATGTTAAAGGGCAATATCAAGAAACCTTCCATAGAAACTCCCTCAATTTTACCACATCTCCTAACACTAACATCGATGGAGAACTGGGCTTGAACTCCCCTAAATCTTTTAGTCTCGTGATGTAAACCTTTTGATCTTCATAAGTTCCCCTCTCTATAATAGCTACGCTCTCCAAAGGGGATCTCTTTGCCATCAACGCTTTGCTCACCTCCCTTAACCTTTTACCAGCCATTAGGACCACTAGGGTTCCCTCACTTGGTACCTTTTCGAACTCGAACATCCTACCTCCTTCAGTAACTGCTGAGACTATAGTTATCATATTTGATATCCCTTGGAATGTTAGGGGAATCCCAGCGTATGCGGGCACCGAATTTACCGCAGACACTCCTGGTACCACTTCACACTCCACACCCACCTCCTGCATTAGCTCTTTGCAAAGCTTAGCACCCCTTCCAAATATGTAGGGGTCACCGTTCTTGAGCCTCACTATCAACCTATAGCCATAATCTATAAACCTCTTAATTGTGGTGACCTCCTCTTCAGAGTCGGCCAGAAAGTACTTTATACAGTTTGGCCTAGCGTACCTTATTAACTTCTCAGTGAGCTTATCGTATATTATAACATCACATGCCTCAATGTATTTTAATCCCTTTAGCGTTATTAGCTCCGGGTCACCAGGACCTGCACCTACTATTACAACCTTACTCATGGATATCTCTGACCTCCTCTAGCCTTTTGGCTAGAAGCTCGTGAAAGGTTTTATACCCCTCTATCTTCCTGTCAAACCTCTGGGGTTTCATGAGGTCCTTAGTCTTTTCGTGATTCCTCAACCATTCGATTACCTTCTTATTGCCCAACCTTCTAAAGACTTCAGATGGGTCACTAGAGATGTCCTTGTTCTTCTCATATAGCTCTATAAGAGCCTCAGTAACATCAGCTACCCTGCTAGCAGGAACCTGATAGAGGTAAATAAGCCCCTCATCGTAATCTATTAGGGGTTCCCCAGGGCTATTCTCATCTCTCCCAATCTTAAGCATGAATAGTCCATAACCGCTACCTATCCAAGCAATGGGGTGAAGCGCAGGTCTAGAGCACTGGGCCACACAACCTGAGAGACCTATTGAAACCGAGGAGTTCCCAAACCCCCTCCTCTCCAGCTCATCAATCAGCTTTGGCAAATACCTCTCTGAGTCAGTGAAGGAGAGTTTACAAGTGGGAAAGCCGACACAAGCTGTGGAGTGAAGCCTCAGAGATGAGTAGCTCTCTAGCCTATAGTTGAACTCCTCTGTGACTTTCTCGATCTCCTCCTTCTGCCCCTCTTCGATCTCTCCTACAATAATGTGTTGGTTTGCGGTAGTGAATAACTTGACGTTATCGAAGTTGTCTGAAATAAACCTGATCATCGATTTTAGCCTACAGTTTCTACCATCTATTAGCCTACCGTTCTCTACAAATACTCCTAGGAACCACTTACCCCTCAGCTTCTTCCACCCCAGGTGGAGGTCTTTAACTAGCCTTACCGGCTTTACCGGACCTAATTCTACACCGCTATACTCCCTAACCTTTTCCCTCAACCACTTTATCCCCTGAAAGTACAGGAGGTACTTTAGCCTAGCCCAATGCCTGTCCTTCCTATCCCCCCACTCCGCTTGGATCCTAACTATGGCATCTAACGTCTTTATTAGCTCACCCTCACTTACAGTACCTATTGGCAATGCCAGAGCTGAGAATGTGGGGTAACTATTGTTCTCCCCCATGGAACCTCCAACGTAGATCTGGAACTTCTCTACCCCTCCGTTTTCTGAAACTAAAGGTACAACCCCTATATCGTTAGTCCTGACATTTATACAGTCATCAGCATAATATTTACCATCCTCGCCCCTTATTACACCAGCTATTCCTATCTTGAACTTCCTCGGTAATAGGTTTTCAGGGTAGTCAAACCTGTCCCTTATGGGGTTATCTTCCGTCAGGGCTATCTCGAAGACCTGGACATAAAGCTCCGTTGGTAGCCTAAAGTATTCAGAAACCCTCCTAGCTATTTCGTTGGAGTTGAATACCCCATAATATCCTGAAATGGGGCAGCCAACAGTGTTTCTAACGTTATCCCCACAGCCGTTTAAGGTAAGAAGCCCTGACTCAGCTATCTCCCTAATAGCACTTGCCAGGTCCTTCTTCTTTACATGGTGGAACTGTATTGCCTGCCTCGTGGTTATCTTAATGCTAGGTGTAGGGTAACCAGTATAGGCATCGCTGATGGTGTATCTATTAGCTATATCATCTATTATCCTCCACTGTTCTGGTGATATTGGACCACCTCCAGGTATTGGAACCCTTATCATATATATCCAATCCTTTACCTGTGTAGCCCTAGCCTTATCCCTGTGGAACTCCATGTAGATGCCAAAGCTCTTAGAGATTAACGCCACTTCCTTTTCTAGGTCATCCCTGCTAAGGTCGTAAATTGATTGCTTTATGTTTAGTGTGTCCTCCCTTAATCCCCTTGTGGCTATCTTAACCCTTTCCTCCTCTGAGTACTCTCTAGGATCCGTTTTAAAGGCTGGCTGGATGGGCATTTTTCACCTACCTCCTAAAATTGAGTCCTCTTCTTATCCCTCCCCTAAAGTGCCCCCAGGGCTTTACAAGACTAGTGCGAGGTTTACAACCTATGCCTAGGTCATAAAGCCTTTTATAAGGCAAGCTGTTTTTCTTTACATAGTCCCATAGCGTGCTCCAAGTCCCGTTAGATAGCTGGTTAAGCTTTGTTATGCCATCATTTACTTCATCCATCTCAACCTTAGCTCTACTGAAGCTCTGCACCCTCCTAACACCCGTTATCCGAGCCTTGAGATCCTTTAGAGCCCTTTTTAGCGTGTTTACATTCCTTAACTTCCTGAACTCTAAGCTCTTGTAGAAGAAGTTCATTCCATACCTACTTACCATTTCCTCTACCTCCTTGTATACCTACTCCTCATGTCGCTGTAAGGTCACAGGCCTCTTGGTATAACCTCTCAGTATCTGTTATGATCACCCTTGGTCTATTGATTACCTTGCTAAGAACATCCTCCATCTGACCACTGAAGGCTATATCAGGGTGGGACTTTTCAACATTTCGTTTAAGAACCTGATATGCATGGCCTCTGTATTTGAGTTTCTTTAATTCCTCCACCGAGATCATTATATTATATAAACGCAGATTTATAGTTTAATATTTCGATATGTGTAAAAATTGCACTAATAAGAACAAATATATACTATCCTAATTTATACTTAGATGTAGGTAATGGAGGGGTTGAGATAAGGAAAAGGGTAACTAACTATAAGGGTTTTAATAAATTGCAGAAAATGGAAGTGAAGATAGCATATGAGATAATGAGTATATCTTCCCTTTAGAGCTTCATGAACTAGAGAGATATGCAGAGTGTGTAGTAAACGAGATGGCAATGGAAACTATGGTAAACACTCAATATCACTATAAGCGTGATAAAATACTTATGTACACTAATACCAGTTGAGAAGGAAAATGGTTAACACTCACCACGTATTGTTGGTAACACTAGTTTTTACTCCTACTGGCTAAAAATAGTATAGAAAGCGTAATAATTAAACGCGGTAAGTAGGGGGAGATACCCTGACTTCAAAGAGCTATGTTAATGTTACCTTTTTCCCCTCGCTTAATGGCTAGCCTGATTTTCAATGGGGATAAAAGTTTTTACAATGAGTCCTTAGACTCCGTAAAGCTTCTACTACCGCTAGTGAGGAATACCTTGCTCTTCTTGCACATTTGGATAAGGTCATAAGTGGGGCTGAGGGTAAATATTACTGGTAAAAGTTTCTTGTTCATGAACAACTCTGGTTTAGCCATTTTAAGCTTTTCAATCTTTTTCATCAATTCGCTGAACACATTCCTATTAGCACTACTCTTAATCTCGCCTATCAACACATACTTGCCGAACTCAACAAAGATATCTACCTCCACTAAACCTTTAACCTCTAACCTACTTACTTTACGGAATGTCCTAACTCCTTTTCTATCAGCCATTCCAAATAGGACTGAGCATAATCTTCTATACTAGTTGTTAAGTTCTCCACTAGAGCTGACACCTGTTTAAATTATTGGTTCATTTCTTGTCTCAACTTCTGCATTTCCTTTGTAAAGTCCTCTCTCATTTTGTTCTGGTCTTCTCTAAGTTTTTCAAGCTCTTCACCTAGCCTAGTAATCTGTTTTCCGAACTCTTCCCTCATCTTTTTTGCTCTTCCCAAAACTTTCCGATTTGTTGTGAGATCTCTTCTCTCATCCTATTCTGACCATCTCTAAGCTTCTCCATCTCCCCCATAAGGTCTTCTCTTAACATGTTTTGATCTACTCTTAGCCTTACTAACTCGCTCGCTAACTCCTCTAGCCTTTTTATAACGATTTTATCAACAAGTGCGTCAGCTAATTTCTAAATGAACTCTGGATCATTCTTTAGTTTGTTGTAGATCTCCTCAGTACTCACAATATTAATATTTGAAATTAACGTTATAAGCGTTTTTTCTTTCAACGAGTTTCGAAATTTTATATAAAAATACGCATTTTATTCACTAGCAAAGTTGAGGTAAGCCTCGCCCTTCAGGGTATGGAGAAGGTCAGTTCCTAACCTAACAGACCTAGATGTATGTATTTTATTTATATTGAAATTGTTATTTAATCCCCTCTTTATCCTCTGCAGTATTGCACAAATTACTATAGAAAACCTATATATTCGTATATTGTACAATTAAGTGATGGACAATTTAGATTCAATTGATCTGCAGATCCTGAAATTACTTCAAACGAATGCCAAATATTCGCTGGAAGAGTTGAGACAGATACTTAAGATTCCTAAATCAACACTAGCTTATAGGATAAAAAGGCTGGAAAAGTTAGGGGTTATAAAAGGATATTACGCACAATTAAACCCTGATATGCTAAACTTTGACTATAATGTTATAACATTTGTAAGGACTAAATATGGAAAGGATTATCATATTGAATTAGGAAAGAAGATTGCGGAACTTCCAGGAGTCTGGGGAGTGTATTTTGTCCTAGGTGAGATAGACTTCATAGTCTTGGCTAGGTTTAAGAATAGAGATGAGTTCATGGAAAATTATTTGGAGAAATTAATGAGTATGCCAGAGGTTGAAAGATCTAGCACGCAGGTGATCGTGAAGACTATTAAGGAGACGCCAAACATCGTATTATATTAGGGCTTTTCTGTTTAGAATTTTTTGCTACATTTGGCTAAAAATAATCTGGACGTTTTCCGAAACCTATTTCAGATACATTTTTTAAATCTATAACGTAGAAGAGAAATCATGGAAAACCTTGATGGAAGTATCCTTGATGCACCTGTAATCAAGGTCACACCTCCTGGACCTAAATCTCAGCAAATACTAAAATACCAGGAAGAGTATGAGACTTCAGCACTCAATTACCCTAAATACTTCAAGATCGCTATAGATAGGGCACAAGGCTCAACTGTAGTTGATGTAGACGGCAACGTTTACATCGATATGGTTACTGGAATATCAGTGTTAAATCTAGGCCATAACAATCCTTACATCAGGAAATATGTGGAGGAACAGCTAGATAAGGTTTGGCATACGTTAGAGGTACCAACTGAGACAAGGATTAACTTCAGCAAAAAACTATTGTCTACGCTAGACTTTAGAGCGAAGCTCCTTTTCACTACCACTGGTGCAGACGCAGTAGAGGCTGCAGTTAAGATAGCCAGGTGGGCTACTAAGAGGAAAACTATCATTTCATTTGAGGGATCATACCATGGTATCACCGCTGGAACTCTAGGGTTTACAGGGGCTAATAGGTATAGAGAGTTTCAGGAGTTCTTCGATAATAGAGTTGTAAAGTTTCCCTATCCCTACCCATATAGGTGTCCATTTAAGGACTGTTTAAATGAGGTGTTAAGCTTAATAGACTATGCCCTATCTAATCCAGGATATTTAGGCAACGATGTGGCTGGAATACTGGTAGAACCTATACAAGGGGAAGGGGGATACGTTGTACCACCAAGGGGATTCTTAAAGGGATTAAGGGAGATAGCTGATAAGCATGGAGTATTATTGATAGTAGACGAAGTTCAGACAGGTATGGGAAGGACTGGTAAGATGTGGGCTTATCAGTGGGAAGGTATTAAGCCAGACATCGTTACCATTTCTAAGTCTATAGGTTCAGGAATACCTGTTTCTATGGTAGCGTTTAGGCAAGATCTAGATAATTTGCCTACAGGCTTTCACTTGGGAACTTATAGAGGGAATCCCCTCGGTTTAGCTGCGGGACTAGCATCTTTGGAGTTCATAGAGAAGTATGACATATTATCAAGGGTTCAGAGGCTCGGTGATAAAATACTGAAAGAGTTATCTGCAGGGGTGAAAAATCCACACGTAGGGGATATAAGGGGGCTAGGGTTCATGATAGGAATAGAGCTAGTCAATAATGGAAAAACACCTTGGAGTGAAGGTACAAAGAAAGTGATTGAAGAATCTTTAAGAAGAGGATTGCTTGTATATAAAGCAGGTAGGTGGGATAACGTAATAAGGTTAATGCCACCTCTAACAATACCAGAGAAGCTGCTAGATAGGTCTTTGGAAATTTTACAAACAACCCTTAACAATCTATAATATGATTTTGTATAGTTTTCAATTTTCCCCTCCTTTAAAGTTTATATACTGATTTTTTTTATTTATTAATGTATATGCCAGATGGTACTAAAAGGAGTTCAGCCTTCTTAAGGCAATCTTCAGGGCTAGTAAGAGAGTTTGGTCTTTTGGACGCATTATGGTTTAATATAGCGCTGTTAGGACTACTATTCTCAACATACTATGTAGCATCCACAGGACCTCTAGTAGGGGGAAGTCCAATATTGGGATTAGTACTGCCATTTATAGGGTTCCTACTCGTTGGTTTAACGTTCTCTTATATAGGATCTAAAGTCCCAAGGGTTGCTGCAGATTATGTTTACGTCAGTAGGAACTTGCATCCAGCATTAGGTTTCGTTGGTAACGCAGGATATTTTTTAGCTACAGTACCGCTGTTCATGGGTATTACTGGAATAACGCTACAGACTTTCGGTCTAATTCCTTTATTAACTATTTTAGGTTATTATACCCATAATTATGCATTGATATCATTGGGTTCAACTATAGACTCTAACACTTATCTTATCATGGCTATAGGAGCTGTCGAAATAGTGATAATGTCATTTATACCTGTTTTCGGAAATAAGTTCTATAGGGCTTTACAGTGGTTCGCAATACCACTAGCTCTAATAGCCGCTATTGGGATGATAGTAGTAGAAGCAGTAGTACCTCACTCAGTTGCAATATCAAGATTAAATAACTTCGCCTTAGTGTATGCTAATGTTTCTGATCTACATCATCAAGTCGTTTCAGCAAACGTCTCTGTACCGGCCTATTATAGTCTATACAACATCTTATCCCTAAACCCAGTATATGTTGTAGGATTCTCATACATAATAAACACAGTCTACATTGCAGGAGAAGTTAGAAACCCCAAGAGGAGCATGCCATTTAGTATCTTGGGAACCTTAATTATAACAGGATTTATATTTACAGCTGCCCTAGCGTTAGAGTACTATCAACTAGGCTATTCATTTACAACGAAGATGATGTATTTAAGTATAGTCCAGGGAAGCCTACCTATTCCCACTCCATACCTAGACCTGATAGAAGGGATATCTAGCGGAAACGTAGTTTTAGGCGTATTGTTCGCGTTAGCAAGCATTATACAGCTTTTGATGTATTTAGCCGCAGCCTCATTTGTGGGAAGTAGATTGTTACTATCTTATGCAATGGATAGGATAATGCCAGATTTCGTGGGATCAGTGAGCGAGAAAAGACATGTTCCAATTAACGCTACTATAATATCAATGATAGCAGGGCTAATAGGACTAGTGTTATTTAGCCTACCTGTTACATCCGCTGGAGCATTCCTGCTCTCAAGCGTAGCAGTTGCAATACTGATGCTTTTCCCCATGACTGTCGTAGCGATTGCGATATTGAAGACCGAGAAATCAAATAAGTTGATGAGGATAATCGCAGTCATGGCTATAGTTTACCTAGTCTACACGTTCTACCAGTACTTAACTGTGCCAGCAATAGGAGCTGACAGCGTCGTGGGATATGGTATTTTGGCTGGATCTATTGCGGTGCTGTTCGCAATATTCTACATAGCTAAGTTCATAAGGACAAGACAAGGAATAGATTTCAACCTAATATTTACGGAACTGCCACCAGAATGAAAAGTTTTTACTTAAGTAATTCATCATTTTTTGAACTATGCGCTTTTATTTCAGTTAAGCGATCAAACGAGACCATCATACTAGTAATAAAAACGCTTTAACTTCTCTTAAAGGGTTAATGATAGTACGCTCATCCCTTCGTATATAATATTAGCCGCTAACATAGTTGTTAACTCGCTTAAATCATAGGGAGGGGATACCTCGACCACATCAAACCCCACTAGCCTCTTGAACCTGAGCTGTCTAATGAACTCAATAATCTCAAAGCTCGTAAGCCCGCCAACCTCTGGAGTACCTGTACCTGGGGCGAAAGCAGGATCTACAACGTCTATATCTATAGATATATACGTAGGACCTTCGAGCGAGTTTATCTCACTAATTATCTCTTTAACGTTATACTTCATATCCCTTATAGTATAGCTCCTAATCCCTAGCCTCTTTTTATCATCTAGATCTTCCTTAGAAAACGTTGAAGCCCTTATACCCGCCTGAATCACGCTTTTGAGCAAACCTTCCTCTAGTGCTCTCCTGAGCCAAGTACCGTGAGTATACTTCTTCCCCCAGTATGAGTCCCAAAAATCATAGTGGGAGTCTAGATGGACTAGGTTAAGCTTTCCATACTTTTTGTTCATTGCCCTTAAGACCGGAAGTGTTATGGAGTGGTCTCCCCCAGCTATAAATGGAACGAAGTTCTCTCTTCTCGTAATTATGTCGTATATATTGCTCTCTATTATCCTCATTGTATCGTCGATATACCCTGGAATTATATTCACATCACCCATATCGCACGCGTTTAGCTTATCTAATGGGTAAGTATCTAAAAACTGGTTATATGGTCTTAATAATCTTGAACCCTGTCTAATTCCCATAGGACCGAACCTAGCACCAGGCCTATAGGTTGTTGCATCATCAAATGGTATACCTATAAACCCTGCCTTGACCTCCTCATCATCTCTACATATTGGCAATCTTGCAAATGTAGATATTTGCGTGAACCTAGGTGACTTTAAGGCGTCTATTTGCCTCATAAATTACTTTAATGTTACAGAATATTTGAAATTAACTAAGTTTTTCCACTTTGCACAGTTTAATACTCAAGACTTTGGTCAGATTAACGAGGTGTTCAAGTATTGATAGGCTCATGATATCCTTTGTCGGATAATAGATGTGCAAAAAGTCCTGCCCTTCAGTTTGTATCCCTTAAAAATATTTATGACGAGAACTTAGTATAATGTCTAAATCAAGTAGGCTTCTGCTCTACATCTCATATCTACAAAAGAAGGAGCGTATACCTTAGAAAAAGCTTTTAATTAATTATATATAATTACTACTGTATGGGATTGTTTAAGAAAAATAAGCCTGAATCAAACAAAATAGGAAGTCTTAAGATATTCTTCACAACTGATTTACACGGATCAGAGACTGCTTTTAGAAAGTTTCTAAATACAGCCCTAATGACTAAGGCTGATGTTCTAATCATTGGAGGAGATCTAGCAGGAAAGGCATTAATTCCCATAGTAGACTTAGGAGAAGGAAAGTATAGAGTTGAGGATAAAGTCGTAGGAAGAGAAGGTTTAGACGCGATTATAAAGGACTATAAATCAAAAGGCACTTATTATACTATAGTTGATGAGAGAGGTTATCGTGAACTCGAGGAAAACAATAAGATGTTGGAGGAGGAGTTTAAGAGGGTGATCTTGGAGAGGTTGAGTGAATGGGATAAGATAGCTGAGGAGAAACTAAGAGACACTACTCATGTCATCTACACAAACTTAGGTAATGATGACCCACTTTATATGTTTGACCTAATAAAACAGAGTGAAAGGTTTGTGAAGACTGAGGGAGAGGTTATAGATCTAAAAGGATATGAAATGATATCGTTTGGATATGTTAACCCAACTCCTTGGAATACACCTAGAGAGATGAAGGAAGAGGAAATATATTCCTATTTAAAAAGAGAGGCTAGTAAACTTCAGAGACCAGAGAGAGCAATCTTTAACTTACATGCACCACCTTATGGCACTAACCTAGATAACGCACCACTATTAGATAAAAACCTCAAACCCGTGATAAGGGGTGGAGATATAGTAATGACGAATGTAGGTTCTACAGCTGTAAGGAAAATAGAGGAGGAGGTACAACCCCTTTTAGGGCTACATGGACACATTCACGAATCAAGGGGTTTCGATAAGATAGGTAGAATCCTTATAATAAACCCAGGAAGTGAGTATAATTTAGGAGTCCTCCACGCAGCATACATAACACTAGAGGATAATAGGGTGAAAGTCCATCAGTTCGTCATAGGCTAATTCACTTCATAAGAGGTGCCTAACATTTCTAAAGGCAAAGAACAAACTAGAAGTGTTCTTATAGCCAGTTGCTGCAAATCCTTTTTCAACTACAACTGTTATGTCAACTTCATTCTATAAAGAGAATCTAAGCCATTTACTAGTAATCTCATATCTAGCCCTCTTCAAAACAATCTTCCATTACCTGAACAATTTTATTGTGCAAAAATTCACCTACGTGCAGTAAATCTAAATAACTTATCTCTTTGTACAAGATCTCAGCGTTTATGATAGATTGAAGTTCATCAAATTCCATTTATATATAAAAGTAAAAAACCTGATAAGAGATACTAGTTGTTAAATGGTCGCTCTCAGTATAAATATTTATATTATTTTATACCAATAATTCAATCAAATTGAATAGTTTTAGATAAATGTCCAGAATTCCTTATCCACCTCTCTTTATCTAAAGTTCTAGTAAAGATTGATGGAGAATCAAATCTGGATAAAGGTAGCCATTCAACACTACCTTCCCTTATTAGGGCTGACGTTATTCCGTTGGAGAGAAATTCATAATACTTTTTCACAAGTAGTAAGAAGAGAGATTCACCTTAAAATGTTATCCAATTATGATGAATTTCGGAAGACATAGTATAAGTTGTTTAATCCAAATGAAAAAGGAACATCCTTGATATTTATTATAGTGAGAAGAAAATTAAGTATGTTATTTAACAATACTTCATTAAATAAGAAAAACCTTTTATCGCTCATGGTCGTTTGACATAACTCAGCAAAGCTAACCTCCTACCCTTAGGGAATTTCTTTCATCTACTTGTGTTTACATCCTCTCATGTAGATTTGGCATAGAATTTATAATCACTTAAATAATTAAGTAATATGATGTATGCCTTTGATATTTACGGCACATTATTTAACGTGAATAGTATACAAACATTTGGAAATAATAAACAATTATTTTTGGAGTGGAGAAGAAAACAATTAGAGTACACTTGGCTTACTACAATGATGGGAAGATATGAGAGTTTTTGGGACATAACAAAAAAGGCGTTAATATATGTTGTGAAGAAACACGGACTATCTATAAACATAGATGAGGCTATGAAAGAGTGGCTAAAGTTAAAGCCTTTTGACGATACAATAGAGGCTTTACCCAAGATAAAAGATAAAAAGGTAGCGCTAACAAACGGTGATGAGTGGATGGTAAGAGAACTATTGCAGAATTCTGGTTTAATAAAATACTTTGATGAGATTATTTCTTGCGAGAGAGTTAAAAAGTATAAACCAGCTAAGGAAGTATATGAACTAGTAAAAGAAGCAATATTCGTATCCTCAAATCCGTGGGATATTGCGGGAGCTCATAACGCAGGACTAGAAACAATATATTTGAACAGATATGGATTGAATCTAGAGGAGATAGATATAGGAGGTAAAATAAGGGTAATAAAGAGCTTAAGGGAACTCCTATGATCGTTAAATCTTTCTTAGTTAAGGAAAGATATTAGGATTAGGAACTTGCCTGACCTCCTCCCCTTAGGGAATTTCTTTCATCTACTTGTGTTTACATCCTCTCATGTGAGGGGAAGTCGAGAGGATCAGAGAACTCCTCTCGTCCATGTATAGGGTAGCCTTTCTGGTTTAAAAACTTTTGTTGCCTCCGTTATACAAAACGAGGCATTCCTTAATTTGTAACATATTTTATACGTTCTTAAGAATTGTAATTTTCGTAGGTAATGCATAGAAAAGGTACATAAAATCGAATCATTGTTAAAAATCACTATCTCCCTTTAGGCTTCATAGACCTTTACAAATAGGAGCACCTAATTTTACTTTAATTTCTTCCATCTTTTTTATTAAGGGCTAACCAAACGATCAAGACGCAAAGTAATTGCTAAGTTAATTAAACTGCTCGTTAAAAGAGAAGCAATTTTCTTTTTAAAATCTATGTTATTTAAGCTAGGTAAATTTTTAAACTTTAGAGTTTCTCTATAAAGAATATGTTATGTGAAAAGGTGAGCAAGATTCCCATTATTATAGGTGTCATTGTTTTGTTGTTATTAGTTGTCGCTCCTCTTTTCTTCCTATTACCATCCCTACTACATAACCATGTTACAGAATCCACTTCAACCGTCATTACACCTACTTTGACATTTCCCAATCTTCGGTCACAACTACTACTAGTAGCACCTCAGTCTCTACTACAACAACAATTATCTCCTCATGGACCAAGTCAACTTAATATTCTAATAAAAAGGTTAGGGGTGTAGGAATATCCGAGTCAACTTTATTGTCAGATCAAAAAGGAGAAATAAATGGTGTATGTCTGTTATGAAGATAATTGTTACTGGAGTCCTTTAGACCTAAAGTGAAAGGTGTTTCCTACTTCATAGTTTAAGTTACAATTTGAGGAAAACCTCGCCATTTATGGCGGAGAGGAAGTCAGACTAACGCCTTTAGTATTAAATGAAAGAAAGAACAGCAAACTTTTCTCTTTAAAGCAGGGGTAGTCAAAGCACAGAAATTAAGCTGTAAGCCTTCCTCACCTTCTCTATAGCTTCTTGAACAGTATTTCCTGTAGCTAGTACAACACCCATTCTTCTACCATCATAAGTCACTGGCTTTCCAAATAGCCTAACCTGGACACCTGGGATACTCAAAGCCTTATCTACATTGATATATTTAGGTCCCCACTTCTCACCTGAGGCTAATATAACATGAGCAGCGGCAGGAGATACTATCTTAACTTCAGGGGTTGGTAAACCTAGAGCGCTCCTAACGTGGATCTGGAACTCGTTTATATCAGTGCTCGCTAATGTAACTAGTCCAGTATCATGAGGTCTGGGGGATACTTCACTAAATAGTACCCTGTTCCCTGAAACTATTATCTCGACGCCAAATATCCCGACCCCTCCTAGCTCGTTAACTACCTTTATGGCATGGTCTGTAGCACTAGATATTATATCCTGCCCTACAGTTGCAGGATGCCATGATTCCACATAGTGGAACACCCCTTCTGGCCTTTGATGTTCTATTGGATAGATTGTCTTAGTAACTATCCTCCCATCATCTGAAGGATATCTATAGGTCAGTACTGTGAGCTCAGTGTCCACTTTTAAATATTCCTCAACTATTACAGCCCTACTAATTCCTCTGGCATGTGCTAACGCCTCTTTGTACTTCTCCTCCACTTCAGTCTCACTATAGATCACTTCATGTCCATGACCGCTTGAACTCATCTCTGGTTTAATAATGCAAGGATAGCCTATATCCTTACAAGCCTTCTTCACCTCTTCAGGCGTTGTAGCGAAAGAGTATGCACTAGTCGGGACTTTGGCTTTTTCAGCCGCTAACCTCCTCAGCTCTATCCTATTCATACATATCTTCACAGCCCTTGCGTTAGGTATGACCCTTATTCCCTCTTCCTCAACTTTCATCAAGGCCTCTGTGTTTATCGCCTCTATCTCAGCTATTACAGCATCAGGTCTCTCTCTCCTTATTATGGCCTCTATAGCCTTCCCATCCCTCATATCTATAACGTATTTCCTATGTGCCACATGCATTGCGGGCGCTAGATCGTACCTGTCAACCACTACAGTCTCAACACCCATCCTCTGGGCCTCTATTACCATCTCTTTTCCCAGTTCTCCACCACCTAACCATAACAACTTTTTAGAACCCTCGAATAGGGGAGTACCTAATTCTGTCATATAGAAATATTTACTTGCATAAATTTAAATTTTTGGATAGTCTTTGCTGTAGTATTTACATATATAAGTAAATCAAGAATCAGTAACGAAAACCATCTGTTCTTCTAGGAGTTTTGTTCTAACCCTTCATATGTGTATTATTGAGTTCTTGTAAGTCTGTATCTTTATCCCGTTACCCTCTGTTACAACTCCTAGCTCATAAACTGTCTCTCCCATCTTCCTCAGCTTTTCTATAACCTCCTCTTTTACATCCTTATTCGTGAATATTACCATGCCTACACCCATGTTGAACACCCTGTACATTTCTTCATGGCTTATGCCTGCAGCTTCAATTGCTTTAAATACCTCAGGTGGTTCAGGCATCTTCAGCGATATTCCAAACTTAGTAATCCTACGTAACTTCGAGAAAGAGCCACCTGTAATGTGGGCAAGGGCCTTTACATAGTCCATGACCTCTAAAGCTGACCTCACATATATCCTCGTGGGCTTCAATAGCTCATCTCCCCACTCCTCAAGCCTTAACTTCCCCTCATCTATGAGCCTCCTAATTAACGAATATCCATTGGCATGAACTCCATTACTTGCTAGACCTAAGACTACATCTCCAGGAACCACATCTTCACCTGTCTTCAGGGTTTCAGTTAAGCCTATAGCTGAGCATGATAGATCATAGCCTTTTATCACTCCGGGCATTATTGCTGTCTCTCCTCCAATGATCTCAACACCAGCCTCCTCAGCACCCATCTTCAAGCCTTTAACTACCTTTTGTACCACATCGTCCATTTCCCCCTCTAGGGCTAAGTAGTCCACAACAGCTAACGGCTTTGCCCCTATGCAGACTAAGTCGTTAACGTTCATCGCTATGCAGTCTATTCCCGTGACCTCAACCTTACCTGTCCTTAAGGCTAACAAGGTCTTTGTTCCAACCCCGTCCACATGCATCGCTATGTACTTATCTCCTATTTTTACCACCCCAGCATAATGCCCTATCTTCACTGGGAGATTCCTAGAGTCCAGAGCCTTTGCGATGTACTCATGATATTGCCTCAACTTATCTAGATTTACTCCTGCCTTAGCGTACTCCTTGCTCACCACAGACCACCATTTGGTGACCAATCAGCACTTATACCCAGAATTCCCCTTGCCTCACGGCGCTTGTAGGAATAACGTACTATTTGGGCCTTCTCTATCTGTTGATCAATAGTCCTCCCAATGTCGTGCCTAAATAGAAGTTTAGTATCGGATGATATTAGCGAAAAGCACTTATCCACCTTCTCCACAGCCCTCCCATAGTCGTCTTCTATAGCAACTATCTCCACAGCCCTAGACCCTTTAGTCAAGAGAGAGTTCCCCTCTAGGGCTACAGAACCGAAGTAAACCTTACATCCCATTTCCCTGATTTTAGGCAGGTCAAGCCAAATCCTGTGGTTACTAGCCTTGTTTTTGTCCAATGGGTAACCAAGAGGAGCTATAGCCTTTACTACTGAAGGTCTCTCATCCACCTCAACCTTTGCCCTACTGAGATGACCTGTTGCCAAAAGCTCTAGGATTTTGCCGAAATCACTCTTGATCCTAGGGATAATCGCTGAAGCCTCTGGGTCTCCAAACCTAGCATAGTACTCTATTATTGTAGGTCCCCAGATGCTTGTCAGCATCATCTGTCCTGAAAGTATACCGATATAGGACTGCTTGACCTCCCTTTCTATAGCCTCTGCAGTAATTTTAACTATCTCATAAGACCTAGTGAACTCCTCTTGGTCGATAAAGGGGAGTAGATATCCAGGTCCTGAGATTGCTCCCATACCCCCAGTCTCAGGACCAATACCGTCTTCGTAGGCATTCTTGTTATCTTGGGCTAAAGGTAATGGCAGATAGCTCTTACCGTCAGTCAGCACATGGAGTGTATACTCAGGTCCATCAACCTTCTCCTCTATAAGGATCTTAACATCTCCTTTCACCAGGTTAGCTATACTGCCCACACTTGTAGTTATAGCCCTCCTCTTCTCATCGCTTAAATATGCCTGGATGTCAGCTACGACCTTTACACCTTTACCGCCCACCTGTTCAGCGGGTTTCACAGCTACGGAACCACCATACTCTAATATGAACTTTGCTGCCTCCTCAATTGTGTTGAAATACTTGAACCTCAACCTCCCTGGAATACTATACTTCCACATCAGCTCCCTCATCCAAACCTTAGACTTCTCTATCATAGCACCCTCAGAATTAGGACCCACCACTGGAATCCCCTCTTTTCTGAACTCGTCAGCTATTCCATGGAATAGTGGATCCTCAGGACCTATCACGCCGAAGTCAGGGTTTACCTCTTTTATCACCCTTCTTACCTCCTCAACGGAGTTTATATCTCCTATGAAATACCTTCCCCCAGTCTTCCCCACGACCTCGTTTATTCCAGGATTTCTATAGCTAGATAAGGAATAGACCACATAGCCTTCCTCTGAACTCCCCAGGGCTTCAGCTAACGCGTTCTCCCTTGCCCCATCCCCAACCAACAATACCTTTTTCATTACCACCACCTCTTCGGGAAGGATTTAGTCATACAGCCTGTACATAAGTAGTTATGTCCTATTGCCTTAAAGAGCCCCTCGAGGCTTAACCAATATATGGAGTCCGCATCTATTATCTTTAATATCTCTTTATCAGGTAAATTCGAGGCTATTAATTCCCTCTCGTCAGGTATTGGTATGCCATAGGGACACCTAGCCACTATCTTTGGACTTGCTATCAAGACGTGAACCTCCTTAGCTCCCAAAGACCTGAGGCTAAACACAGTGTTCTTCAGCGTCCTCCCAGTTACCATAGAATCGTCTATTAGTATTACCCTCTTACCCCTAACAGCTGACTTTATTGGGTTCAACTTCAGCTGCACCCCTATAACTTTTATGAAGTCGTCTGAGGCCAACATAGTCCTTATAGTGCTACCAGTCCTGGTGAAGCCCAAAGAGAACGGTATTCCAGACCTCCTAGAATAGCCTATAGCGTAGGGTATTGCAGTATCTGGAACTCCTATGACGACATCACCGTCAACTTTTTTCTCTTCATAAAGTTGTTCTCCAACCTTAACCCTTATATCATATATGTCTAAGTTGAAGACGTGACTGTCTATCCTCGACTGGTAGAGGATATCTATTGAACAGTACTTGTGAGGTCTAGAATCCTTTAGCCTCTTATAGGAGATTGAGTAAGTGTCTATATATACCATTTCCCCGGGCTCTATCTCCCTCTTCAACTCCCCTCCAACGACGGCGATTCCAGAAGCTTCTGATGATAGAATAGCTAGGTCAAACCCAAACCCTCCAATCTCAAGAGGTTTAATGCCTAACTCATCCCTATAGCCAACCATAACACCGTCTTTAGACAAGAAAATAAGGCTGAAAACCCCTTCAGCTTCTCCTATAGCCCTCTCAGGATCCCTATACAGCTCCCTGCTGAACTCTCCAATATCAGCCTTAATAACCCCATCGATTACAAGTGCCCCTTCCTCAGTAACGTAAGGGTATACCTTATCATAACCCGTGTAGGCTATCCCAGACCATCCCTTCATATCGGGTAACGGTAAGTCCTCAGGAGGTAAGCTGGCTGATGCCTTAGAGAAGCCCCTATCCCCCAAGGTGGATATACCACTGTAAGAATATCCCCTGTGTTGTAGCCCTATTAAACCATAGTACAAGAACTTACTCACATTCCAGACCTTATCAAAAGCGTAAACACCTAGAATTCCGGTCAACCTCAATTCACCTCCTTATCCTAATGTTTGAGATAGATAAGTTATAGGAGTGCTTCAATGGGTATATCCCTGAAAAACACGCATGACATAGATCCTTCCTACCTATTGCTCTTACCATCTCATCAAGGGTCAAGTATTCAACTGAATCAGCCCCAATAGCCTTAGCTATCTCATCCTCATCCTTACCGTTCGCTATCAACTCCTCTCTTGTCGGAAAATCTATGCCCATATAGCATGGATATTTTACCATGGGAGAACCTACCCTTACATGGACCTCCCTTGCACCTCCTTCCCTTAGCATATTTATCAACTTTCTCATAGTAGTACCCCTCACTATAGAGTCGTCTATCAACACTATCCTTTTGCCCTCTATAGCTTTCCTGACTATGCCGAACTTATCCTCAATTACGTTTTCCCTCTTATCCATTGTGGGCATTATAAAGGACCTCTTAGAAGCCATAGTCCTTATGATCCCGTACTCCAGAGGTATCCCAGACCTCTTAGAGAACCCCAGGGCTATGGGTATCGAAGACTCAGGTACTGGGACAACTACATCAGCATGAACTCCATGCCTCTCAGCTAAGATCTCCCCTAACCTTACCCTTGCCTCGTAGACAGATATGCCGTCAATGATTGAATCAGTCCTAGCGAAGTAAATATACTCGAATGAGCAGAAGTGCGTTTCACCCCTCGCTATTATTTCGCTCTCAATTTTTCCATCCTTTATATATATCATTTCCCCAGGTTTAACGCTACGTATTACGTTACCCCCCAACTGCCTTATAGCTGAGTCCTCTGAGGCTATTATGTAACCAGAGCCCAACTTCCCTATCACCAGTGGTCTTATCCCCTTAGAATCCCTGAGGGCTATAATTTCTCCCCTACTCGTCAACACCACTAGGGAATAACCTCCATCAGCTATTTCCACAAACTTCCTTATACCCTTCTTAACGTCTTCCTCTTCACTCAAAACCCTATAAATGAACTCAGTATCAGTGCTAACTTTATAATATATATAATTAGGAATGGTACCGTTGAACGCTATGGTCAACTTATCATCACCAAAGGGTTGTGCTTCATTTATATCTCCTTTGCCCGTTGTGGAATACCTTACATGACCTATGGCTATGCTAGACGAAATCAAAGCGTTTACATCTATCGCCTCCTCAACTAAACCTAGACCCTTAACAGTAGTCAAGACCTCACCGTTAATAAAGGATATACCTGCAGACTCCTGACCTCTGTGTTGCAGGAACTTCAGGGCTCTATAGGTAATTTTAGTTGCGTCAGCAACACCGTAAACTCCTACAACACCACAATGCTCCCTAATAATTGCTCATCACCTCCTCAAGGTAGTTATAGTAATAGTTATCTATCTCCTTGCTCAAGTCAATCCTCTTCTCATTGTCTAACTCAAGGACCTTCTGCTCTTTAGTTACCCTACCGATTTTAGAGACATATATCCCCTTTGCGTTCTCCTCTAACCATTTAACGCTCTCCTCTTCTGCCAATAATACAAACCTTGCTCCGCTCTCCGAGAATAGCTTAGCCAATATATCCTCGTCATCTGAGGGTATAGCCCTAGTTCTGATAGATACACCAAAGCCCTTAGCTATTATTGGCAACAATGCCCCCACTAGCCCACCCTTACTTATGTCCTTGACAAAGGTAGTTTTTCCCTCGTTGATAGCCCTTATTATGAGTTCACTAGCCATGAGCTCCTCGTTCAGCCTGGTTTTAGGTACTTCACCATAATTGCCGAAGAGCTTCGTGAAGAGCGAGCCCCTTATCTCATTCCTAGTTAGTCCAACAACTACTATAGATAAGCCCTCAAATATCCTTGGCCTCAGGAACTTCCCTTCCACAATTCCCGCCATAACTACCAACGGCGTAGGCTTAATCGGTTTACCCTCTTTATTCTCATTATAAAATGACACCTTTCCCCCAACTACAGGTGTGCCAAAGAACTGGCTAGCCTCAGCTATCCCCCTTATTGATTCAACGAACTGGTAATAGACCTCAGGCTTTCTGGGATCTCCGAACTGTAGGTGGTCTACTAGACCTATCCCCTTAGCCCCTACAGTTGCCAAATTCCTATAAGCCTCAGCTACAATGTATTTACCACATTCGTATGGGTCTTCAACGCAGAGGTCTGGGTTTGCATCCCCCTTTATGGCTAGGAGCTTACCGTTTGGAAGGGATATAAGTGCGGAATCGGCCTCACCAGGCTTTAGGACAGTCGAAGTCCCAACTTCGTAGTCGAATTGTGAATAGGCCCAAAACTTGTCCACTAGGTCAGGGCTAGAGACCACTTTCCTAATCGCCCTTTCAACATCGACCTCTGGCCTCTCGTTTAGAACCTCCCTCTTTGACCTCCTTACATCCCACCTATACCTTGGGGGTCTAAGCAATAGGTCTGAGGGTAAGTCCACTACCTCCTTGCCCCTATAGAGGAAGCGTATCCTCTTATCCCCTGTAAACTCTCCTATTACCGCACATGGGTATTCATAGTATTCAAAGGCTTCACATACCTCCTTTACTCTTTCTGGCTTTACAGCGAACAGCATTCTCTCCTGTGTCTCAGATATCAAGATCTCCGCAGGCGATAAATCCTTCACCCTTAGGGGAACATCGTCTAGGTTAACTATAGCACCAAAACCGTTTGCCATCTCAGTGACTGCAACAACAAGACCACCTCCCCCTAGGTCTTTAATAGCCTCGACCTTATCTGAAACCTCTAGTGTCGCATCTAGGACAACTTTACCAGCAAATGGATCCGCTATCTGGACTGCACCTATTTCATCCTCCCCACTCAACTTCCTTGAGGCAAATGACGCACCTCCCAGCCCATCTAATCCTGTCAATCCTACTATGACTATCTTCAGCCCAGGCTGTTTTATGACGCTTGGGACTATCTTATCCTTCTTCACTACTCCAACTCCCGCTACATCTACAAGTGGATTGTCTGTATAAGTGTCATCAAATGATAGCTCACCCCCCACAACTGGGACCCCAATGCTATTACCGTAAAAGCCTATTCCAGCTATTATGTTCTTCAGAAGCCACTTATTCCTTTTGTTGTCCAAGTTACCTACCCTTATCATATCAAGCAGAGCTATAGGTCTAGCCCCCTTACTTATTATATCCCTTATTACACCACCAACACCGGTAGCTGAGCCGTTAAACGGATCTACAGCTGAGGGATGGTTATGGCTCTCTACTTTTAGTATTATTGCATATCCATCACCCACGTCTAAAGCCCCTGCATCCTGCCAGTCCTCAATGCCCATCACTACATTTTTTCCACTGCTTGGAAAGCTGGTCAGGAAGAACTTGGAGGACTTGTAGGAGCAGTGCTCAGACCAAAGGGCATCTATTGTGAGCCACTCCTCCTCACTCAGCTCTCTATTTAACGTTTTCCTAACCAACTCCATTTCGTAATTGGAGAGGTTAAGCTTCAACTCTCTTCAACCCCCTCAGCAATGATAGTCCATCAATACTCCCATCCTGTGAGGTAAGTTTAAAGGAAGCCCTCTCTGGGTGGGGCATCATACCTATAACGTTACCCTCTTCATTAGCTATACCAGCTATGTTAAGGACTGATCCGTTTGGGTTATACCTCTCATCCACATTACCCCTCTCATCCGAATACAATAACACAGCTAACCTCTTCGCCAGCTCAGGTTTATCGTGGTAATACCTCCCCTCAGCGTGAGCTATGGGCAATCTAAGCACATTCTTGTTCAACCCCTTGGTCAAAACAGTGTCAAACCTGTTAACCCTCACATAGACCCACTTGCTCAGAAACCTCATGTTGAGGTTTGGCAATAACGCACCTTCAAGTATTCCGCTCTCCACAAGGATCTGGAAGCCGTTACAAATACCAACCACTACCTTTCCTGAGTCAGCCATCTCCTTTATTTGCCTCATAGTGTCTGTGTTCGCGGCTATACTCCCTGCCCTCAAGTAATCCCCAAAGCTGAACCCTCCGGGGATCACTACAGCGTTATATTTATCTCCATCAAACTCCTTATATCTCACAACTTCGCTCTCCACATTTGCCTCCCTGAGCGCCTTATAGACGTCAATCTCGCAAGTGGTTCCAGGAAACTTAATTACCGCTACTCTCATCCCTGACAACCCTTATTATGATTTTATGAACCAAGGGGTTGAAAAGCCTCGACTCGTTGGCTATCTTCTTTACAACCTCCTTAGCCTCATCTGATGAATTGCTCTCAACCCTGAAGAGCAAGTACTTCCCAGCCCTTGTTTCCAAGACCTTATCGCTCAACTTCCTGACCACATAACGCTGGATAGTCTCACCTTCTGGATCCCTTACCCCATCCTTATTTATGATTATTAGTTCCACCTGGTACAGCAACTCCTTCACCTAGATATTATGTTTAAGAAATCCTCATAGGCTTTCCTAACAACCTCTAAAGCCTCCCCTCTCCTGTATAGATCCTTATCGTAAATCCTGTTATCCTTATCTCTGACCCTCATGGAGTCTAAAGTTATCTCATCACCTATAATCAGCTCACCGTTCTCGTCCTTGCCGAACTCTAACTTGAAGTCGTAAAGTATTAGCCCCTTCTCCTCAAGGAACTTCCTCATAACGACATTAACCTTCATCATCACCTCCTCTATACGTTCAGCTTCTTCCTTAGTCAATAACTTAAAGTACCTTAAATGAGAGTAGTTAAGTAAGGGATCATGCCTAAGGTCGTCTTTCAAGAAGAACTCCACAATTGGAGGGTCGAAGACTTCACCCTCCTTAATTGGGAGCCTCTTCACTATGCTCCCTGTAGCGATATTCCTCAACACGACCTCAACTGGTATCATCTTTAACCTTTTAACTATGAGGGTGTTATCGTCATAAACCCCTACAAAATGGGTCTTTATTGAGTTTTCCTCTAAAAGCTTGAAGAAGACTGCAGATGTCCTAGCGTTTAATGTTCCTTTACCACTCATCTCATCCTTTCTAGCACCATCCCCAGCGGTAATAGAGTCCTTAAACCTCAAGAGATAATAGGAGGAGCTGTACTCGTAAACTATTTTTGTCTTCCCCTCAGCTACTTTCTTTAGCTCCATAATTTATTATTAACTTGACTAATATAAAAGCTTACTGAAACTTTCCGATATAAATTACTTAGACAAGTAAAATCTATGGTGTAAAAATTGAGGAATATGTACAGACCCTTTTAAATAAAACTTTTTAAAGTAAGATATTTAACTAAACACATGCCTAAAGTGGCAGTTATAATGGGCAGTATAAGCGATTGGGAGTATATGAAAGAAGCTGTGGAGATCCTGAAGAAGTTTGATGTGGACTTTGAGGTAAGGGTAGTATCAGCCCATAGGACCCCTGAGTTCATGATGGAGTATGCGAAGACAGCAGCTGAAAGGGGTATCGAAGTCATAATTGCGGGAGCTGGAGGTGCAGCACACTTGCCTGGCATGACTGCATCCTTAACCCATTTGCCAGTTATAGGTGTGCCAATACCCTCAAAAAACTTGAACGGTCTAGATTCCCTCCTCTCAATAGTTCAAATGCCTTATGGTGTTCCAGTAGCTTCAGTAGCCATAGGTAACAGCAAGAACGCAGCACTTCTAGCGTTGAGGATATTGGGAATAAAGTACCCGGAGATAGGAGAAAAATTGAAGAAGTTCATGGAGGAGATGAAAAATGAAATCCTTAACTCAAAACTCCCTTAAGATAGGGATATTGGGAGGAGGACAGCTAGGGTGGATGATGATATTAGAGGGAAGGAAATACCCATTTAAGTTTTATGTACTTGGCAACCTCGACGAACCTGCATGCAGGATAGCTGATAGATGCTACCCTGTGGACAAATACAAGGAGATGATAGACGAGGTAGACGTGGTTACATTCGAATTCGAACATGTGAGCGATGAGGCGTTAAATTACGCAGAGGACAAGGGAAAGCTTTTGCCTAGAATAAGCACAGTTGAGCTGAAGAGAGAGAGATACAAAGAAAAGGAGTTTTACAAAGAGCATGACCTACCGACACCAAGGTTTTTCATCGCTGAGGACGGTGAGGAAGCACTGAAGATCCTTAAGGAAGAGTTCAATGGGGAGGCTGTGTTGAAGGAGAGCGTTGGAGGTTATGACGGGAAGGGGATATACTTCATCAGAGGTGATGTAGATAGGTATGAAAGCATCATAAGGGGAAAGAGGGTTAAGTTCGTTGTAGAGGAGCTCGTAAAGTTTGACTACGAGGCTTCTATCATAGCTGTAAGGGATAAGAAGGGAAACTTCAGAGCTTACCCACCAACGTTTAACTATAACGAAAAGGGAATACTTGTCTACAATTATGGTCCTATAAAAAGGGAGGGGTTTGTGGAGATAGCGAAGAGGTTGGCGAACTCTCTAGATTACGTTGGTACAATGGGTATAGAGTTCTTTGTCAGGAACGGTGAAATACTGATAAACGAGTTCTCCCCAAGGGTTCACAACACAGGTCATTATACTCTAGACTCAGCATTCGTCTCTCAGTTCGAACAACACTTAAGGGCTATAACAGGGCTGGAGTTAGGGGAAACAGACCTGTTATCTTTTGGAGGGATGGTGAATATCCTGGGAACAGATTATGTCCCATACGAGGTGCTGAACTACGGGAAGGTATATTGGTATGGGAAAAGCGAGGTAAAGAAGAGGAGAAAGATGGGGCACGTTAATGTAGTGGGGGAGAGCTTAGAGGAAGTGAGGCAAAAGGTAGAAACGGTAATGAAGCTGATCTATAAAAACGGTCTTGATCTTTAATTAACTTTAAAGAGGGCTTAACTTGTTTGTAGAGGTACAAAGTCCCTACCAGTATAGAGAGAATATGTACGCTTAATGTTACCAATACAGTGCCCTCCTGCATAGCGTACTCCATTGTAGGGTAAAAAAATTTGGCTATGCAGTTAAACTCCCAGTAGCTTCTGGTATTATACAACGTGGTAGACCATTTCTTTGTCCTACCTACAGCAGTTAAAAAAAGAAAGAAAGAAAAACTCAACTCCCTAGAATATCCTGTCAGAAAGGGAACAGGAAGTCTCGCCCTTTAGGGCGGGGAGGAAGCCAGAAAAGCTATCTTATGACACCAGCTTATCAGCCATTATTGAAGCCATTCTGTACTCCTTCATACACCTCTCGTCAACTCCCCTTGCGTTCATTAAGCTGAATAGCTCCCTGTTGGTGAAGTACAAAAGCTCTACATCGCTCTTGCTCCCATTGAGCACCTCAAATAGCAGGTTTATAACCCTTATACTGAAAGACCTTATATCGCACTGCAGCTGTGGGTTTGGGTTAAGCGCATAATCAGCTAACACCTCAGCTATCCCGTTGATTTCCTTGAACTTCTCGTTCTCCACTATCCTCTTGACGCTTATGAGGTGACCGCTAGTTATAGTAGCAGGGTTCTGCCCAGCTGGGTCTGAGATGAAGTAGAGGAACATCTGGTCTATAATTGCCTGCGTCTTCACCATCTTAGAGGCTAGCCATATTGTGAGTGCTGTTATTGGCTCTGTGCCTGGGAGAAGACCGCTACTGAGCTCCTTTAAAAGTGAGGGGATTACACCAAACCTCTGGTCTATGTCCACGGGGAAGGCATGTACAGAGACGTAATCTCCCTGACCCAGAGGTGCCCTACCTAGCCTAGAGATCACCCATCCGGCTAAGCTCAACAGCACGTATTTTGGCTCTACCTTTATCTGTGCCTTTCTACCCCCAGAATATCCAGGAGACCTAGCGAACTCGTAGAACTCTGGTTTTATAGTTGATATGGCTGAAACTTCTTCGCACTCCTTATCTAAGCTGTTGGCGAACTTATCGAGTATTGAGCTAACAGGCGACCCATCTGGTATATTATAACACTTCAGGGCTGAGCTGAAGGCTTTCTTGTCGTTACCGCTAAGTGGGAACACGAACTTCCCCTTTCCCTCCCTTTCCTTAGCTATCTGAGATGCTAATATTACCACATCCCTTAGTTCCTTATCGTCAAACTCAACCTCGTTGCCCACCCTCTTAACGTTTTTAGACAGGGAAGCGATGGTTATGATGAAGTTGTCACCAAATATACCATAAAGGGGTACCTTCATGGACTCCTCACCTCGTTTAATAGGGCTTGGATAAACCTACTCTTTGAACTAAACGACTCATCCTTCTCCCTATTCTTTGAGCTATCAAGATTATCACCTATTATTATGGGTACAAGTAAAAAAACATATCCCTTCATGTTTACCCTCTTGCTTTGTGAATAACTCTTCAAATAATTTACCATCTTCTGAAGCTCTTCCATCTTGTAATCCCTCACCTCATATGTATTCATGAAGGGGTTCTGGTACTTTAAGCCAGAGAGGAAAACCTTCCCATACCTCTCCAGCTTTAGGAACTCTTCCCTCACCTCATTTGACCTTAAGTTATGTAACCCCCTCATTGCATTGAGGTGGTTTAACACTGAGAGTACGGAGAACATCTTCAACATATCATCACTCCAATCATTATAGAACAGGAAGAGGGCACCGCCCAACTCATGGAACCTGAAAGACGTTTTCTTATCTCTCAAAGGTCTACAATTATCATCGAACTGCCTCTGATAATATTCAGCAGCCTTACCAATATCGTGGACCCACGTCAAGAAGGTTACAAGGCTTTTCATCTCATCAGGGCTATACTTGAGGGATAACCTCCTCATAACTACCTTAAAGTAGCTATCATCAAATAGGCTTAGCATCTCCTTCACGCTCCCCTCCGCGTGGTCTTTTAAGCTTTGGTCAGCGAAGGCACAGGGCTTCATATTTTACCCCCCACCTCACTATCGTAACCCTTTATCCTTACCCCCTCTATACCGCTCTTTAAGAAGCTTATGGAGAGGCATTCCTTCTCTCCCCTCGGTAAGTAGTCCAGCTTATCCTCTTTTCCGTCATAGGTTATAACTATCATTCCGTTCTCTCTTAACTCCCTGAGTGCTTCCTCCTCGGTTAATGGTATTGCACATTCAGGGCTATTACAACCAGGAGGGAAGCCTAGAACTAATGATACCTCCCTCACGAGCTGGCACTCCTGCTCTAACAGAGTTTTTACAGCCTCAGGACCGAAGAGCACGTTCTCATCTATGAGCTCAAGGGATTTCTTCAACATGAGATCTAAATCCGCCCTCCTGTTCAGCACTTGGAGTAAAGAGCTGTCTATAGTCTTCTTAGCCTTCACCTCTTCTACAGTCCTCTCCACCTCTTTTGGATCGTAGACTTTCCCGCTGAAGGGGAAAAGCTTCACAACTCCCTCCCCTCCATATCTGGCAACCCTACCAGCCCTCTGTATGAGGGAGTCTGCAGGTGCTTCCTCAGTTATGAGCACATCAAATGAAATATCGATCCCAGCCTCTATAACCTGAGTAGCCACGACTATTTCTCTGGACTTCAACTCCTCTACTTTCTTCATCCTATCAACCCTGTTGAACTTGCTGTGGATCAACAGTGGTTTAAACCCCTTCGCCTCTAGTTTTTTAAAGGCATCAATTGCAGCAGCCCTAGTATTGAATACCAACAGGTTCCTCTTACCCTCCTCTATTCCCTCCAATGGGTCGTCTATGAACTCCACCCTTATATCCCTCTTTACGTTATAATCCTTAGCCTCCACCTCTTCAAAGCCCAAATCCTTTAACTTCTCCTTAACACCCTCTGGGAGGGTTGCAGTCATGACGATAATCGGAACGTTTAACTCCTTCAATAGCTCAATTGCGGTGATCACAGAAGTAAAACCCTTCAAGTCCTCGCTCAATAGGTGGAACTCATCTAACACCACTATAGAGGAATATATCATCCCCCTAGGCACCTCGAAGTGTGCACCATTACCCTGTATGACCCTCTTGTACTCCTCCACTGGCACCTTGAAGAAGTTAAGTATGAACGAGTCAAGGGTAGTGATGTTCACCTTCTTTATAAAGAAAGGGGCGTCGTGAAAGTCCATATCCTGGGCACCAACGCTCTTTATCCCCAGCTTTTCCCTCTCAGCTAAGATCTTCTGGTAGAGGTCCTGGACTATACTCCTGTAGGGCAATACGTGTATTACCCTATCGAAGTATTCGTTGCCCCTAGTTGCAGCTAACCCGAGGATCTTTGTCAGGGTTGTCTTACCGTAGCCTGTTGGTGCATCGAGGATTACTGGCTTCCCCTCCTCAACAAGCCTTAAAGTATCCTCAATCCCCTTTCTTGGGGTGTAGTTCAGCCTCTCTATTACCTCCCAGTAGTAGTCAACTAACGACGACGTATTCTCCCCCTACCTCATAGGCCTTCTTCGCGTCAACCGCTACCTCCACTGACGCTATGGGGAACCTCTGGAGAGGTATGGCGTACCTCACGGGTGTGTACTCCTTTCCGAACTCGTAACCCCCTTCCCAGAAATCCACATATACCAATAGGGGTGCATAACTCGGGTCCACACTTGCACTAGCTGGGAAGTAGTACCTAGTCTTAACCCTTGAGCTTATTGGCTTTGCCTCACCTATCTCTACTTCTTCAACGCTAACTATGCTCTCCTTAGATCCTAGCCTTACTATAGACCAGCTTAACTTTTCCAGTTCCTCCCTACTTAGCTGATCAGTTATGAACACAGCAATTATCTTCCCTGAAGGGGATATTACCTTCCCTGTGGGCACTATGTTGAACCAGTACCTCCTCTCAGCCCTCCTCTCAGGCCTCTGGAAGTACATAACCAAGTTCCTCACAACATCCTCGCTATATGAGGCAACAGTATCGTCAGAGTACCTAGCGTAGGCTAACATATCCTCAAACTCCTTCGCTGGTGAGTACTTACCATTTATGACGTCTTTACCCCTGTACTTACCGAAGGAGAGAGCTCCCTTGAGCGTTGAAGGAGGGGGTAGGAGAAATGAGGGCTTTGACTTAGATACAGAAGGGTAACTAACCGAAAAACCCCAGTGTAACTTTAACGTTACCTTGGAGTAGAGGGTCATCACAAACCCCTTACTTTAGTAGCTCCTGCAGGAGGTCCTCAGGGTAAGAAACTACCTTTGCGTCACCTACCTCTAGCCCTTCGTTGTTTATAGCTAACACCTTATAGTTACTGGAGTTGTGGAGAGAGGCAGCCTTCTTTATCCTCTCAGCTGTGTCCTTTATGTAGGTGTTAGAATGCCCAGGCTCTGGAGTGAACGGGAAGTCAGTTACAGTTACGACAGCTGACTGTAGCTTAGCTGATGGCAGGAACCTCGACCTCTTCCCTCCGAAACCAGGGTTTAGGAGCACCTCTAGAGCCCTTATCGCCACCTCTTCCCTAGTCTTCTTCTGAGATGCTAAAATCTCCTCGCCCTTTACTGGATTTCCAGGGTTTGATGGTACCGCTATGTTCTCTTCGTCAAGTATAAAGGTCATGGTGTAGAGTGCTGATCCAACCTCAACGTTAAATATGGCGTGCTGCTGTGTAGATGGTGAGTACCTAACGTGGAACTGGGCTTCCAGCTGTGAGGGTATCTCATCCCCTATAAGTGCAGGTATCATATAGCCTACATAGAACCTTGAGGACCTCCTAACTGGGTTCTTCCCTGCATACATGAAGCCTCCAATATCAGCGACCACATCAGCCAACATAACATCTACCTCAAACCTCCTAGCGTCATCAACACCGCTAGGCGTTTTCACCCCAGCCAAGAAGTTATCGTCAGCGAACTTTACGAACTCCCCGTTCTTCGAGAAATCGGTTACAGGCAATTTATACTTGGGGGCTAGCTCAGCTATTGTGTACTGATAAGCATGGGCTATGCTCTCACCGGAAACAGCTGGGACATACCTTATCACATAGCCTCCATTCCTGCTCTTGAAGACCACTGGTACTGTCCTGTGCCTTACCAGGTTACCAACGCTCTCAACGCCATTCAACGCCTCAACGTTTATGAGTAACCTAACCGAACCAGCTATCATCTCCCCTCACCCCGTCTTATTAACTATAGACATTGCTATAGCACCTACCTTCCTAGCCAAGTAAATATCCCTCTCCACGTAGTCCAAAAACTCGGAGATATCGCTCTCGTTGGGCAGAGTGCCATATATCTTACCCTTCTCCTTTATGACTATTATTGGTCTGCTCTCGTTTGTTCCCTCCTCAACCTCTGTGGTCTCCATTATCTCTCCCCTCGACTTACCAACACTGACGATCCTCTCCGCATCATAAATCGACCTCACAACTGACTCTTTACTTAGCGAGTTAGCCATTCTGTCTGTGAAGGTAGGGGTCTCCGCGTAAATTGTGGCAACAGCCAAGAGGTTTGCCACCTTTTTGAGGACGATCTCGTTGACCTCTGAACTCATATGAGGTCTGGTATTATATATAGAGACAACATTTATAAATTATCGTGATAATCAAACGTTAACTTTCAGACAAGTGATAAGACATTGAGGGGGATTCTAGTTTTTTGGAAAGGGTTAGACAAAGAAGTTGCTGTGAACAAATGCGTTCATAAGCGAAAATAAACTCTACTACACATCATATAAGCTCTCACATGCACAAAAACGCCTAGCCTAGCTTCTTCCACCCTAAAGGTCGGCATGATTTTTGACCCTTTTCGTTCATTTACCACCCTTACTCTATAGCTGCACTATGTCTCCTTCCTAACAGGCAATCTCTTTCCTATCAGTACAGTCTGGCGAATATCTCACCCTTTAGCGTTAACCTCAACTTCTTGTTCTCCTCCTTCTCTAAATAGCCTAACTCTATTAGCTTATTAACCCTCCTCCAGGTAGTAGCCAGGGGGAGGTTTAAGCTCTTGGACAGCTCAATTACAGTGTTCATCCCTCCCTTTATCCCCTTCAGTATCTCAGCGTCCTCAGGCACGTCAAACTGGTACTTTAGCATATCCTTAACCCTCCAGGTCACTACACCGTTATTGCTGTAGACCTCAATCTCAGCGTCAACACCTACCAATAGGAAAGCCGTCAATATCTCATAGTTTACCAGGTTGTCCTCAGCACTGGAGAGGCTCAGCACAAACCAGCTGTAGGACGTAGACATTATATACTTAGCTATACTACTAACGCTGTCAACAAAATCGAGAGGGTTCACCTCTAACTCCTGGTAGCCTATTTCCATCTCCTTTAAGAGGGGTAACAAGTGCCCCCCTTCAGTCCCTTTAGGTCTGACTAGGAGTACGCCCTCTATCCCCTTCCTTTTCCATATGCTCTTAAGCACAAGCTTCTCGCTTTCCCTTCCTGCTGGAGATATCAGTAGCGTTCCCACGTGTTAATCTAAAACCTTTGAGATTATTAAGCGTTAATGGGCTTAGAGGGAGGTGAAGGGAGAGGAACAAGAGAAGAAGAGAGGGAGAGGAGGAGATTAGAGCTCTAACGTTTTTCTCGATCAGTGATGTCATTCATACAATTAGAAGAAGAGATGAGAGGTAAAGCTCATAACAACTAGCAGCATTACTGCTAAAAACCACCATGACCTACCCTTCATCTTCACCCTTCCTATTACCCTCAACCACGTTCTCCACCTTTACCCTACCGAACCCAATACCCCTCGACCTCCCGACACCGAAAATAGTTGCCAACCCAAGAAGCCTCTCAACTATCTCCCTATATTTCCTCGGTAACGAATAGTCATACTTGACCCACCCCACGAAACCCCTTGTCCTCCTCAAAACCCCCTTATCGTCCTTACCTATTATTACAGTCAATGGCTTTATAGAGAACCCAGTCTCAGCGAACAGGACATCGCTGATCCTACCTATATAGTACGGGGTCCATTCCAGGTTACCCAAGACTATCAAGTCCTTAGGTTCTGCAATCGAGTTCCACATCTTAGCTAGGAAGGAGAATATGAGGGAGGGCTGTGGTATAAGCCTGTTCAAGTTTGGTATGGACTTCTTGTTCTTAACACTGGGCGGCAACATGTTCTTAGTTGATAGGAGTGTGGGCGTCTCAAACCTTATGTTGAGCTTCCCATCAAGCTGAAACCTCACGTCGTGCTGCTCCACTATTGAAACCTCCTCTATCTCTATGTAGAACTCACCGTAAGGGGTATTAGACTCCCTAGGGATCTCCTCGAACACTTCCTGCTCTATCCCCTGGGCTGCTATGGAGAACGTAAAGGAAAGCTTTTCCCCTCTCCTCACCTTAAGGAGGTCGTTCTCCCCTGTGGAGTAGAGGTAACGTTTCTTGCTCACCAACATTAAAGGTGAGAGCGAGAACTCCTTATACTTCTTCCTGCTCTTAATTATCTCTCCCAACCTAGGGCTCTCCTCTAGGACGAACTTAGGTACCTTAGATGAGAGCGGGGGGAGGATCACATCGTTCTTAGGGATCACGATGTAGCTGGCTGATATCAGGAGCATATTAAGTATAATTTCTTACAACGCACATTTAAAAGCTTAGAGGCGTCCCTGTTATCTCTGCAATGACATATAGCCTAAGATCCCCCTCTTTAGCATTCAACTATAATCCTAACTTTATACCTGATAAATAACCGTTTTGATTACCTTTCAACTCTATGAGAGATCAACCTTGCAAATATGAAAAATGATCAAAATGCAGAATGTAGACTTTCAACTCTATGAGAGATCAACCTAACGTCACAGAGAACGACGCAGATGCTGTAGAAGTGCTTTCAACTCTATGAGAGATCAACAGGTATGCAGATAATGCAGGAGAACGCACAATACTTTATAAATCCCTTTCAACTCTATGAGAGATCAACGGCTAACAGGAGGGAGGAGGGATATGGTGTAGTCATAACATTCACTTTCAACTCTATGAGAGATCAACTATGACCCCCTCGACGACACAGTGCTGATGTACCTGTCAACTTTCAACTCTATGAGAGATCAACTTACTTTTTTATTTTGTAATAACCCTAAGTCAGTTGTCCTTTCAACTCTATGAGAGATCAACTACCTTTCTTCCTGCGTTTCAATTAAAGCTCAAGGACTTTCAACTCTATGAGAGATCAACGCGATTTTCTACAAGAGCTATTTACGCTTGAGTACAATATCTTTCAACTCTATGAGAGATCAACTTAGATTTTTACGAACCTATACCCTTCATACCCTTCCCCCCAGCTTTCAACTCTATGAGAGATCAACGCAGAATGCATAGTCATGCTAAACCTTACAAATTTTCCATCCTTTCAACTCTATGAGAGATCAACTGCTGAGGTAATTGATACAATTCGTAATAAAGTCTTTCTTCTTTCAACTCTATGAGAGATCAACAGCAAAAAATTGAATTTGTTGCATGGTCCTGACGAGCTATGCTCTTTCAACTCTATGAGAGATCAACCTTTCAATTTTAGCATTTATCAATCAAGCGATCGATAACTTTCAACTCTATGAGAGATCAACGAGCCTTTTGAGGAATTGAAAAGGAAATTTGACATACTCACTTTCAACTCTATGAGAGATCAACCCATTCACGCTTACTGGGTTTGCGTTAGATGGCGGATTTCTTTCAACTCTATGAGAGATCAACAGGATGGAGATATAATCCGAAGAAAAATTTCAAAGATGGCTTTCAACTCTATGAGAGATCAACTGGATAGTAAACCCAAATCGAAAGATAATAAGAGTAATGAACTTTCAACTCTATGAGAGATCAACTTAATTTCAGAGGATCTGATTGACGAAGACGGAATCTTTCTCTTTCAACTCTATGAGAGATCAACTGCACATCCAGAAGCCTCCCACTGTTTGCACATAAGTATAAGCTTTCAACTCTATGAGAGATCAACGTCGCATGCGTCTGCATAGAAGAGCCGGCGTGGATGAAATCAGACTGTTGTAAAACACAATAACAAAGCATTCCGCCGACTGAGCCCATCGGCGCGCCAGAAAAGATTTTTTCTTTTCTTTTTCTCTATTATATCCCCGTTCGTGAACATCTTATTTGCGTTCTGAAATGCGTTTTGAACCCTTGCCCGCGTTAGGAAAAAGAGTACAGCTGTACTAACATTGATGAGAATTAGTCAGTTTGGACTGAAAGCATACTAGTTGGGCGGGGGGAAGTCAGAGTAAAACATATTAATCAGCGTGTAATCTAATATCTTTACAGCTCCTCCTGCATAGTCACCTTTTTTTGGTTCAAACTTTGCCATTTCGCTTCGCCCCGTGTGTTCAACCCGTGGTAGTTCAACAAGGCGCTACATTATTCATTTTATATATAATAATGTATAATGCGCCCAGTTTCACCAATTCATTTCGAATTGTTTCAAATCGTTTCGAATTGTCCCGCCTCACGCGCCCGTGTGCCGTTTTTTCTTTTTCACCAGGCTTTGGGGGCGGGGGCATGTTTAAGTAAACAAAGCTGCAGCCTGGTTAATTTCAGAAGTTTGTGTGTGGTTGAATCGTGGTTGTAAACAGGTAGAGGACAAACAGAGAAAGGCGGGCGGTACTGAACTGAAGGTAGAGGCGGGCGAATAGAGGAAGGCGGGACTGAAAGGGTAGAAGCAAATTGTGGCTAGCGGAGAAGCGTGTAGAACAGTTAGAGAAACCAAAACAGACAGAGAAACCAGACAGATAGAACAGACAAAGAAACAAACCAGGCGGGGGGCGGGCAAAAAGAAAGTAGAGAAAACATGGGGGTATATCTAGAAATGTGAAAACAAAAGTGGGTATGTAAAGATTCTGGCGGAAAAGCCAGAAAAGTGGGGGTATAATAAACTGGCAAACAAATAATCTAAAATTTGCGTGACAAACGCAAAAAATATGAGAATTGGGGGTATATAGATGAAAACCCGTTAAACATAGACAGCCATTGACAACTATTCCTGGTCATTCTTGGTTATTTCTGTTCATTCGTGGTTATTTCTGGGGGTAGAATATGTTTAAAGGTGACAGTTATCTATCGTTAATTATGGTAAGCACGAATACTAAACGAAAATTAACAGATAAAGAAAGTAATGAAAGGAAAGAGAAGATAAGGAATAGAAGAAGAAAGAGAGAAACTATTATCATTCCCGCCTATCGCAGACTGAAAACGATGATAATTGAAAGCATTGTTGAGATAGGCAAGAAGGAAGAGTATTTTACATATATTGATGTTTTTATTGACCTAGTAGGCAAACTCAATATCGATTTGAAAGATATGAAGAAGCAAAAGGCATTATACAACTACATTAATAGCGTTATG
>JAPNVD010000016.1 GCA_026627305.1 Sulfolobaceae archaeon
TAATCCAAACTATTGGGCAATGAACGCCTCTAACATTCCAGCAGTAGCCCAACCAGCCCACATTCCTGTTATAGTCATTTATTATGGTTTATCACACACTGATAGGGTTGAGGACTTTGACTCTAACACTGCCCAGATTTCTTATGTTAGCGTTCCATTCATTGGACAAATGTACTCAGGCTATAAATACAAAGGTGTTCCGTTTAGTGCTATATTTAAGAACTTTGGAGCTACACCTGGAGTTTATTTCATTTCGATGAATACCCTGGAATATCCTACTAACATTACTGATTTCAGATTAGCGTTAGAATATGCAATAAACTACTCCGCACTTCTGCATATATATTCGTTTAATGGTACAACGTTAGCGGTTGAGTTCTTAGGTCCTATCTCTCCTCAGTTCCCGATTTATAATGAAGTTATAACTATGGATCATCTACATCCTTATAATTACAATTTATCTTTAGCACTCCACTACTTGAATGAGGCTGGATATGAGGGTCACTTCTACGTGGTACTACCAAACGGTACAATAATCGGTGATCCTAATGGTCAACAACTCCCCACCTTGCCTATAACTACTATACCTCCTCTAACACCGTTCATGCAAGAGGAATTAGAGATAATCATGAATGATCTTGAGCAAATAGGCGTTTCAACAACAGTGAGGTTGGTTGCACCATCAGTTATAGATAGCTGGAACACTCCTCAATCTACAGCCTTAATGGCTGATCTAGCTTGGTTTCCAGACTGGCCTGATCCCGTCTACCAACAATTGGTAGTTCAAACTGATGTAGAGTATGGAGGAATAGCGGGCAATTTCGCGTGGCTAAACGTTAGTTGGATAAACCAATTAGATACACAATTACCCTTCATAACAAATGTAACAAACCAAACATTATTAGTGGCAAAGATATATTCATACCTCTATAACTATGCACCATACATCTACTTACCATATCCTGATACATATTTCTTCATACAGCCATATGTCGCAGGGTTTGTATATAATTCGTTTGTTGGTTACTGGTATAATATGATGTACTATACAAACTACACTTACACAACTTACTGAAAGTTAAAAGTTTTTATCAAGGTATTGTATTTTTCTTCTCTCCTCTTATACCTCCCTCTTCTCTTCTTTCCTTATCTTATCATTTCGTAAGTTGTTAGTATCGCCTTATTCAGCCTTATCTCCATGTAAGCATATTCTTTAGATAGTTGTAATTTCACATTATGGATTAACAAAATTTTTACTCTCCAATATGGTCATATAAAAAGAGATTAAGATAATAATCTCATCAAAGCTTAAATATTCATATTATTAATAAAGTTTTATGTCAAGTTTCAAAAAAGAAGTAGGTCCATTATCTGCCGCGTTTTTAGCGTTAGGAGGAATCTTAGGCTCTGCAGTTCCATTCATACCAGCTATAGTCTTCGCATATGGTGGACCTATAGGTATTTTGTCTTGGGTAATAGGTATGGTCATAATGGCGTTGTTAGGCCTAGTTTTCGCTGAACTAGGTTCAGCTTATCCAGAGACAGGAGGTGTTGTAAGATACTTACATTTCTCCCATGGGGCTTTTGCTAGCTTCTTCAATGCGTGGGGTACTTTTATAGGCTACTTCATGGCCATAATTTCAGAGACTGTTGCAATTGTGGAGTATATAGCATTCTTTTACCCTCAATTATACTCTAACGGCTCTCTGACCATCTATGGGGAGCTGGTTACAGTTGGCTTCCTCATGGTTTTCTTCTTAATACAATACTTTGGGGTAAAGTGGGTAGCTAGGTCTAACGACGCTATGACGTGGATAAAGGTTATTGGGCTTATAGCGTTTATGGTAGTGGTACCATTACTTGTCTTTCACCCTACAAACTTCACCCCTCCGAAGAGTGCTGGTGGAATAGCACCATTTGGAATTGCAGGTGCCTTATCTGCCACTTCTATAACCGTTTATGCTTATGCAGGTTTCAGACAACCCATAGATTATGCAGAGGAGATGAAGAACCCTGCGAGAGATATTCCTAGGGCTGTGATACTATCGATCCTCTTATCGTTTGCAATATATTTAGGGCTTTCAGCGGTGTTTCTAGGAGCCCTAGATTGGAACGCGATCCATACAAGCCCGTTTAACTGGAGTGTCATATCTTCGCTTTCAGCTCCAATACCCCAGGAGTTCACGGGTACTTTGTCCGCTTTAGGTGTTTATTTCTTTATAATTGCAATAATAGCTACATTATCCTCAACTTTAGTCTACTTTGGTTCCGCAGCAAGGGTTCTCTACGCTAATGCAAAGAACGGCTATATGCCAAAGGTTTTCCTCAAGTTAAACAATAGGGGTGTTCCCTATGTCGCCTTAATAGTTTCCCTTGTAATAGGGTTAATATATATGGTAGCCTTCCCTCAATTCCTCAGTGAGGCTAGTATAATGTCTGTAGCAAGTGTAATAAGCTATGCCCCAGCTGCAGTATCGTTAGCAGTCTTAAGAGTTTTAGATCCTAGTAAGGAAAGGCCTTATAAGTTAAAGCTTGCCAATATAATCGCACCAATAGCCTTTGCTTTAGGAGGGCTAATGATCTATTGGGCTGGCTATCCAACAACGCTTTACACAATAATCTCGGTTCTGGTTGGAATACCCATATATCTCTATTATGAACTAAGGATTAGAAAGCGTGAAATATTATATTTGCAGTTAAAGAGAGGAGCATGGTATGTGGGATGGCTGATCTATATATTAGCTATATCCATCTTGGGATCCTTTGGAGGTATTAATGTAATTCCATATCCTTACGATATGGTGACAGTAGTAATTGGCTCGCTGTTATTTTACTACATAGGCTACGTATCGGGTACCAAAATTATATTAAGGGAAGAATAAGTCGTGTTTTTTCCCTTTAATAAAGAAGTTAGAAAACATTGTGTAACAACATTTTGATCAGCTTCACTATAACCTTTATTACGGGTATAATAATCCTATTGTGTGTTGTTTTACCTAATAATAAGGAGAGAGGAACTGCTTGAACTTCTCCATTAAGTCCTACTGCTATTAGTGAGTTTTTGGTAATCAATAAGTTCCCAGGACCGGGAATTGCTAATAGTTTTAGTTCTCTAACGACACTACCATTGGTAATGTTGATAACGAATAGTGTTCCTGAAGCATTTTGGATCAGTGCATAGTTATTATAGATGTTCACATTACTGGTAGTAGGACCTGTCCTCACTTTCCATAAGGGTTTACCGTTTGTTAAATTTATGGCATAGAGTATACCAGCTGAAGGAGTATCATGAAATACTATACCATCATATATCACTTCAGGAGGCGAATTTAGGTTAGGAGGTGTCGGTCCCTCACCTTCATCGAAAAACCATAAAATCTTCCCGTTGGTAGCGTTAAGTCCCATTAACATATCCTGGACTGTAGTAGAGTTAATTACAAATGTGAAGGACGTAACAACTATGCCATTGTAATAAGCTGGAGAGGAGTCATCAAGACCGTGGATTGTCTCGTTAGGGAACAGCTCAGTCAGGTTATCAAACCATATTATCTTGCCATTTGTAGCATTTATTGCCCAGAAGACATAAGGTTCTGCTGACCCAAAATAAATGGTACCGTTAACGAGGAGGATTGATGACATGCTGTCATAAGATGTTATATAGTCCTTCCATACAGGATAACCGCTCATATTAAGGGCGAAAACACATCCATTACCGTTAGCTTCAATTATCAGCCCATCGTAATAAGCTGGAGTGGGCATGTCTTCCCCAAGTGTTGAATAGTTCCAAAGTATCTTTCCGTCTTTGACGTTTAGTGCAACTATTTCATTAGTCCCATTACCTCTCAAGTCACATGTGACAAAGAAGTTATTTCCTAAACCTACTATAACTGTTCCGTTTACTATAATTGGCTGAGTCATTATTTGGTTCGGAAATACATCCTTCCATAATATCTTTCCGTTGAATATGTTTATAGCGTACACACAGCCTAGCATCTCATAAACACCCCTAGTCATATAATTAAATGGACCTGAAGTTGTAACTATCAAGTAATCTCCATAAATTGAAGGAGGAACTATTATGGCACCACTAACGTTTATTGAAAAATAGCCCGTAGTAATGTTAACGTGATATACGTGTGTATAATTTCCTTCAAATTGAACAGTGTTTTCGTAATATCCTTCAGAATAAGATAATACCGGAGTTGTAATTATCGACAGTATCAGGAGGGCAGCTATCAAAAGCTTTGCCTTAGACATATAGATATCGGTTAGCTCTTGAATATTTAACTCTTTCCATCACGAAACATAATATAAAATCATTGTTTATGTCGCATATGCTTTTTATAAATAAGTTAATCCTAAATATAGTTATTAGCCCAATTTTTTATAATTAATAAGATCTAAATAATAAACCTTAAAAGTCGAGTATTTTAACGGTGTTTATGGTCTGGAAAAGAACGATTTCGTCAAAGGCTTTAGAAAAGGCAGTAAGTGCTGCAGTTAAGGTAGACGATAAAGTAATTTTTATAGCTAATATAAAAGGAAAGCTCTATGCCATGGATGCCGTTTGCTCCCATGCGAGATGCATATTGGGCTCTTTAGATGCTGAAAAGTTAACTGTAAAATGCTACTGCCATCATGCTGTATTTGACCTTACAACTGGCAAAATGTTGGAACCACCTTATGTAGCACCTGATGCACCTAAGGAGAAATTAGGACTAAAGACATACCAGATCAGGGATAACAACGGTTGGATTGAAGTAGATGTTTAAGCGGATGAAGAGGTAGGAATAGTACCTGTAAAGTCTTTTATATTTTTAACATACCTAGACATGTAACCTAAATCCTTTATCTTACCTAGGGCTAAATCTGAGGCAAATTTCCCCATTGCTGGCGCAAAGCTCCATCCCAATCTACATGCCCCAGTAGCGACAACTACATTTTCTCTTCTACCAATTATTGGAAAACCGTCAGGAGAGCAAGGCCTAAACCCCATGTTCATGTCTATTACGTAGCTGATATCAACAAGTAATGAGCCCCTCTTCAGGAAGAGCTCAGCCCTATCTGAAGTACACGAAAAGTCTGCGTCAAACCCTCCAGTTACCTTTATATGATCGCTAAGGGGCGATACCGCTATCCCTTCCTCAGCTAAGACCACCCCTTTGTCTACTTTTGCCTCACCTTTTACCCTATAACCATAACCCTTGAAGGCAGTTACTGGCAAGTTAAGGTATCTAGTCCATATGCCAGCAGCAACTATTACAATATCGAATTTCTCATCCTCTATTGTGCCATCCAACTTCACTTTACTCACGCTCTTCCTAATGACCTTAATGTCGTTTAATTCCTCCTTCTCCATTCTCTCCACGAACTTCTCAGTGGACAGCCTGCTCAGTTCAGGGAAATAAATGCCACCTGCAAAGCCCTCAACCTCAACAACCTCATATTTAGGGTGGAAGGGGTTGTTCTTCTCGTCCTCTATACCTTCTTCAAACTCCTTCTTATCTTTATAGAGCTCTATTAGGCCGTCATCGTGGTAGTCAAAGTCGTTCTTTTCTTCAGCCATCCTTCTATATTCTTTTAGAGAGAAATCTGCCATCTCTCTTAACTTCTGCCAAGCCTCCTCAGGGGGATCCTTGTTTAGGTTTTTGAGCAGTTCTAATAACCAATATCTATCAACCGTCTTCACCTCTGTTGAGCCTATTAACTTATATTTCAACATCTTCACGATCATCCCTATCGTGTTCATCTTATCGAACCTATAAGGCTCTATTAAACCTGCAGCATGGATTGAGCCTGAGCCCAAGAAGTTGCTCTCATATATCGTTATATCCTTAATCCCTTCTCTTTTTAAATAATAAGCTGTGAACATTCCAACTATTCCACCGCCTACAATACCAACCTTCATTAACTAGTAGTTATAGCGTCAAAATTTAAGCCCAGCTATATTGAGACTATAAATGAAGCTCCAATTCCTAATATTATATAATATATTGATCCCTCCGCTAATCCATACTTTATAAAAAACAGGTAATAGATCAGTAGCAAGACGAAGTCAAGCCAAAGACCGTCTGCCATACCAACTCCACCAACTACTCCTCCAGGTAGACTTCTGCCCTTTAAATAATCCATGATCATATTACCTAAAGTTGCTGGCAAGAAAACTATGGGAAAGTAGTTAACGGAAATTTGAGGTATTTGATGTATGAAGAGGCTTAATACAAACCAAATGAGTACGAGTATTACAGGGAAGAAAAACATCGATGGGTATGATGTCACAACAGCACCATAAACTATCATCCTCCTTCTCCTCACAACTATTACTTTCATTGCGATATAATAGTAAATTAAGGAAAGTAGAAATATTAAGCCTAAAAATTCTAAGTCTATTTCAGAGGAGATGTATCTTATAGAGAGATAGGCTGAAGTCAACAATAGGGTTATAGCACATAGGTTTATCACTGTCTTGTTAGTGTTTCCTATTCCAAAAAATGAGGCTAAGAAGGAACCAATTAAAAAAGGTATCAACTCCTTCAGCAGAAGTGGGTATATCAGTTTCACGAAATAGAAAAATATAGTGTAGATAACTGTAGCTCCCCATAGCTGAGCTGTAGCCACCATGCTGACCACTCTCGTTGTTCTCTTTATTAACCTAATAATTATGGTCGAGGCGCTAGATACTAATGCATAAAACAAGGGGTAAATGACGCTATTGACAGGATGAAAGTCATAAGGCATATAAAGTGGTACCTTGAGGAATGATAGGCTTAGGTAGTAAGACCAATACCATATTACAAAGTACTTCCCAGGCTCGTACCCTTGAAGGTAAAAAAGAGAAATTAAGGATGCTACTGCACCTATTATGAGCGGATAAATGAGAAGAAGAGTTATATATGGCTGTAATGGAAGGGGATTTTCATTGACCTTGTTGAACATGATGTAAATTCCTGCAACCGATGAGAGTCCAAATAATGTTAGCCTTATTTCATGGGAGTATATTAACATTCTCTCAATTACTACCACCACATCGATATTAAAGTTTTTATTTTTTGTCTATCCTTACCTACTCTGGAGAGAGGCAAAATACATTAAGGGAGACAAACTGGTTAGCGATATAAAATTTTGGAGAGGGCAAACATTATACGTGACAAAGTAACGATAAGCCTCGCCCTTTAGAGCGGGAGGAGCTCAGAGATGTTAGTCTCTCTCTCCTCATCGTTAAAAACTTATTATTACATACGCTGAATTAATCTTATGAAACTTGCTGTCTTAGGCTCTGATAAGCTCGTAACCACTATGAACGCTATATTAACTGAGATCTTCACTGGAGAGTTACCAGATGAGATCCATGTGTTATTTGAAGATAAGCCTAAAACTGATATAAATAAAATAGTCGACATAGTCTCTTTATTTAAGAAGGGAATAAAGGTTGTACCTAACATAATAGGTGAGGGTATAAGTAGATGGAGGGAAAAGGTATCAAAGCTTGATATAGATATAGCTGATGTAACTCCTGGGAGGAAGTACATGGCAGTTGCAGTTTATTCCTACTCCAAGGCTAAGGAGGTTCGTTATGTCTATATAAAGAACGAGCGCGAAGGTTATAGGGTCTTCGGTTATATTCCGTTCAGTGAGGTCAGCGTTACTGAGTTGAGGACAGGGAACAACATACCACTGAAGCCTGTAAATGTGCTAAATAAGGATCCTAATGTAATTAATAAGTTATCTCCTGATTCAGTGAGAGCATTGATAAATTTGCATTCACTTCAGGGTGATGTTAAAATTAGGATTGACAGCGATGAACTTAAACCGGAAGAGTTGATAGATTATGTTTATGAGAATAGTAGTAGGAATTTAGAGGAGTATAGGATCTGTGGACTTAGATCAGGAATTTTAAGGTTTAAAGAAGAGAATGAGATTAAAGAATATGCCAAGAGAGGTTATGTTATTCTTGCAGATACTAACGTATATATAAACTTAGGCATGAGATTAAGGGAGTTAACTTATTCAAAGGAGTTTGGGAGTATGCTTCTGCCAACTAAAGCTATCTACAATGAGTTACAGAACAAGACGATAAGTACGCAAAAAGACAAGAGTTTAATGAAGTTTTATTTAGCGAACATGAGCTTTAAAAAACTTCATCCACCGCCAGTGCCAACAAACTTTAAGGGTATCGGCGATGTAGCCCTTATAAATGAGGCTAAGGCTCTAAAGAGCGAATTGCTCTACAACATTGCAATAGTGACTTCAGATAGTGGAGTGATGCACTCAGCCTCGGTACAAGTAACGAAGGATATAGTTGGCTTACATGACATAATAAAGGGGGATCTAGAAGGCATAGGTGAATTCTTGTATTGTCTAAGCTTTTACAAGAAAAGGATAGAAATCCTAGTAAACAATAAGGTGACTGCCACGATATACGGGCAGGATATAATCAGCGATAAGGTTGAAGTAAAGGATAATACTGGTTATGCTCTACTTCTAGAAAAGGAAGAGGAGTTTTTAAATGAGTGATTCAAAGAGAGCACTATACGCCAAGTATTCGTTTAACCTGGTCTCTTCGCAAAGCTGTGGGAGGCCTCCCAGCGGGGAGTGAGTCAGATTCTTTTGGAATCAAAACGATAAACGGGTAGGCTCGATCTCTTTTAGATAATCTTTTAAAAGGCAACTTTTACATTTCAGACTATGCGATTAGAAGCAATAATTACAGCCTTAGCGATCCTGTCCTTTTCAATCCTCTTGAAGTTCCCTCTCTTCCTACCCATTTATCTAGTACTCTTAGGATTATTGTATTTCCTTAAGGAGTGGAGGGTAATCCCTATTATCTCCCTCCTCAACCTATTAGTAGTCCACACGATAAACCCCAACTTTATCTTAATAACGCTCTCATTGCCTATAATGCTTTTGTCAGAAAGGGTTAAGGGGTACCTGATACCATCGATTTTGTTCGCCCTAAGTTTAGGTCTGTTTTTAGCTGATTCGTTAAACAACCTAATGGTTTTCATAGCCACTCTATCCTTCTCTATTATGGTTTCCATGATTCTTGACTACAGGGGGGTAGTAATTGCAGGGATATCGTTTCTTATACTTTCAGTATTCTTCAGTCAATACATGAACATCTCATACTTTTACCTCTTAAACGGGGTAATTGCGATAATTGTTTATGAGGCGTGGAAGAAGAGGAACGTTAAACCTGTAGATATTGCCCTATCCATAGTCTCAATTATCCTCCCTCTTGCCTATAGCTATCTGGGGATCCCCCTAGTACTTATCTCAATAGGACTAGGTTTATTTTTCCCTCCATCAATCCTAGCATCACTAGTTCTGTTTTATATAGAGGGCTTCAAATATTCCCTTTACCTTTTACCTATAATTATAATACCATACCTCTGGAAATCTAGGGTAATTAACTTCACCTTGATAAGCTTAGGCCTTAGCTTACTATTCCCCTATTCCATACCCTTACTTTTTATCCTAGCAAAATATAAGAAAGGAGCTTTACTATACTCGGCTTTAGCCTTCTTAGCCTTTTCAATCATATCCTTATTAGCTTTAGGTAACTATAACCTTATGATAAACGCCTCTATTGCATCATTAGCTTCTTCAGCAGTATATCTGAGCTTTGACTATGTATTGAAATCTAGGCGTTACATTAGGCATATAGTTTTTTACACCTCCTTAGGTTTAGTCGTAGCCTCTGCTGTTTTAGTCTTGTTTTACTACTATTATTCTTTCTCTTACATAGCACTAGCGGCTTCACTAGGACTCTTCACATATGTGAACTATGATAGAATAGTGAAGAACATAGAGCTCTTAAAGTTCGGCTCATTGATATTGCTCTCCTTTCTGTTCCCAAGATATCCTTTCCTTCCTTTAAGCGGTTACTACTTGAAGAATAAGTGGAATGTGGTCGCTGTAGGTGCGTCAATTGTTGTTATATCACTCTTTTACTTACATAGTGTTGACTTGGCTTTAATCTCCCTCTTTTCCTCTTTATCATATTTCCTGCAAAGCCTATCCGTGAATAACGTTAAGGTTGTATCTTATCTGCCTTCAGTAGCAATAATAGCTCTAGACTTGAAGTTAAAGAGCTCATATCTGTATTTACCCTTTTTTAACAGTAACCTATTATTATTAATAGAATATAGTGTTTTAGCGGGACTGCTCAGTGCTATTACGGTATTGTTAAGTAAATTTATTGGTGAAAGAAACCAATACTTGGGCGTGGTCTATTCCATTTCCTTGGCTTTGATTCTAGGACAATTTATGAACTCAATCGGCCTCTAACATTTTAAAAGTTTGAGCGTTTTATCCTAGACTTTTAGGGTTGTGTATACAAATAATATTTATCTAATTATCGAAATTATATGAAAAACCTAACGTAAACCTTTAGAAGAAACCTGGGAAACCTAAATAATCTTTATAGGAAACCTTTAAGCTTAGAGTAAATTAGAGGTGAAGTAGTTTGGATAAAAAGCTGCTGATACCCCTATTAGTTGCAATCTTAGTAACGTCAACTCTAGCCGTAACAGAGTACATATATACGGGGACTTTACTTAGCCTAAATTTCAACATAAATACACAGCAGCCTGCCATAGTTAAGGGTATCTCAATAGATTTGGGAACCTTAGTGCCAAATGAAACTGTCATCTTTAGATCAAACACTAGCATAATAGTGAATGAAGCAGGACTTTATAACTTTACGTTAAATCTAGCGATACTTGAGGAAGTTTTCTCCTATTATAATCTAACTGTAGTACTATCCTATGAGTATAACACCACCACTATAATCCTCTCTTACACTAGTAATTTCATTAACTGCTGTATATCACAGAGCCTGTTCACAGGAGTCTATAACGTTACCATATACTTCGATGGAGTCGTGAGATCGAACCCAGCTATAACCAGTTATAATGGTCCTGTGCTGAACGTATTTTATGAAGGTCAGGGATAAAGATTTAAGTTAAACTTTTTTCTTTTTCTCTTCCTTCTCTCTATATGATGATAACTCCTTTGCTAATAATTTTGGACATATTAGCTGGGATAATAGCCTTCTTCATAACCAGGGATTTAATGATATGGAATGAGAGGAGAAAGAGGAGTGCTCTCTCGACCTCAGAAGAGCTTATCGACACGGACTTGAAGGTGCTGAAGGCGATATCTGAGGGTGCTGGTACGCTAAATCAGATAATGAAATATACAGGCTTACCTAAGTCCACAGCATATAAGTCATTGAAGAGGTTGCTGAAGGAAGGTAAGATCGAAAAAATAGTTGAGAACGGGAAAGTCAGGTATGTTGTGAAGAGTAAAAGCGATGAAAAGGGCACTTAACCTATTAATATCTCACTCACTTCTCCATTAACCCTTATATTCCCTTTACCTTTAACTACCACTTCATTGACCTTCGCCTTTTTGCTAAGGGTTATCTTTCCTCTCGAGAGCTCAACAACATTACCATCATATAACTCTATTTTTGCGTTCTCTCCATAAACTACTAGGTCAAGGCTACCATCTCCCGAATCTAGGGGTATGATGGAGTTGTATCTAATGAACAATGGCAAATCCTTTCCGCTCACATGGATCCACTTTTTACCCTCGAACTCCTCATCGCTCCAGAAGCTAATCCACTTCCCTTCAGGTAAATAGATGTCCCTCTCCCTTTGCTTATCTAAATAGGGAGCATAGAGCAGATAATCGCCAACAGTATATTCGTCATCTATCTTGTAAACCTCTTCATCCTGCCAATACCTATAGACCAGTGGTCTGAGGATAGGGTGTCCAGCCTCATGAGCTTCTCTTGCTAGAGCCAATAGGTAAGGTAGGAATCTATACCTAAGGTTTATGAGGAACTTTATCCTCTCAGCGTAGAGTGAAGGGAGGTTATAGGGCTCCTGGTCTATCCCAGTTATTACCTTATGTGCCCTGAAGACAGGGAAGAATAGTGCTACCTCATAGTATCTAGCCAAAAGCTCTAGGTCATCATATGGGGCTTTCTGATTCCTGCTGTTCCAACCGCTCAGATCACAGCCAACATAGGGTTCACCACTTATGGAGACTCCTAGGACAAGTACAGTTTGTAACCTTAGATCGTCCCACTCCTGATAGTTATCTCCAGTCCATACCGCAGCATATTTCTGTATTCCAGCATACCCAGCTCTACTGAGGATATATGGCTTATCTATACCAGCCTCCCTTAGTCCCTCATAGGTAGCCATTGCCTGATAATAGGGGTAGGCATTTCTAACGTGGAAGTGTGTAGCCTCACCATTACTAGTGTGGTGGATAGAGTCTAAGGTAAGGACCATCATGTTTTGTCTATTCCCAATATCTGTGGGTTCGTTCATGTCGAGCCAGATAGCACCTACCCCATATTCCTTTACCCACCACTTTATCTTCTCCTTCCACCAGTTCCTAGCTTTTTCGTTGAAGAAATCAACCCAGGCACAGTTTCCAGGCCACATTGATGCCACAAAAATTCCTCTGGGGCTGTCAACTAGTATCTCCTCCTCAATAGCCTCCTTAAACTCCTTGTAGTGTTGATTTACATTGAGGCAGGGGTTAATTATTGTAATTAATTTCACACCCATCTTCTCTAGTTCTTCAGCTAGCCTTTTAGGATCTGGAAACCTCTCCCTATCCCAAGTAAATATCCTAAAGGCATCCATATAATGGATATCGAGGTATACTGAAGTAACTCTATATCCCTTCTCTAGATGTCTTCTAACTATTTCTAGCACATAGTCCTGGGGATAATAACTAAACCTACTTATCTGATAGCCCAAAGCCCATTCAGGGGGTAAGAACGGTTTGCCTGTAATATCAGTGAACTTTTCAACTATCTCTTCAACGCTTTTCCCATTTATTATGAAGAACTCTAGAGAGTCATCAGGCACGAAGATGTTTATCTTATCGTATTCATAAACTCCAAAGTCGAAGATCACCCTAGAGGGAGAGTTTACGAAGTATCCTTTTACTGACTTAGGGGATACCACTATGAAGAAGGGAATTGATACATACATAGGGTCGTCATGCCAGCCATACTTATCGAACACTCCTCCCACATCAACATTCCACGTCTGTAGCCTCATCCTTTTTCTATCCAGTCCAAAAGCCTTCTCCCCTAGACCATATATATGGTCGTCTAAGCTCAAGGGAATCTTCAACAGTAGACCTCTTTGACCCTTTAGCTCTGAAAATGGGGATTCAGCTTCAACGATATTTACATCCTTTACCTCCTCTACACTGACTTCCTTGCCTTTAAACTCAAAATCAACCTTATGGGTTGGATTGTTTATCGTAACCCTTAAGACCTCATTATCGTTTTTCTCGACTATGATATGCATATAGAGTGTTTACAGATGTTATTTAAAAAGAATTACGCTAGCTCTGAAAGGTGAGTATTATCGATGTTTAGGAATTTGGTTCTGAAAAGTGTTGAGTGTAAAGGATCTATATTATCGAAATTATAAAACACTTTTTAACATAGCACATTCTATATTGAAAAACTGTAATCCATCTAGTGATAAATTATTACATATTTAATACTTAAGTGACTATCATAAGTAGTACTTAAGGTATTAGCATAAAGTATATTTATAAGAGTCACGTAAGGTAATTCAGTGAAAAG
>JAPNVD010000021.1 GCA_026627305.1 Sulfolobaceae archaeon
CTATTACTGGTTAATGGCGAGGAGATTATAATAAACCTTGTACACAACGACACATTCTCAAATGGATTACCACTAAATGCCCTTGCTGTAAACTTCACGTTATGGTACTTAGATACTGGCGGTTATTCATCTAATCCTCATAATCCCTCACAGGATACAGTATATATCGGAACATATTACGGAAAGCCTGTTTACATTAATTATACTGCAGAATCCATGTTCCCATCATTTGAGTGGTTTGGTTCAACTCCGGGACTAGTATACAGCTATGTACCTCCTAATAATCCGTACCAGATCATATTATACTTTAACAGCAGTAGTTATTGGAACATATACGATGTATCTGGAATATATATACTACCACCTACAATATTTGAGAATATACCGCCATACTATCTAGGTGAGGGAATTTACTCAGTTGATAATCACGGACAAGTGATAGGTTCAGGTCCATTCATATTGTGGGCTTGGAATAAGACAGTGGGTGCAACATTAATTAGAAATCCGATGTACTTTAGGACAGATCCATTAGTATACTTCATAGGGAACTACACGCCAGGTAACACTGTAACAATAACATTTAATATCACACAGTACTTAGCTGGTCCTGCTTATATAGATGGTAAAGCTACTACTCCGAGTGTTACTGCTCCTATAGACAACGCAACCGGTTATGCTGAGGTATGGATTTACGGTCAAACCACTCCATTGCTGCAATTACCAGTGACTCATGTAAGTGGTAATACCTACGAGGTAACTGTCCCCACTTCTAAATTAACCCCAGGAAATACCTATGTAGTCTTCGTAAATATGACATATATGGAGCCACTAGTGTTAAATCTTAGCGCTAATGGAGCTCCAGGGATGTCTGGCTTTAAGACAGTAACTATACCCTATGTATACTATAGGTACTTCACATTTAACCTAATATCACCTGTAACTGTGACGACAACCACAACAACGACAACAACTACGACTACAACGACAACAACTACAACGACAACAATACCAACACCATCATCAATTGCAACCGTAACGACTACTACATCAGTACCAGCTGTAACGACTATACCAACACCATCATCAATACCTACTGCTACAGTTACACCAGTAACTACTAGTGCACTAACTTATGGAGTTATAGGTGTAGGTGTAGTTTTAGTAATTATAGCAATCGTGCTAGCATTCTTATTATAAGAAATAATTTTTTATTAATTATTTTTATTAGAAATAGTCTATATACTTTAATGTACATTTATTTTTAAAAATCAATAAAACTGACATTACAAAACCCTATTATGCATAATCTTTTTAATACTTAGGTTAAAGAAATAATTGTGGTGTAAAAGTGGGATTTCTAAGTTATGCTATGAGGAGAGCTGTGGAGAGATTTATACTTCTTCTCGGTCTAATGATCTTTCTATGGTTTTTTGTGGAGGCTCTACCTCAACTATTTGGAATAAATCCTGCAGAATGGTATATTCCGTTTGGTATGTTAGGTAAATCGCAGGAATTTTACCAAAGTATAATTAGATCACTAACAATCGAGTTTGGATTCAATAAGCCATTATATGTTCAATTCATCAAATATATCTATAACCTTCTAACATTTAATCTGGGCTATGACTGGATGCAACATGAACCTGTAGTAGAGGAAATAATGAGGGCCCTACCATATACTGTTGTACTTACTGTTCCGCCATTGATATTCCAGACTATATTAGCTATTTTACTAGGATCTTATTCCGCATTAAACAGAGGTAAATGGATAGACCATCTCATCTCTAATTACCTCATAATTCAGTATAATATTCCAGGATTCTTCATTGCCGCTATATTTTGGGTCTTGTTTGCAGTTGCACTTAAAACAGCACCCCTGAGCGCTGTAGCTGTGATAAAGTGGAATAACATCGGTAGCATCTTGTCAGCGTACTGGTTACCCTGGATTATTCAAACCTTGATCTTTGGATTTCCTAACAGAGGTATATTAATGAGGAATACTATGGAGGACATCCTTGACTCAGATTTCATAAAGTACGAGAGGTTGGCTGGTTTAAGGGAGCAGTTAATAAGGAATCATGCAATAAGGAATTCGTTAATACCTATAATAACGAGGACAGCCATTGATCTTGCATTTATCCTAGGAGGAATTTATATTCTGGAGTACATATTTGGTATACCTGGGATGGGACTGCTAGGCGTGACTGCTGCATTACAACTTAACATACCTTTACTTGTGGGATCATTCTATGTATTAACGCTTTATGCCCTGGTGATCCTTTACATAAACGATTTAATATATCCTCTAATTGACCCTAGAATTAAGTTAAGGTGAAGCTTTATGAATGTAAAATTCATTAGAGATCCTTTTCTTATAGTGTCCATTATACTTTTAGCATTAATCGTACTTCCGGTAGTGGTGGGTGCTTTTACACTCCCTCATATAAACCCATATAGTGAAGCAGGATATTACGCTGCAGCACCCTATGCAGTACCATCTTGGGCTACTATCTTTTATGGAAATCTACCGCCCGATATAAAAATACCTTCTTCTTATGATCTGATATCTGCAAAGAGCCCTGAAGCGATAAGCTATTGGAACTTGAGAAATGAAACGATTAATGGAGACACCATAACTGTAGTATGGAATTCAACGTTTGGGCCTACTGGTGAGAGCTTCACTAAAACTTTAGCCACATTTGGAAATACAGGTCCTGGCTCAATTGAAATAATCATCCAGGGATCACAACCAATTAATCTAACTCTCTATCATACATTCACCTATAACTACAAACTTCCTAGCACATATAACTTCTTCAACCTGCAAGCTAGCATCTATTATATTTCCTATGGTGCTAACTTCAACTTTAATGGATATCTGATAAACCCGAAGAACCAAACTTTCTGGATGTTCACTTCAGGAAACTTTCCACCTACAAACCCAGTGCTAGTAACATATTTCCACTATTTTGGTCCAAAGGGTTGGAATTATATACTCTCCTCTTCTTCTTCAGCATCTTTCACTCCATGGATAACCACTGCAAATTTAACGGGAACTCAGCTAACCTCAGCCTCTGATATATTACTACATAGGGCTTTTAATACTACCGGTAATTATACTGTGGAATACGTAATAGAGTATATACCATCCTCTTCTAATAGTAAGCTAATAGTTTATTTATCTGATCTATATTTCGAGTTTCTAGGAAGCCGTTATGGATTATTGGGAACGGATGAAAACGGGGCTAGTGTATTTTCTGAATACGTTATGGGAGGAGAGTTTGACCTTATATTAGCTACTATTGTAGGCTTGGCTATATTGGGTATAGGAGCTATGCTTGGACTATTAGCTGGCTATTATGGTGGAGGGACAGATACTGCACTAGTTGCTGTGACGGATTTCGTGCTCTTAATACCTGGTTTAGCAATGTTAATAATATTGATGACAATATTCCAACAAATATTTATCTCTGCGAATAAGGCATTATTAATATCAGTAGTGATAGTGATTTTGAGCTGGCCACCAACTGCTAGAATAATTAGAGGTCAAACTATGGCTATTAGAAGTATGCCCTTCATAGAGGCTGCCAGAGCGTTAGGAATGAGCAATACTCAGATCCTGTGGAAGCATGTTATAAGACATGTGGTACCAATACTTATCGCACAATTAATATTTGATATTCCTGCAGTTATAGGGATTGAATCAGCACTAGACTTTTTAGGTGTTGGAATATTAACAACACCAACCTGGGGAAATATGTTAGGATTTTCAACTCATGCTGTTCTGTATGCACCGTATTATGCGTGGTGGTGGATATTGCCACCCGGTTTTGCACTGTTTTTCTTAGGAATAAGCCTATTCTATTTGGGTGAGTTCATAGAAAGACAATACGGTTTACTAACAGGTGGAACACATTGAGCCTGAACATAGAGAACCTCAACGTCCGTTATACACTTAATAAGTCAATAGTAGTTAAGGCAGTTAACAATGTTAGTTTTACATTAGAAAAAGGCGATTCATTGGGAATAATTGGTGAGACTGGCTCAGGGAAGTCAACACTTGCTTCAGCGATACTGAGGGCTCTACCAACTAACGGCTACGTTGAAAGTGGAAAAATAACCTTTGACGGAATAGATATCCTTCATATGGATCCTGATAAGTTCAGAAAGGAAATAAGGTGGAAGAGGATATCTATAATACCACAATACTCTATGAACTCCTTTAACCCAATAAAAAAGGTTGGAGACCAACTAGTCACCATTATTATGGAACACACCGATAATATGACAGTTCATGATGCGTTTGAACATGTAATGAAACTGTTCGAAGAGTTAAATCTGCCTCCAGAGACATTTAAGAAATACCCTGATGAACTGTCTGGAGGACAGAAACAAAGGGCTGTAATAGCCTCAGCACTCTTATTGGATCCCGACATGGTAATTGCGGATGAGCCTACAACTGCACTAGACGTCATAAACCAGGCTAGGGTTGTGGCACTGATAAAGAACAGGATAATAGATAAAGGTAAGAGTCTGATCTACATTACACATGATATTGCAGTAATCGCTGGAATTGCCAAGAAGGTTATGACTCTTTATGCTGGCGAAATAATGGAACTAGGAGAAGTGCATAAGATTTTCAAAGATCCGTTGCACCCATATACTATAGGACTGCTAAATTCTGTTCCTGACATCAGATTAGGTAAGGTAAAGAAACTGAGCTATATCCCTGGAGATCCCCCAGATTTAACCCAGACAATAAAGGGATGTCCATTTTATCCCAGATGTCCAATTGCTAAGGATATATGTAAAGAGCAGAAACCACAGTTAAGAATGGTAGACGGAAGATTCGTTGCATGTCATTTTGCTGATAAGGAGGTGATCAAAAACGTCTGAACAAGTAATCAAGGCTGAGGATCTATGGGTTGAATATCCTCTGGGCAGAGCTGGCCTATTTAAGAAGCTTTACGTACATGCAGTTAACGGTGTAAGCGTTGAGATAAAGAGAGGAGAAATATTAGGAGTTATAGGGGAGTCAGGCTCAGGTAAGACCACTTTAGGCAAAACTCTTCTAAAACTACTGAACCCAGTTAAAGGGAAAATATTTTGGGGCTCTACGGATGTAACTAAAATGAAAGATGGACAATTGAGGCGTTTAAGAAGGTATTATCAATTAATACAACAGGATCCTTATGGTGCGTTAGATCCAAGATATACTATATATGATATAATTGCAGAAGGGTTGAGATTACATAAATTGGTTAGCACTAAAGAGGAGGAAAGAGAACTTGTCTACAAAATGTTAACTGTAGTGAAACTCACACCCCCAGAGGTATTTGCAAATAAAAGACCAAATGAGCTATCAGGGGGGCAGAGACAAAGAGTTGCTATAGCTAGAGCATTAGTTCTGAGACCAAAGTTCTTAGTAGCTGATGAACCAGTATCAATGTTAGATGCGTCCACTAGAGGACAGATCTTAGAATTCTTGTTAAATGAGAGGGATCAAAACAATACTGGTATACTTTTCATAACCCATGATATATCGATTGCTAGCTATGTTTCCGACAGGATTGCTGTAATGTATTTAGGAAAGATTGTAGAAATGGGAACTCCTGAGGAGGTAATTAAGAAACCCTTACATCCTTATACTCAAGCACTATTACAGGCTGTTCCTGTTCCCGACCCTGACGCTGGAATTAGAGAACCAAATATAAAAGGTGAAATAGTTAGCCCAGTTTTCTTACCTAAAGGCTGTGTATTTTATAACAGATGTCCTTTTGCACAACCTATATGTAAAGAAAAGGAGCCGACGTTAAAGAAGATAGAAGGTGATCATTATGTTGCCTGCCATCTTTACTAAATTTTTTTCAATTTTATTCATTTTGTTCTTCTCAATATCATTTGTTGGAAATCAATTAATTTCGTATAAGGGTATATTTGGAGGTTTGAATATAACGTTGGACGTAAATTATACCTATAAAGAGGTAAACTCGACGTATTACATTGTAACGGTGAAAGAAAATGGAAAGATCTATAATACAACACTTGATATCTCTTCAACATCCACAGGTTATTTTAATTATACCATTCAATACATACAGGATAAAAATACGTTAGTTATAACCTATTACTCATCAAACTACTCTAACGTCTTAGTTTTAATGCCGATATTCATGCCTTTTAACTTCAGCTCAAACTCAATCATAATAAATATAAGGGTAATAAATGGGAGTAAAATAGCTTCACAGATCTTTACTACTGCAAACATAACACATAATAGTAGCACATTGGCATTAAACTATAGTGATCTTAACCTGACTGCGGATCCTGTATTTTTCTCATCAGCACGTTATGTATATTATAAAGGAGTGATATCATATTTTCAATCCAACTATAGTATAACAGAGTTCTACGAAAAGACTACCCTTTATGTTGAAGCTATTAGTCCGCTTTCAGAAATCCCAATTACACTTTACATAGGTATAGCCATAGTGATTATAGGTTTAGGGATTGATATCCCATTGTTTTTGGAATACAGAAAGAGAAAAGGCAGTGCTAGGAGGAAAAAATAACTGCCTTTATGTCTTAAGTACGGTGACTTTGTCAACGAATTTGCACTTCTGTAATAATTTTAGTTTATTTATTGTTGGAGGGACTACAACTTCTTTAACCAATATTATTGAATCAATGTATTTATCTATGTCCTCCTGTGTTATGTTTGTTAACACTAACCTATCGATATTCCTAAACGAAGCTGGTTTACCTAGGTTTATCAACTCTTCCCTATCCACTTCAACCTCCTTTAAGTCTGATATTACTATTACTTCCTTTCCTGCCTCTTTTAAGCCCTGGACAAACTCTTTACCAGTATTAGTAACGTGTGTTATTGCAGTACTTACAGTCCTAGTAGCATTTTCAGTTATGGACAAGAAGCTTTTCAAAGCCTGATTAACTATATCACCGACGTTTCTTCCCGTTTCTCTAGCCAATAATACAGCCTTCTTATAAAGGTCATCATCTACACCTCTAATAGTTATAGTCTTCTTTTCCTCCTTCTCCTCTGTATTGTTGTTCTGTTTGTTTGATTCATTTGATGACATTTCTATCATGTATTACTTGTAATACAAATATATAAAGATTTCTAACAACAACATTAAAATGCTTATAATGCGAACTTTTAATTATGAAGCTAAAAATGCCTCCAAAGATAAAGGTATTAGAGGCTTTGGGTGCAATAGCAGATGGTAGAATACATAAATTGGGGGAGGGAAAGTACGAAGTGATATCATCTGAAGGGATCAGAAAATATACTGTAATAATATCAGGAAATAAGGTTTTTAGTGACGATAATGGTACTAAATTTAGGGATTACGTTGGCTATCCCATAATATCAGCTTTAATATTAGAAGGCAAACTAGATTACAACGATAAGATAGCTCAAGCCCTCAAGGGAATACCGTGGAAAAAACTAAACGAACAGGAGAAGAAGTACAGTTTAGTTGAGGATATCATAAGGAAAGAGGTAGAGAGTAAGGGAATAAAGTGGGAGGAGGTAGAAGAGATTAGAAATAAAATACTCGAAAAATTAAAACATCTTAGTCTAGAAAAAATGTGATGAGGATTACCGACGCTGAGACGATGATTGACCTAGACCGGGCCTGATTTTAATCCTTTTAGAGCCAGTTCTATAGCCTTATCCAATTGTGGATCTTTACCCATTGCATAATCTTGAGGGCTTATCTCGACTTCGATGTCTGGCTCTACACCGTGGTTCTCAATTCCTAGCCCTATATCATACATGTGAACGGCAAATTCGGGTTGTGCCACTCTAGTGCCATCAATTAGGGAGTGCCTTCCTGAGATGCCCACTACACCTCCCCAAGTCCTTTTGCCTATTAGAGGTCCTAGTTTAAACAGCTTGAACATGTATGAGAAGAGGTCTCCATCGGAACCCGCGTTCTCATTAGTTAAACCTACCACTACTTTAGGCACTGAATATTCTGGGAACGGAACCTCTTTACCGTTTCTTGGCTTTATAAAACCTACCCTTTTTATTAATAGCCTCTGCATTAGCACTCCAGAGATATGACCTCCAGTATTGAACCTTACATCTATTATTAGACCATCCTTGTAGAACTCTGAGATAAATGACCTATAGAACTCCGAGAAACCTGAAGGACCCATGTCGGGGACATGTATATAGCCTACCATACCATTAGTCCTTTCATGTACATACTTTCTATTTTTCTCAACCCAATCCCTATAAGCCAAGAACTTCTCATCCCTTAACAACCTTACTGTTACCCTCTTTATTTCACCCTTCTTTGTCTTGACCTCTAAAATCACTTGATCGTTTTGCTTGTTTATTAGGAGTTGTTGTGGGATTACATTTCTCGATAACCTTACACCATCAATTGACAATATACAATCGCCTTCTTCTAGGTAAACTCCAGGATCCCTTAATGGTGACCTTTCATTCTCATTTGCAGGATCTCCCTCATATATCCTTGTTATCTCATAGCATTCGCCATTAAACTTAAAATCAGCACCTAATCCGCCTATCAAGTAAGGAGTTTGAGTACCATAATCCACAGGTATCTCATAGGAGTGTGAAGTCTTTGTCTCACCTATCATTTCTTTGAGCAGATCTGATAGTTCAAACCTTGTGCTTATCCTTTCTAGCAGAGGGAAGTACTTCTTGTAAATCCCTTCCCAATCTATGCCGTTCATGTCTTCCTTCCAATAATTCTCTTTCATTAACCTCCACGTTTCGTTAAACATCTGTACGAAATCCTGTTTAGGGTCAACTAGGACTTTAACTCTGCTAAGATCAACTACTCCTGTCTTCCTATCTGGATTGAGCGAGACGCTTTGATCTGGCTTAGTTGAAACATCTAACAGTCTGAGGACTTCCCCTTGCCTTATAAGTATCTTACTTCCGTCAGTAGATACTGTGAAATTGTTTACCTTATCGAGGAATAAGTCTTTTGATTTGCTTTCAACGTCATAGGTTTCGAGTTTACCAGTAGGCTCACCTCTACTCCACCATGGTCTCAGCATGCTCTCAATGGGCATCGAAAATAGCAGAACTTTTCCTCCTTTTATTCCCGCTATTCTCACGTAATTGTCTTCATCTATTGGGAAAGGAATCACCCTATATTGTATCCCATCAATATCCACCTGATTCTTAGGTTCATCCTTCTCTAGGGGCTTGTTAAAGGGGGAATAGGACTTGGACAGAACTACTAGATAGGGTTTTACGTTCTTTATAAAGCTAAGATTTAAGAGTACTTGGTCATAGACTGGGTCTAATCTCCTCCTAGATAAGAAATACAGATACTTTCCATCAGGGTCAAATGAGGGTGAGAAGTCTATTGAATTTCCACTGGTTACCTTAATAACGTTGCCATCTATATTTGCCAACCTAATAGACCAAGTCCCAGGGGTTTCAGGGAATGAGTATGCGAACCAATAACTTCCCGAATGCCATGTCAACCCTGAAATGATACCATAATCTGACTTATCTATTAGCTTAGAGTTTAACGTTTCGAGATCTAGTAACCATAACTCCAACCTATTATTACTTATCAACACTTTTTTGCCGTCAGGAGATACTTCAATCCTCTCAATTCTACCAAAACTTTTATCTATCAGTTGCTTACTTCCGTCGAGCTTAAATATTACAACCCTGTCCTCCCCCTTTTCGTCACTTACTGCAATAACATCGCCTGAAGGTAAGACGTTCGTAAATTTATACCTAACACCGTTCCTCTCCCCTAGTTGTAATACCGGACCATCCCAGGGTCTGAACAAAAATAGCCTACCCCTGGCAATTGCTGATATCATCTCACCGTTAGTTGAGTATTCGCTTAAAGATGATGCTTTAACATCTGGAAAGAAAGGCTGCAATTTAGCCCTACTTGTAGGGAGATCGATATCTATCTTAGTAACCTTATTATCGCTGGGTGATAATAAGTATATATCACCCCCAGCTTGAAATACTATATTATTCCCATCACTGCTAGCGTTTCTCACATAATAGTCAGTAAAGTTCGTGTGCCTCTTCAAATCCTTTCCGTCCAAGTTTACTGAATAAATGTTTGCCACTCCTTCATGTTCTGAAATGAAATATACCCTATCCCTGATTATCATAGGCCAACTTACAGAAGTCTCTAGGGATAGAAACTTCTTAAACGTTTTTCCGTTATCATAGGATATCCAAAATTCTCCTTTAGTTCCTCCTTTATAGTTCTTCCAGAAGGGTAGATCTTGATAACCTCTGGCTATAACAATGATTCCATTATCTCCAATAGCTATATTGCTCACTATACCAAAAGGTAGCTTCTCTGGTATTGGATTATTGGGATCTACTTGATATACTTCAGTCCAACTAGAGAAGGGGGTATGGTAATCTGTGATTACGAGAACCTTACCATCTTTAGTCCAACCAGCTGCCCTGGTTGTGGGTCTCCCAAAATACGTTATCCTACGGGCTTCCCCACCGTTGGTTGGAATAACATAGACCTCTGAAAGGGAATTACCATCTTTTAGCTGAACTAATGTAAAGGCTATATACTTTCCATCTGGGCTGAACTTAGGCCTTGTGGCAACTCCTAAACCATTTGTTAGCCTAATGGATTTTTTATCTTCTAAGTTCATAACCCATATATCATCATCAGAGGTGAAGGCTAGAAGGTCTCTATAAATGTCTGGAAAAAGATAGTAAGCTTTTACCATCTTTATCCTTTGTTATTCGTTAGTATTTAAGATTAACGTAACTTTTTCCTAAATTAACGAACAAAATAAGACTTAAAAGTAATTATTGCTATTCTACATTTATGCAACAGTTTGTTGGAAAACCTATAAGGAGAATTGAAGATCCAAAGCTAATCACTGGAAGTGGTAGATATGTTAATGATTATGAGTTCCCTGGAACATTATATTTAGCTATTTATAGAAGCCCAGTAGCTCATGCTAGATTGAAGAAGGTTGATGTAACTGATGCACTTAAGCAGAGCAATGTTATTGATGTTATAACTGGATTAACATATAAGGTACCAAATAGGCCAAGAAATTTCCCCATGGCTGTTGATGAACTATTATATGTTGGACAGCCTATTGCAGCAGTATTGGCCACAGATCCTTATTCTGCCTTTGACGCTTTGGACTACATACAAATAGACTATGATCCTTTAGAGCCAGTAGTAGATCCTGAAAAGGCTTTAGAAGACAAGATCAAAGCTGTTGAAGGAAAGAGCAACATTGCATATAGGAGGACATACTTAGCAGGTAATCCTGACGAAGCCTTAAGGAACTCCCAAGTAGTAATAGAGGATA
>JAPNVD010000034.1 GCA_026627305.1 Sulfolobaceae archaeon
GATTGAATAAAGAAACTTATAGTACCAGTAATGTTATTGAATTCTACTATTAAATCATCTTTTAATGCAGTTACACTTCCTAATATCATAGACCCTGGAGGAGTTAATGGTAAATTACTAGAGATAACGTAGCTTAAGTCCTTGAGGATTCTAATCATGTCCCTTAAGTCTAAAGTATAAGGATAGGAAAACTTAAACAAAATTCTTATGCTTTTTATAATCAATAATCTACAACTCCTAATTGAACTGTAGTTGAAGCAGGAACTAGTATTTTTTCTACTTTTATCGTGGGCTTAAAATTTATCTCTTTTTCCTTTTCTAGAATTTTTAGATGCTCCTTTAGTATTTCTTCTATAAAATTTATAGCTTCGAATTTATCTATTTCATAAAATAAATCAAGAAGTTTTACTTTATTTTCATAGTCTATATCTTTCACAATATCCCAAATCCACTGATAAATAGAACTCCTAGTTATTCCTATCCTGTTTGCTATCTCCGACTTAGAAAGACCCTTTTTATTTAATAAGTCAATAATCCTTATAGCGTCTGCCTTGGTAATTATTCCAGCATAATAAAAACCAAAACTCATGTATAGCTATACTATACATACTAATAAAAGCTTTACTAATAGACTCTAGCAAAGTATAGCATTCTATTCTAATTTCTCTATAACATCAATTAAATCCATTAACTTAGTATTATATCTCTTTGCTAACTCAAAAGAAGCTTTGTAAATATCGTTCTTTACCAAATTATCTATATTATTATGATTATATCCTTTGGAATAATATTTCCACAATTCTTTTATTCCTATAATCAAAGCTAGATTACCCCAAAATGTAGCATATATTTCGTATTCTTTATTAATTCGACAAATTTCATCCTTAAACCTATGATCTAAGCAAGCTCTAACTCTCTTCTTTAGATAATACAATGTAAGAAATTCGGTTAAACCTTCAAAATACATATCTCTTGCCCGCTTATAGCTATTTGAATGAATTATTTCGTGGACAATAGTTTCAACACATATTACACAATTAATACAATATTTGGAATTATAGTTGTAAGATCCCCTTATACCAAATACTGATTCTTCAACTCTAATCTCTTTTATGAGTGAATCATTAAAATTATCATATATTTCCTTAAGACCTTCAACTATTTCCTTAGATTTCTTTTTAACTTCATTTTCATCGCATTTTACTACACAAAGATCAATCAATATAAAAATTTCTACAGAACTAAGTAAATAAGATTGTTGGCTAATTTACGTTATGTTCTATGTAATATATAAGGAGGTCAGATTATAATTTCTCACGTTAATGAATAGTACTCAGAAACTTATTAGATTTGCTACTGAGTTATAGAGTGTGTCCAACAATTTTATTCACCTTGTTGTATAATGTGAAGAAAGCCTTAATACACTCATTATTGAAGCGTTGTGTGGAAAGTGCCTTAACGACTTCTGAATACTTATTACCAAGTTCACCTAATGCTTTACACAAGAGCTAGAGTATATTATACCACATCTTGAAGTATTTTACCGGTCAAACTTAATCCCTCAAAGTCTAATCCTAGTCTAAGACCACAAATACCGTGTTTAAATCCATCAAAACCCAATAAACTTAGTTATTGACTATCCTAATTCTCATAAACAGCTTAGGGTAAGGGTACTCACATAACTTCCTCCAACACAATACGTGAAATAATGCCACAACCCTCCTCAACAAGCTGATAAAGCTCTTGAGTGAGATGGGAAATGTTTAAAGCAAGGTGAGGCGTTATAACTTACTTCTCATACTATATTACCATCTCACCGCCCTACTAAAAACAAAAATAGTTGGACACACTCAGTATAGGACCAACAAAAGTTATTAACCTAATTCTTCTAAAAGCCTCTTCAGAAATTTTAGCACATATTATCATTATTCCTAAATAAGCTAAGGAAATTACTATTAACGATGCCATATCTAAAAGTTAAACCTCGCTGTAAATAACGTTTTTAATTAGCTGCATGTTATATTGTAGAATATATAATTTGATTAGAAATTAAATTGTTAATATCTTATTTTAAACGACTTATTAAGTGTCATAAGGAATAGATCTTATTAGAAGCTGTATTATTAAGTGTTTATCCTTATCTTAATTTCATTTTTAAATAAATACTGTGAGACTTGACCTCGGCTCCCCTCCAGAAACTGGAGATTTTTACGAAGCTTTTATAAACGCTTTGATAATAGCAGGAGCGGGTAATGGTACTGTAAAACTCTACTCTACTGCAGTCAAAGATTTCCTTAATTTCATAAAAAAGGATCCTAGAAAAGCCACAGCCGATGACCTAAATAGATGGATAACCAGTTTACTTAATAGAGAGGGAAAGATTAATGGAGACGAGATAGAAAGGAGAAGGGCTAAAAACGTAACTATTAGATATTATATTATAGCTGTAAGGAGGTTTCTTAAATGGCTTAACGTTAACGTTAAACCGCCAATACCCAAGGTCAGGAGGAAAGAAGTTAGAGCTTTAAATGAAGATGAAATAGAGAAAATACTTAGCTCCTGCAGTAGAACAAAGGATAAGCTTCTTATAAGACTGTTACTTGACACTGGTTTACGTGCTAGCGAATTACTATCAGTTACAATAAAAGATATTGATATCAGTAACAATATGATTAGAGTAAGAAATACTAAGAATGGAGAGGAGAGAGTTGTTTTCTTTACCGATGAAACTAAACAGTTGTTGAAGAAATATATTAGAAATAAAAATCCTTATGATAAATTATTTAATATGAGCTATGATGCGCTGTATAGGAAAATTAAGAGAATTGGGAAAAAAGTTGGAATAGATTTAAGACCACATATTTTAAGACATACATTTGCAACAATTTCTCTGAAAAAAGGTATGAATTTAATTACATTACAAAAATTATTAGGCCATAAGGATATCAAGACAACTCAAATATATACACACTTAATATTAGAAGATATGAGAAATGAATATCTTAAAGTAATGGGTAATAAGGGCTGACTTCCTTATATAAAACATATTAGTCAGATCTAAGTAATACAGATCTGACTGGGGTGTAGGCCATCCTTGAGCTTAAAACTCGACTTAAAGCTTAGCCAACCTCCAAATTCAGACCAGAAATTGGGCAAAAAACCGAATAAAACATAAATATACATGAAGACCCCAGTTGCAGGGATAAATATATCAAAAGATAACCTAATAGTATATTTTCAAGGTAAATTCTACGAGTTTCCTAACGATAAGCAAGGTTTTAAAGCAATGCCGAGAGGTCGTAAAGTAAGTACCGGAGTTTACAACATTAACCTTACCAAGTATGAGGTAAGGCTTATTAATCCCTTGGTGATCAAGAAGTTCAAGGATTTTAGGGGCGAGAAGAGTGACAAGAATGATGCTAAAAACTCGCTGAACTAGTTATTAATGTGTAAGTTTACGTTAAGTGATGCTAGGGAGTTGACGAGTCAATGGGATTTTATCGTCATTTTTAGGGTTAAGAAAAGGTTGAGGAGGGACTTAATCCTCTTGGGTTATAGTGATAGCTTGTCTAGGAAGAATTTGAGTGAAGTATTGGAGGGTGAGGATAATATTACCTTGTCTGAGGTTAAGTTTCTTTTGAATGAGTTGGAGAGGCTAGGAAGAGGGAGGTTGAGAAGAGGCTTGAGGATGTTGTTCCTAGGGATAGTTTGATCTTTACTATACCGGGTATTGGGAAGACGCTGGGTTTGATAATTTTGGCGAGGGTAGGTGATGTTAGGCGTTTTGATGATAAGAGGAAGTTTGTGGCTTATTGTGGTCTTGATCCTGTTGTTGAGTCCAGTGGGGGGAGGGTTGTGTCGCGAGGTGTCTCAAGGAGGGGTGATGCTGTTTTGAGGAGGGCTTTCTATCTTGCAGTTTTGACTGTTATCAAGGTTAACCTAGTGATCAAGCGTTTTTATGAGGAGCATAAGGGTAGGTTAAAGGGTAAGAAGTTGATTGTTGCATGTGCTAGGTTGTTATTACTTGGGCTTTGCTGT
>JAPNVD010000040.1 GCA_026627305.1 Sulfolobaceae archaeon
AGAAGTAATAAGGCGATTTTTCAAGACTGAAGCTTTGGTTTAACACTTAATACATAGATAATCAACCTGAGGGAAATCAAACCTATTTTCACTAAAATAGTCCTAAAAAAATACTTTTCCATAACGAGGAAAGTTAGTCTACGTTAAAACAGCCATGTTTCCTACGTTTGGGTTTATGAATTGTAGTGTAATAATGTAATTATTAACAGAAGTCCTTATTAATCTTAAAATTTTGTATTTTTTTATGACCTCGCAGAAAACATGCCTTTTCTATATTGCAGGCGATATAACAAGATATTCATTAGTTGATTACAAGTTCGGTGGAAATACCTACAAGAGCTTCTTCTCAGCTCACGCGTTGTGGTGTGCCTTAAACCCAGATAAGGTCGTAGCGTTGCTTCCAGACAGCTTAATAACTACCGACTGTAGTGATAGTGTTAACGTAATCAAGAATGCTTACAAGGAAATGCTCAGGGAAAAAGCAAAACAACTACAGTTTAGCCCTAGTAGCTTTAACGATTTCTTAAATAAACTAGAGATAGAGTATATACCAAACGTAGGCATTGCCAACAACAGTATGGTTGCTGATTGCCAAGGTAACTTAAAGACTGATGACCAAGGGAAATATATCACTAAACCCAATTCAACGTCAAGGAGCCCAACGTTCATCTATAACACTATCTATGCTATAATGAACAAATATTCTAAGGAGTTTGAGGAATTCGTAATTGACCTAACTCACGGCACAAACGTATTGATCTCAGCCCTCTTAACAGCTTCGGCAATGTTCCGCGCTAGGCTTTACGCTGCCCCAATAATGGGGCCTCCCAATGGTGTTGTTGAAATAGTTGAGTTAACAGACCTAGTAGAGGCCATGAAGGACTCTTTAAAGATTAGTCTCTCTATAGAGAAGCTTGACGAGAGGCATTTAGTGGACTACACTTTGAGGCTGAAGAGCTTAAACCCAACGCAATTTGGTAACGAGAAGGACTTGATAAATAGGATAAAGTCGACTGACCTAAACAAGGTCAGCGACTTCTTGTGGAACTTGAGAAACGGCTTTGTTGTTAACGCACTAAAATCTATGAATGACCTCCAACAATACTTATCAATGCTGAAATCCGACGTTTCCAGTTTAAGTAAGATTTATGAGGAATGGTATAAGTATGTAGGAACAGCTTTTCAAAATAATAATCAAATCATACTCTCTAATTTCTACTCAACTCTGAATATTGAAGGTACAATAGACTCTCTTAAAGGCAGTGACGATATTAAGACTATGCTAAAAATACTTGGAAAGTACATAGATGTAGATTATTACGACAAGGCGTTGTCCTTAGGTAGAGAACTACCAGTGGCTGAATGCCTAAGCAATCATGGAGGGGGTAAATTTGACGATAACGATATCAATTACAAGAACTGTAGTGAGCTCGTAACCACGTATATAACGTTGAACCACAGCGAATTACTGACGTACAGAAATCACTTGATGCATAGCGGACTTTCAGAGGACCTCAAAGTAGAAGTAAAAGATAGGAAAGTGCAACAGAGAGTAAACATCAATAGGAAGAACATCATCAATTACGTTAAGGGAGAATTGAAGAATGACATAGAGATCGTGAGAAGGATAGTCTAAAGGAAGCAAGAAGAAGCAAAGCCTTTACGATTTTGTCCATCTTTAATAGCCGAGATAGTAATAATCCTAAGGGAGTGTCATCGACGCTTACTAACACTGTTTTCCCTCTTGCTTACTCGCTAAAAGATCTATAAACATCTTGAGCTGAGGAATACCTTTCCCCACTGGACACTCTAATCGCCACAATTCTGTTTAAGTCTTGAAATGAGGTTGGAATAGTGTTCAATGGTCTAAAGGCTGAAGAAATTACAAAGTCGAGGAAAGCCTCATCTTTTAATGTGGGGTAAGCCTTGGCATATACTCTCCTTTATAGCACTCCCCTCTGGTCAACTCAAAGATCGTGAAGGGTGGAAATTAATTCTCCTGCAGTACTAGAGTATCCATAAATCGTTATTTGACTATTCCCAGAAGGAAATTACATCCCTATGTCACTCATAAACGCCCTTGTCATTGATGGGTAGAACCGTGGACTAGAGGGAGAGCTGTCGTAATAAATTTCTAATCTAATATCTTGTTAGGTTAACCGCAGTTATGATCTATTCGCTATTGCATTGGCGGACTGTTGTGTTAGTGTTTTTAACTAATTACCATTAGCGATTAAAGTACGTAAAAGGATATCTTTAGGGAGCCTCTTGAACTGAAGACGTGTTAGCTTGTAGTCTACTAAAAATTCTCTTTGCTACCCCACATAACTTCATCAATGTATCCGGGAATAATGCGGTTGATATATTTCCATTTCCTCTCTTCGCAATCGTAGTAGGGGAACTTAAGCCATTGTTTGTTTCCTATAACTTTCTCAGCCTCCCTGCTCACCTCTGTCCAGAAGTCTGCTATCTCTTCCTTTACATCGATCTTATCACACGCATTTTCCGGTGGTTGATGTCCACATACGTTCAGATACGTAAAACGACAAACGTGTCTGTCCACAGCTACTGGTATGTTCTCAGGGTCACTTATTTTGAACAACCCAAGACTCCACATGACCCTTATGTAGAGGCTCCTTATCTTAATACCTCTCAGCCCTTTGAAATCCTTGATCTGGTTGAAGACCTCGCTCACCCTCCTCTTCGCGTGCGTTATCTCCCTGGGGTCTGAGCCGTAGCGCTCCTTTAGCTTCGAAGCCACGTCTAACCATATTTTTGCTGCATAATTGTGTGACCTCGGCCCTATTAGTTTCTTTATTATGTTAGCTAGCTCTTCTGGTCTATCCTTATAACTTAAGATCACCTCTGGGTAAAATAGACCGTTATACGGCTTATTGCTTACCTCCCTCATCGTGTCTACATAAGCCTTCCTAAGCCTGTCCCAAAGAATGTCAGCCTTAGCCTGATAGTCAATAGCAATACTAAAGGTATAGTATAGTGCAGCCTCTTTACTACAGATGTCGAACCCATTAGTAGGGGGAATATATTCAGGCATGTTAGATATTTGGGTTTTTCCTTGTACGATCTTAGGCAGGTTTTCAAACATTTTAGCAGCCTCCTTAGCTAGGTCAATGGCTGTGTTTACTGCCTTGCCTTTATACTGTAAAAAACAACAAATTGAACTCATATAGTTTCAAAAGGACATCAACGTTTATAAACTTTTATAAGAGAAAAATTTAGACAGAGCGTTTATGGTATAATACGGTTGAAATACCACATCTTTTCGGAACATTTTATTATTTGGCGTCAAACTGACCTCCCCCATCTTAAAAGGCGAGGCTTTCTGTTCCCTTTGTGAAACGAAACGGTCGATGGCAGAGGTTCGCGTTAGCCCATTTTAGGTTTAATGACCCCTACATCAATTCAATGGCAATAGCAGCAGGAATTTTATGCTCGTGGCTACACTATATTTAAGATGGGAAAAATAGTAATATTATTACAGTTGCATAATTAAAGATAATAAAGTAAAAACGAAAAGTTTTTAAATGGGTTTTTCGCAGAAGTAGAAACGGGGAGTGACGGGGATGATGAACGGCTGAGCACTGACTGTGATGAACCCCTATGAAGCTGACTCGCCACTCCCCAAAATGTCTTTTTATTATTTATTAGGTAAAAAGCTTTTCCTTTTGTATAGGGCTGGAATAAAGAAGAAATTAATAGATTACCAAAAGACGTTAAATTGAGGATTCTTAACCTCATTGAGTGCATTATATAGCTTATTTTACCATATCAAAAATCTCCTTTTACTCCCTTCAAAAGGTTTAGCAGCTCCATCTTCCTCAACATCTCGTAGAACTCAACACCTTTTTCCTCACATTTTTCTTGTGGCACTCCCTTCTGGTCATCATGAGGAGCGGGAGCCGATTTCTCCCGCAATGCCAGAGTGCCCGTACAATAACCGTCAGATTGTTCCCTATTGGGGCACATTAGAAGAAAATAAGGAAATTAGCTGATGCCTCCGTAAGGTTATACAATGAGGTAAAATACGAGAGAGGACAACAGTTCTTCCAATAAAAGGGAGGAACTTCAAGGGCACTTAGGGCAAATTCTACGAGAAGTACAAGGAGGTGCCTGAGTTAATTCATAAACTGTCCTTCAGAAGAACAATGAGGCATGGTCTTCTTTCTTCTCGTTACTGAAGAATAAAGATAGTCTACAATTCGTTCAGCACATTTCACCACCTGGTTATTGGAAAGAGGAAGATAATCCTAGTCATTAGGCAAGACCGCTATGAAGTAGACGAGGAAAAGCACTTGCTCATCCTGAAGGATTGGAAGATGGAGATACCATTCTCAGGTAGGCTAAGGTGGTCTGGTTCTCAAGGTAGGTTAGAGATCCATATTGACAACAAGTTCTACGCTTATATCCCTGTTGACGTAAGTAGAGTTACTGCAAAAGAGAGCAAAAGACCAATCAATGAATCCCTAATCATTCATGGTGAGAGAGATAAGATACAGATAGCCTCGCCTAAAGGGGTTAAGATGGCGTCTATTGACTTGGGCATTAACATGTTGGCTACAGTTACTTTAGGCTATGGTACAGTATTATTCTATCGTGGTTCAACAGTAAAGGCTGACTACTTCCAAAAGAATATAGCTGAACTAGATAAGTTAAAGGCTGACGCTGAGAAAGTGCGCGAGACTAAAGCTAGGGAGGAAGTGTTGAGAGAGAGGAAAAGGGTCTTTAAGAAACTATACCGTAGACTTCTTCATTACAAAGTGAGTAAAGCCTCAAAGGGCGGGGTTTAAGGTATATGAACCCTCTTTTCCTCTCTACCTCTATCTATGGGTAAAGGGGTAAAAGGTAAGAGTGGGATCGAAATCAGAGCCACAGTTTGAAGATTTAACCCAGCGCCCCTCTGCTCTCTCGTATCTAACTATAAAAAAGGCCTACGTTTCGTTTTAGAATGTTGACCCTCACTATTCCTCTACTCATTGTCTAAAGTGTGGGAAAGAAATGAAAGAGGTTGCCCATAGGTACTTCCGCTGTCCAAGTTGTGGTTATAAGAACGACCGCGATGTCATAGCTGTTGTGAACCTTTATGGTTCTCTGACCCTCTCGACTGCCCCTCAAGAGATGTAGCTCCGAATCGATGAGGGGACTCCTAAGGGGGAGGAAGTCAGTATAGAATAGTACAAAAATTTAAATCAGGGAATCAGTGTAATTTAACTTATGGTTAAGCTAATAGTAAGGTACAAAATACAAGGTAGAACTTACTCACTGAGGCTTGAAGGAGA
>JAPNVD010000010.1 GCA_026627305.1 Sulfolobaceae archaeon
ACCCACAAGCCTCAAGATAAGGGTCTCAAATGTGATAGCTCATGAAATGGCACACCAATGGTTTGGAGATCTAGTTACAATGAAATGGTGGGACGATTTATGGCTAAATGAAAGTTTTGCAACATTTATGTCTTACAAAGCAACTGGTAACATACATCCAGAATGGGATATGGAAGCCAATTTCGTGTTATGGGAGACAAGCGGTGCACTAAAAGACGACTCTCTGTCTATAACACATCCAATAGAGGCTCACGTTGAAAATCCTGCTGAGATAGAACACATGTTTGATAACATAAGCTACGGCAAGGGAGCGAGCATTCTAAGGATGATAGAGGCTTACGTTAGCCCTGAAGGCTTTAGAAGAGGAGTGATCAACTATTTAAAAGAGCATTCGTTCTCTAACGCTGAAGGAAAGGATTTATGGACTTCAATAAGTAAAGTAACAGGCGAAGATATAAATTCAATAATGGAGGATTGGATAAGGAAACCCGGTCACCCCATAGTCTATGTAAATGTTGAAGGAAATAATGTAAGGTTGACACAAAGGAGGTTCTCTTTATTAAATAACGTAGAAAACCTCATTTATAAAATACCTTTAACGTTAGAGATTAACGGAAAGGCACAAAGTATTCTTTTTGATAAAGAATCAATGGAGATAGAAAGCAATGAGGAAATTAAAAGTCTAAAGGTTAACCTAAATAGAACAGGATTCTATAGAGTTCACTATAATAACTTAAATGTTGTGTTTAATGCCAATCTAAACAACCTGGAAAAATGGGGAATAGTGAACGATTATTGGGACTTTTTACTAGCAGGAATAGTTAGTTTTGATGAGTACAGAAGTTTGGTGAATAAATTCCAAAATGAGAATAAGGACCACTTGCCAATCAGGTCTATTACAAGTAATATTAGCACTCTACTATCAATAAATCCTGAGAAGTACAAGGGATTTGCGAAAGAATTCCTAGTAAATCAGTATAAGATTTGGAAGAACAGAAGCGGTGAAATAGATAAATTAGTATATGCTACAATTCTTAGAACTTTAGTCGAAGCTGATGATAGTTTTGCATTAGGATTATCTAACGAATTCAAATACTATGATCAAATAGACCCTAACGAGAAAGATGCAGTAGTTGAAGCATATGGAATAGCTACTGGCGATTTCAACACGTTATATTCTAAATATAAATCCTACCAGTTTGATGAGGATAAGCTAAGGATGTTGAGTGGAATGGAAGAAATAAGAGATCCATCAATCGTAGATAAATTGTTCTCGTTGATATTCAATAACGAAATAAAGAAGCAAGATTCCGTGTTTGTAATGATAGGGCTATCTTATAATCCTTATGTTAGAGAAGAATTATACTCATACATGTTAGCCAATTTCAGCAAGATAAAAGATTTTGTAAATAACGTATGGGGAGGACCATGGGGATTAGGAAGGATTATAAGGTCTGCAATGGTATATATTGGAGTAGACCATCCCAAAGAAGTTATTGAATTCCTCGAGAAGATAAAATATCCAGAAATTGAAAGAGACGTAAAGATCGCTATAGAATACATACAGGCTTACTCAAAGTTAAAATAAGAAAAAGAAAGAAAAATCTCTTTTTTTTGCTCTTTTTCCTTTCTTTTTATTTACTTCTGACTCTTTCTTCAACAGTGGCTAAATTGACATTCTTAGTTTCGGGTCCCATAAGTGCAGGTATAAATATTAATATACCAGCTAACATCAAGAAGAACGAAGCAGTAAACCACACATTAGTACCTTCTATTACCTTAAATGTTGAGTGTAAAGGAATAGCGTAAAGAGTCATCCATGCTGATATGAAAACACCAGAACTATAACCAAAACCTACTCCACTAGCTCTCCTGACAGTTCCAAATCTTTCGGATAGATATGCTGGAACTAATCCCCATGTCCACTGGGTAAACCATCCTATGAGTAGTGAGCCCAGAAACAATAATGGCACACTTCTTAATACAGCACCTAGATAAGTTATATAGAATGATGGAACAGCCATTATCAACGAGCCTAGACTACCGATAATGTAAGCTGTTCTCCTACCTATGAAGTCTGATATAGCTCCAAGTGAGGTAGCAGCAATAGCTGCAAAAATCCCTGCCCAG
>JAPNVD010000019.1 GCA_026627305.1 Sulfolobaceae archaeon
GAAGAGGAAAAGGGAGGTGGATTTCGTAATAGCAAAGAACTTCAGCCCAATTGCCCTAATCCAGGTGATATACGCTAGCGATAAGGTAGAAGAAAGGGAAGCTGAGGCAATAATTGAGGCTAAGTCTGAACTTAAGGTCGAGGATGCGGTCATACTAACCTGGGACTACGAAGGTGAAATCAAGGGAGCAAAAGCTTTGCCCTTATGGAAATGGCTATTAAGCGATACGGTCTAGAAGGGGATAGCATCTCGATAGTAAAAATTCTCTTTACACGAAAAGAAAATCCTTTATATAAATGTGGTATAAAGATAGTAATATGAGAGATTATATCGCCGTTTTTCTCACCATATTTATCTTAATACTCTCTTCTTTTCCATCATCTTTAATCGCTTTTAGCTCATCTCACAGTAGGATCGTTTCAATCCAGATATGGGATTATGAGGATATGGGACCAAACGATTACGTCCAAATAGCGGAATCAGGCTTCAACACTGTAGAGTTCCAACTGTTTTGGAGCAACATAGAGCCAGAGCCTAACCAGTTCGACTTCTACTTACTTACTCAAAACGTTAAGTGGGCGGAGGAGGCGGGGCTTAACTTCATCCTGATATTCTGGTACGGACCCTTTCAACCCTCTTGGGTTAAAGGATATGAGCTAAACTCTTCATACGAACCTGTTGGGAATACAGCACTAGGCTTCGCCCCACCCTGGTGGGATTATATGAACGTTTACATAAATTACGTAAACACTACGATCTCCCAGTTCCTCAATGATACCCATTTTCTAGGGGCATACATAAACTACGGTTGGTTAGACGGCTTTTGGCTAGGTGGGGGCTATTCAAACTCTTCAATCCAGCACTTCAGGGATTATTTAAGGGAAGAATATGGAGGTAACATAAGTGCGCTGAATAAGGCGTGGGGTACAGACTACTCCTCTTTCTCCCAGATACTGCCTCCAACCACTCCCTCAGATAGCAGGTCATGGATAGACTTTGAGGACTACAGGATTTGGGCTTTGAACTACACCTTAAACAGGATCTACTCAGCAGTTTACCCAGAGCTAGAGGCTCACGGCAAGAGGATATTCATATATTGGGGAGGGGATATCCAGTCCTCCTGGTGGAGCGTTGGCTTCCCTGATGTCATACTCCAGGTGGCTAAGAAATACGATGCTATAATAAACATAGACGATAACGATTATCCCTATGTTGAGGTCTTCATCAGGGACTTGGCTGAGGCTTACGGTGTAGGGGTAATGGAGGAGTGGACACCGCCAGCCCTAGCTGAGTACAACCAGGCTGACTTCTCCTACTCCTTAGCCCAATACCTATCAGCCCTTCCCACTGCTGTAGGCTATGACTACTTCGCATATCCATACCAGTGGGAGGTGACAGGGACCTCTGGTCAATTTGAATGGCTGTTAAACGTAACAAGGGGTTTACCCCAAAACCTGTCTTATCTAAACGCCAAAGTCGCTTACCTATACAGCTTCCAAGCTGACATCGAAAACCCTCCCTTGGGAAACGGACAACAGCAGGAGGTCTACGAGATGATATACAGCGGTATCCCGTTCCAGGTCATCAGCGATTTTGAAATAGAGAATGGTGTAGTGAACCTGTCAAGATTCAAATATATAGTTATAGCCCCAGGGGAGATGGAGTACTTACCCCAAGGCGTTAAGGCTCAAATAGACAAGTGGGAGTCTAATGGCGGTGTATTGGTGAGCTTCGACGAACTAGGCAAGATATCTTACCTTAGGGGAGTTTATTTCCCTCATTTTCCCAACACGTTTCAACACATTGAAGTGAGCTATTTAAGGGCTAACTCCTCCTCATTATACCTCATAGTCCTCGCAAGTCCTTACTCGCCTTTTGGCAGTTACGAAAGGCTACCCAAGGACTTAACACTAGAAGTTAGCCTTTCAGCCCTAGACCTGAGTCCAGGCTATTACAGGGTTGTAAACGTGAGTAACGGTAAAGTAATTTATGAAGGTCAGACGATGGTCTTCAATATAACGTTATCCACTTCCATGGCAAGCATATATGTCCTCGAATTACAGTTGGTAACTCCAATCCATACAACGGTAACCCCTCCTAGACCTTACTCTAAAGCATTAATCGCAACAATTATAGCTATATTAGTGGTAGCACTAGTTATACTAGTTTTTATAAGGAGGCATTAGAGGAGAGAGATAAAGGGAGGGAAGAGGGAAGAACCTTTTTGATTGGCTAGATGGTTTCTATCATCATGAGTTCACCATTTATTGCATGAGTAGCTTAACTACCGCTTCTAATCAACTTCCTCACCTTGAAGTACTCGGTAAACTTCAGGTAGGCTAAGGCTGTAGGTAGGGCTATCCATAGGATTGCAGTGGCTATCTCTAAGGGCGGGTTTAAATACAACGGTGAGGGTGGAGATGCCCCAACCATTTTATATGCGATATAAGAGAGGAAGTTCATAGGTGCGTTGTATGACAGGTATGCCTCATATTTGGCTATATCATATCCCATAAATTCTAGAATAGCGAAGACCAGGGTTTCGATAAAGGTGAAGAGAATGTAGACCAGAATTGATATAGCCATGTAGGCTGAAGAGGAGTTAAAAAGTGTAGCTAACAGTAGCATCAACCCATAGAACGATATTAGGCTTAGGAATACCCCCAGGAATAGGTATAGGAAGACCAAACCGTTAATTGTTACACCAACTATTACTGAAAGAGTTAAGTAAGAGGCGATGAAGAGTAGGGCTGTGGACGCCAGTGCAGTTAGTATACCTCCCAAGTACCTGCTAATGAAGATCTCTCCCCTAGTTATAGGCATGGAGAAGAGGAAGTCAAGTGCACCATAGTTCTTAGGTTTGGCTATCAGTACATAAGCTAAGTAAAGGAAGATTATTGGGAAGTAGGTGACGAATGTGCTTATGTTGAATATAACTGAAGATACCTCCTCTTCTGATATATAGGGAGTTAAGGAGGTGAAATAGAAGCTGAAGGTCTGATTTGAGCTCGTTTTAAAGACGAGCTGATAAGCCCTCCCTGGTGTAAGTTTACCGACGTTCAAAATAAGGCTGTAGATGCCAACACCTAAATGATCAAGTGGAGTTAGGGCTGAAGATTGAGAACTCCCAAGGGGTTCAATCCCATAGTAGAAGTAGTCTGGCATTGTGTTCGCGAGATATACCCTTAGGCTACCGTTAGGGTAGTAGTTCGCTATTAGGGCACATACTGGAAATCCAGCCCCCTGCTGTTGTAATAGGGTATAAGGAGAGGCATAGATAAAGGAATAGTTGAATATAATAGCTGGTGATAACAATATTATAGTTCCAACCTCCCTCTTGAATGGAGATACTAAACTTATAGTTGCGTTTTTTCCATTCTCCTCATGAAGTACCAGCTCTTCAGGGCTCAAAAAGCTTTCATTGATTATGAACTTAACGTAACCTGAGGAGTTAGAGTACTCAACAAGGCTGACAGTCTGGTTAATTACACTGTTTATGGCTATCAATTCAACCTTAACTCCAGGGCTTGGATTTCCATGAGGGCCTATAACAATTCCTTCTACAGTGTTTCCCACTAATACACCCACTATGGAGTACTTCATAGGTATATCAGCCTTCACTCCTCTACCTATCAGGTATCCGAAACCTACGCCTGCCAGAACGAACAGGACTAATAATGTGATTGTTGAAACCCTTACAAAGCTCCTCTTGAAGTCGTATATAAAAGGTCTCATTTCCTATCACCAATTATAGAGAAGAAAACTTCCTCAAGTGAGGAGTAGCCCATCCTTATTTCAACAATCTTATACCTCGTAGATATAGAATAGCTAACCTCACCTATATCACCGTTGAAGTCCCTGATGATGAAAGCGTTTCCGCTCTGTTCAACCCTCCCATACTTTGATAGGATCTCGAGCAGGGAGCTGTCAGGGTTCTCAACCCTTAAGAAGAGGTAGGGCTTAACGAAGTTCCTTACCTCATCCATCCTCATAACCCTCACTATCCTCCCCTTATGTATAAACACAACCCTATCAGCCAAGTTCTCTACTTCAGAAAGTATGTGTGATGAGAACAAAACTGCCTTCCCCTCCTTTTTGAGCTCCAAAGCAAAGTTTCTGAAAAACGCTATCCCTTCAGGGTCCAGACCATTTAGCACCTCATCGAAGAGGAAGTTCTGAGGGTCTGATATCATGGACAGGGCTAAGGCAAACCTCTTCTTCATACCCTGCGAGTAATCCTTTAACCTCTTTCTCTCAGCACCCTCTAACCCTACCCTAGATAATAGCTCCCTAGCCAATTCTTTAGCCTCAGAAGTGGGGTAGCCGAGGTATCCTGCGATATATATGAAATAGTCCATAGCCCTCATATCCATCTCAAACGATGGCAGTTCAGGGACCCATACGACGCTCTTTGATGCGATCTTCTTATCCTTAATTATACTATAACCGTCGATCAGGACATCCCCTCTGTCTGGGTAAATTACCCCAGCGCTAACCTTTATCGTCGTTGTCTTCCCAGCCCCGTTTAAGCCAACGAACGCGGTTATTTCACCATTATGGACGTCAAAGGTGACGTCATCAATCGCCTTTATATTTCCATACGATTTTGAAATATGTTCAATCCGGATCATTTTCCTTACTTTCTACTATCTCTTCATGGATATAAAGTTTTTCGAGGAGAGGATGAAGGGGTGCAATATATGCACACACTGGTCTGCAAAAGCTCTTTTTGTTTACAGCGTTGTTGTTTTACTCTCGTTGATTTCTTTGTCCTTTTACTCTCTTCTGAAGTTCTAACAAGATATGCACGTTTACCCTAACTGTGCCTATTTCATAACGTCTTGAATTAACATATACTCTTTATGTGCAATAAAAAAGAGGGTCTCACTGATGAGGAGAAGGAGAATAAAATTGATTCCTGATAAATCCTAAAGGTCAGCGTGCTATCAGTTAGTGTAGTTCCGTAGAGTTCACGATTTAAGCCTAAAGGAAATCACTTTTGTCCCTCTCTATATTCAGTGTAAAAATTAAAACTTAAATAAGGCGTTTAAGGATAATAATACTGTGATAGACGAGCAGAGAATTAGGGAGATAGTAAAGGATGAGCTAGAAAAGACCTTAATGAAATCCTTAGCAGAAATAATAGGTGAAATCCACTTAATGGTCACAGATCTTAAGGACATTCAGAAGAAGCAGGAGGAAAGGTTAGATGCTATGGAAAAAACGCTTAGTGAACTGGTGGAGTTGGGTAAAGAGAATACAAAAGCTATTATAGAGCTGAGAAATCGTACAGAGGAGAACACTAGGGCAATTGAGGAGCTCAGGAAGATCTCAGAGGAGAATACAAAAGCTATCCAGGAGCTCAGAATGGCTGTACAAGAGTTAGGGAAGAGGACTGAGGAGAACACTAAGGCTATCCAGGAGCTCAGGAACATTACTGCCGACAACACTAAGGCTATCCAAGAACTAAGAATAGCTGTGGAAGGGCTAGAAAAAAGAACAGAGGAGAACACAAAAGCCATCCAAGAGCTTAGGAGTATTTCTGCCGAGAACACTAGAGCTATTGAGGAGTTAAGAAAGGCTGTTCAGGATCTAGAAAAGAGGACTGAGGAGAACACAAAAGCTATAGCGGAGTTAAGGAATACAGTCCAGGAATTGGGGAAGAGGACTGAGGAGAACACCAAGGCAATAGCTGAGCTCAGAACCACAGTTCAAGAGTTAGCGAAGAGGACTGAGGAGAACACTAGAGCAATCGAGGAGTTGAGAAAGGCTATTGATGAGCTGAGGAAGATCTCAGAGAGGAACACAAGGGAAATAATAAATCTAAAGAAGACAGTTGGAGGGTTAGGGAACGTAATAGGGTTTTGGACTGAGGAAGTTGTAAGGAGCAGTATAGTTGAGTGGTTTAAGAGACAAGGGATTGAAGTGGAGAGGGTTAAGGGCGAATATATGGAAGTTGGGGGTAAAATGTTGGAGTTCGATATTTACCTAGAGCAAGGTGAGGCAATATATGTGGGCGAGATAAAGACAACACTTAGGAAGAGGGATGTGGAGAAGTTCATGGATAAGGTTTCAGCTTTAGAGAAGGTTAAGGTTAACAAGAAGGTTATACCAATAATTGTATATAGGCTGGCGAGTAGCTCTGAGGCTGTAGAGTTAGCCAAAAGGTCAGGGATAAGGGCATTAAAGTATATCACAGGAGGGGAGCTCAGGGAGGTATAAGTTGATCAGGTAGTTCTTCATCTCTCTCCCTCTTACCCTTCTTGCTCTCTATAATCAACTTGTGTCCTCCTTTTTCCCTCTCTCTCGCTTTATGGAATAGTTCCTCCTTGTTTTGCTCAACTCCTTCTCCTAGCTCACAAAGTCAAAGCCTTTAGAGCGGGATGATATCAGCGTGTTCAGCGATTCGTGTAGTAGTGCCTTATCATATTGTTTTAATTACCATATTATCTAAATAAAAACTTTATATAGATCGAGAAAAATCTCCTTAGATCACTACATAAATGACTATGTTAAAAATTTTACACAAAAGTTACATAAGTTGTTGTAAAAAGTTTTTATACCGCGGTGAATTCAGAAAAGGTTTCAGATTACTACTTGTCTGTTTATCCTGAACCCTTACCTCCGACATTTACAGATAGGTATTCTAACCTTCTTCCCGCCCTAAAGGCTGAGGGTTCTGCTGCGGTCAAAAGCGTTACTCTCCTTTATTACTTATTAGAAGATAACTAAGAAAGGCGCTTTCGTAAGACGTTATTTTCTTATTCCTTCGTTAGTTCAACACTTCATTAACGTCTATGCATAACTTATTACTATAAGTAATCTGTCCTCCTCTGTTTTATATTAATTTTATTTATATATAATCTAACTGATAAGCTAATTATAGATTATAAAGTGGTTTAGGAGTGAAAATTTTATATATAGTCTATAAATTAGTTATGGAAGATAATTATGGATGATAAAAATAGTTTAGAGAAAAACGCTGTAGGATTTTGGTCATTATTAGGGCAATCTGTAGCCTTAATCGCGCCTTTAGGAGCTGTCGCAGCTACACTAACCGGAAGTGCTGCATTTGCCTTAGGTTCTTTACCTCTAGCTTATCTTCTGGCAATATTTGGAGTTCTAACTTGGATTAACGTACCTTATCAATTTTCGAAGAAAATCACAAACGCCGGAGGTTTTTATACTTTCGCGTTAGGAGGTATAGGACCTAGATATGGGCTAGTAACAGGATTGTTGTATTTGTTTTCATATTTTAATGTAATAACTAATGCTATCTTATTTACTGGTGGAGTATTTATTCCATCGATTCTCTCAGAATTTCTTGGAATCACTCTACCTTCTTGGTTCTGGATAATATTCCTTATTGTCTTCCTAACTTCATTTACTGTCTTAGCTTATTTAGGAATTAGACCATCATTGAAGTATTCTTTTGCTGCATCCCTAATAGAGATAGTGCTATTAATATGGCTATCTATCACAATAATATTGAAAGTAGGCCCTCATAATACTTTAGTACCATTTACCCCTATTGCACCTGGTGGTTGGGTAGCCGTATTTGAAGGTATGATATTGGCAATTTTTTCAATGTCTGGATCAAGTGGTGCAGTTTATATAGCAGAAGAAGTCAAACAGCCTAGAAAGAATGTTAGATTAGCGGTACTGATAAGTTTTCTGATAACTGGGGTTGTTTTCGTCTTAGTCTCTTATGCTTTTACGGTAGGTTGGGGAATCGATAATATGGCTACTTTTGCGTCTTCAGGAATACCAGGACTAATACTGGCTGATAAGTATATAGGATTACCAGCAACTATCATACTTTTTATATTCATAGTAAACAGTTTGTTCGCAGGTTCACTAGCCCCATTGAATTCCGCTGCTAGATTACTTTATGCGCTAGGTAGAGATGGAGTATTGCCATCATTTTTTGGTGAGGTTCATCCCAAATATAAAAGCCCCGCTAATTCAATATTATTCTTAGCAATACTATCAGCTATAGTATCTATTGCCGCTGGATTAATAATGGGACCTTATTACGGCTTCTTATACTTAATTCTAGCTTCTTCAATAGCCCTTTTTATAGGGCACATCTTAGGAGATATAGCATTGCCATTTTTCTATAATAGAATCAGAAATTTCAATATTGTCTTACACGGTATAACCCCCGCGATTTCATTTATTATACTCGTTATAGGAATATATTATAGCTTTTATCCACCAACTTATCCTATAAATATTGCGGCTATAACTACTTCAGCCTTTGCTATCTTAGTAATAATTTATGCATTAATAAATAAAAATATACAGAAGTTAAGGAATCTGAACTTTGAAGAACCAGATGATAAGGTATAGTTTATTGAAAATAAAACTTTTTTATGATAAATTAACAATGCATATAATATTATAGTATATCTCTAATAGTATTAAAATAGTGATAAAAATATTAACAATTGATTTTAATGAAATATACATACCATTAAATTGAACCAAATGCTATAGAAGATTATAAAGTAATTTTTAAATGATGAACTCAGGAATTGCTTGATATTGGGAAGCATTAGGTATACGAACTGTCAATTCTTTTAGGGCTACAACATTTGTTCCTGACCTCATAAACTCGAAGAGAAATGCTCACAGAGTATGGAGGAAATAAGAAAACATAAACGTGCACCTCAAGTTGTTTATACACGTTAGTTTTTATGGTGTTAGTTCCTAATAATAGCTTATATGGCTATAAAATATTGCAATAAGAATAATGATAAAAAGCATTTTACCGATTTTCATTTAACTGGAAGGGAATTACCGTGTAAGTATCAACAGAGTTCATGATCCGTGGCACTAGTACCTTACCATATTGTTTTAATTATTATATTATCTAAATAAAAACTTTATATAGATCGAGAAAAATCTCCTTAGATCACTACGTGAAATCTCTTCGTTTAAAATTTTACATGAATGAAACATAAATTGTTATAAAAGTTTTTATAACTCTGCGAATAAGGAAAAGTTTCGAATTATTACTAGCTGACTTCCTCCCTGCCATAAATGGCTAGGCTTTCCTCATTTTGTAAAGAAGAACTTAAACTCTTGGGAAAAATCAGTCAACATTATTATACTATCTATCCTACCTGCTTAGCCTTTAAGGGTTAGCATCTCTCCCTCATTCTCAAAGATTGGTGTAGCTGTCCTAGAGGATTCCACAATTAACGTCTAATACCCTTAGACTTCGCGGAAATCAACTGGTTTTTACGCTTTGCCTATTTGTGGGATAGGCTGAAGGTGAGGAAATCGCAGGTCTTGAGGGTACAATTATTGATCGCCCATCTTAATAAGGTTAGGAGATCCTCGCTAGCAGGAGGAAGTTAGGCTTCAATATCACCAATCTGGTCCTTTATATACTCCCTTATTTCTGCTATTTCCTTATGTAGTGAAAAAAGTTCTTCGAGTTTCCTCAGAATTAAGTGACCTTTTTCTGTGAGCTTGTACACCTTACCATCCTGTATCACAAGTCCCTTATCCATAAGAGCCTTTAAATATTTCTCTAATAGAGCATAACTGAGGTTTGTCCTGTACATCAAGTTTGTCTTATTCATCCCACCCTCTATATTCTTGAGGAGATCAAAAACTATTATCAACTTGCTCCTCTTCTTCCTTCTTTTAGATCCCATCTCATGTTATCTTCCTTATCAAACTTTATATTTGTATATAGAATATCCAAAAGAAATTTGCTATTATACAAATTCTTAAAAAATATAAACGATGAAGGGATTATTACAGATTATTGTGGTCAAATGCTTTAGAAATGTTTTTATATAAGTATTAGGAAAAGAAGTCTTACCTAAATTTTCCATTAGGGCTTATAAATGTATTATGTTAAATATCACATATGTATCATAGAAAAAGAGAGCAACTAGAAATTATTTATGACATTTTAAGATCAGTTGAGAGAGGTGCAAAGAAGACACAGATCATGTATAACGCTAGTCTCAACTACTTCATGATTAATAAATACTTGAAGTTGCTCCAGGATAAGCAGCTGATTGTAAAGAAGGATGAATTGTACGTTTTGACAGTTAAGGGGAGGGAGGTCCTAGATACTTTGAGGAAATACAAGGAGCTAAAGGAACAATATATAAAAATTTTGGAGTCCTTGAAAGATTTTAAATAAAAACATGTATTTGTCTAAATCTTTTAATCTACTTTCAATATTTTTTCTAAACTGTTAACATCCCTATTTAACCTTATTAGTGAATAAAAGAAGTAGAGGGTATCTATGACGTTCATCCCGTTCAAGAAAGGGACAAAGATAACGCTATCTCTAGTGCTGAAGAACGTTAAGATGAGATATGTTAAAACCAACATGCTGACTAACGTTATGGTGAGAGCAGATATTATATCAGAGGTCTCCTTTACCTTTTGGGATAGTGAGTTTAACTTCTCTATTTGAGTAATTGGGTCTGTAACCCTCTTTATCATATCATAAATAGCCTTCCTCTTTGAATCCACATAGCTGGACACAGCCCTCTTATCCTCTTCCCCCATCACATCATGGTAATATATTATGTTCTCTATTATCTCAGAGACCTCCTCAGACGAAACGAAGTTCATCAACTCCTTCAAGAACTGTATGTTTAGCTCTTCGATAGCCTCATCCTTCTTCTCCACCATCTTCCTGTAGAAGTTCCTATAGGTGAGCCTATTGAAGATGAAAAAGAGCAGAGCCACCATAATCCATGCTATTATTAGAGGCTGTTGAACCTCCATTCACTCACCGCTGTCCTGTAAATAATAGGTGATCATAACGTTAGGGTCTTCAGGGAACTTCACTACGATAATATCTACAGACTTCATGACCTTCAAATATACTATCTGCCCCGGCTGGACATAACAGGTCTCATTGCCGTAAATCACTACCGCTGGGCTATTATATATGTTTATGAACTCTATGGTTGTGGAGTTAATTATACGGTAAGGGTAATCGTTAGTTATATTAACGTATACTGGGATTTGGGTTGTGTAAGTGAATATAAAGGAGTAAGCTAGTGAGATAGCCACTAGGGCTACAGCCATGCCTATAGCCACATAAATGAGTAATTTCTTCATCACTAATAGTTTCCAGTAGGCATAATAAAAAAATAAGATGTAAAATCCATTGGCTGTTTGATGTATTTTTGTTGGCAAATCTTCTATACAACTTCACTCACAAAATCAAAAACCGATTTTTTTCTCAAGTGCTAGTTGTCTACTATGAAAAAGTTAAACGTATCTACTAGCCTTAGGATAGCTGTTATAGCAATCCTTGCACTAGCACTAGTGGTAACAGCATATATGACCTATACAGCTTACGCATCATCAAACGTCTACCACTACACAGTCACAGGGTATAGGAACGTTAGCTTTATATCAGTGAACACTTTCGCCCTCCTCAAGCCCAGCATAATCTCATCATATCAAGGCTATAAGGAGTTCGACATGCCCTTCTACTTCATAAACCTCCTCAAGGAGTTCTACATAAACATCACAATCCTCAACTCCTCAGCTTACACTACAAAATACTACACTGTAGACCTTTACGACCCTCAGTTCTACAACCTAGTCCTAAATAGGTCAACAATAGAGGGGAGCTCACTAGTCCTACCAATCAACTTATCCTACATATTCAACAACCTCTCTGTAGAGATTCAGAAACAGATAGGGTATTATATACCTGAGCCAGAGATCATAATAAACATTTACCTCCAGGGGAGCAACGCCACCCAGGACCCACAAATAATCATAAACGAGTCCTACGGTAGGGCTTTTATTAACGTGCTGAACAACTACGAGAGCATCCCAATAGTTGTGCAGTACAGGGAAAACTTCAACCCCCTGCCTTACCTTGCATCAATCGCTGTAGAGGGGACACTTATGGCAATCTTCATCCTCTTCACTAGGGCTAACAATAACGAGATCCTTAACCTTCTAAACAAGTACAGAAAGCTGATAATTACAGTGGAGGAGGAGCCGAAGGTCCAGGGTGAGGCTATAAGGGTTAAGAGCCTTAAGGAGTTGGTAAAACACGCTATGATCAGCGGTAGACCAATATATTACTATAAGGATAAGGGGATCTTCTGGGTAAAGGATGAAACTGCCACCCTGGTGTTTACAGAAAAATAACCCTTGTTTTTCTATATGTTTTACAACCTTTTTCTGTATAACTGTTTTTAAATTTTCTATAGAATATTGCGAGATTAAATCAAAATATTTAAAAAGTTCAGAGCTAAGTAGTACTCAGTGAGCGAAAAATGCAAATAAATAAAGCCCTAATCGCTGCAATCGTGAGCGGAATAATACTGCTAGGCATAGGGATAGCGTTCTCACAAGCGTACTTCTCCTACAGTGCTACAAGGATAGTATCGATCAACGTGGTGGCAGACCCATATGCTGATATAGCTTTAATACCTAACAACGACAATCTAGGATATAGCACTTCTAATACACCGTTTGTTACAGTAACAAATAATGTGTTAACGATAACTTTCGGAAATGTGGCGCCAAATACCACTGTTACGTTAGGTAATATATTCTATGTTAAAAACAACCTAAACACAACAGTGACCGTAACGATAACCACGAGCAGCAGCTACCTAATGGCGTCTCCATACCACTTTACACTAGCTCCAGGTCAAGAAGAGGGAATATCCCTAACATTAATGGTACCCTATGGTGCTTCACTAGGAGCTGCATCATTCCAGATAACAGTAACCGCATCAACGTAAAGTTAGAGAGTGATATACAATAGAACGCACCACATACGTAAATTAAAAAAGTAAATAATTTTCTTTTTTAGTTAGAATTTATTCGTTTTATCCTTCATATGTACGTCACGGTGATATAAAATGACCTCAACGTTGGTCAAAACAATCTCGCTTATTATAATTACACTTTTCATCATCTCTTTAGCGTTCACTGCAGTTAGCCAATACGTGTTTCACCTCCCCTATGGCTGGAACATAGATGCAACAAACTCGATGTACCCCCTAATCCCACCTGGTAGTATAGTGTTTGTTGTTCCACTTTTTGGTAACCCACAGCTTAACGAAATAGTTGCTTACAGAGCCCCACTTGGGTGTATAGTCATCCACGAAATAATAGGAGTGAAACAGGGAGAGGGCTATATAACCAAGGGGATAAACAACCCCCTCCCAGACCCTTGGATAGTTAAGAGGTCTTGGATTTACGGCTTTGTACCAACCATCTTTGGCTACCCACTGGAGATACCTTATGCTGGGTATGCACTATACTTCATCAGTAGGTCTATCTCCCACACAGACCTAATAATAGGCGGTGTAGTTCTCATAGTGGGCAGCCTCTTCTTAGGGAACAGCCAAGCAGTAGTAACGCAGAGGAAGAGGAGAGGATTGGGAGGGGGAGGAATTTCACTTTTGATCCCACCTTTTAAGAAGATAGCCCTCATCTTCTTCATTGTAGCCTTCTTAATCCTCTTCCTTATCTTCGCCGTCTACTCCAGGGTCTACGCCTTGAGCTGGTACTCATCCCCATCGTTAATGGTCTTCAGCCACGATTACCCGTTTTTGAGCTTCTATTTGGGCTCCCTCCCCTCAAACACCTACATAAACTTCAGCTACACTTCATACCACGAGAGCAAGTACGTTTACCTATTGGTAGTCCTCCTCAGCAACACAAACTCTGTAAAGATCGTGAAGACCAACGAGGGGTACATCTTAAGTGTGTTTACAGGAAGTAAGGGGTTACACTCCTATAAGGTCTCCATCACCCCTGTACTATCAATAGTGCCTTATAACATCGCCGTAATGCTAGACCGCGTCAACCCGCTATTGCTCCCAGCGATACAGACAATGGGAATATCGCTTTTGATATTAGGGGTAATGAGCTTGATATATTTTGTAGCCCAGAGGTTATCTGAGGTGTGATAAGGATAGAGAAGTGCACATATGCATACTTACGCACGTATGCATAAATCGTTAAAGAGCACAAAAAATAATAGTTTATCTTCCATATCTCTCTGTGATAATGATATACAGAGCAAAAGTAAGTGGCGATGAAGGGCTAGCAATAATCGATTTCGACGCTAGAGGTTATAAGGTTTTTGATGAGCACAACCGTTTAGTTAAGGCTTTTGTAAAGGATAACAAGGTTTACGTGAAGGTCAATAAAGGTACTAGGTATATATACTTCGTTAAGGATGGGTCTGAAGCTGTCCCAGACGATAAGAGCTTTTTAGTCAACGACTTCCAAGTTATCAAATACGAGGACTGTAAAAACGGTAAGGAATTGCAGGGCTTTGACGGAACATTAATTAATGGAGAGAAAAACACTGCAACACATTTGTACACAGAGAGGGAAATAGGGACATCTTTTTACTTAGAGTTGGATTACGACTATGAAGGGCAAGGGGATAACCTGATAGTAGGCTTCTTGGCAAAAGGTGAGCCAGACTCCAAGGCTAACTGTCATGGTCAGCTCTTAGGTGGTTGTGATAAATATTATGCCAAGGGCAGTTATGCTATAGGTTTCAACCCCATGTACTCTAAAAACACTTTAGTTCTAATAACCCCAGATGGTAACTGTCAACCGTTCCCTGTTTCTAACATTGAAGTTACAGGGAAACATACCTTAAGGTTGATCTTCGATCACGGCTCATTTGTAGCCTTTTTCGACGAAACTAGGGTGATCCCTTATATATCGTCAGACAGTAGACCTGGAAGGGTGTATGTTGTAGGTAATAGTGGTGCTGCGAGCTCTAGAATAAAGATAAACAGCATGATTCTGTATGATGGCAAACTTTCAGATGAGGTAAAGGAAGTCCAGCAGGTTGGTTTTGATGAGGTGAGGATAAGTAACTTTAAGGGAGTCTCTGAGGGGACAGTGAAGTTAGGGAAAGCCAACGTTATTATAGGGGCGAACAACGCGGGAAAGACTACCATTCTTGAAGCCCTTTATTTGCTGGCTTCAGCAGAACAAGTGCCAGTTGCGTTTAACGACTCTATTGAGCTTTTAGCTTACATTCATGACATCAGAGAAAACCCGATGCAGAGCAAGTTCCTTTTCCGCTTCTATAATACACGGACTCCAATAAAGATAGAGGGTGGAGAAAGAAAGGTTGAGATAACATATAATGGTAATTTCGTTGTTAAGAAGGTCACTGAAAAGGATAAAGAGGTTAAAGGGGGCGAACCAAGGGCGTTGTTCGTCAATTCTTCGCTGTTGAAGAGGTACCTTTTATACATTGGATTGAACTGGGAAGAGATATCAAACATGACTGAGGTAATTAATGAAGTCATCTCAGAAATTAACGAAGTAAACAACGAGGAGTATATGGAGACAATCACTTACGAACCTTTTTCAGGACAGAACACTTTCTATTTTATAAGGAGGTCAGACAGTAAAAGGGTAAGGCTTGTCGACCTGGGGGAAGGATTACAGACGTTTGTAACCGTAAGGCTCCTCTATGAATACTTGAAGCCAGGACTAATACTCTGGGACGATATAGAGAGCCATTTGAACCCAAAACTACTGGGGAGGATAATAGCCTGGTTTGATGATATTCCTGGGCAAATAGTGGTGACAACACATAACCTATTCGTGGCTAAGGACATTGTGGAGAGCTTAAATGCTAAATGCTTGGCAGTTGATATAGCGAAAGACGGTAAGCTAATCGTTGAAGAGATAGACGACCTTTCAAGATATATAGACCTGGGCTTAGATCCCAGAGAGATAGTTAGGGGAAAGGTAGTTGGCTAGAGTTAAGTACTTAGATACGATTACTGGATCGACTTCAAAGTCTTCATTTATATCAAAGGAAGTAAGACGCCATGGGCTCAACATAGCTGAGACAAAGGAATTTGGAAAAAGCACGATAGTTGTTTTGAATGGGGAAAGGGATCTTAAGGTAATCTTAGCGCTAATCGCTGTGTTATGCAAAAAATGTGAGAAGGTTATAAACATAGTGAAATCTAATATAAAAGGTATAAATAATTGGCACGAGGTATTAAAAGGAGAACTCTCACAATTCGTTAATGTAAGAGAGTTGAAAAGTATAATGCTCATAGGAGATATAGACGACGAAGAAAAGTATAAAATGCTAAAGGATTCGCTAAAAAACTATGTAGATGAAAGATCACAAGGCAACGTGTTTACCTTCTATTATAACTCTAATATACGTGTAATTATAACCTTCAACGGTGATTTAGGCGATAATAAATTTTCTAGGCACGAGATTGAAGAGGATATATTAAATTTCCTAAATAGAATTGCAGACTCGCTGGAAAAAGTGGGTTTAAAGCTACCTCCTCTGTCTGGTGATCCAAAGGATATCTACAAATCCCTTATAGATAAATATAGGCAATCAAGCAAAAAGCAGATATGTGATGACAAGGAGATAAGCGATTTGGACATGGCAGTAATCCACCATATGCTCCTTAACAGAGACATCGTTGAGGAAGTTTTCAGAAAACAGGTGACCGCAATTAGGGAACTATTAAAAGACCCCTAGGTTAGAACTGTAGGAGGGGTTGGTACTAATACTTGATATAGCCCTTAGAGCAATTCGAGTTATAATGAATGAGGATGGTCTCTGTTTCGCGAATTCCCCTTATAAAAGGGATAAGCACTGTAATATCGTCTTCTATGATGAATTCCATTGTGGTCTCTAATTGGCAAACTTCATAGATTTCCTCTTCAATTTTCCCCTATTGCTAGCAACCCTTCGCTCACACTCTTCCCATTCACTTAAATTATGAAGATCGGTAAAACAACCTTCTTCAAGGAAGCGGGTAAAAGAATGCCTATCGCATTAGTAAAAAAGTTTGGATCTAGTTAGGGTTATTGAAGCTCATTTATTCTTCTTCTTCTCCTCTATAATTCATTCATATCCTCTTTCTCTCCATTCTCGTATTTGTACACTTTATTAATTAGTTGATCATATCTACACTACTCCACTTTTTGTTTAGCAGGGCGTGAAGGAAGTCTGTAGATAGATAGAGTAATCTCTCTTTACCTCTTTTTTCTCTCACAAAGAAATAGGAAGCCTCACCCTTTAAGGAGAGAAGGAGATAAGGTGCTCTTCACAATATTTCTATGGTAATATTTTCACCAAAATATTTTCATGAAAATACGATATTTAAACCTTTTGTTGCTGACTTCATATCCTCCTCAAAGGTGTCTCATCGGTTCCACCATCGATCTCTGACCTCCTCCCTGCCCTAAAGAGCTGAGTTTACACTTTTTCTTTATATTATAGATTAACCACTCATCACCTAAGAACTGTTTTAGTATTCTAAAACACTTTTACGTTAGATTGTTTTAATCCAGCAAAACATTTATTCAAGGCATATTCTCTTTATAATAATTGACAGTAAAAGTCTGAAGGGCGTAATACTGGACCAAATGAAGAGTATGGAAGAACCGTTGACGAAGGAGAGGATAATAAAGAGAGACCCACCATTTGACTTTATCTTTGTTATAAAATATAACAATATACCAGCCTTGATGCTAATAAATACTTAGAAGTGTTAATCATACTCGAATATTATGCTAGTTGCTACGAAGGAGCTAATACATTAATATAGAGACAAAGAGAGAAGAGTTGGCTAAAACCTACTTCTTTTTATCAACTCCATGCAGACCAATAATATTCACTTTAGATGTTCTGTTTGAGTCTACCAATTAAAATAAGGTGTTAAGAACGTCTATAATGTTCCATTATTTCTTTCAATAAGTCTGGATTTAGAATTTCACATATGTGGTCATGAATATAATTTAAGCTGGAAATAAAATTCTGACACCTTTCTCTCAATAGGTTGATGAAATTCTCATCTACTGGACTTCTTCCTCCATACTTGATAAGTATAAGTTCCTTAAATTTACTATTTTTTCAGCATCGTTTCGGAGTTTCTCAAAATCGCTATCCTTAAGTTCTATAGTAGAGATTGATAAAAATAAATAATATTTAAATAAATGATCCTTATAGAGTTTTTCTAAAATTTCCAGAGTAGATTTCAAATAAGTTTGCAAAGGTTGAGGAAAAGGCTCAATATTAAGAAAGTAATTGATATGCGTTGAAATACAATTTTTTAGAGTCAGGAGATAAACATACTTGGCGAACTCTTCAATGCAAGATGCTAGGTGAATAAACTTATACCTATTTTCATACGACTCTAGATCATTAAATATTTCCAAATGTGTTTCGGCGACCTTGTGTATCTTATCTAAACTCATTTCCAAAACCTTTATAAACGAGTATAGGAAATCCATACCTATTCTCATATTCGCAGATTATCTTTTCAACCTTTTCTAGTGAACCTCCTATCAAATAGCCCGCTAACCCTCCTAAAACTGCAGAACTAACAGCTATTATCAAATCTTTCTTAATAGCAGCAGAAGATACACCGGCTGTTGAACCAGCAATTATTCCTCCCTCTTCTTCATAAGTTGTAGTCTCGAGGATTTCAATGGTCTTCCACACAATTCCTAACTCCTCAAGAAATTTTACTATAACTGTAACTGCTTCACATATATTACTATATTTAGATATTTTTATAGGATTATTGAAATCGACCCTAAGGCTTATGAAATCGATCTTACCGTTTTTCAGCTCTATCTTTGATTTACCATCGGTGTTAAGGCAAGTCGATGCAGCCTTTTCAATATCTTCTTTGCTTATCATCTTCCTTACGTCTTTAACTCTTATCAATATTCTATAATGCTTACGCATCACTATACTCTATGTCTCCTTAGACTTATATATTTTACTTTGGTTGCATGGGTTTACATCGAAACTCATTAATTTGCTGTCAACCCTAAGCCCTTGGGCTTCACGGGAATCCAGCGGATCTTTCACCCCAGGATAACCCCAAACTTTCGCCAACGAATAAATAATCCTCATAACGTTAAACCTAAGCCTAAAGGCAATGTAATAGAAGGAGATAAGATCCTCCGACTTACGAAATAAGTAAAGACTCAGCATTTAACTTGGCGAATCAAGTGCTGTTAAGCTAGAAGAGGTACCATAATCCGACTAGTTAATGAGAGTTTTACTCAAAAATGATAACGTTAGTATCAACCAAGATTTTCATGCATACCTCTCTACGCTTTCGTCTATATATTCCAAAGTTACGGGTTTATCGAGCCTTATCCTAGGTCTCTTAGACTTAACCTTCTCTATCACTATCCTATCGCCCTCAACGTAGACCTCTAAAATATCCCCTTCCTTTATCCCTAAAGCCTCCCTTACAGTAGAAGGGATTGTTATCTGGTAGTTCCTGGTCACCTTAACCCTTTCCATGTGCTACTATACAATTTTCTAATATATAATAATTACTAGTAATGCGTCGTGAAAGTGAGGATAGTGGACTATAAAGTGGCACAGTAGTACTCTGTACCCCAAAGAGGTGATAATAGTGGACAATAAGGAAAAGTTTTTAAGTTATCTCTATTAAGAGACCACAGGTACGCAAATGCAACTTAATGTTATGATGAAAGAACGGCAAACATTGCAGAGAGTCAGAAGTAATAAGGCGATTTTTCAAGACTGAAGCTTTGGTTTAACACTTAATACATAGATAATCAACCTGAGGGAAATCAAACCTATTTTCACTAAAATAGTCCTAAAAAAATACTTTTCCATAACGAGGAAAGTTAGTCTA
>JAPNVD010000004.1 GCA_026627305.1 Sulfolobaceae archaeon
TAAAAGAGAATAGGCTCTTAAATCACTACGCATATCGTGAATGCATATCTGATACATCTAAAAAGTTCGATGAAGGCATAAGATTAACATGAAGAAATATTTTATCTTTACGTAGGCTAGATACAGAATTTTAAAAGAAAATGGAATTAATATGAAGAGCTAAAACCTCTCTAAACATGCTAATTTACTGCCCTTATTAAATAATACAATCTGCTAAAAGTAAGTCTTGGTATTTATACTATCATTAACATTAGGTTATAAACAATATTTAAAAAGTTAGACTCATATTATCTCGCGTGATAACAGGATTAAAGGTAACACTAACGCATGATGATTGGACGCTGTATACCGAAAGGTTTAAGGATGATATAGTTTTGTCCATAAACGCAGCAAACATAAACTTCGAGGATGGATTAGTTTACTCATTAGTAAACGTTGAAGCACCTAATAAGGAGACGATCGAAAAACTCGTGGAGGTAGTGAAAAACCATAGAAGGGTTAAAAACCTTAGGCTAGTTGATCTAAAGAACAACAGGACGTACACTATAGCCTTACTCTCCATGGTAACTACCCTTAATGATGGTGTAAGAGGTGTTTTATCTAAATTTGAGACTTATTATGCAAAAGAATACATATCTGATGGAAATGAAACGTGGTTTTTAATCGTTAATAAGAGGTATTCAGACTTGATATCAAGGCTTAAGGAGATAAGTTATACATTCGATTATTCACAACAAAGTTTTGATGAGATACTTCCGCTAAACAACGTTTTAACGAAGAAGGAGAAGGAAATACTAATAACTGCCTACCAGTTGGGCTATTTCGAATGGCCACACACGTTAAACATTGGTGATTTAGCTGAAAAATTCAACATAAGTAAGACAGCAATCCTACAGACGTTAAGAAGGGCTATAAGGAAGTTAGTGGCTAACTATGTTAATAGTTACTCATGAAACTTCGTCAAGCAGTTCTTTAACAGCCCTCTTAACAGCCCCCTCGCTAGTGTTAATCTTTGGGCTCCACCCTTTTGATTTTGCCTTCTTTATATCTAATAGCATGTACTTTACATCACCTCTCCATCCCCTACCTCCATCAACTCCTCCGGTAGTATATATCTCTGGGCTCAAACCCATTTCTTCACTTACGATTTTAGCTATGTCAATAACCGTTATGTTATCTTCACTTCCTATATTGTAAACCTCATATTCAACACCCCTCCTTATCGTATCCTCAGTCAAGTAATACATGGCTTCCACAGTGTCACTGATGTGAAGGTAGCTCTTCTTTTGAGTTCCATCCCCTAGGATTTCCAACTTCTTGCTGTTAGCCCTTAATTTCCTTATGAAATCATATATTACGCCGTGCCTACTCCTAGAACCCACTATGTTAGCTAAACGGAAAATCGTGGCACTTAAATGGAAAGTGTGAACGAAACCGCTAATGGTTGCCTCTGAGGCTAGCTTTGCACCTCCATAAACGCTTATGGGCTCTAGAGGTGAGTAGTCCTCTGGGGTTGGCATAACTTTTGCTTCTCCGTAAACCGTTGATGAGGATGCATAGGCTAAGTATTTTACGTTGTTAGCTTTCATAGCCTCTAATACGTTATATGTTATTAGAACGTTTAGCTCGAATATATTTCTAGGGTCTTGCTCTCCTAACCTCACTTCAGGGTTCGCTGCGAGGTGATAGACTATATCGACCCCTTTCATAGCTTCGGAGAGCTTCGATATATCTCTCAAATCACCCTTTATGAACTCTAAGTTCCTGTCATCTAGCCACTTCTTTAAATTCTCTAACCTTCCATAGCTTAAGTTATCAATAACTCTGACCTTATATCCTTTCTCCATTAATAGGTCTACTAGGTGTGATCCTATAAAGCCTGCCCCTCCTGTGATTAGAACCTGCATTTAGGATAGATAGATTACTGAAAAGAATAAAAGTTGTTCTTTTAATTTAGCTACTATCACTATATAATAATCCCTGTAGAGAAGGCACTTCTTTCACACCGTCTATCTTTCTGCCCTAGAATAGAAGCGAGGGTAGCTATTATCTCTACTCATCTGAGTCTTCCTGTCTGCTTAAATTTATCTTTGCATACATTATAGATTTTAAGAGATCATCTATCGCTTCTCTCACTTATATTTTCTATAGCTGTTAAGCATACCTAAAATTGCACTATTGTCTTCCTTATATATGTACATTATTTCTTTTGCATAGTTGAGTATCTCATAATTTATCTCATCCCTGTTCTCTTCCTCAATTTTATTTTTATTAGTTCTTCTCTTTACCATTTTAAACTATCACGAGATTATTTAAATTGAATACAAAGTATATAAGGATATTTATAGAATTATGAAATTGCATGTATGACATTCTTTAAAAAGTTTATACACACATATGTACGCTTGTATGTTACTAAAAGCGATAATCCCTAGCTAGAGTTCAATGTGAGGTTCTCCAACTAACAAGCAAGAGAGTTTAATCTATATCCCCTGGAGTAATAACCCTTATCCCTAAACTCTGCGCTCTTGCTATAATCCTATCTGGATATTTATCATCAATTATAGACGTTATAACTAAAATTTCATCGATTTTTGTGTTCTTTACCTTTTCATAAAACTCCTTTTTCTTAAGGATGATGTTTATATCACTCCTCTTTAGCCCAGAGGTGATTTCAACCATTATTGCCTTTCCGTCTTTTATCACAACATCTATCTCTACATCCGAGGGCTCATCATACACAAATCCTGAACTATCGTAAAGCAGCTCTTTCTTAACAATAAATCCCGCATCACCTAGAAGTTCTAAAACACCTTTTCTGAAGACCTCTTCAGTTTTTACACCCCACCTGGCTCCAATACCGTTCACGAAGGTCTCAAATTTCTTCTCTATTTTCTTTAATTCAGCCTCGAAATCCTCTCTAACCTTCACCAGATCTTCTTTAGTAGCCATCCTGCTTTCTACATCTTTTCTAACCTTTTCCAAATCCTCTTTAGTAGCCATCTCTTTCCTGAGGTTTTCCAGATCTTCCTTGGTCGCCATTTTGCTCTCCATTTCTCTCCTGAGGTTTTCCAAATCCTCTTTAGTGGCCATCCTACCCTCTAAGTCCCTTCTGAAGTTCTCTAAATCGCTCTTAGTAGCTAGGTTTTGCCACGGCGTTAACTTAGCTAACGCTTCGTAAATTATTTCAGGCTTTGCTGTAAGCACGTCAACTAGGATCGATGGATTTTCTAGTAATACTTTCTTTATCTCCTCAGCTTCGACCACAAGTTAATTATTAGGCTTAAAAATATATAAGACTGTTGAAAAAACTTAAAGAAGTGTCGTCCTATTAAATCAACTCTTCATGCACCTTTTCATTTCTTCCCTTTAGACCTTGCACAAATTGTTTTCTACACCCCTAACTCCCACTCCCCTTATCACATAGACATACCCTGCCAAATCCTCTCCTGGCTTTGCTAAATTAACTGCTGTAGTAACGAATATTTGGTCTAAATCTTCACCACCAAATGTGAGAGATGTAGTACTACTCACTGGGAGCTCTATTTCGAGAAGCTTCTTACCGCTCTTAGGATCCCATCTCGATATCCTCCCTCCCCTAGAATGGGCTATCCATAACATTCCTTCTTCATCGATAGTCATCCCATCTGGCCTCCCCACCTCTGATGAGAAATCGATTACTACCCTTTTATTGTAAATTTCCCCTTTAGCAAGATCGAGATCAAATCCATAGACCTTTTTAGGGGGAGTATCGATGAGGTAGAAATATTTGTTATCAAGGCTCCAGGCTAGCCCATTGGAGATCGTTAAACCATCAAGATGCTTCTTCACTTGATGGGCTATATCTAGGCTATATAAAGCACCAGTAGGAGAGTTCATAGGTATGTTCATTGTTCCAGCCCAATATCTTCCGAGAGCGTCACATTTACCGTCATTAAACCTATTTTCGCTAATCTCCTTTTCTACTTCAGCTATTAGCCTTACACTATTATTACTTAGGTTGACCTCATAAAACCCATGCCTCACAGTTACAATTAGGGAATCCGTCTCATCCTTCAGTTGGACAGATGTAATAACATCAGGTAAATCTATGAAGCCCTCTTTTCCGCTCTCTAGATCTTTATAAATTAGCCTATGGCCATCAATATCAACCCAATATAGCCTATTTAACCTACTATCATAAACAGGGCTTTCCCCAAGGAGGGCTCTATAATTACTTAACCTCTCTATAATAACCATGACAGTAATTATTGAAACCCTCTAGCTTTTATTTTTTAGCATAGGCTTTCCCTATTGACCTTTATTGGCGTTAATCTTTTCATGATTAATACTCCTTCTCCTCTTAATGGAAATAGTCATTAGGAAAGCTAGACTAGATTACAGGCATGATCATAAAATAGTTGATATAGGGATAGATCAAGGCAAGATAGTTGAGATAAGTGAAAGGATAACACAAAGGGGAGAAGAGGAGATAGATGCTAATGGGCGTTTAGTAGTGCCCCCATTCTTTAACATGCACTTCCATCTCGATTCAGCCCTAACCCTTGGAGACCCCAAGTTCAATGAGAGTGGAACTCTATGGGAGGGAATAAGGATATGGGGAGAGAAGAAGAAAAAGCTGACAGAGGAGGACGTAATCAATAGGGCTGAGAGGGTGATAAAGTGGTTTGTAGCTTATGGAACTCTATGGATCAGGTCTCACGTAGATATTACCGAGAAGAGCTTCACTGCAGTAAGGGCGTTATTGAGGGTTAAGGAAGAGATGAAGGAATTGATTAACCTCCAGTTGACAGCCTTTCCACAAGATGGTATAACAAGCGATAAGGATGTACCAGAGCTGTTAGAGAAGGCTATGGAGATAGGAGTGGATAACGTGGGTATGATACCTCATAATGAACCAACTAGGGAGGATGGTGTGAAGTCTATTGACATAGCGTTCAACATAGCGAAGAAGTATAATAGAAATATTGATGGCCACATTGATGAGACTGACGATCCCAACTCCAGGTTCCTTGAGGTGGTAGCTAGGAAAACGGTAGAGTACAACTACAAAGGAAGGGTGAGCGCTGGCCACGTCACAGCAATGCACAGCTGGGATCCAGCCTACCGCTTTAGGATCTTAAGTTTTATTAGGGATGCTGGAATAACCGTAGTACCAAACCCCCTCATAAATATTACCCTACAGGGAAGATTTGATGGTTATCCAAAGAGGAGGGGGATGGCTCCTATCTCTTTACTCCTGACCAATGGAATAAATGTCGCTTTAGGGCACGACTGTATAATGGACCCTTGGTACCCATTAGGTGTTGGAGATATGTTACAGGTGCTGTTTATGGCTGTTCATGTGGATCAGCTCACTGGCTATAACGACCTTTTGAGGAGTCTAGATTTAATAACATATAACGGAGCAAGAGCATGGAGGGTTAGCAACTATGGGATAGAAAAGGGTAATGACGCAAACTTACTGGTGTTAAACGCGAAAAACGAGATAGATGCTTTGAGGATTTTAGGACCGCCTTTATACGTAATAAAGGATGGAAAGATAATAGCTAAGAGCTTGAACAGGGAGTACAGTGAGGTTTATAATAAAGGGAGGTGGGAGAAAATAAGCTTCTTCATGGATATAACGTAAAAGTGACGAAAATCTGTGCCTTAGATAGCTTTTATATTCCGAAAGTGAGAATATTTTAATTATGCCAGAATATCAAATAGTTGGTAACGATTTTCAGTATCTGATAGCTAACCTTCAAGAAGGAGAGAAAATATACGCTGAAGGAGGCCATTTAATATATAAAGATAGTAGTGTAAAATTGAACGCTAGATTAAAGGGAGGGCTTTTAAGGGCTATTGCGAGGGAGCTAACTGGAGGAACGTTTTTCCTGTTGGAAGTAGAGGGACCTGGGAGCGTTGCCTTCTCATCCTTCTTTCCAGGTAAGGTAGTTAGAATAGATCTTAACGGAGAAAAAATATTGGCAGAACATACATCGTTTTTGATGTGTGAAAGCAGTGTTGAATATTCTGCAACCTTATCTAGACTTTCAGCTGGTCTTTTCGGCGGTGAGGGAATCTTCTTAGCAGAATTTTACGGTAATGGTGCTGTGTTCCTCCACGGTGAAGGAGATGTCCAGGAGATAGACTTACAAGAGGGTCAGGCAGTTGAGATTGAGGCTTCACACCTCTTGGCTATGGACAGTAGTGTAAACTATACTGTAACTAGGGTAGGTGGATTGAAGACCATGCTTTTCGGTGATGAGGGATTATTTTTCGTGAAGGCTATAGGACCTGGGAGGATTTGGATTAGGTCAGCGTCAAGGTTCCAGTTCGTGGCAAGCATTCTTAAGAACCTTCCAAGATCTTCCTAGTATATCTATTTTTTATAGATAGTATGCATTTTAGCTTAACTATATCTCTGTATCATTACATTTAAATATAATAGTTTTTTACCCTAATACTATGAAAATAAGAATAGACCTTCCACAGGATGAGATACCTACAGAATGGTATAACATATTACCAGACCTACCTGAGGAATTACCACCACCACAAGACCCAACAGGTAAATCGTTTGAAATCCTAAAGGAAGTTCTACCAAGCAAAGTTTTAGAGCTTGAGTTCACAAAGGAGAGATTTGTCAAGATCCCTGAGGAAGTGTTAGAGAGGTATTTACAAGTGGGTAGACCAACGCCGATAATAAGGGCTAAGAGGTTAGAGGAGTTCTTCGGCAATGTGGTAAAGATCTACCTAAAGATGGAGGCTTATACTTATACGGGATCCCATAAAATAAATAGCGCATTAGCCCACGTATATTATGCAACGCAAGATAATGCAAAATTTGTGACCACTGAGACAGGGGCTGGACAATGGGGTTCAGCAGTAGCCTTAGCTTCTGCGTTATTTAAGACTAAGGCTCACGTGTTCATGGTTAGGACTAGCTATTTTGCAAAGCCCTATAGAAGGTACCTAATGCAGATGTACGGTGCTGAAGTACATCCCTCCCCATCAGATTTGACCCAGTTCGGAAGGGATCTATTAGCTAAAGACCCCAATCATCCAGGTTCCTTAGGTATAGCTATAAGTGAAGCTGTAGAATACGCTAGAGAGCACGATGGTAAATATGTTGTGGGAAGTGTTGTGAACTCGGATATAATGTTCAAGACGATAGCGGGCATGGAGGCTAAGAAGCAAATGGAGATGATAGGTGAGGATCCTGACTACATAATTGGCGTTGTAGGAGGGGGTAGTAATTATGCAGCCTTAGCTTATCCTTTCTTAGGAGAGGAGTTGAGGAGTGGCAAAGTCAGGAGAAAGTATATAGCTTCAGGTTCTCTAGAGGTTCCTAAAATGACTAAAGGGGTATACAAATACGATTATCCTGATACAGCTAAGCTTCTACCCATGTTAAAGATGTATTCCATAGGCTCAGATTTTGTCCCACCTCCAGTATATGCTGGAGGGCTCAGGTATCATGCTGTAGCGCCAACCCTCAGTTTATTGATGTATAAGGGTATAGTCCAGGCTAGAGACTATTCCCAGGAGGAATCGTTCAAGTGGGCTAAGCTATTCGCTGAACTAGAGGGTTATGTGCCAGCACCAGAGACATCCCATGCATTGCCCATTATCGCTGAAATAGCTGAAGAAGCCAAAAAGAGCGGAGAAAAGAAGACTATATTGGTTAGTTTCTCAGGGCATGGACTACTAGACTTGGCTAACTACGCAGCGGTATTGTTTAACGAAAAGTAACTGTTGATGAACAATTAAATAATCTATAATTTTTGATTTCCAAATAAGTTATTTACATACCTTTTCTATTTTTAAAGCAATCTTTATAAGGTAGTTTATAACTGGAAATATATATGTCCCTTAAAAAAGAATTAACTCTGTTCCAGCTTGTAATAATAGGTATTGTTGGGGCAGTGGGAACAGGAGTCCTCTTCTCCTCAGCAGGCATGGCTAGCCTTGCAGGACCAGCATTGGTGTTATCGTGGACTCTAGGTGCAATATTTTACACTTTCATAGGACTAACCTACGCTGAACTTTCTGTTAACTTTCCTGAGGCTGGAGGACCGGCAAGATATAGCCTATATAGCCACGGTAGGTTAGCCAATGCGATGAGTGCTTTTGCAAACTTGGTATGGTACTTATTTATCCCACCTATTGAAGCGTTAGCAGTAGTAGAGGGGTTAAGCTTTTTCTTCCCTCAACTATTGACACCTATTGGTACGCCGACCTTATTAGGTGCAGCTGTTGGTGTATTGTTGCTATTGATCTTTGTACCTTTCAATTACTACGGAGTTAAGTTCTTCGGCAACACAACAACAGGGTTAGGAATAGTTAAACTAATAATATACTTGGCCCTAGCCTTCGGTACCTTAGCTGTTGTATTTAAGCCTCTAAACTTCTCAGCCTATGGTGGTTTTGCCCCTTTTGGTCTAGCTGGAATGTTTAGCGCAATACCAATAGCCATGTTTGCCTTCGGTGGTATAAGGGTTATACCAGACTATGCTGAGGAGACCAAGAACTATTCTATACTAGGAAAGGCGGTTATGCTAACAGTATTAGGTCAGAGCTTAATATACGTGCTATTCGCAGTTGTTTTTGTTGGTGCCTTAGATTGGAGGGGACTTGGAATAGCTCCAGGCAATTGGACTGCAATATCTAGCTTGCCCGGAAACCCATTTGTAGACATAGCTAAGGCTGAGGGGGCCTCTGCGTTAATACCCCTAGCCTTGTTAGTAGCAATTCTAGGGCCTTTCGTTACTGGCTATATCTACTTAGGTGGGGGTACTAGAGTCCTCTTAGCTATGGGTAGGAGCAGTATGATTAGCGATAAGATGAAGCAGTTACACGAAGTTTATGCAGTTCCCTATTGGGCATTAATAGTGTTTGCAATTGTTGGGGCAATCGTCACTTTCTTAGCGGCTCCAGTACCCACGATTTATGGAGATATAACTGACTCCGTTGTTGCAGGTTATATAGCGTTTTCAATAAATCCTGTATCCATGATGGTTCTGAGGAGGCTAGGAAAGGTTAACTATAGGATACCAGGAGGACCAGTTATAGCACCTTTAGCGTTTATGTTTTCATCAATGATAGCTTTCTGGTCTGGCTGGCCCTCAGTTCCTTATGCTGTATTGTTACTGCTTATAGCACTAATAGTCTTTTCATTTAAATATAAAATAATCGGCAATGTTAAGAACGCTATATGGTACATAGTTTACATCGCTTTCATTACATTAATGACCTATATAGGAAGTGATGGAGCCCTAACGATCATACCCTTCATTCCAGCATCTATAATAGTAGCTGTAGTGTCTTTAGCGTTTTACTTCTGGGGTTTATATTCAGGATTGAAGGAAGGAGAGAAGATAGAGTGAAAGATCTTAGAAGCTATAGAATTTATTTTTCTATACTCTTTTTTAGAAATTATTTCCCTTATCTCATTGTACTCTACATTTCCCTTTATTATCTTATCTTTCAGCTTAAGAAAGCCCTCTAAGAGTTCAGCCTCCTCTTTAGTTAATACCATTTCGTCAAGTAACGTTTGTATTAAGTTTGAGCCCTTAACCTTAGAGATCTCTTCTAAAAGTACCGTTAGATTATTTAATTCTAGTTGCAAAAGGTAAAGCGCTGAGAACCTCAAGTATATGTTATCTAGATCCCTTTCTTTAATCCCATCTATATAACCTGAGTACTCTAAAATCCTTGATAACCTATTTAGAAGTTCCTCTTTCTTTTTCTCCTCATTGGGCTCCAACTCTTCTCACATATTACTCTGAGCAAGTATTGAAATTATTTTTTATTTATTTTGTCATCTTCTGGACTCCTTTAAAACTCGTTTTTTGTCATGAAGGTTTTGGAAAAACTTTATCTAAGTAGTCAAGATCTTCATCAGCCAACTTCCATCCAGAAGCGCCAAGATTTTCCTTTACATGAACCTCTCTAGAAGCCCTAGGTATAGGAAATACAAAATCCCTGCTTGCTAGCCAATTTAACACTATTTGTGCAGGTGTTTTCTTATATTTTTCCATAATCGGTTTAAGCTTTTCGATTTCTTTTACCAACCTTCCATGACCTAAGGGATAATAAGCCATTATAGCTATCCCCTCCTTTTGGCAATAGGGTATTATATCTTTTTCAGGATCTCTATGTAGTAAACTGTAATTTATTTGAACTGCCGTGATATCATACTTCTTAGTTGCCTGTCTAGCCTCTATCAACTCGTTCAATGAGAAGTTGCTAACACCGAAATACCTTATTTTACCCTGATCTACCATTTCCTCCATTGCACTTATAGTCTCATTTATGGGAACCCTTCTATTAGGCCAATGAATTAAGTATAAGTCTAGATAGTTAGTGTTAAGCCTTTTTAGGCTATTGTTTAAGCTTTTTATTAATGCCTCCCTTCTCAGATGATTAGACCACACTTTAGATACGATAAACAGATCCTCACGATTATAACCTTCAATAGCCTTTCTCACCAACACTTCTGATCCGTAAATCTCAGCTGTATCTATAAGCGTTATACCTCCCTCAATTCCTGCTTTCAGCGCCTTTATTTTATCTTCAGCTCCTCTCAGTATTCCTATCCTGCTCAATATAATCCAGCCTATGTCATAATAAGTTCCCATCCCTATCTCAGAAACTAGAGGTCCTCTACTACCAAATTTTTTCTTATTCATAATTTTTATTTCGATCAAAAAGTAAAAAATTTATTTGAGCTTGTAAAAATCAACAGGTTTCTGTTCAAACTTCGACTCGCTTAAAGCGATGTTGAAGGCACCTCCTTCCCTTATTTTCCTCTGTAACTCTAATATTCCTCTGGCTATAGCTTCAGGTCTAGGTGGGCAACCGGGAATATAGACATGTACAGGTATACCAATCTCCTCAGCTAGCACTATATTATAGGAGTTCCAGAATATCCCTCCATCCATAGCACACGCTCCCATCACCATTGCAAACTTTGGCTCTGGCATTTGCTCCCAAACTATTCTAGCTGCTCTAGCCATCTTTCTAGTCATTGTGCCTTCTATTACTAGTATATTGGTTTGTCTCGCTGAAACAAAGGGCAGGAAACCGTATCTCTCTGGATCAAATCTAGGCCCTGCTACAGCACCGAACTCACATCCACAACAACTTGTTGTAAAGTGAGGAGGCCATAGGGAAAAGGCTATAGCCCAGTCAAGTACATCGTTTATAGGCCATTTGTTCATTAAGAAGTCCCTAGCTTTCTTAGCTGACTCATCAAGGTTCCCTACAAGTATACGACCGTTCTGTTTAGACATATAATATCAAGTTTAAATATGTCTTCTATGATTAAAAAACTTGTCCAAATATTCTATATAAAGCAAAAATATTAAATGTATAAATATTCCTCTAGTATAGAAATCTTCATAATAATATACTAGTTTTTAAAAATTAGTATTAAAGACAAACATATTTAACCCTAATTTTAAATAAAGAAAGAGTGAAAGAAAAAGATAATTACATAGTTAAGATAGGGAATGAATATTTTATCATTGCCAGTGATGGATATATAAGGAGGCTAGCGGGAATTCCTGAGCATCTTGATGTCTTGGTAGTTAAGGAAATAACTAAAGAGTTGTTTGATGATGCCCTAGTTAAAGGCTATAAACTCTACGAGTGTGATAAGGATTTGAAGGAATGTTTAGTCCAGATCCTCAACGCCCTATTCCCTTACTGTACCACATGCAAGTTCTCCTAAAGAGTTCATGATAGCCTTTTAACAGAGGATATTTTTATATATAAAAATAAAATAAAATATTTAGTATGAGTAAAATAACTATACTTCTGGCTGACAACAGTGCAGACAAATTATATCATGGACTAGTTATAGCCCTAGGTGCTAGGGCTCTGGGATGGATTGTTGATTTCTTCGTCACATCTCAAGCAGTAGTCCTTTTCACAAAACAGAAGAAGGGGGCTGCGAAACTAGGTTTACCCTTCTTCGCTAGGTGGTTTGTCAGTTTGCAGATGAAGAGATTAAAGATACCTTCTGTATCTGAAATGATAGATAAGGCAATAGAGAGTGGTGTAAACTTCTACGTTGACGAGGTTGGATTAAAGCTTGCGGGCTACAGTTCACAGGATGTTTTAGATAAAGTTAAATTATCTGGAAGCGTATCATTTTTAATGTCAGCTAAAGAATCCGATGTGGTGATAACACTGTGATAATAGAGTCTGATGATGTGTGTCCAGTTGTCTTAGCTAAGGTCATGAACGCTTGGTTGAACCTCGAAGAAGGTAAAGAGGAGGAAATAGTAATAAGAACCAGTTGGCAGGCAGTACCACAAGAGTTGGAAAAATGGTGTAAGGAGACTAATAATGTCTTTTTAGGCGTTAAAAGTCTTGATAATAAAAGGCTTGAGGTAAGGATAAAGCTGATAAAGAGAAAATAAGTTTAGTAAAGGATAAAAACATAAATTAAATATATGCTATTACGTCTATCTCAACTTTTATCTTAGGATTTACGAAACCCGTCACTACTGTTGTTCTAGCGGGTTGTTCTTTAGGGAAGTACTGCTGGTAAAGTTTATTCATCGTGTCAAAGTAGTTGGCATCAGCTATGTAAACGTTTACCTTTAGAACTTTATCCAGGGAAGAGCCAACTGATTCAAGAATCTTTGTTATCTTATCCATAACATTCTTAAACTGCTCTTCAAAGCTAAGGTCTTTTTGTGGATCGTGACCTACCATACCTGATACGAAAACCAGATTATTATAGATGACAGCATGAGAATAGGGACCTGCTTTAGAAATACCAGGTACATCCACTGCCTTTTTTGTTAAAAAGGACATAATTATATAAAACAAAGATGGGTTAAAAAAATTAAATCGTTGTGTTTCATTAGAACGTAATAACTTCGTATCCTTGATTTACGTAATACGAGACCCTTTCGCCTGCGGGCATCAAGCTAATCCCAAGCTTCTCTAGATCAGGTTTTATGTTCATCTGGTTAGCAACGCCTATACATGCTGAATCTATAACTTTGTTCTCTAACAACTCTTGTACCATCTTCTTTTGATCTCCTTCTAGCTGTGTCAGCTTCTTCTGACTTGGTCCAAAAAATATTATCTTCACATCATCATACCTTTTGTTCTTAAAGGAGTTGTATGCCATTATAAGACCTAAATTGAACTTTTCATCTCCTGACGTTATTAAGAAGACTACTTTAGCCATATTATCCCTTTTAACTCTTATGTTAATAAGTTTTACTAATAATTAAAAATATAAAACTTTTAAAATTTTTATTATAGATAAATTTCTCTTATTCTTAGCGTTACAAACTTGAGGAAAGCCTCTAGGATGGGGAAGAGGTTAGTAACGCTAAACAATAGCTTATATACTAGGTTTGGATATCCTATCCTATGCGAATAGTTACACTAGACCCTTCATCGACAGAGATAATAGCTTATTTAAAAGGGACTAATGCAATCGTCGGTGTTTCAGAGGACTCAGATAATCCTCCCGAAGTTAAAGAAAAGATAAAGGTAACGAGGAAGACTACAAATATTACGAATGATTTACCATCAGAAGAGATCGACAGAATAGTTAGAGAACATATAAAAAACATGAAACCTTTACATGAAGCTGATTGGAACCTGATTTACGCTTTATACCCTGATTTAGTTGTGGGCCAAAACATCTGTGAGACTTGCTCACTACCCTCAGTAACCCCTATGAATTTAATAACGTCAAGAAGGTTGACTGGAAAGTTAAGGACAATTAGAATGGCGTCGTTTGGACCAAACACATTCATGGGAATAGTTGATGAGGCTAGAAAATTAGCTAAGTTAACGGATAGTTTGGAGAGAGTAGATAGTCTGAAGGAGAAGTTTGATAATGCTAGACAAGAGATCTTAAACATCGCTAAGGGTAAAAAGGTTATATTAATAGAGTGGATAAAACCAATCCATATAATGGGCAAATGGGTTACTGATATATTAGATATAATGGGCTCTAGATCTATAGTGAGACCAGGAGGAAAAGGGGGAATATTTGAATGGGATGTCATAAGGGAGTTCAACCCTGATTACTTGCTGATTTCTCCCTGTAGTTTTCCAGTAGAAAGAACTATGAAAGAAATATGGAAATTGACTAGCCTACCCGGTTGGGATGATATTAACGCAGTGAGGACGAAGAACGTTTACGTCTTAGAACCTATCTATGCTAGGCCAACCCAAAATATCTTAACCTTTGTGGGAGTATTAAGAGACTTATTCCTTACAGGCGAAGTGGATAAAAAATATGGAATAAAACTCTACGATTGATTTTCGTATAGTTTCATTAATTTTTCCCATAATGAATCAATGTAATTTTCTAACATCTTTACCTCCTCTTCAGTTATCCTCTTAAACCTCCCCTGTACGCTCAAGAAATCCCTTAGCGGTCTTCTAGTCCTCTTGTCTAGACAGTGTAACGATTCATCACTTATCTTTAGCTTTCCATTTTCGTACTCGAATAGAGGCCAGTAGCAAGTTTGAACTGCTAGTTTAGCAACTTCAGCAGTCCTTGAAGGATCAAACATCCAACCATAAGGGTCTGGGGTTAAGACGTGTATGTACCTAAAACCTGAAATCTGTTTAGCTTTCCTTAACTTCTCTATATAGTCATGAGGATAGCCCACTGAGGCTGTAGCTACATAGGGAATGTTATGTTCAATCATTATGAACGGCAAGTTCTTTTTGTTCTGTTTCTTCCCTTCAGGGGTCGTTAAAGTATAAGCGCCTAAGGGAGTAGAACCGCTTTTGTGACCTCCAGTATTCATATATGCCTCGTTGTCTACTACAACATAAATGATGTCTTCGTTTCTCTCAGCTGCACCGCTTAAAGATGCAAAACCTATATCAGCAGTACCACCATCCCCTGCCCAGACAACTGGAACCACATTCCTATTTCTAGCCTTGTAAGCCCTAGCCATACCTGAGGCTGTTGCAGGCCCTGCTGCAAACGCTATGTTTACTACAGGATAGTTATAGGAATTTTTAGGTGCTAATCCTTGTATCACTGAAGAACATCCAGCCACAACTATTAATGCTATATCTTTACCTAAGCCCATCCCTAACATTCTCATTGCCATGTTTTCTGGACATCCAGGGCAGGCTGAAGTCCCTGACATTAACGACTGATGATAGTTATTCGAGATCCTTAGGAACCCTAAGCTCAACCTTTTCCACCTCCTGAGGATAGAACCATTTAACTCCGTTTGCCTTTCCACGCTTAGCCTCTTCTACAAACTCCGAAAACATCTTTATGAACTCCTCTTTACCTATTGAAACTCCACCAATGCCCGTTATAACGTTCTCCATCTGGTCTAAATGTGTTGTTGATGCAACTTCCATATAAAGTGGACCTGCCCTACCTAAGCTAGCAGCCCTATCAACTACTAACACTGCCTTTTTATCCTTTAACGCTGAAATCACTTCATCATCAGCCCAAGGTCTAACATATCTTATCCTTAATAGACCTATATTGATCCCTTTTCTCCTTAACTCATCTATCGCCTCCATAGCGTCTCCTGCCCATGCACCCATCAATACTACCGCATAATCTGCATCTTCAAGCCTATAGGTCGTGTTCAGCGTTGAGTAATTAATTATTGGAGAGACTTTTTTATTGTACTCAATCCCTACTTCCTTAATAACCTCAACTGAAGATTTGATTGAACTGTCTATTGATTGCCTTAACTTCATGTACTCCAATGGAGGGAATATATTTCCCATCCCTACAGCTTCCTGGGGGTCTATGATATATGGCTGCCTTCTGGGAGGCAAGAACGAATCAACCTCTTCTTGAGTGGGTAAATAGACATTTGTCTTGCTGTGAGATAATATGAAACCATCCATACCTACCATCATAGGTAGGAATACTCTGTCGTCTTCGGATATCCTAAAAGCTTGAACCACTAGATCAAATGCCTCCTGTGGAGTACTCGCATATGCCATCAACCAACCGCTATCCCTTTCGTTCATGAAATCTGTATGCTCATTCCATAAATTCCAGGGAGGTCCTAAAGCCCTGCTACCGACAACCATGACCACTGGTATCCTTGTTCCAGCAGTCCACCAGACCATTTCATGCATGTAGAACAATCCCTGCGAACCTGTAGCTGTAAAAACTCTAACTCCAGCGAGTGCAGCACCTAATGTTGCAGCCATGGCTGAATGCTCGCTCTCAACCCTAATTATTTCGGCATCTATTTCCCCTTCACTCTTTAACCTGGCTAACTCCTCTATTATACCAGTTTGTGGAGTTATAGGATAGATTGCACTGACTTTAACTTTACTTAACTTGACAGCTTGTGCTATTGCTTCATTACCTGTGAGGATCCTCATCATGCTTCGCTCACCATTTCAATTGCCTTTACAGGGCATACATTTGAACAAACACCACACCCCTTACAATAATCATAATCCACATAAACCTTACCATCAGACTCATCTATTTTTATGGTATCCTCAGGGCAGAACATGAAACATGCCTTACAACCAATACATTTAGACTTATTGACTAGAGGTCTTACAACTCTCCAGTTCCCAGTCTTACCTCCTGCACCCCTATCTGGAACCGTTATAGGGTAGTATTGGTATTTAAGCATATTGTAACACCCCACTTACACCCTTATATGCCATTTCAACTCCCTTGATGTTAAGCTCAGCAATATTTCCGCTGAACTCCTCATGGATAGCCTTCTTCAAGGAATCTAATTTAACATAATCGTTAAGGACTCTAATTAAAGCACCTAGCATCACAACGTTAACTAATGGCCACCCAGACTTAACGAGTCCAATACTTATGGCTATCCCTGTTGCATCTACATAATAGGTTTTATAATCCAAGTTTAATGGCTTTTTAGAGTTTACCAATACGGTGCCGTTCCCCTTATCCAAACCTCTTAAAGGATTTTTAGAGACCTCTAATAGAGTATGATCTAAAATTACAGACATATCTGGTTTCTCAATGGGGGATGTAACCCTTATGGGAGTCTCAGAAATCCTACAATAAGCCTCAATTTCAGCACCCCTCCTCTCAGCACCGTATATAGGAAAGGCTACTGTATACAAACCCTGATAGCCAGCAGCTTCTGCAAGAAGATGAGATGCAGTAACTACTCCCTGACCACCTCTACCATGAAACCTAATTTGCAACAATAATAGACCACTATGTAATTTATTAAACAAAATTCATTTAAAAATCTAAAGTATAAAAAGGTTATAAAACAGTTGGTAATCCATAATATAGAACTTTTTCATAAAATCTCCTTCTATAATTTATTTCAGATACCACATTTATTATAAATACTGCAAATATTGCGTATATAAAGAAGTAGGAAAGCAGAGCTAAAATTATCGATGAGATGTTCATGTAAACCCTAGGCTTATACTTCTTAAACGATGTGATGATCTCGACAGCGCTGACTATTGCAATTCCTATCAGGAAAAATACGGAACCGCCGAAATAGTAAGCTAGAGGCAATGAGAGGGAAAATATAGAGCCTATAAACGATACTGGAGTGTCCGCACTATACCAAGATGGTCTGGACTTAAGCATGTAAATCATTATACTAGACAACACCGCTAGGGCTAGAGATGCCAATGCAGGGTAATACATTATGCTGAACCTTAAACCCAATAGATAAAACAATATGGAGAGCCCTCCGAAAAGAACTTCTCTGCTTAGCCAAGAGCTCTTAAGATTAAATACTACCCTATAAGCTCTCTTCCTGACCTTAGCATGCGTTATAGCTGGCAGTAGACCAATTATCAGAGAGATAAGAGATACTAGATCCCATTGAGGTAATTTGAATAAGGAGTAACCCAGGGCGAACTCGCTTAGTATAGTGAACAATAGAAGGCTTATATAGTTCTCCTCTTTCTTCTCGTGGATGACGTTAGCCTTTATTTTCCCTTCTTTAGGCTTCCTTATCACAATCATTGGGTTAGTTATTGTTGGCGGTGCTAAATAACTAACATCAGCCTCTCCTTTATCAACCCAACCGAAGGCTAAAGCACCTGTCGGGCAAGCCTCAACGCAGTAAGGAATTCCCTTACCTGTGAGAATCCTATCTTCACAGAACGTGCATTTCGTCATAGTACCTTCTTTGTCAAAGGTTAATGCTTCGTATGGACAAGCCCATGAACAGAACCCACAGCCTATACATTTATCCTTATTGATAGTAACTATTCCCATATCGTTCTTCTCAAAGGCAGATGCTGGGCATACCTCCATGCATTTAGGGTCATCACAGTGATTACATGAGATCGATAGAGCTGTCTTTACGTTTCCCATGGGTAACACTATAAGCTTCCTCCAGTTGAGGTTACCATAAGCCTTATTACAGGCGTCGACACAGGCATTGCAAATTATACACTTATTATGGTCAAAAATAAACGCTAATTTTCTCTCCACAATCTTAATTTAGTTTCATAACTTATATTTACTGTTTAGAAAGTGTAAGTAAATTAGGAATATTAGATAAGAATTTAATTCTAAATTCTATGGGAACACCATTCTACGATATGGCATTGATAAGGAACTACATCAGCACACTAATACAGGGGAACAAGGAACCTCCTACTCATGATATAAAGGAGAAGCTATGCCAATTAAACGAGGAAACCTTGATGGAGACGATTGATGATGTGGCTACCTTTATCCTCAATATTAGACTAGATGAGGAGAAAAAGAAAGAGTTGATTGATTTTATTAAGAGAAATATATGTTCCCCTATTTAAGGAAAGAGGTTTTTCCGTCATGGTCAACCTGTACTAGAGTCCCACTCACTATTGGTTTACCATCAATAACCGGATACGGTGGGAGAATGTATTCTTTTAAACCGATTAACCCCGGAGTTGATACCACTACAACTTCGCAGTCTCCATCCTCTAGTTCAACATCGATTTTATCGTCTTTAACCAGTCCTCCCTCTTCCTTAAAAAATTTATAGAAAACCGTTGGCTCAAAGTCAACTTGATAAGGTAAATGTTTAAGGTATACGCTGTCCTCTAATCTTTTTCCCCTGAGATTACATAGTGCAACAACAGGAACTCCCCTAGTTTTAGAGGCTACTTTCAGCATTTTATTTTCCTTTAATATATTGATAAAAAGTATATCCTTAATTGGAAGTGCTGGGAAGTCAACTTTAACAACCTCACCATTGGGGAGAACAGCCCTCCTCAACAACTCAACATTTGTCTTACTAACGTCTCTATCTGTTATGTAAACAGGGCCACCACTGAAAACCCTGAACACTAGATGAGCCTTAGCTAGAGGATCATAGGAACTGAACATATCGAAATCTAGCCACATCAGCCCTGAAAAGAAGATTGAGTTATAAGCGTTTATGGCTAAGTGTAGTTTACCTCCTTTTCTCCATAAAGGTACATAATCGATGGAGCTCCTCATCAAATTAGTGTTAAACGAATTGTAATAACTCTCGGGGATCATCGCCATACAGTTAAGTACATCGAGCTGGTTAAGTATTGAAGATATCTGTAAGGCTGACTGTATGTTAACAGAAGCCCTTAATATGTTGGGGTAATTTTCAATAGATATTTGATTATCTACCTTGACGAAATCAAAACCTTCTCTTTTAAGAGCCCTATGAAATGCGGAATAAAACCCTAAAACCTTGTCGAAATCGCTAGGCGGGTACTTAAGCTCACCTAAACTCTCTCCCTCACTTCCTACCTCTTCCTCAAATTCCTCTGTAATCCCTCCCCAGTATATATTAAGGGTATGCCATAAACCCACATATCTAATACCTAACGATTTAAGGCTTTGAACTAGAAACTTGAAGCCGTGAGGGAATTTATCAGGATTGGGCTTTATTGACTTCTGTGCCTTAGTCTTATCGTCAATAACCTCCCAACCGTCGTCTATTATAACCCAACCTATTGGCAAACCCCTTCCAACTAAGCCTCTAACAGTATTAATAACGTCCTCCTCATTAACGTATTGCAGAAATGCATTCCATGAACACCAACCTAAGTAGTCTATAAACTTAGGTCTGGGCTTTTCAATCCTGAGCCTAGCGTTTGTGTATTTCCTTATGCCTTCTAACGCCTTATTAACAGCATCATAAGGATCTTCAGAAGTCCCATAGCTTATTATCCATGACCTCTTCCCATTTCCCACAACAGTAGATACGACTCTAAATCCTTTACCTATATAAGAAATTGTTCCGTTGGATAGGAGAGGGTATATAGCTAGATAGTTTCCATCTTCTGTTAAACCCAGAAGTGCTGCTGTAAAATCTAGGGTCTCTCCGTTAGTATCTCCAGAAGTGTAGAAATAAGTCCAGCAATCTGGATTATTACCCTGAACTGAGGGGTAGTCGAAGTCTTGAAATTGGCATTCCTCTTCCTTTTTCTTCCCCACGTATACTTGATTATAACACCAATTATACTTAGCCAGAGTTATCCTGGTAATGGCTAAGAACTCCCTGAACTTGGAGTTTATTAAGAACTCCATCTTACTCGGGATTTCCCCACTAATCTCTACGCCAATGGCACCATCCTCGTCTTCTATAACACTAAGATTTCCTAGATTACAATAATCGAAAGACCTTCCATTGAATGATAGCTTACACTCTCTTCCATCCTTTAACGTGACTTTTTCAGGGGTAAGTATCATTTGGTAAATATTGGGATAATAGCTATATAAAAGAACATAATGATGGGTATTACCGATTCCTTAAGGCTAACTTTAATATTTTAAAATCAAAAACTAGTAATTTAGTGAAGATAACCCCAGAGCTCTGTATTAGATGTAGAGGGACTAAATACCTATGCGGGTTAACTTATTGCCCTTTAATGGTAAAACTATCAGTACCTAAAATCGAATCCACAGACATTTATGGTTCATCACCACCATCAATCTTCGTTGGAAGATTCAACTACCCTAAAGTAAATGTCTATCCTTCAGCCCCACCAATCGTTGGAGATACTAGAGATTTTGAAGATCCAAAACATTGGTTAAAAATAGATTTAAATGAGTTCCTGAAAATGAGGCTATCTTTGGTTAGAGGAGGTATAAAAATGGACGTAAATAGCGCTCAGAACCCTAATAGGTTGCTTATTGACATCCATAGCATTGTCTTACCATTGAGACCTGTTGATATCAATTTAGAGCTGAAAAAACCACCTAAAGGTGGGGAGCTGAGTGAAGACTTGCCACCATTAGGACCTTCAGCACCCTTAAAGGCTTTGGAGATCTCCAGACTACCTTCACCTTCTAGGCTTGTTGAGAGAATCTACCAAGATGATGATCTGAAAGCTATGGACGGAATTATAGAGCTCTATAACAATAACATAGATGTTGAAGATATAGCAAGGCTGTTAAGCGTTGGGATGCTAGGGGTTAAGAGAAAGCTGGTACCAACAAGGTGGAGCATTACAGCTGTTGATACCACAGTCTCAAATTACCTTGTAGAGAAAATAAAGCAGTATGATACAATAGATAAGGTTGAGGTCTATGTCAGAAGCTTCAGAAAGAACCTATTCATAGCTATACTATTACCACAGAAGTGGTCCTTTGAGTGGGGAGAGGCGTGGTATCCTGGAAGTACGTGGAATAAGTTTGGTAATGATGTGGGGATTGAGGTAGATTATGAAGGCTATAACGGAAGAAAGGATTATCCAGAGATCGGAGGCTGTTATTATGCATCAAGGGTTGGGGTTGCTGAATATTTAGCCAAAAGGAAAAGACAGGCTACAGCAATACTCTTCAGAGAAATCTATAGTGGTTTTGATCTACCTATGGGTGTTTGGTTTGTTAGAGAGAATATAAGGGAGCTCTTTAAGGCTAAGCTTATGATATTTGATACCCTTGACCAAGCATTAGAATACTTAAAAGGTGTATTAAAGACTGACATAAACCTGTGGAGAGCAAAGTCAGGATTACTTAAGAGAGAAACTATAGACAAGTGGATGGTATGAGATGATAGTCAAACACATTAAGGTAAAGACTGCTTTAAGCAAGTCAGGATTGAAGGAGTTAGATTATAGCCTTAACCCTTATTTCGGTTGTGCTTATGCTTGTACTTATTGCTATGCGAGGTTCTTTACACCCCAAAAGGAGGCATCTGAGAAATGGGGAGAGGTTATATATGTAAAGGATAACCTCATAGAGGTTTTAGGTAGGGAAGTAAGCGTTTATAAGAGAGGTATCGTAGGTGTTTCAACTATAACCGACCCTTATCAGCCGGTTGAAGGGATTTATAGACTTACAAGGGCTTCCATAAGTTTACTTCTCAAAAAGGGGTTTAGGGTATCCATTCAAACAAAATCCCCTCTAGTCCTAAGGGACTTGGATATACTCCTAGAGAGAAAGGATTTGGTCGATGTTGGTCTTACTGTGACCACTTTAAATGATTACGAAAGTATTGAACCAAAAGCCCCACCCCCCAAAGCTAGGTTAAGGGCTCTTGAAAGGTTAAGCGAAGAGGGGCTTGAGACTTGGCTCTTCATTGGTCCTATAATACAAGGGATCAACGATAATGAAGTTGAAGAGATTATTGAGGAAGTATCTAACGTGAAGACGAGGATAATCTTTGATAAGTTCAGAAGATACCCTGGTCTCAATTACAGGAGCGGTAACGAGACCTGGTGGAAGACGATAAAGACAAAAATATTGGAGTTGTGTAAAAGATACACATTAGAGTGCCACGAAGAAAGCGAGGATTGGATATATGAAAAGAGAAGATTCTACAAGCCATTATTCTGATATTATTAAGATATTTAGCGATCCTAAGGGGTACAGAAAATGGTATGAAATACATGAGATAGCTTATGAGAACGAAAAGAGGACTGTTGAAAGGTTAGGTCTTTCTGACTGTTTAGACATAGGTTCAGGACCTGGGATATTCCATGAGGTTTTGAGAGGAAATACCATCTCTTTTGACATATCGGAAGCCATGTTAAAAGAGGTAGAAGGGGATAGAGTTGTGGGTGAAGCTCACTATTTGCCCTTTAGGGATAACTCGATCCCCTGCGTTTTCGTCTCAGTAACCATATGCTTTCTTAAAGACCTTGAAACTTTCATGAAAGAGGTTTGGAGAGTAGTTAAGAAGGATATAGGCATTTGTATAATCGCTAGGGACTCGCCATGGGGAGAGCTCTATGAATCTTTGGGAAGACAAGGACATAAATATTACTCAAAGGCTAATTTCATCTCAAAGGAGGAGCTCATCGAGTTAGTAAGCAAGTACTTCAACATTGTAGAAATCTTTTCAACGTTGAGGTATAGGCCATTTGAGGAAGATAAACTAGAGGAGCCAATAGAAGGCCTTGATGGCTCATTTATATGCATTAGAGGTAAAAAAGGTTAGATAGAAAGTAAAAGCTTCACAGTATTCCTCACATCCTTAGCTATACGTCTTCCTATCTTAGTACCAGGGCCTACAAAGTCCACATTGCCTTCACCTATTAAACCCCCTACGGCTACTGCATCGCTTACGGTACCGGTTAGCTTCAAGTTCAGATCGCTTAGAGCACCGCTCTTAGCCTCCGTAATTGTCCTTACTAAGTCAAGTAGCCCATTAATCGATAAGCTACGATTCAAGAAAACCGCTATATTGATAGTACCTATCCCAGCGTTCTCTCCGCTTTCATCAATCCCTGCACTGATAAAGATTTTACCATAATCTTCGCTCAGAAATGAATAGTTTTTAGCGGCTGTAATAAACGCAACAACATGGTTGCAATCGACTTTCATTGTGTTGCACGCCTGAAGAATATCGTCAATAGGGTTTAGATTACTATACCCTTTATCTACGAATATACTCATAACTTTATTCACAATAGCTATTCCTTTAGGATGGAGAGCTGATGTCAACGTTATATAATTATTCCCTAAATCAAAAACTCTAATCTTCACAGATATTTAAAACGTTACAGATGGTTAAAACTTTATGAGTATCTATATTGGAAAAACGCCTCTGAAATTACAGCTAGTCTAACGTAGTGGTTTAGAATAGAATAAAAAAGCCTACTCAGATATTTTAGACTAGAACAATAGATATTTAAGCCTAAAAGTAGAGGTTTAACTTTTGAAATAAGATGTTATACATCAGTAGTGATAAAAAAGTTAGAATTGATGAGTTAATAGAGAGAAACGGTATACTGATCGTAAAGGGAGAAGTAGCTTCATCTAGCAGAAAAGGACTTTTCCACAATACATCAGTGATATACAGTTTTAAAAGGAAGTACGTAATTGAGGGTAGTTGCGATTGTGAGATCTCTAGATACTATGGGATCTGCAAGCATCAGATTAGACTTCTTTATGTGGCGTTCAGGGCTAGAAAGAAGATTAATAAGGAGAATAAAAACAGTAAGATAATTAACAATTCTTCATAAGTATTAATTATTTCGTAATAAATATATGATATTCATAAATTTTAAAATTTATATAAACATCAGAATTTATGATGAATTTAAATATATCGATAACTACATAATATAATTGGGAGTTTAAATGTCCTCCTTCAAGATTTATAAAAGGCTTGATCTAACTTCCTCCTCTTGTGCAGGCCCAATAGGTGAGCTATCTGGTGTGATGGATGAAGTTAATCCAGGAGAAGCCGTTGAGGTAATAGTAGCTGATGAAGCCACAAAAAAGGATATAATAACGTGGGCTAATAGGAGGAGGTTCAAGGTAGTGGATCAAGGTCAGGAAAATGGAAAGTTCAAGTTATTAGTAGGTAAGTAATGCTAGAGGTGGTTTGTTGAAAAGGATAGCCATTTTAGGCGGTGGAGCAGCAGGAACTATGGTAGCTAATAGGCTGGCGAAAAGGCTCTATAAGGAGCTAAAGTCTGAGCAGGTGGAGATTACCTTATTTTCAAAAGACGAAAACCACATCTACTGGCCAGGTTATTTATTTGTAGCGTTTAACCTAGATGACCCTGAAAGTTTTAAAAAGAGAGAAAAAGAGCTGTTAAATCCATCAGTTAAGTTACAAACTGAAGAGGTTAATAAAATAGATCTGAACAATAGAACCCTAGTACTAAAGAGCGGAGCATCATATCAATATGATTATCTAGTTATAGCTACTGGCTCTGAATATCATTATGAGGAGATACAGGGATATGATAGCGTGGTAGGGTTTTATGACGAAATCCATGCATTAAAGATGAGGGAGACGTTGAACAGTTTTAGTGGTGGAAAAATAGTTGTAAATATAGCTAGGTTACCGATACGATGTCCTCCAGCTCCTGCGGAAGGAACCTTAATTTTGGACGATATATTAAGGAATAGGGGGATTAGAAACAATTCAGAAATAATTTTCACAACACCAATAAATATGATAATAGGCATAAAAGAAGCTCATGCATTGCTTATAAACGAGTTCGAGAAAAGAGGAATACAATTCGTTCCCTACTTTACTGTCGCTAGTGTTGATCCTCAAAACAAAGTAATCGAAAGCCAGGAGGGAGATAAAATCAAGTATGATCTTCTTATAGGAGTTCCTCCTCATAGCGGTGCACAAGTGATAAAGGCTTCTGAAATAGGTGATAGGATGGGTTGGGTTCCAACAGATAAATATACCTTACAGGTTAAAGATCACCCTGAAGTTTACGCAATCGGTGATGCTACCGATCTGCCCATATCTAAGGCTGGTGCTACAGCTGATTTTGAGTCGTATATTATCGTTGACAACATAATCTCAGATCTAAGAGGTGAAAAAATAAAGAAGACTTATGATGGTTCAGTGATGTGTTTTGCAGCTGCTGGGTTAGGAAAGGCTACTGTATTCAGATTCAATTATACCATACCACCGAATCCTCCGACTCCGTTAGATACATTATGGTGGGTTAAATTGATGTATAATAAACTATATTGGGATATAACTGCGAGGGCGATACTATGAAAGTTGGTATAATAATAGGCTCTAACGAACTCTCTAGATTAAACTTCGCTAGCATGTATTCAATAA
>JAPNVD010000022.1 GCA_026627305.1 Sulfolobaceae archaeon
TTAGATACATTATGGTGGGTTAAATTGATGTATAATAAACTATATTGGGATATAACTGCGAGGGCGATACTATGAAAGTTGGTATAATAATAGGCTCTAACGAACTCTCTAGATTAAACTTCGCTAGCATGTATTCAATAATCGCTGCCTCTAACGGTGATGACGTCTTCGTATTTATAACAATGGAGGCTGTAAAAGCTTTCGTAAAAGGCAAGAGAGAGGTAAAGGTTGAGGAAGCGAGCTCTAGAGTGATAAAGGAAAAAGAGGGTGAAGATGCCTATATAAATAACTTCAAGAAGGCAAAGAAGGCTGGTAACGTTAAAATCTATGCCTGTTCTTATGCCTCTCAGTTGTTCGGTTTAAAGAAAGAGGATTATGAGGATATAATTGACGAGATAGCTGGAATTATGACGTTTGACAACGATGTTTATGAGAATTCAAGAATAATAAGTATTTGGTAAAAAGAGAAAAACTACTTATTTTTCCCTCTCCCCTTCTCTCCTTTTCATACTCCTTTAACTCCACCAGAATATACTCCTCTAAGTATGTAATCTTCACCGATATATGATAGTATTATTACAGGCAGAGCTGCAATCAACGCTGAAGATGCCAATAAGCCCCAATTTACACTACCCTGAGTTTCCGCATTAAGCGCAAATATTGTAATTGTTTCTGAACCGTATGGTGGGAATCTCATGTTATAGGGAGTATCACTAAGCACTAGAGGATAGAACAACAAATGCCAAGCAAATATGAAAGATAATAGGAAGCTCGCAGTCATGAAAGGTCTAGATAAAGGAAGGATCAGTCTAAGGAATTTGTTTTTCATCCCATCTATTTCTGCAGCCTCTTCATAAACTTTAGGTAAATCTAGGTAATAGTTGAACATCATCCAAAAGGCGTAAGTAGCTGTAAAGATTGGTGAGGCTAGTATTAAACTCCACCAGGTATTAAGGAGATTTAGTTTTGCCATATAAATATAAATAGGGATAACGAACGAGGCTGATGGTAACGCATAAAGGTAAATTGATAACATCAGGGTCCAAAACCTAGAATTCCTGCTACTTTCGTAGGCAGCAGGGGCTGAGAGGAAGACACTAATTAGTCCAACACCACTGCCTATTATTATTGATGAGATCAGATAAGGAACCGAAGCCTTAAATGCAGAAATTATGTATGAATATGTAACATCCTTAGGATATAGTATTGGCGGATAATGGAAATCTAGATTGGGGGGCCTTAGTGCAACTAACACCATCCAGTAAACCGGGAAGTCAAGGAACACTAGCACTATAGCTGTTACAACATATAGTATATACTTAAACAGCTTATCTGGAATTCTTGCAGCGGGTAAACTTATCTTGAAACCCTTTGTTTTTATTAGGATAATTATGCCCACTGCAGGTATAGATGCTATTGCTGCCAGTATTATTGCAAAAAACGCTCCCCCAGCAAAATTGCTATAATCAAACATCATATCGTAGACCGCTAGGGGTAGTGTAGTTGTTGAAAAACCTGGACCTCCTTGGGTCATAACATATGGTAAATCGAAGTTCCCCATTGCTAATACGAAGTTCATTAGGAAGGCAAGGAGTATCCCTTTTAATGCATAGGGAAATGCTATATTAAGATAGTATTGAGAAAGGGTCAAACCATCAGTCTGTGATGCCTCTTTTATCTCTTTAGGTATAGATCTTAAAGAGGCCAATATTATTAGAAATGCTATTGGAATTGAACTCCAAACGCTTACCATGCTTACTGCAGTCAATGCAGTCTTTGAGAAGTATAAGGGGTCATATTTAAGTCCTAAGATGTAACTAAACCAACCGTAACCCCCATAGAGGCTTATAAGCCATATCAATGCTGAGGAAGTGAAGGGAATCGTAAACGGTAATATCGCCAGAATATATACTATCCTAGAGTTGGTTATATCGGCAGTTATAGCTAGAATATAGCCTATAATCACTGAAAATACCGCAGTAAATAGGGCGAAGTAGAAAGTGTTATAGAGGACTTCATATGGGCTTATAACGCTGAACATCGAAAGTGCTGATTTTATCCCAACACCAACAAAGAAAAATGTTAATACTACTGGTATAACACCGAAAACGAATATGTAAATGAGGTAAGGAAGTGAATATTTGAACTTCATTTTAGAACTCCCTGTACGAGACTATTCTGAAATTAATATCAGAACCCTCCTTTACTCTCTTACTGCTAAAAGCCTTAAGCTCGCTTCCATTATAATCAAGATAAACTAGATAATAGCTTCCCCAGAATTCACAGTCGGAGACTAAAGCCTTATATGGACCGTCACCCAAGATTACATCTTCTGGTCTAACGCCCACCTTTTTACCATCTATGTTCACAAAACTCATTGGAGGATTTCCAACAATCGATGCAACCCTTTCATTCATTGGATTATAATACACATCCTCTGGCTCCCCTACTTGTAACAACATTCCTTTATCTATAACACCTATTCTATCCGCCATCGCCAAAGCCTCGCTCTGATCATGAGTAACATAAACTGTTGTAATGTTATATTCCCTCTGTACCTTCTTTATGAACCTCCTAGCTGATAACCTCAATTGTGCATCTAGATTAGATAGTGGCTCGTCCATTAGCATCACTTTAGGTCTTTTAACTAGGGCTTTTGCTATGGCAACTCTTTGCTGTTGACCTCCAGAGAGCTGTGATGGGTACCTGTCGAGTAGTTGTGATATCTCTAAGTTCTTAGCTATATCTTGAATTAATGCCTCCTTATCCTCCTTCTTCATCTTAGAGTTCTCTAGAGGGACAAGAAGGTTTTCTCTAACGGTTTTGTTTGGGTATAAGGCATAATTTTGGAACACCATCCCAACATCTCTTTTATTCGGTGGAAGATCAGTCACATCTTCACCATCGATAAATATCTTTCCTGAACTAACCTTCTCAAGACCTGCTATAAGCCTTAAAATTGTTGTTTTACCTGAACCAGATTTACCAAGGAGGACGAAAAACTCTCCTCTCTCAATGTCAAGAGAAACATTATCAACAGCTTTAAAATCACCAAAAAACTTTGTCACTTTATCAAGTTTAAGTAACGCCAACCCATATTACCTAATCTCTTTCGCGGATTTAAAGTTTAAATACTAGACTGGATATCCTTTATCCACTCTGATGCTGCCTGTTGTAATATCTGCATAGCATAAGTACTGTTAGTACTTTGAGACGTTAAGAATTGGAATACTAGATTGTTAAAGCTAGGTATTAAGTATTCGTACGTAGGAGGTATATTTGGTGGATTGGCTGTAGCGTTCTGGGCTGCCCTATAAACTTCAGTAACCTGTTCGTGAAGGTAATAAGGTAAAGACGTGTTAGAAATTATCTCTGTGAAAGCCTCCTTAGATATCGGGAACTTATGGAATTTATAGAAGAGAATCTCTTGAGCTTGAGGCGATAGTAGGAATTTAAGGAATTCCATTGCCAACTGTTTATGAACAGAATATTGGCTAATACCTAAAAAGTCAGTACCAGTTTCAGCATACCCCCCAGGTAGTGGTGCTAACAATACTGTACCGTTTATATAAGATATCTGGCTTGTGAACAGGAAAGCTCCTGGAGCTTTAGAGAAGAATTCCGGTAAATTATCGTAAGAGATCTGAACTTGAGAAGGTGAAGGTTCATAACTCACAAGCTCTTTATAGGTAATAAGGGCTTCAACCCCCGCACTAGAGTTAAAGGATGGCAATGGGAAAGTGTATCCAGGCATCTTTTGCCCTTCAAACATTATATAGAATCCTGGAATACCTGATGGATTGCCCATATTAACAGTTGAATTCCTATAGTAGAACCAACCATAGACAGCTGGGAAGGCATCTATTATACCATGAGCTACGTGATCGTCAATTAAAAATCCATATTGCGTTATGTGATGGCTGGTCAGAAACTGATCAACATCTAAGACTGCAGTCCAGTTCTGGTAAGTTAAAGGTGAGAAGTTCATATGATATTCAGCTTCAAACTCCTGAGCTAAAGTTTGGTTATCAAATATCGTAGCATTATAAGCCATTAAGTAAATTGCAGTCTCATAAGGAAGACCAATTAGATAGTACTTCCCTGTAGTTAAATTGTAATAATAGCCACCGAAGTCAACTTGTGCAGTTATGAGATCTGACATGTTGAAGTTACTCATATTTAAAGGCATTAAATAAGGTCCTACTAACATTGCGGAGGTTGAAGTATAACCAATTAAGTCGTAAGCAGAGGAGTGGGCTTCGAGTACAGATAACTCTTTTGACAAGTATTCACTAAACGGAAATGTTATGACCTCCACCTTAACGCCAGGATGCTCTTGAGAGAATATGTTACCCATGTATTGTATCCAATTAGCTGAAGTTCCGCTGAATGTTACCACTGTCAACGTGATCGGTGCTGACGTGTTAGTTACTACTGAGGTAGTGGTTGATGAGGTTACAGATGTGGTTGTAGTAGTGACTGAGGGATGTCTCATTGTAACTAATAGAACACCAGCTATTGCAGCTATTATTACTATAACCACAATAGCAATGATTAATGTTGTAGAAATTGCTTTTTTAATATTCATACCAAATCCTAGCTAAAAATTTTCGGATCGAAGTTAAAAGATTTACTTTATCACATAAACAATATACTACTATATAAACTATTTATAATAACTTAATTAAGTAAAATAAGCCTCTAAACCGCTTTTCTTACCTTTTACAACTTTTTCTATAAATACATCTCTTACAGGAAGGTAAACCTTTTGATAGAACTGCCTCTGGTCTAACAATACGTTTCTAGGGAATGAAGAAACGTACTTCACAGCAGAGTTCCACGCGACATCGTAATTTATTATTAGTTGTATCTTATCCTTTATCTCTTTATCATAGTCTTCAGGAGTTTGTGACTTATCGCCTATTTCAAATAGTCCTGACTTCTTATCTAAAAATACCTCTTCTCCTGCAACGTTTACCAATTCTTTACTCTCCTCTTTTCCTATTCCTTTTTTAGCCTCATAATCTATCTTGCCTTTTCGTGCCGAGTAACCTTTACCATAATACTTAGCCCAAGCGTAAAATATAGCCCTATTTAATCCGAAAGATTTCGCCTTATCCATATCTCCATAGAGCACATAATATCTCGCAGCCTGTAATAAGCCCATAACCTGGAACCTCCCTAACTCTTGAGTTTGGGGAGCCTGTTGGGTTGAGTAGGATACCTTTTCGTGCTTTGCTATAGGAATAGAAAGTTCACTTATTGCCTTTATAACGAGATCCTCAGCCTCATCTTTCTCATATACTTCGTATAATCCTTTAGAGTGTCTAAAATTCTTAGGGTTAGCCCAATCAGGCGTAAAGTTATGTAGATCTGAAGGTGAAAAGCAAACCGTTACTAAGTCAACGTTCTTATGAAACGATAGAGGTGCAGTAAACACCCTCTTCGAATCTATCAAATCCTCTACTTTTAGTATTCCACCTGAACTTTTTGCTATTTCTTCAAGCTCGCCTTTTACTTTCCTTATGATATATTTTACGATTGCACTTGAAGCAACTATAGGATCCATCTTTTCTGGTATTGCGTTTTCGTTGATCCTTACATGAATCCCTTCACCGCTCCACAGTAGGTAGACTGATTTATATACACCCTCCTTTTCCAGAGCTGACACTATAATATCTGCAGCCTTAATTGCATATTCCCATTTCTGTAGTGAAGTATCTATATCGAAGAATGGAGTATAAGCAAAAATGTTAGCACCATTATCAACATCATTCTTATTCTGTAATACCTTATACTTAGCGGCAGTAGCGTATATAGTCCTTACATTATACTGTAATACTAACTTGGGCACATCTTCAGGCTTATCAAACTTCAATGGTTTACCATCTTTATCATACCTTATCATTGTTTGAGAAAAGAGGGCTATCCATCTAGATTTGGCAAAATTGAAGATCTCCTCTCTCACGAGCTCGTTTGAATAATGTGATAGAATATCCTGCTTACTGAGCATATCAAATATATTATTTAGGAAGAAAAAGAAAAAAAGAGTAGTGGTACTTATTCAGTCAGTCTATTCTATTTTCTTGATGAATTCATAATAAATATCTCTAAATCCCATCTTCTTATAGAAGGATGCGGCGATTAAGTTTCTCGCTGGGAACCAAGCTCCTATTACTGAGATGCCCATTTTACTTAATTCGGATTCTAAGTATTGAATTATTTGCTGTCCTATTCCTTCTCTTCTCTTTGCTGGATGTACGTAAAATTCCCTGACTATTGCCTCCTTTTTAGGTTCATAAAACATCCTATCAACTATCGTTACCCTCGCAGCTCCAACTATTCTCCCATTTTCCTCTGCAACTACTATTAGACTATCTTGGCTTTCCACACACTTCTCAACAACTTCTTTTACCCTCTGTTCAAGATCACTTGCTGACTCCAATAATGGATCAAACTCGCTGTTAAGCCTATACATCCTTACGAAGAAATCCACGACAGTAGGGATATCTTCCTTGTTCATCCTTCTTATTATTGCCATACAGTCACCACTGCACTTAATTCTTTTCTAACTCTTAAAATTCTCTGTTTTGCGATCTCTTCAAATTCTTCTCTAGTCTTTACAACCCTAGCAAGACCTAATTCAACTGCTTTTTCGGCTACTGCACCTGCAACTTTGTAATAGAACTCCCACTCGTCCATCCTAGGAATTATGTAGTTCTCGTTTATCCCTTTCTCCCTAGCGAATTTGGCTAAAGTCTGTGAGGCAGCTACTATCATATCATCTGTAACTCCCTTAGCTCTAGCATCTAAAGCTCCTCTGAACACTGCTGGGAATATGAGAGAGTTATTAACTTGGTTAGGGAAGTCACTCCTTCCTGTAGCAACTATTTTAGCCCCTGCCTCCTTCGCCTCCCAAGGCCATATCTCAGGTGTTGGATTCGCTAGTGCAAAAACTATTGCATCCTTGTTCATTAAGGAGATCCACTCCTTCTTTATTACACCTGGACCTGGTGTCGATGCAGCAATTATAGCATCTGCACCTCTAAACGCCTCTTCAATAGTTTTGGCCCCCCATTTATTTGTTTTAATAGCTAATTCATACTTCCATCTATTTTCAAACATTAGCTTGTCGACATCTTTTCTGTCAGCATAAAGAGGCCCTTTACTATCGATAACTACCATATTCTCATATCTGAACCCTATCTTCGTTAATAACCTAGCTGTTGGAATGTTAGAAGCGCCAGCTCCAAATATAACAACTTTGCTCTCCTTAGGATCTTTATTCGTTAGTATGTAAGCATTGATTATTCCAGCTAGTGTTGCTCCAGCTGTTCCTAGCTGATCGTCATGCCACACTGGTATTTGTAAGCTTTTTTGAAGCTCTTCTAAGATATAGAAACATTTAGGACTGTCTATATCCTCTAAATTTATACCGCCAAATGATGGTTCTATAGCCTTTACAACTTCTATGAACTGATTTTCATCTTTTACGCGTATAGGTATTGGTACAGCGTCAACACCTCCTAAATATTTGAAAAGTAATGCTTTTCCTTCCATCACAGGTAATGACGCCTCAGGACCGATATTTCCTAAACCTAGAACTCGTGTACCGTCTGTAACTATTGCAACAGTGTTCCATTTCCATGTAAGATCATATACCTTATCAGGATCTTTAGCTATTGCCTTTGATGCCTCTGCTACTCCTGGGGTGTATATTATTGCAAAATCGTCATAAGAGTTAATTGGAACTTTAGGCATTGTTTCAATTTTTCCACCATACTTTTTATGATATTCTATAGGATCCATCATTTGAGTAACCTCTCTCCCGTGTGTATATTGTATATCGCTCGGGTATAAAAGTCGATGTGCTATAACGACAATTGTCTATTAAAATTAATTTAAGAAACGAATTATAAATGTCAAATGCTATAATTGTTTATCAATTATCTTTTTAAAAATTTTATATCAACGATCACTAGAATATCGATCTTGTATATCCACGCATACATGCATTAAAATGTTGAAATAAACGTTTGTTTTTAACAGAATAAATCTAATAAATGAGATAGTAACCATTATAAATGAAATGGTAGACCCTACAGAAAAATTTGAGGAAGAGGAAAAGGAAAGAGAAAAGAGGATAAAACACGCGAACTGGGATTTTATAAATTCTCAAGAACCTAGGATAAGGTTAGCCATTACACATTATATAAAAACTGGCGATAAGAGGAGTGCACAAAGGATGGCAAAGGTTAGTGAAAAGGAATTCGAAGAACTACTAAAAAAGGCAAACCTTTTATGATCTCTTAACTTCTGCCGTTGTCTCTTTATTTTTCTCTTCAGTCTCTTGCGGTAAAATAACCTTAACTCCAATTCCAAAAAGCTGTCTTATGACATAGTCTACTAACCTAACATGAGAACCCTTTTGACCCATGAAGGCACCGCTTTCCTTCTTGAGTTTTACCACTAGCTCATTTCCCTGAAAATCTACATCTTCTATATGCTTTACAATCCATGTTACAGGATGTACTGCTCTTACTATCTCCTTGAAGTTTAAGTTTAGTTCTATACCTCTGAGTTTCTTACCGGAGTCTTTCTCAATATTTGCAATTCTCTCACCTTTCTTACCCACTAACCTCCCTATACTGCCCTCCTTCACTATGATTATTGCATCAGGAACGTTTTCAGTGGAAATGTTTAACCTCTTTTTCTCCTCGCTAAAGTCCACTATTGTTATTATATCTGCATCAGGGGAGTAGATCCTAGAGACGTCCAATATTTTCTTTTCTGATTCACTGAGCTGTCTAGTCCTTAACTTGTACTCCAAGAAGATCTGCAAACCTCTTTTTGCCCCTTCCCTTATTATATCCTTCACACCTAAATCTACAACCTTAGCATCTTTTTCGTTTATTAGTATCTCTCTTATAAGGGCTGAAGGGTCATCCTTTATGTTCCTTAAAGATTGAAAGATTGGATCTCCAGCTACTATGAGCCTTGAATCCTTTCCCATCCTTATAAATATCTCTAGGACACTCTCTACTCTCATTAACTGTATATCATCGACGAATATTAACGAGTTGTTAAACGATCTACCTCTCATATACCTAGAGTCCAGGATCTCTATTTTTCCTGAGCTGAATAGCTCATCTATAACCTTCTCTTCTGCAAAACCTCCTAAAACATCCTTTATATATGTGATTATTAGATCTTTATAGGTGCCGAAGTCCTTTGGAGTTATCTCCTCTTGAGTTACTATATCAACTATTGGCTTAGAAACTATGAGCTTTCTGTATTTCCCTGAAGATACGGCATCTATACCATAGGCTAAAGAAAACAGGGATTTTCCTGAACCAGTAGGACCAAAAACTCCAACTATTTTAACCTCTTCATTCCTTAAGGCGTTTAGTAAATCCTCCTGCCCTTTTGTCAATGGCTTTATGGAGTCTAATATCATACTATAGATTATATATCTATTAACTCCTTATGAAATTATCAAGCGCTGAAAACCTTTTCTTTTTATGGTGTGTTATTGATGTATTCCTCGGACATGACGTCCTTTAATTTAAAATTAAATAGCCCTAAGGATTCCTCATCTATCTCCACATCAGCATTTATACCTAGAGAATATAGTGCCAAAATCGTTTGTAAGCATAACATCCTACTTCCATCACTTAAGTTAACTAGAACATCACCATTATATCCTAACCCTAACATTGCATCCCTAATTTCCTTAACCCCCTCACTGAGCTTCTCGCTTACCTTTAACATCTCAAAAGTCACAGACATCTTATTAAGAAATCCTATTAAGGATCTCAGGGGTTGTTCTAATTCTTCAGCTTCGTTCTTGGGTATGAGTATCAATGCCTTAGTAATTTCTGCCTGATGCCTGATAATCGTCCTTATTTGCCTCCTCTCATTCTTACCCAAAACTGTGATCAATAACATTTAAGAAAATCATATGTAACTGTCGTATATAAAAACTTGTTTAAACCCTTGTTAATAGTATAATATAATGTCAAAGCAATTAGAGAAGATTCGTGAGGAGGATTTAGGAAAACTCATCCTAGTATCTAATCCAGTTCTTTTATCTACAGCAAAAGAAGGGCTATTTGTTGCAACTAAGATTAACATTGAAAGGAATAGATACGAGTCCTCAATATGGCTAGTAAATTTACAAACAGGGGATAAGGAATCTTTAACAAGGGGTATTTGTCCGATCTTGAGTAAGGACGAAAAGAAGATAGCGTTCTTAAGAAAGAGAAAAGGTCTCACTGAGTTAAGAATAATGAAACTAAAAGGTGAAGAGTGGAAGGTATTAGACACAAAACTAGGTCTAAGTTCTATTTCATGGTCGCCTGATGGTAAGTTATTATCTACAGTGATGAAGTTAGGTAAAATTGAAAAAGATGTCAAGAACGTAACTAATATTGACCTATGGCATAATGCTGAGGGTTATACTTACTATCAGAGGAGAAGTGTTGCGTTAATAGATACTGAAAGCGGTAATTATGAAATAATAACGGATGAAAATGAGAGAGTAGAAAGTGCGGAATGGAGCCCAGATGGAAAATATATCGCATATATTAGAATAAAGGATTTAAAAACACCTTATTTACATCAGCTTGTATTATATAATGTTTCTAACGGAGAGAAAAAAGTGCTGGTAGATGACTATCATATAACAGAGCTTAGCTGGAATCCCAACTCCACTAAAATAGCTTTTAAGGGTCATAAATTAGAAAGAGGTCTTGCAACTCATTTAAAGGTTTATGTAACAGACCTCAATGGAAACCTAGAGAATTATACGCAGGGTCTTGAACTAAATGCTGATAATGGCATAAACTGCGATGTAAGGGGTCCAAGCTGTTCAAAGACCATTAAGTGGGGAGATGCAAACGAGGTTTACTTCCTGGTTTCAGACGGAGGACTAGTGTATTTAATGTCGTCTCAGGGAGTCCCTATAGTAAGGTTAAAGTATAACGATAAAGTGATAGACGAGTTCGATGTTAAAAAAGGAGTTATACTATACACTTTAATGTCTCCTTCAGAGCCAAAAGAGTTATACATATACGACGGTAAGACAACAAAACTAACCTACTTTAATAAATTATTCGTAGAGACTCGCGAGCTATATCAGCCTGATCATATTACATTTACAGCGAGCGATGGGGTGAATATTGATGGATGGGTTATCTTACCTAAAGTAGAAAACGGAGAAGAGAGAAAAATACCTGGTATACTTTATATCCATGGAGGACCTAAAACATCTTTCGGTTATTCCTTCATGTTTGAGTTCCAGTTTTTAGTGTCCCAAGGATTTGCATTGATGTATTCAAATCCAAGAGGGAGTGATGGTTATACTGAAGAGTTCGCGGATATAAGAGGAAAATATGGGGAAAGGGATTACCAAGACTTAATGGAATTCGTGGACTACATTATAAAGAGGTATACAGTAATTGACCCCGAAAGACTAGGAGTTACTGGAGGAAGTTATGGAGGGTTTATGACAAACTGGATAATAACGCATACTAACAGGTTTAAGGCAGCTGTAACTCAAAGGTCTATAGCTGATTGGGTATCCATGTATGGGACTACAGATATCGGATATTGGTTCGTACCCGATCAAATAGAGTGCACACCTTGGGAAAACCTTGAGAAATGCATAGAGAAGAGCCCAATAACTTACGTCAAGAACGCCAAGACGCCTACATTAATAATACATGGCTTAGAAGATTATAGGTGTTGGGTAGACCAAGCAATAGCGTTCTTTAGAGCATTGCAGATGAACGATGTGAAGAGCAAGCTATTGCTATTTCCTGGAGAAAGTCATGAACTGACAAGGAGTGGAAAACCAAAACACAGAATAAGGGATCTTAAGGAGAAGGCTAAATGGTTTAAGGAGAATTTAGAAGCTTAGGAAAAAGTTTTTCTATTAAATCTCTATAAGAAACTATATGTTTTCTAAAAAGGAAAAGCGCGTCATCATTATCAGCAGTTTCATATTAGTAGTTCTCTTCTCACTTCTCTTAACGAATCCGTTTGCTACACATATAGCAAAGGCACAAATAACCACTGGCTATTCCTCGCCAGTAGGTATTAACGTTGATGGTGGGGCCATGTTTAGTAATGGAACCTCAACAACTTACTCGTTTGTTACAAATGGTCTCAAGGGAGTATTTGTATTTGATGGAGGGAATTTCTACTCCGGAGCACCTGTTGACGAGAACGCATTCTCTGTTCAACTTAACAGCAACCTCTTATTAAGTAACTTCCAAGACTACTTCATAAAAGAAGAGACAATAGTCAATTACAATTCTACCACAGGAACGTATGGGGTTTGTATAATAGATGAAATCTTTAACGCTACAACAGATAAAGCTTCAATCTCGCCAAACCTGATCTCTGGAAATGGCGGTGTGACAGTTAGAAACGGAATAAGTTTCTACAGGTTCGAGTATATTACAAAGTACAAGACTTCAGTTCCTTTCAATATTACGTTATGGTATTTTACTTCTCTTAATTCTAGAAAATATCCTACAATCACGTTCTATTTCCAGTTCTCTAACTCTACTTACATTTCACCTCATATCAAATTAGACAACGTTACAATTTCAATTACTTCATCCTCAGCCAATATTCAGATTGGAGGAATTGTATATCCCTATGTAGCACAGTTCGTGGTTGGAGGGGCTTACGATGGAGCTACTTTAGAGGTCTATAGTTGGAGGGCTTACATGAAGATGTATTATCTATATAACGGTAATTGGTACGTTCCTCCGTCCGCTACAACATTACCTCCTAAACTGTATAGCGGTGCAATTTCTAACGAATCGGTTTCAGGGAATTATGGCATGGCTGAAGAGTGGATAAACAGTAATGCTTCAGTACTTCAGATTCAGGGAGTTTTATCGCAAGAAAACCTATGGACTATATTTGCTTCTGCTAAACTCGTAGGAACTACTGTAATATTTTATGTTATACCTAATGGAGCTAGATGGATAGGAGAAGTAACTCAAAACGGCAGACAGACTAGTATAAGTATAACTAACGGTTCTTCAGTCCAAGTAGAACCCGGCTCTGTAAGCTATTTTTTAAAACTATATGCAGGCACTTCATTAGTCTATACATCATCAGGTACATTACAGGTAGTTGGCGGCCCTGTAATAATAAATAGCCCAGTGCCTTTCACTGTAAACGGCACAGAATACTCCCCTGGAGAATACACTTTTAACGCCCCAGTAACCGTTGTCTTTCAGAATGTCTATTACGAGAGTAATAACGTCAGGGATCTGTTAAAAGGGGTAATATATGATGGTGTATTGGAGAACGAGAACACTTTCACGATTTATTATGGTCCAGCTTACCTTACAGCTATCTATTACACACAATACTACGTTACTTTCCAGTTTACAGTGACCGGCTTCGTCAATGGTGTTCAAGAGACCTTGACCTCAGGATGGTATAACGCCAGCACAGTAATTTATATACCTTCACAGATAATTTCCGTAAACTCTACTGTAAGGTATATCACACTTCCAATAAACATTGTAATAACGGAACCAATGAGTGTAACAATTCCCTATAACGTAGAGTACTATGTGACAGTAACTCATGAAGTCCCTGCACTTATTAATGGACAGAATGTTACGCTCACGAGCGGGTGGTTTAACAAATCATCAACAATCCTCATCTACAAGGTTTACTACATAAACTCATCCTCAAGGGAGCTGGTTAACGCATCACAATACCTTATCGTAGTTAATAGCCCACTATACATTACTACAAATATAATAGGCTATCAAGACCTTGTAGGTATCTATTGGCCCAATTCTACTATAACTTATGCATGGTATAACGTTAGTCAAGAGATCAAATTACCTACATACATTTACATAAATTCCACAGCTAGATACTTAAGGATAAGTAACGCTACAGTAACTGTAAAGGAGCCCACTATTATCATACCTAAGTATATAATACAGTACTTCGTGACTGTAAGATATCCTAATGGAACTGAGATAAGCGGATGGCATAATAGCAGTTCAATAATAGTTGTGCCAAAAATTATTTACATAAACTCCACAGCAAGGTATGTACTAAACTCTTCAGCGATATATGTTACTAAGGGGCCAGAAAACATATCGCCTTCTTATCTGATCCAATATCTTGTTAGTGTCGAACTACCCAATTCGACAACTTTCAATTATTGGGTGTTGAGAGGTAGTTCGATAAGCGTACCAAAAATAGTGAATGTCTCACCCACAACAATTGCTATTTTAGTTGGCAAAAACGTCTTCACAATTTATTATCCTCAGGTAATTAAGCCTAAATACGAATATAAATATCTAGTAACGGTCTATTTGCCTAATGGGCAAATAATTAAGGAGTTTATAACTAATGGTAGTTCTATAACGTATCCTAGCATTATCTACATATCTAAAGGTGCTAGGTATGTAATTATAGGGAAGAACTCGACGCTGATAACCTCACCAACTATTCTAGTACCCAAGTATCAATTACAGTACTATTTAACAATATTCCTTCCTAACGGAACTACGATAGAAGGATGGTACAATAACGGTTCAGTAATATATCTCCCTAAGACAATTAGCATAACTAGCTACGAAAGATATGTACTATCTTCACCAACTTCAGTAGTCGTTAACAGCAGTACTACAATAGTTCCTAAATATATACTCGAGTATTACGTTGATATCAGGTATACTAATGGGACTACGATTTCTGGATGGTACAGTAAAGGTTCCGAGATTACGCTTTATGCTAAAGCCCCATTCTATTATAGAGTCGATTGGAATGGTACCTTCATGTTGGCAAATGGTGCAAAGGTACTAGTTACTCAACCAATATTCGAAAATGAAGTCCTCACTCTGAGGATATATCTAATTTCCACTGGCATTATAGGTATTGTAGCGATAATTTTAGCAGCCTTATTTGTTAACTCTCTCTTAAGCAAACCCAGAAAAGGAGGAAGTGCACCTCCCACCCCACCTTCTGTAGGAGGAGAAACTAAAAGTTAACACAACTCTCCTCTTCTCTTTTTCCGTTTTCTTAAGGAAACTTAAATTAGGAGGATTTATCTTTAAAAATAATTTAGAAATGTTCGCTATTACTATCAATCCTAATACTCTCATAGGAATTATTCAGATAGCCTTAATCCTTATCAGCATATTGCTCTTCTTTCTATTTCCTTACATAATGATGAGAAGGGTCAGCTTAGGTAATAAAAATAAGGTGAAAAATAGAAGTTTCGTACCTAACGTTAAATGGGAGGAAATATATGATCAGGAGAAGGTAAAGACAAGGTTGGAGGAAATAGCGGAAAACGTGAAGTCTGGAAAAGCTTATGGAGTTATATTGTTCGGTCCCCCTGGTACAGGAAAGACCACGATGGCTAAAGGCTTAGCTAATAAACTAAAATGGAACTACTTTGAGCTTAAGCCTAGCAGCATTTTAAGTAAATGGTATGGTGAGAGTGAGTTTCTATTAGACCAGTTCTTTAATCAGGTTGAGGAATCTGCCCCTGCTATAGTATTTATAGACGAACTAGATAGTTTAGCCCTCTCAAGACAAAGCGATATACATGAGGTAACCCATAGGCTTGTAAACATAATGTTGATGAGGCTCCAGGATCTTCATGATAAGGGATTGCCAGTACTAATAATTGGTGCTACTAATGTGCCTCAAGAAATCGATGAAGCCTTCTTAAGGCCAGGTAGATTCGATGAAGTGATTTATGTACCTTTGCCTGATGAGAGCGGGAGGGAGAAGATATGGAAAGGCTTGTTGAAGATTGATGGAATTAATTACGAGTTGTTGGCTAAGAAATCTGAAAGGTTTAGCCCAGCAGATATCAAGAACGTAGTAGATGAAGTTAATAGAAGGTTTAAGAATCCAACTACTCAGGATATCCTTTCATTAATCGAAAGTTATAAGCCCTCTATTCCAATATCTACAATTATTAGGTTTGAAACGATTGCGAGGAAATACTCTAGAACTAAGATCAACTTAAAGCTCTATGGTATCCCTGAAATCACCTGGAATGATATAGGAGATATGGAGGATATTAAGGAAGAGATCAGAAAATCGATAGAACTACCAATCATAAAGAGGGATATAGCTGAGAAATTAAACGTAAAGCCAATTAAAGGTTTATTGCTCTATGGTCCTCCAGGCACAGGGAAGACTACTGTAGCAAAAGCATTAGCTAACGAGCTCAAGGCGAACTTCATCGAGCTATCTGGAGAGGAAGTAGCATCAGCTGGGCCATTTAATGCTCCTCAAATAATAGCTGAGAAGTTCTATGTAGCTATAGATAACGCTCCTGCGGTGATATTCATTGACGAGATAGATATGATAGCTAAGAATAGATTAGGAAACGAGTGGAGGGATGCTCTAACTGAGCTTTTAAGGCAAATGGACGGTCTAAGAGAGAACTCGAACGTTATTGTTATAGGTGCCACTAATAGGCCGTGGGATTTAGATCCAGCGATATTAAGACCGGGGAGGTTTGATAAGATAATTTATGTCCCTCCCCCGAATAGAGAGGCTAGAGAAAAGATATTGAGGGTTTTAACAAGGGGTTTAAAAGTCGACGATGAGACTATAAAGAAGGTTAGTGAGATGACAGAAAACTTTACCCCAGCAGATCTGAAGTTGGTAATAGAAGAGATTAAAAGAAAGCTCTTAGTTGAGGCTTCAAATAATAATAATAACGTCAGAATTGAGATAACTTTGGAGGATTTTCTCGAGGTTTTAAGGAGGATAAAGCCCAGTGTGACTCAAGAGGAGTTAAAACTTTATGAAAACTATAGACTTGAAAGGAGATAGAAAGATTTTAAGGGTACCCCTAAAAACTTATATAATAGACAAAAATGTCAGAAATAGTAATTAATATTTGGAATCCGCAAAACGTTAATTTAATATCAGCACTAATAATTGCATATCTACTAGGAATAGTCCACGGGGCAACTCCAGATGAACACACTTGGCCAATAACTTTCTCCTATTCTGTGGGAACTTTTAGCGCTAAAGGAGGAATGAGGACGGGCTTAACTTTTTCTGCAGGCTTTACGTTACAGAGGGCAATTTTATCGGAATTGGCATACCTAGCTTTAGCTAGCCTATTTACAACAACTACCGCTTTTGGAATAACATACATAGTAGTTGGTTTAGCTATGACTTTAGCAGGACTTTATGTAGTTAAGGTTGGGAAATACTTCCATTGGCATTTCTTAGAGGGATTCTTAGCAGAAAAGGCTGGAATTCATAAAAGGACTTCCACGGAGAAGGAACATGTAGGTGATAAGAGCCCATATCTAGATGAGGAAACTCTGAAACCAGTACCTACTAACATAGCATTTATACATGGAGTTATAGCTGGTTTCGGGTTTGGTGCTTTTGCACTAATAGTATACTTTGTACTAGCGCCTACAATGCCCTCTGCATACTTTGGTTGGGTTCCAGGATTTCTATTCGGACTTGGCACAATGACAATGCAAATAGTCTTTGGCGCAGTTTTTGGATCTTGGTTAAGAAGTGTGAAGAGATTGACAGAAAAAGGTGTAGCGTTTGTTGGAAAGTATATCACAAGAACAGTGCTAACTTATGGTGGTTTAGTATTTATAATAGCTGGTACCGCAATACTAATATGGCCTCAACTGCTCAACTTCGGAATAACCACGCCAATACACGTACATAATTTACATAACTTGGGAATAGGATTTTTCTTAGTGATAATAACAGTAGCAGTATTAGGATATGTAGGATATAAACTTGGGGTTAAAAACGCTGAAAAACTTGGATTAGTGAGGACAGAAAGTAATTACAGTTTAAAGCGATAGAGTTTTGCTCCTCTTATTCCAACCCTTTCTCTAAACAGCTTTCCAGCTAATGGTTCGTTTACTAATCCTCCAGTTTGAGGATCATGGCTTCTCGTTGTTATGTATAGGTCTTTTAGGTCTGTTCCTCCGAATGTTACTGATGTTACGTATGTTACTGGTAATTTTATCTCTTCTAGTTTCTTGCCTTTTTCTGGGTCCCATCTTGTTACCTTTCCTCCTCCGTGGTGTGCTATCCATAGCATTCCCTCTTCGTCTATTGTCATTCCGTCTGGTACTCCCTGTTCTTGTGTTAGGTCTAGTGCTACTCTCCTGTTTTCTACTGTTCCTTTTTCTAGGTTGAAGTCCATTTGGTATACTTTTTTTGGTGGGCTGTCTATTAGGTAGAGTTTTTTGTTGTCTAGTGACCATGCTAGTCCGTTTGATATTGTTAGTCCTTCTAGTATTTTGTATATTTTTTTGTCTAGGTCTAGTTTGTATAGTGCTCCTATTGGTTCTTTTTCTTTCATGTCCATTGTTCCTGCCCAGTATCTTCCTAGTGGGTCGCATTTTCCGTCGTTGAATCTTGTGTTTTGTTTTTCTTCTTTGACCTCTGCTATTTTTTCGAATTTCTTCTTTTCTATGTCTATTATGTAGAATGAGTGCATTATTGTTGCTATTACCCTCTTCTCGTCTATTACGCATAGTGATGATATCATGTCTGGTGTTTCTATTATTGTTTCAACCCCTGTTGATATGTCTAGGTATATTAGTTTCTTTCCTAGGATGTCTATCCAGTAGAGCCTATTTGTTAGGTCATCGTATACAGGT
>JAPNVD010000029.1 GCA_026627305.1 Sulfolobaceae archaeon
CCTAACAGAACCATCAGAAAACCTAACAGGAACCTTAACCTGAACAACCCTCTCAGGAGTAGACAAAACCTCAACAGCATTATCATCAAGACCCAAAAAAGAAGCAACATAACGCAACTTCTTAACCTGCTCATCGTATAAGTTATACGAAATTGTGGATAAACTCATCTTATATCCAAGAAACTTAATTACTTAAAATGTTTTAACTATTTTTACCAATATTACTTTGACCCTCAAAGTGAAATTAATATTCCCTCCGCAGAATTATAATTATAAACGTTAGTACAAATACAATGATGATAGTAAACTCCAGTGCAAATCTCGGATTTATAGCTTTAAATGGTAAGCTAGTATTTTCATATACATTAATTTCAGGATATGTAGTTGTCGGTGAGATATAATTAGTAGATATTAATTCTTCGCCATAAATTAATTGTCCCGTAACATTATTATATGTCTTTAGTGAAATGATCTCCCCATCCTTATTTACATAGAGATAAGACACTAGACCCTGTGATGTAGTATTTTTGTACACATATACTGTATCATTAGACAAATATAGGTTAAAGACACCATGATCCCAATGGATAGTCTTATTACCTGCATTTAGTATGTAAGTTACCGGTATTGTAGACTGGTTTCCTATAACGATTATGAAGTACGCGAATGCCACAGAAAACGAAGTTGGTTGCATTAATTCTTGTCCTGATGCAAATAAAATCTTGTATTCAGCTTGCGCAATATAATTACCTATTATTAATGGGTAAGTAAGCTCAGCCCATCCCTCAGGGAGAGCAGTTCCTGCAACTGATGAATAGTTATAAACACTATATATGTATGGATGAGATAGATTTATCTCTTCTTCTAACAGGCTGTCATCGGGTGGGATGCTTATATTTGTATAATTAATAGCCTCTACTAACTTCATAAAAATGTTTAAAGGAGTTGTCTCATTTAATTCCACTATATAACCGTAAGTTGACGATATATTGGCTAACGCGTTAAAGTAGTCGTTATGAATGAGGAACTTGTATATACTGCCATTATAGTATGATGAGTAGAAACTTAGAAGTAAACTTTCGTTTGAAGTAGCTATGCCATATGTATTATTATATAAGTAATAAGGAATTATGTAAGGATAAAAGGGTAAGAGAGGCATAGTTACTAAATTTATTTTATAAGTTCCATTAGCTGCAACAATTATTGACGTGTTCCTAGTCGCGTTGTTAACCACTTTTACATATATTGAATACTCTGTTACATTTATTACAGTATAGTTAATATAATATGTTTGTACTACTGTAGTATTTTTAACAGAAGATTTTGTTGTAACTATATAGGATAGAAATTTAGGAATTGTTATATTCCTGACTATTGTGGGAGAAGAAGATGGTAAATTAGCTATGCTTATACTCATGGTTATTATGTTCACTGAGAAAATCGATGTAAGGATTAGTAGTATAAATACCAACAACGCCAATTGCCTTTTCATAACTTCACCATTATTATCAACCATATAACAAAATATTAACTTTATTCACACCAATAGCTATTTATGGAAAGACCTCTTGTTGCTGTAGGAGCCGTAATTATGGATAATAATTCAGTACTATTAGTTAAAAGAAAAAATCCTCCAGGTGAAGAAACTTGGGCTATACCCGGAGGAAAAGTAGAGTATGGAGAAACTCTAGAAATGGCTATAAAAAGGGAAATAAAAGAGGAGACAGGTCTAGAAATCAAAGTAGAAGAGCCTTTGGCAATTGTTGAAATAATCTCAGAAGGGTTCCATTATGTGATAATAGATTTTAAAGCTAAGATAGAAAGAGGAAAAATAACTCCTACATCAGACGCCCTAGATGCTAGGTTTTTTAACATAGATGAAGCAATAAAAATGAAAGACGTAAACGTTACAACAAGAGAGTTGTTAAGTAGACTAAAAAATGCTCAAAATGCTAGTATTGCACACATCATTCAAATCTCCAAGTAGATTTGTCCTTACTGTCTAATACTCTAATACCTGAGGACATCAATATAGCTCTAATTTGATCACTCAAATCATACATTTTCTTTGCCCTTAATTGATTTCTTATCTCCAGAACAGCGTCTATTATTTTAGCAATCCTCTCGTAAGTTATAGAAAATTCTTCATCTAATACCCCAAATACATAATTAAATTGCCTAAAAGCTTCTAACGCCAGCATAGAGGACATAAAGTCTCCGGAATACTGCACCTTAGAAAATACTATATTTACTAAATCGTAAATAGCAGACAACGCTTTTGCAGTGTTGAAGTCCTCTTCCATTGCAGCATGAAACCTAGAAATTATATCAAGTATCTCGCGTTGCAATTTGACAGTATCATCATTTGCATAGTGTAAATTACTCTCTTTAATTACGCTTCTTAATATGCTCATAGCATCCTTTAATCTCTGCAAAGACGATCTAGCTTGCTCTAAAGACTCTTCACTGAAATCTAGAGGAGACCTATAATGTGCACTTAGATACCATAACCTTAAAGTTGGAGCACCCCATTTCTTTAATGCTTCGTTGAGGGGAATTATATTGCCTAACGACTTAGACATTTTTTCTTTCTTTATTGTGACAAAAGCTGTGTGCATCCAATAGCTTACCCACTTATCTCCTAAAAGAGATTCGCTCTGAGCAATCTCGTTTTCATGGTGAGGAAATATTAGATCGCTACCACCACCATGTATATCAAACTTCCCTCCTAGATATCGCATGGACATTGTTGAACATTCTATATGCCAGCCAGGTCTTCCCTTTCCCCATGGACTTTCCCAATAAGGTTCTCCTGGTTTCATAGCTTTCCATAACGCAAAATCATATGGATTCTTTTTTTCTCTTGTAAATTCTTCCCCTTGATTCCACTCCTCTTTCTTAGTTCCAGACAGCTTCCCATACTCTGGGAAGGAATCTACATCGAAGTAAACACTTCCACTAGGAGCTACATAAGCATGTCCCTTATCAATTAGTTGCTGGATAAAATCTATAATTTCCTTGATATGTTGAGTTACACGAGGATGGAAATCTATTTCTATATTTAACTGGTTTATTGAAGAGAGATAATCATTAGCATAATAGTCAGCGATTTCCTTCCAATCTTTTTTGGTCTCTTGAGCTTTTTTGATTATCTTATCATCTATATCTGTAATATTTTGGACCCTTATCACTGTATATCCTCTTAACTTTAGATATCTAACTATTGCATCAAAAGCCACAAATGTCCTACCATGGCCAATATGAATGTAATCTTGTACAGTAGGCCCACATACATACATCTTCACTATTCCTGGCTCTATAGACTTGAAATCCTCTAATCTTCTACCCAATGTATTAAATACTTTAATACCCATAACAAGAAAAAAGTAGTAATTACAATTTTAATAAACTTGACGTTTTGCTACGAATTGTTGGTATAAGGTATAATTTTTCAGGATCCTCAGATAACCTTTGCGCTACCTCCAATGATGTGAGTCCTGCCAATAATAGCATACTGGATATTATCTTTAACGGATTACCGAATAAAGGCTTAATCCTTACAGCATTTAACACTCCTGCAGTAAGATCATTAACTTCGCTTAAACCTAAAACGATAGGAAGAAGTTGTGCTCTGTTCTTAGCATAGCTTTCGATTTCATTGTGGTTAGCTTCAGGTAATTCATCATAGAATGCTGGATATTTAGCATTTTCATTGAACTCCTGTTTAAATCTTTCCGCTATACCTACGAAGTCTGCAGAATAGAAGACAGGTATTTTGCCAATAATGCTAGATGCCAATTCTTTAGAGTAGTTTAAGTATTGCGATTTACTTTCAATTACACCATCTTTCAAATCGTTTACGTTATAATTAAGTCCTAATCCGCTATTAATTAACTTTATTAGCGAAGTAAAGATGAAAGGAAAGGCGTATCTTGTCTGTAACCCTTTTGGGATTTTAACAAGCTTTAACTTCTTTTCTTCAGCTATCTTTTCTAGATTACCATTAGAGGTTATAACAACTAGATCGTAATAACCTGAGTTTAAAACTTCGTTTAATGCTAGGATCGTTTCAGTAGTAGTACCTGAATAACTCACCACTAGTACACTCGTATTTTTATCGCTTTTAGCATGAAACCCTCTATAAATTTTTAAATCAATTCCTAGATCTAGAAGCAACCTACCTGGAATTCCGCTACCGCCTATCCCAATATATATTAACTTATCCTTAACTTTAAAGTCTGGAACTTGAATATTTGAAGCCTCTTCAAAAAACTTGTCCCAATCTAGATAGTAATTATGCATTTTCTCAACTCCGCATTATATCTACAGGCAATAGAAATAAGTTTTTATATAATTTAGATCAATTAAAAGGTTAATATCTTTTATTATATATTATTTACATTAAATCTATTTGCCATACTAACTCGAGTGTTATTCTCATAAGCTGAATTTTACTTTCTCACTCATTAAAAAAGTTCAATTCTCGTAATAATTTAACTCTCACTTTAAACCTCATCTTTACTTACGCATTTCCTAAAGTTCATGTTAGGATCAAATTTGTAAGTAAGGAAAGAGTATAAGGTTAGTATAACTCTATATTTTCTGTAAGTTTAAGCACTTAATTTACATTATGCTGATATATCAATAGGTAAGAAGTTATATAAATTATAACGTATTAATGAGAAGAGGTAAAAATGACAGAAAAACTTGTAGTTATTGGTGGCGGAGCTGCGGGAATGAGTGGCGCTTCTAGAGCTCGACGCTTAAATCCAAGTATGCAAATTACCGTATACGAAGAGACTAAAATGGTTAGCCATGCCCCTTGCGGGATACCATATTATATTGAAGGATTATTTTCAGATGAAGGATTATTTATGACTTATACTCCTAGTTTCTTTAAGGAGAAGAGGAACATAAATGTCGTTACAAATTTTAAGGTAACTGAAGTTGATTTACAGGATAGAATAATCGTTGCAGAAAATGGTACTGATAAGATTAAAGATGAATATGACTACTTATTAATAACTACGGGAGCTAAACCAAAGAAAATAAAACAGCTTTCGTTTGAAGGTAATAGAATTTTCTATATACATCATCCAGCTCATGCTACTGAACTAAAAAATAAACTTCTACCTCTAAATAAAATTGCAATAATAGGTGGTGGTATATTAGGAGTAGAGTTGGCAGAGGCATTAGTAAAGCAAAACAAAAAAGTAATATTAATACAATTACCCAATTATTTATTGAACAAACTTTTAGATGAGGATATGGGGAAAATAATAACTGATTACATATCTAAATATGTAGAAGTAAAAACTAACGAAAGAGTAGAAGATATTAGAAATGAAGGAACATTAGTAATCACGGATAAAAACAAATACGAGGTTGATGGAGTGGTAATTAGCATCGGTGTGGAGCCTAATACTGATTTATTCAAAGATAAGTTAGAACTAGGATTTGCAGGAACTATAAAAGTTAATGAATATATGCAGACAAGCAGAAAAGGAGTATATGCGGCCGGTGACGTTGCAGAGGCAATAAATATAATAACACGAAAACCAGATTGGCAGCCTTTTGCACCTGTAGCCAACAAGATGGGATTCGTTGCTGGCAGTAACATAGCTGGAAAAGCTATGAAATTCCCTGGAGTTGTAGGTACAACAATTACTAAATTTAATGATATGTTTATAGGCAAAGTGGGATTGACAGAAGCTGATGCAAAAAGGTTTGGTATAAAAACTATATCTTCCCCTGTTATAAAAGCTAGGACTAGAGCTAGGTATTATCCAGGTGGTGGTGATATTTACGTAAAATTGATAGCTGAAGAAGGAACCTTAAGAATTTTAGGTGCAGAAATAATCGGATATGAGGAGGTATTAGGCAGGTTAAATACTATTGCAGCAGCACTTTATAAAGGGTTTACCGCAGAGGATCTATTCTTTACTGAGATGGGATACTTGCCAGCGATAACCCAGGTATGGGATCCTGTAATAATTGCAACCAGATATTTATTAAAAGCCGAATAAGTAATACGAGATATTTAAATATTTCCTTACATAAAGTATTACTGTAAATAAGAAATGGAGTATGCCACTTACCAGAAACTATTCAATGATATCCTTAAGTATTATATTAATGGGTATCTTGACCCAAATAGCTTATATTATAATGAGGAAGAGGATACTTCATACATTGAAGAAGAGGATACAATTCCATTATTTACTGTTTCTGAGTTATTAACTCAAGTTGATGAGATTCCTTCTTTTAGAAACGAAATATATGCAATTGACGGAAGCAGTAGGACTTATAAAACACTAAAAGGTAACATAAGTTTTTCCAGCGTGGCAATAGTTTCTAGTGTTAAACCCATAATTGGCGTATACCCTGGACTGGGTCTATTAAAGGAGATTAGTATTAACAAACCTTTTATTGCATTGGCATCACCAACATTAGATAAGGCATCTTCTATTGAACCCTTTATATATACTAGTAAGTTTATCACCTTATTCTCGCCATCAGGAAAAACTTACACTTCAAATTATAATGTAAGGAGCATGGAAACAGAATTAAGGCAAGAACTTGAAACCGCAGCTTTATCGTTTGTCCTATCTATATCAAATCAGAACGATATAATAATTGTTGACGGACCTCTATTTCCTAACTACTTCTATCTAGAGACCTCTGAAAGAACAGTTCTCTTCAACGAAAGACTGAAAGTATTAGATAACAGATCTAATGTGATTGGAGTAGTAAAAAGACTAGATAAGTCTAGATCGCTAGTAAAAGCCCTTTCATCACCATACCTCAAAAATAAAATTGTGAATTATTACAAGATTGATCCCTCTCTATTCCTTTCAGATGAAGCGTTTATACATTCTCTTATTTCTAGACATTACAATAATAAACCATATAAACCTGTTATAATTGGTCCATTATTAAAACAGCTTAATGAATCGTGTAAAGTTTATCTCTATTATGCTGCAATACCATTAACCATGTTCATTCCTCATTTTTCTGTACTTAGGATTGAAACTTTAAGATTAAATAAACCGCAAGAATTATTATCTTATATAGCTACTCAAGGGTTCTCTAAGGATGGTATTCCTAAACTAGTAGCCTTGGCAGACTCTATAGCAAAGAGCATAACTTCAGGAATTTCTAATTACTTCTTAGCATATTTAAGGAGCTCTGGCGTGGAGCTAAGCTACGTAAGTAAGTTAGAGGCGAAAATATGATAGATGTCTACAATAATGTTAAGGATAGAGTAGAAAGGGCTAAAGCACTAGCTATCACTCTTGGAAAGATTATAGGATATGTATCTAAACACGTTCCTAGTAAATTAGATGAGAACGAAAGTTACGTGTATATAAGCGTGCCTCCTGAAATATATTTTAACCTCGATATTCTTGGAAGGGTTAACATTCTCCTAGGCGTGATAGATATAAAGACATTAAATTTTGTACTTCTGCGAGTTATAGGATATGAAAGGATCGATGCAACGAGTTTACTTTTTGATAATACTAAAATATTGGGTGATATATCAAATAACGAATCTAATGAACCAGGAAGCCTTCTAACGAATGTGACTTTAAAGTGTGAGATGTTAACAAAGATTGACGTTCTTAATTCTAATGAACCTGAAGCTTCAGACATTATAATAGAACCTCAATCTCCAGTTATCTTGCCTACTCCTAGTATAGTAGAGAAGGCGCTTGGCATAAATAGGGGACCCTTAAAACTCGGCTTACTTGACGTACCAGGAAGTGAAATAGAAGTTAGTATAGATCTAGATGACCTAAATTATCACGGAATAATCGTGGGCACTACTGGATCTGGAAAGACATCATTGATAAAAGATATAATTGCAGGCATTACAAAATCAGGAAGTAATACTAACGTGATGATTATTGACTCTACGGGTGATTACTATAATATGTTTTTACCACCTGATATTACGTCAAGAGCAGTAAATGAAGGAATAAATTTGTTCAATAAATTGTATGGTAAGATTACAGATTTTAGTGCAAATGTAGTCTATCCTATTTCCTCAATATGGATGAAAAAGTACATGAAAGCGACATCAAATAGAAAAGATTTGTACTCTATAACGAAGACCTATTATAATATATACTTGAACCCGATAATTAATTATCTTAATAAGAAAGGTATTAGAATAGAAGTTGACATAAAGGAGAATACCATTTCAGTAAATTACAAAGATTGGCAAAGCAGGGTTAAGATATTTCCATACTATTTCAGATTTAAAGATGTTAGAAGGATTCTTTATAGATTGAATCCTTACTTTACGGAACAGGCTTCCCATTTCTTAAATATTCTCCTTAAGAGGAAAAACTATGAATCCCTTGATGAATTGATATCAGACATGATGACTGACAGTTTAGATGATTTAAAAATACATAAAAGCACTAGGGAGAACATAATTAGAGGGCTATATTTATTACGGGAAACTGGATTATTTGATGTTAAAGCCGCTAGGATACCCCTCAGAAAAGCTATAGAGGAAAAGGGTGTCACAATTTTTGATTTATACAATAGTGAATTAGACGATTTTGCCCAGAAGATCTTTACTTATTATACTTTAGATAGAATCTTTGCGTATAGAGAAATGGAGATGAAAAAGGGAGATGTTAATAATAGGATATTAATAGTAATAGATGAAGCACATAGATTCTTCCCAGCTCAAAATGGTACAGATGAGGATACTGTATATGTAAGAAAAGTCGCTGGAAAGATTTCTACAATGATGAGATTAGGAAGGAGAAGAAAAATAGGATTTTTATTCGCTACACATAACCCAGAAGATTTGAGTGAAATAATCGTTGAATTGAGCAATACAAGGATTATTTTTAGAATCAAGCCAGAGATCGCAGAAAAACTCGGGCTATCAAAGACCGAAGCTAAAATTCTAAGTCTAGAAAGTAACGGCAAAGCCTATGTTATTGCCCCATGGTTTAGAGAAAGTAAGGTAAAAATAAGGGTTCCCGTTCCCCCTCCATTGGGGCATTATGACTTATCTAGAAGCAGTTAAAAAGTTATATCTATGCCTATAGATGAGGGAAAAATAAACGCCCTTCAGGATATGATAAAGAATAGCAAGAGTAAAGGAGATGTTATAAATGTGATGAAACAAATAATGGAATTATTACCGCGTTCTGCAGATATTGGGATTACGATAGGTGAAATGGGAAAGATAATGTATGTTTTAAGCTATGATGGTCTATACTCCTTAACAGCAGTTTCAGATGAATTTTTGCCGTTTATGATATCCAATGAGAAAAAGATTCAAATAGAAAACATAAACGATAATATTGTAAACCTCTTTCTAAAAAATAAAGATAGCATAATAGCTCAAGTTAAAGAACTTTTAAGAGGTTCGTAATCTTAACCTAATAAGGCTTAATAATAGAAGAATCGATAAAATAAAGCTATAGAACCCCGACAAGTACGCTAAAGGAAAGCTGTCAGATGCTACAGAACCCGCAAATAATGAACCTATTGTTGAAGCTAAATTGCTACTAAGGTTAAACACCCCAATAATTGACCCCTTATTTTTCTTCACATAGCTAAATAACAACGTGAAGAAGGAAATATTATAAAAGGTCCATAAGGTCCCAAACGTTATGAATACAGGCACTAATAAAATTCCTATATGTAGTTTAAGCATAAATATCGCGCCCAATACCAACATGATTGTGGCTCTAGAAAATGAAGAAATTATGGCATATCGCTCTTCTTTATCTTTAACGAGTTCAGGTACCTTAACATATACAAACTCCTCCACTACGTATAATAAAGCATAACTAAGGAAGACTGTATAGGAAGGATTATTTTGTAAATAATTCAGCGGTATGTACAAAGTGTAAAATATTTGTGATGCAAAATTAAAGAGAACGAATGAGATAATAGGTATAGTTATTAGTTTAAAGTTAGTGTTAGTCCCTGTAGGTGATTTACCTTTAACTACAGGCGAACTATAGGAAGGTATATAAATGCTTATAGAAATTATCGATAGAATGGAAAAAATGAGCATTAGCAATTTACCCTCTTCTTTAAATATCGCAAATATGTTCCCAAGTACATTCCCAGCTAGAGAGAATTGAGATAATCTTGAATTCTGCTTGTTTAACTCCTCAAGACTAAATCTTTCTAACAACAACAACGAATATGCACTCCCATCTAGAGAAGAAGCAATTGATGCTAATAAGTATGCAGAAAAACTCTGACCAAACATGTATAATAGCGAAATAAGCACCGTTAATACACTTAAGAGGATGAAGAATTCTTTTCTTCTAGATACTTTATCGAGAATTAAACCCCAAAGATAGCTACTAGCACTTGATAGAATCCCACTTAAAGCAGACACTAACCCTAATAACAAAACTGATCTAGTCTTGTCATAAAGACTAACCGGGTAAGATATACCTACTTGCGTTATTACTGTAGTTATGAATAGTTGTCCTAAATATATTAGCACAGACTATTTGCTTTCCTTAATCGTTTTTAAACGAAAAGACTCATAATATCAGTTAGTAAAGATTAAAAATTATAAGCTAGTTTACTTAATACTACTATGGGTATCTGGCCCTCCGAGAGTCTCGCAGAGGCCAATGAACATGAAGAGGGTTTCCTCGTGGCCCCCATTGCTTTTATTTAGGTGAATTGCATGCTATTACTAATATACTTGTTACAAGTCGTAAGCAGCCTAATAATGATGGGTCATACTTCTATTTTAGATTTGAAAAGTAGAGAAGTTGATCTAAAGATTTGGTTATATTATTCTCCCATAATACTTTTTATAATATACGATATTAAACACGTATACCTTCCCTTATATCTCTATTCGCTTACAACAAGCGAACTATTACTTGGCTTACTATATAAGTTCTCGATGATAGGAGGTGCAGATGTATTTGCAAGCTTGTTATTAAGTTTAGCAAATGCATACATAGTTCCATTATTCTCATCAAAATTGGCCAGACTGGGAATGGAGCCCTTGCTGATACTCCTTTATACGTCCTTACTTATATTATTTTATGGTTTCTACAACTTTGTTAGAAACATTCCATATGTTAAAGGATATACATTTTCGCAAAAGCTTAAATTAGCGTTTGTAGGAAAGCGTGTGAAAGTTCGTGATTTTCTAAATTCTAGATTCCTTTTCCCGCTTACAAAGATAAAAGAAGATGGAACAGTTGAACTCAGATTTAATTTTGATATTGAAGAAGACGATAAGATGTGGAGAGAGTACTTTAGAAAACTAGTAGAAAAAGGTCTAATAGATGAAAATAGCACAATATGGGTTACTTGGGGAATTCCAGTACTTCCGTTTATGCTAATGGGCTATATACTATCACTTTTAATAGGATTTCCCTTTATTTGAAGACATTAAATTACTTAAACCCTTAGGAGATAATTTAGTTGGAGGTATTCAGGGATCCACGGATTGATGTTTTTAATATTAAAGTATACCCCCACCCCCCTGGATCCCTGGATACCTCAAGATTTTTTGCTTAAATATTGAATTACCTCAAAAAATGTAAATATAGTAACAACTATAGCTATAACGAGTACTAAAATATCGAACTTTACATTGAATTGATTATGTAAACTGTACATTACTGTTACTCCTAACATTGACAAGTTTATGCTAGTATTAATATTATGTAAGTTAATGACTTTCATATGTGATATTTTGCACTTATAGATTTAGAGCAAAAAATAATAGAATGTCGTAGAATCACAACCTAAGATCTAAACAGTTATACAAGTCAATCATAGCTTCGTGGTTAAGTATTATTATAAGTCTAGGAGAATTTTATAGGTTTTGGTAAAATTTTTCAATTTTAAGAGGAAAACTATTAATAATAAATATCTACGTTTATCTCTCTTACCTTTTTAATCTTATACATTATCAAATAATGGCTCTAATACCCAACTTGGCATATGCTTACAAGTTAAATTTACCCAGTGAGCTGAATTTTTGGATTAGGGAAAACAATAGGAGTCCCATATTGAGAGTTTCAGCGTTAAAGTATCCCAAGATTTTTTTAACTGAAAATGGTTTAGAAGCAAACGACGATCTTATTTTTTATGAGTACAAAGGATATCTATTTCAATTTAATATTAAAACTGGAGAGAAGACAAGAATTTTTGAAGAACCATATGGATATTATGTGATACTTGATGGAAAAATTATTCCCATTAAAACAAGCGAGAAAAAAGAAATATTTGATCAAAAATATAATAAGTATAATAAAATATTAGATACGATTTTGTTAGAAAATAAGAGTACATCGCTCATTTATTTTAACGGAAACTTCTTACAATTCGATAAACCTAATTATTATTACGTAAATGAAGACTTTATATCACTGGTATACGATGATAAAACATTAGCTATAGATAAAAACACGTTAGAGAAATTTAAGGTACCAATTAAAGGTAATGTAATTGGTCGCTATAATGATGCTATAATAGTGAAGGATAATAATAACATTATTTACATAGTACATAATAACGATCGTCAATTATTAGGAATATGCAGTTCAGAAGCATACTATATAGGAAAGCTAGGAGAAGGACATTTAATCTTATGTGGAAACGAGCTAAAATTTTATGATAAAGAAAGTTGGTCATATTTAGGTCGCTCTAAAACACACTTCGGGCATGCTAATTCTCATTATGCTATAATACCGAATTATGAGAATTCAGTAATATTGAACGAGGATTTATCAGTTATAGGTAAATTGGATAGGTTAATTTCGGCCTACATTATTGATCATACAGCGTTCATACTAAATGAAGACCTTTGGTTAGGTTCGCTAGAGCTTAACAATATGATTGAACCGATCGAAATCGAAAGAGAGAATATAGGATATAAATTATGTTTAAATAATAAATACTTTTCATTAAATTTTAGTAAATTTGACTTATATTATGAGAAAACTGATGAATCATGCTACATAGTTGAACCAAAATACCTTATATCAAAAAATCAAGCAGAACTTGTTGCAGAATTAAAATCGCCTTTTCATAACTATGAAATAAAACTACCAGTACTTGAATACAAAAGGCCTATCATTGATATCTTTGACAAGAATTTAATTGTTGCGTTGGATGGAGGAAAAAGCAACCTAGATCCTACCAAAAATGCAATATTAATTGCAAAGATCAAATATAATATAGAAACTAAAAGAAAGATAAATATTATAATAGAGGTTGATAGAAATGTTATAGAATTACCTATTGATAACGGTAATGATAGAACGATAGACATTAAGGTTCCTGTTAGCATTATAGATACGAATAATAAAATCTTGAGAATTTTTATAAAACATAATAATATAAAGGAACTCGTTAGGGAGTATTTAATAAAACCTGAGGAAAGAAGTAAACCTAAGAATGTAGATCCAAAAATACTAACTAAGGTTATTGATAACGAGTGCATTAAAGAGAAGATTATTAGTGATGAATATTTTACGTGGACCTCTAAAGAGAGCTCAATATGCGAATATAACAGCATAGTAGTAGGAAAGTTAAACGATCATATAACTCTGGAAGGTAAGGAATTTATAATAGATTCAACTTATAGAGAAGTAGAAATTATTAAAGAAAATTACAAAAGAAAATATCTCATAATAGGAATTGAAAATCCTGTCAAAATAAATGGAATTATGATAAAAGAGAATAGCTTGATAATACAATTTGAGACCTATTACCCAGTTGAGATATTATATGGCCTTCACGTTTGTAGAGGTTATAATATTAAATTGTGCGAGTTTCCCTTAGATCCAATTGCTGATAAAATAATTTTCAAAAGTTATATTGGAAATATAATCGTTAGAACGGAATTCCATATTTTGGATCATATAAAGAGTTATATTAAAGAAGCAATAATTAACGCGATAACAGTGAAACAACAATTAGAAAATATCGGCTTACTCTGACTGTAAATATTATAAAAGTGGATATGTGTCTGAAACTATCCTAGAAGAATACTATATAGGTCCTGCAAAGGTAATAATTAAAGAAGTTAACAATAGCGGTTATTATATCGTAGAGGAACCAACTATAGATGAAAATACCAAACAATTAGTTGATAAAGTAATTAATGAGCTTTACACTTCAAACTATTCAAATATTGAAGAAGAAATAGTAAAACGAACTAAAGAAGCTGGCTTGCCGGATACCGAAGTAGAAAATGTATTGTACATAATAAGAAAGAGACTTCTTTATGATAAAATAACTATTCCTATGTTAGATCCGAATGTTGAAGAGATCGAGTGTAAGGGTTATAAGGTTCCGATAACAGTTATACATAGGAAATATAGTGAGTTTTCAAGACTATATACAAATATTATATTCGATACCGATGATGAAATCCTAAAGGTTATTGAAAAATTAGCAGAAGTCAGCAATAAAGCTATAAATATTGCAAGACCATATATGGAATTTACCTTACCTGAAGGACATAGAGTTGCTGCAACTATCTCTAACGAGATATCTTTACCAGGTTCAACATTTGATATAAGAAAGTTTCCAACACGTCCTCTAAGTATCGTATGGCTTCTGAAAAATGATATGTTAAATGAGCTAATAGCAGCTTATCTTTGGTTCTTGTTGGACTTTAAGCCCTTTTTAATAATTGTAGGACCTACAGGGTCTGGAAAGACAACACTATTGAATGCCCTCCTAGGTTTGCTTAATCCTGTAAATAAAATAATAACTATTGAAGATGTGCCGGAAATTAACATACTATCAGATAATAGAGTTAGATTCTTTAGTAGAGAAACACTCAACCAAGAGTATAACATCTCTCTTTTAGATCTTGCTAGACTATCTTTAAGATACAGACCAGATTATCTAGTAATAGGCGAAGTAAGAGGCAAAGAAATTGAAGCATTAATACATGCAGCTCTATCGGGTCATGGATCTATAACCACATTTCATGGATCTTCTCCAGAAGATGTAGTAACTAGAGTCACTAGCCTCTTAAATCCAGATCTTGCTAATCTGTTCCTGCAGAGCATTTGGGGTTTCATAATAGTGGGAATGTATAAGAATAAAAGAAGAATATTAAGGATCTATGAAATTACAAAATCTACTAAATATAAAATTATTTTTGAATATTCGTTTTCAGAAAATAAATATAAACCTGATAATATTGAAAAAGTAATAAAAGAATCGACTAGACTCAGAAAGATAGGAAAGCTCTATGGATATTCTATCAACTCGTTAAAGGAAGAGTTAGAGAAAAGGATGAACTTTCTTATTGAATTGAAAGAGAAAGATATATCAGATTTTAATGAAATTCAGCTTAAATTAAAAGAATTTTATAGGGGTAAACTAGAATGAAAATTTTAACAAAATTTTCAGAATATTTAAAAAATGCAATAATATATTATGGAGGAGATTACAGCAACTTAATAAGAAAATATAAAGGGATTTTAATAAAATTCCTCCCACCTATAGTAGCAACTCAAATAATTTTATTCTTTCTATATTTACATCATTTGCTTTTCTTACCTTTATATTTAGTATTCTCGCCGTTATTTCTAGCTGAAACAATACTTATTATAGAGCCTTTTATTATTACATGGTCTAACAGGGAAGAGTTTAAAAAGATGATAGAGAAAGAGTTGCCATTTTTTGTAATAATTATGTACCTTAACTCGTTGATGAATAAAGGAATTTTAGAAACTTTAACTGAAATAGCTAAAAATAAGGTATTGAAATCTATACAAATAGAATATAACATGGTAAGAAAGGAAATGGAAATCTTTGGGAGAAGCTTATTTAAATCGCTAGAAAAAAGAGCACTACTGCATAATAACGATAATCTAGGTAAATTTTTGCTTAACTACTTAACTGTTGCATATACAGGAGCAGGAATAAAAGAGACGCTAAGAGAAGAAATGAAAATACAACTAAACTTAATACACGAACAATATAAAAATTATATTAACAAGTCAGCCGAATTTGTTGAATTGATTTTCTCCTTGTATTTATTAGTACCGCTAATACTTTTAGGTTTTAGCTTTACATTTAAGGTCAACGTAATATTTTTCTTCATACCGTTATTGTTTACTCCAGCTATATACTTACTAATTAGTTCTCAGCAACCAGATGTGGGATACCAAATGAATTTCAGCTATAAAGATCTTATACCTTTACCCTTATCCCTGCTTGTGATGTTCATACCTATTCTAAATATAGTAGAAAAAATATCAGTAGCCATATTTATTAACATTGTATTTTTAGTTAAAAAATACCTACGTATCTATAAAGATGAAAAAATCTTGGAGGAATTACCACTAATTCTTAGAGAAGTTGCAGACTACAGCAGACTAGGGTATAGTATCAGGAATACTTTGTTAAAAATTCCAATTGAAAAATATTCAAAAGAAACTCAAGAACTCATTAAAAGAATTAGGAAAAATATTATTAGTAATAAAAAATTAGGAAAAATAAATAGTAGTATTTGGCTCATAGATATTATTTTCACTATACTCGAACTTGTAGATATGATAGGTGGTGAAACATATACTGTCGTAACGGAACTATCAAATATCCTGATTTCTCTCATTGATGAAAGAAGAAAACTAATAAACGAGCTACGACCTTACTCATTTTTAGCATACATGACACCATTTCTTTTATGGTTTACCCTAGGAACATTCAGTAATATATCGACTGATCTTAGCTTACTGCCTGTATTACAATCTATAATAATTTTGTATAGCATTCTCATTGCGGTTATCTTCTCTAAGATATCAAAATTTACAATAATAAATGTCCCATTATTATCAATAGTTGCGCTAGAGTCGCTAATACTTTCGATGCTCCCTCTAAGACTAATATAACTTAAACTAAAAGTAGAGGCAAGATGCAAATTTCAAGACAAAGCACTAACAAGAAGAAAACACATAGAAAGGCTATTTCCTCTATAATGGGCACTATAATAGTGTTAGCTATAACATTAGCGTTAGGAGGACTTCTATATGCCTATACACAAGGACTATTTAACAATCTTACTCAAAACGTTAACGTGGTAACTCAATATAACTTAATAGTAAATCCTGCCAGCTCTCAGGCGTATTTAGAGGTTAATTTACAGAATAACGGAAACATAAGAGTCAATGTCACGTCTATAAGTATCATAAGTGGCAATAGCAATTTTACCTATAATTTTAAAGACCTTGTATTACAGCCAGGACAAACTTACCAGACGATTATACCCATTAATTCAAGCATATCTATCACCGCAGGAAACTATTACACAGTGATCTTAACAGGAGTTTTACCAAACGGAAAGCCATATACTTCAGTACAGAACGTTTTAGCATCAACAAGTAGTTAAGGGTAATTAAGATGAAAACTATAAAAGCCATTTCTACTATTTTTTCAACTCTTATTGTCACATTTATAGTACTTACTTTATCAGTTCCTCTTATGCTATATTTTTATCATGCATACTCAACCCTAAATCTCACACAGAGCAATGAAGTTAGAAATATAGATATAAGCGTGATGACTAGACTTAGTGCAATAGAACTTAACGATACGCTAAACGGAATTTTCATTTACAATTATGGAAGCATTCCTGCACATATAACAGAAGTAATAATAGACAATATAACATATAGTATCAACTTTACACTAGAGCCAAATCAGATAGTTCCTCTTTCGGCAATTCTAGGTAATAATTATAATAAAAATACTGCAATGGAATTAACAACAGACATGTTAATACTTAATGTTAATGGTGTAATAGAAACAATTTACTTCTAATTTTAAGCATTTTGCTCTGCAGTTTCCGGTTTCATAGTTATATCCAATAAATATCCTTTTTCAAAACCCTCCAATACCTCTTCACCCTTTTTTGTTAATTTATATACTTTATGAGAACCTTTTGAATATATAGGCTCGATTAAATTCAGTTCCTCTAAAATATGAAATACAGCTAGAACTTCATATCGTGGCAAACCTGTCTTAATTACTACCTCACCAGGGTTTAATGCACCGTTTCTTATAGCTTCTAAAACTAACTTTATCTCGTTCATATCACTTCAATTTCTTTTTACGTTATAACTTAAAAGCTAAGCCCCTCTAAAATACTTCATATGACATGTAACGCTGAAGAAATTAAAGAGAGGTTAAGCAATGCATACAAGCTTAACCCTAGTGATTTTATAGCCTATCAAGTTTGTCTAGAAACTCACGATCCCTTTAAGGTATTAATAGCCACAGTACTTTCTCAGAACACTTCAGATAAATTAGCAGGTAAGGCTTTTAAAGAATTAGAAAAGAGAATAGGGGTCACACCACAAAATCTAGCTAAAAGCAAAATAGAAGAAATCAGAGAAGCAATAAAATCTGCAGGGCTTTACAATTCTAAATCTATTAAAATAAAGAGAATAGCAGAAGAGTTATGCCAAAAGTACGAGTGTGATATTAATAAACTAATTAATGGATTAAAACCAGAAGAAGCTAGGAACTTACTTTTAGATTTTGAGGGTATAGGAGAGAAGACCGCTGACGTAGTTTTATTAACGTGCTATAACATGCCATATTTACCAGTAGATACCCATATAAAGAGGGTAAGTAAAAGATTAGGTCTCGTAAATGAAAGAGCAACCTACAACGAGATTTCAACAAAACTTAAGCAAATGTTTAAGCCAAATGATTATCTTCTTATGCACCACTTATTGATCCATCACGGTAGAGTTACTTGCAAAGCCAAAAAACCTTTATGTCAGAACTGTGTCTTGTCATATTGCTGTGAATATTATAGTAGAATATCTGGCAGCAGAATTGTTAAAACCTCATGAAGATGTGGAATTGCAAAATTTAATGGAAATAATAAAACAACTAAAAATTAATAGAAAGATTAAACCTATTATAGTGGATAAAAATACTTACACAATTTTAGACGGCCATCACAGGTTTACAGCATTGAAACTCTTAGGTTTTAGACAGATACCGTCAATATTAGTAGATTATAATAGTGATGAAGTATCGGTGAATAAATGGTATCATATTATACCTTTCACCCCTTTAGCTAGAAGATCTCTAGATAGATTCTTCAATACAGAAGGTGAAGTATGTATGAAAATATTTGACACTAGAGTATGTGATGAAGATGCCTATAAGCTTCTATGGAAATTGCACGCATACGAAAAGTTTCTAGTAGATAAGTTAGGCCTGCAAGTTAGAAAAAACGCAAAAGAAGGAATAGAACCGCCTACGATAGAAAAAAGAGATGTTGTAAAAATTTCTGAAGAGCGAAAAATATTTCCTCCAAAAACCACTAGACACACATACAAATTTATTATTCCAGAGATATCAATAACTATAAGATGAACTTACATTTAATCGTAGATTCCTTGCTCAATATTCTGATCTTCATTATTCCGTCCGTATATATCTTATACCATATTATGCTCTTCAAATTTGGTAACAAATCTACGCTATTTCTAAACGAATTGAGACTGGATAATTACCCAACTTTGAGTATAATAGTTCCGATCAAAAACGAACCTGTAGATCTTTTACAAGGGCTGATCGATAATTTAAATGAGGTTGAGTGGGATAAGAAAAAATTAGAGATAGTAATAGTATCTGATGACACCGAAGATTACTTTGAGTACATAAAGAATAACCTAAAAATACCTGACAATTTAAATGTTAAACTCCTCAGAAGAACAATAAAAGAAGGATACAAAAGTGGAGCCCTTACATATGGTTATCATCATTCCACAGGCGAATTAATACTGACGTTAGATGTAGATGCTAGATTAAAAAAATACGAATTAATAAAAGCGTACAAGAAAATGGTTTCTAGCAACTGCGATGCTGTTACAATGAAATGGGTTGGATATTATAATAATAGAAAGTCAAAAGTTGCTAAAGCACTAACTGTGTTAACGCTGTTCACTAGCGAATCAATTCAAAAAGGTAGAGAAAAATTGGGTTTCCATGTATTTCCTGTGGGCTGCGGAACTTTGTTTAAACGCAGTTCCATAGAAGACGTTGGACCATGGGATTCAAGGCTAATTCAAGATGATTTAGAAATAGGAGCGCGTTTTCTAGCTGCTAATAAGAAGATATGCGCTTCTGACGCTATGGTATCTGTTATAGTTCCAGAAGATTTCTTCTCTTACTATATTCAACAAACTAGATGGGCTATGGGAGAGTCAGAAGTGTTAAAGAATAGATTTAATGAAATATTTAATTCAAATAATAGCATTTTAAAGAGAATAGAGGTCTTTTTCTTTTTAACGCAATACTTGCCAATTTCTACTACTTTCTTAGGATCTCTTGCTGTAACGGTCTTGATTATATTTAAGCAAGCTTATAATTTGAGTATGATAGCTTTTGCTATATGGATTATATTTAACTTAATATACTCCACCTATTATCTTCAACTAGCTCGTGAATTAGGATATACAACCAAAGAAGCGTTAATGTCTTTAGGTAGAGTTACTGCTTATACAGAGTCTTTATCTCCATTTATCTTATATAGTTCTATATTGGGCTTGATACGAAGAAATAAGACATATAAAGTCACGCCCAAATCTAACAAGGTCACATATCAAAGCGTAATTGCAATAGTTTTGATATTTGGTTTAATATTCCTTCTAGGTAGTATAATGGCATATTTGTTATTTAGATATTATTTATTGAGTTTTTGGCTTTTAATATATTCTTCAGGATATTTATACACTGCAATTATGTATAGGAACGAATTATGAGAGAATATTTTTAATCTTAGCTAGATTTCTTTTACTACCTAGTTGAAATGAGTGTTATTAGTAAAACATTAGATGATGAGCAAGTACTATCGCTATTGCAGCCTGAAGTAGCTGAATGGTTTAAGCAGAAGTATCAGAAGTTTACACTACCTCAACTAATGGCAATACCGTTAATAAAACAAGGTAAAAACGTGCTAGTATCAAGCCCTACTGGAAGTGGAAAAACTCTAGCTGCATTCCTAGGTATAATTGATTCACTAATAGATATGGGCAAAAGAGGAGAATTGAAAGATGAAGTATACGCGATATACATCTCACCGTTAAGAGCTTTAAACAATGATATGAGAAGAAATTTATTAGAGCCGTTAAACGAATTAAAAGCTAAGTTCCCTAATTTACCCGATATCAGAATAGGAGTTAGAACTAGTGATACAACTTCCTATGAGAAGCAGAAGATGCTAAAAACACCACCTCATATCTTGATAACTACACCAGAATCGTTTGCACTTTCAATTACGTCACCTAAATTTAAATATAGACTTTCTAATGCAAAGTGGATAATAATAGATGAAATTCACGAGCTGGCAAATAGTAAAAGAGGTGCATATTTAGTCGGATTATTAGAGTTATTTGAACAATTAATTACACAGAAGCCCTTGATAAGGATAGGTTTGAGTGCAACTGTTGCTCCCTTAGAGGAAGTAGCTAAATTCCTCGTAGGTAAAGATAGACCTTACGAGATAGTCGATGCTAGATTTGTAAAGCCTATAGATATAAAGGTAATTGTACCTGTGAAAGATTTAGTTCATGCCTCAGAAAGTGAAATAAGTGATGGTATCTATAAGACTTTAATAAATGAAATTAAGAGACATAGGACCACACTTATATTTACAAATACTAGAAGTGCAGCAGAAAGAGTGGCGTATAAGTTAAGAAAAATAGTGGAAACTGAAAAAATTTTTGAAGATTTAGATACAATTGAGGCACATCATAGTAGCCTTAGCAGAGATATAAGATTAGAAGTAGAAGAGAAATTAAAGAAAGGTGAATTAAAAGCAGTAGTTTCCTCTACTAGTTTAGAGTTAGGGATAGACATTGGATATATAGACTTGGTTATACTGCTAAGTAGTCCAAAGAGCGTAAGTAGACTTCTACAAAGGATTGGTAGGGCAGGACATCACATCAGAGAGATAAGTAAAGGAAGATTATTAGTTGTAGATCGAGATGACCTTGTTGAGTGTACAACACTTGCTGAACTAGCTAGAAAAAGAAAAATTGATAAAATACATATACCTATGAATCCATTAGACGTTTTATCTCAACTGATTGTAGCGTCAACTCTTATAAAACCAGAAATATCTAAAGATGAGTTATACAAAATTATCACAAATGCATATAACTTTTCTACGCTAAGATACGAAGATTTTGAAAAAGTTCTTGAATATCTAGCAGGAAACTATGAGTTAGACAATAAGGGAGTTTATTCTAAAATTAGGCTATATGACAGTTCAATAAGGATTAAGAAAGGATCTAGAATGATATTTACAATGAACAGTGGTACTATTCCTGATGAAGCCAAGATAGCAGTTTTCACTGATTCAAATAAATATGTAGGAAATTTAGAAGAGGAGTTCGCCGAGATCTTATCTCCAGGCGACATCTTCGTTCTAGGCGGAAGAACTTATGAATTTCTTAGCAGTAAAGGAAATAAAGTAATAGTAAGACCAGCAGATGGTCAAAGACCTACTGTACCGAGCTGGTTCTCAGAAATGTTACCATTAGCTTATGATTCAGCTTTAGAAGTCGGAAAGTTTAGAGGTTGGGTTAGCGAAGTAATAGACAAAATGCCTCTAGAAGAAGCAATAGATCAGATATCAAAAAAGTATCATGTTTCAAAGGATGCAGCATTTAGCATCTATCAATATGTATATGAAGAAAAAATGTTTACGAATGGAATAGTCCCTACAGATAAGCTATTCTTAATAGAAATTTATGATGATGAAGAAAATAGAAGGAACTTTATATTTCATGCAGTGCTAGGTAGAAGGACTTTAGATGCGCTTTCAAGGGCTGTAGCTTACGTAGTAAGTAACGATACAAATATGGATGTTAAAGTAAGCGTAACGGATAACGGTTTCATAATAACTTTGCCACAAATAGTTGAATACGATATAACTAAAGTGTTTGACAAACTCGATCCTTCTACGCTATATGATACGCTATCTAAAGTTATATTACGTACTGAGATGCTAAAGAGAAGATTTAGACATTGTGCAGAGAGGTCGTTTATGTTATTGAAGAGATATAAAGGTAGAGAAACGAGCATAGATAGAAGACAACTAAATGCTGAGACTTTATTAAGGGTAGTAAGCGAAATGAAGGACTTCCCAGTACTGAAAGAGGCAATTAGAGAAATACTTGAGGATTATATGGATATAAATCATGCAATCGAAGTGCTGAGTAAAATAAAGAACCATGAGATCGAAATAAAAGTTATAGGTCCGAATAGAGTTCCAAGCCCGTTCTCTCATTCGATTTTGCTAAAAGAGTATAGTGATGTAGTTCTAGCGGAAGATAAGAGAAGATTACTTCAGCAACTTCATGATAAGGTTGTAGAGTTTCTCAGAGAGAAAGGAATTAACGTCGACCTCAAATACACTACCATCTAAGCTAATCTTATATCCTTTTATGCAGTCCTCTGATACTATTAGCCATATTACATTCTTCCATAATTTCATGTATTCAAGATCTTTTCTACTAGGATAACACCCTCTAATGTGAGTATGAACTATGGCATTAATCTTATTTGCGTATCGATAAAGTTCTTCTGGATCCATTAAAAATTCATAATTACTAGCAGAAATATTTTTAATTTCAATAAAATTACCATCACTAGTAATTATACCGCATCTCTCTTTCATCCTATAAGAACTCCGCCTAAACCAGCTATACTCTTTAAAATATCTGTCCTAGTTAAAATACCTACAACCTTACCTTCAATATTAGTGATGAGCAGCCTACCTACATTATACATGAACATTTTCTTTATTGCATCCAATAGATCATCATCCTCGTTTATAGTTATTACATTAACTCTCATATAATCTACAACTTTAGCTTCAGTCTTTCCCTCAGCTAATGCTCTCATTATGTCAGCTGAAGTTAAAATACCTAGCAGTTTTCCATTTTCGTCTATTACAGGTGCCCCTCTTATTCCCTCCTTATAGAAGATTGACGAGGCTTCCTTTAAGCTTAAATCGGGTTTTAAGAAAATGAGACTTCTAGATATCAAATTCTTCACTTTCTCCCTAGGAATGCTTGCCATTCTCTTAACATCTAATATTAATTCTTTTCTTGAATCGTCAATATGTATAACCACACCTTCAATTACAAGTCTTGTATACGGTGTTGGACCTAACCTAACTGAATCCCCTATTTTTAATTTCTTTAAGTCACCTGAGACCTTCAACAAAACCTTATTACCCGAAGGATTTGTTATATCTAACAATTCAATATTATCTACCATAATATCAGTTTCAACATTACCTTTTATTAGACTTAATTTGTCCATTACAGGCACTGTAGTATGAGTCTTTACTATCTCATAAGCCTTTAAGGTCGGTATATAGCCTCCATTTGGACCTGGCTTAGAATCAACTAAGCCTAGAACCTTCAAACTCAATATTATATTCCTTACTGTACCTTCATCCTTATTTATCATATCAGCTATTTCTTTGCTCTTAACCATTCGCTTTAATCTACCATAGAGTTCTATAAGCGCTAAAAGTATTTCCCTTTGTGTTAGAGACAGATTCTGCATATTCAATTATAATTAAGGATTGCAGATTTTAAACTTTCCTTTTTACTTTGCTTAGTGTAGATTTTTTAGAAAATATTTTTTTACTAGGCTTCGTGTTGAAGACCTCCTCCACTATTAAGCTTACATACGATTGTTTAGGTAAAGGATATTTTATACCAATGGTAATACTTATAGCTCTCTTTTGAGCTTCATAATCTAACTTTGACTTGATAGTACCTTCTACGATACCTTCCGCTAACTTGAATGCCGTATAGAATCTAGCAAAACTTTCCGCTGTATGCTGCATTTCATCAACATTCGTACTATGGAGCTCTCTTAGTGCATTAATTAACAACTGTTCATCTGCAAAAGAAAACACCACCCTAGTAAACGCTAATCTAAGCACTCTAGCTAACTTTTCCTTATTTTTATTAAGTAATTCAAAAGCCTCTATTGGCTTCTTATTTATTATTAAATTTAAAGCCTCATCATAAGTTAGCTCGTCACTAAATAGTCTCTCAAATACAGTTTTATACTCTTCAAAGAAACCCAAACCGTCCTTTCCAACAACATATAAACTTATAATCTCTTTATCAAAAAGATTTTCAGTTTTAAATCCTCTGAAAGGTTTTATATTGTTCTCTTCATAGACTTTCTGAATTAACAGTGGCAAATCTTCTCTTGAGAGACCTGCAGGGTTTGCAAGAATTTGACTCCAGATATCTGTTAAGGCTTTTATTCTGCTCCTGTAGATTTCCTTTACCACTTTTCTTACCCCTTAATATTCAATTAGCAGTTTGCCTTATTAAGAAATCTTAAAACAAGTATTTATACATGAGCCTAACTGAAGAAACACTAAAACCAAGTGTAACACTTATTTCTGCCTCAGAAATAGAAAACGAATTGAAACATGCTCTGAACGAGTTTAATGATAAGCATAAACAACTTGAAGATAAGTTATCGTCAATAGAAAAATTAATAGCCTGGGTTAATATCGCTAAAGCCCAGGGACTATGGAAGGCTAAAACATGTAAGTACTCCAGTCAAGAAGCCTGTGAAGCATGGAATATCAGCGAGCCAGATAAATTAGGAATACCTCAAGATGTAATTGTTATAAAACAGGATAATACAAAGAAGGTAGCGGTACTTAAATATCCAGAATTTTGCATAACATGCCCTCTATACGAGCCTAAGAGATAATACCTCTTTCTTGCTCTCAAGATATTCTAAGATTTCTTTTAGCTCCTTAACATCTTCTGTATCTATATATTCAGCATAATCTTCTAAAATCCCTTTTATACTATCTATCAAATCGTTAAGGATTATCCTAACTATTCTCTTTCTTTCCTCTTCATCCGCAATGTTAATAGCCTTTTCTATAGTCTCATCAGAAGGATGAGTAACCTGTGATAAAAACTTGGTTATAGCCGCTGGTGTTAATCCTAACTCCTCAGCTAATTCTTTCTTAGAACGTTTCTCAAGCAATAACGAGATAATCTGATACCTAGCATCTTTACTGAGATTATGAATTGCCTTCATGATAAAAGACTTCTTTAACATTAAAATTAAAAAGCAATAACTTAAATAGAAAGCAATGAAAGCTGTCGTTTTTAATCAGGGTATTACGATCAAAGATGTTGTCGAGAAACCTATAACTAAAGATTCGGTCCAAATAAAACCTAAAAAGGTATTACTCAATGGCATTGAAAACGCTATTTATTTAGGGCTTCTATGGGTTGAGCCTTCAAGAATATTAGGCTCAATAGGAATTGGAAAAGTAGAAGCTGTTGGAATTAATGTGGATAAGAACCTAGAGGGAAAAGATGTACTAGTTATGGGATATTCTAGAAGTTATGGTGGTATAGGCACAGAGATAGATGGTATACTAGCGGAAAAAGCCGTGATACCAGCAGACAGCATACTTGTGTTACCTAAGGAATATACTGACAAATACCTACTATATCCTTATATAAGCATAGGTTATTCATTAAGAGAAAAATTGAAAGGAAAAAGAGTATTAATCATAGGTAAAGGAATAGGAGGCATATTAATTTCTATGACGATAAGAGACATAGTAAGTAAGGCTAATATTTTAACAGAAGGCTTAGTACAGACAGATTTCAAGATTTACGAAGTTGAAGAGCAAACTGAATTAAAAGGTTCTTGGGATGCTGTGGTATTAATGACTTTTAGGAGTTGGTATAAGTTATACATCGATAAAATTCTTGAACATAATGGCACACTCTATATTCCAAGGTTCTTAAAGAGTTGGCCTGTAATCCTTCCACAGTTTCCAAGTGTAAACGTTGAGTATATAGAACCATCATTAAGTATATCGGCTTTTGATTTCATTGAAAAAAATATTACGGATAAAATATTCCAAGAATTAGTTAGTTACTCGGATGATGTAATATCAGCGGTACCAATAATGAGACCTGCAACAATAATAAATGTAGAAAAAGCACTAGCGTGATAATTCATCTTTGATAGTATCTCCTAGTATCTTTATACCTTTTTGTATCTCCTCTATTTTAGGATAGGAGAAATTGATTCTCATCGTGTTAGTACCACTTAGATCAGGATAGAACCCTGCTCCGGGAACGTAAGCCACTCCTCTTTCCATAGCCTTCATGAGCATATCAGTAGTATTAATTTTCTTAGGCAGCCAAGCAAATACGAACATGCCACCAATTGGTTTACTCCATTCAGCATCTTTAGGAAAGTACTCTTCAAGAGCCTTAAGCATAGCATCTCTTTTCTCTTTATATATCCTTCTTATTTTAGGAATGTTATTAATAATTATACCCCTTCTTATTGCTTCTGCCGCAATATATTGTGTTAGAGTCGGCGTGTGAAGATCAATACTTGCCTTGAGCATTTCGATCACTCTTCTGTAATTCCTATCTTGAACTATTAACCAACCTAATCTGAAACCTGGAGCTAATATCTTACTAAACGTACCTAAATACAGTACTCTACCTTCTTTATCTAAAGCTTTTAACGCTGGAGGAGACTCTCCATCAAAGACAATAAAGCCATACGCATCATCTTCTACAATAACAAAATCATATTCGGAAGCTAGTTCTAACAGTCTCTTCCTATTCTCTAGAGGCATTGTCACACCTCCAGGGTTCTGCGCTGTAGGAATTGTATATAATAATTTCACTGTTTTTCCTTCGTTCTTAAGCTGTTTAAGTACTTCCTCAAGCTTATCTAAATTCATACCTTCTTGTGTTAGCTCAATACCTATTAATTCGGGCCTTCTAGCCCTTAATATGTTCAACGCTGAAACATAGGAAGGTGCTTCAACTATTACTATATCTCCAGGATTTATTAACGTATTAAAAATGAGATATAATGCTTCTTCACTACCAACAGTGACAGTAATATCATCTTCAGTTATCCCAGTTATTCCTCTCAATGATGAAAAATCTACTAATGCTTTTCTTAATAGAGTTACACCTGAAGTAGTACCATACTGAAGCGCTTGAGACGAATAAGTGTCTAAAACGTCATAAATTATCTTCTTTATATCTTCAGTAGGAAAAGTAGATGGATCTGGAAGACCTCCTGCAAAACTTATTACATTTTTACCTTCTGTCAACTTTAACAGATCTCTAATTTCAGAAGCTCTCAGATATTTGGTTTCATCAGCCAATCTAGAGGAAAACGAGATCATCAAGTATAACTTTCAAACATTATAATTTTAATATTTTCTATCATGCTTATACTATCTTGTATAATGATAAAGTAGATTTAAATTTGTATAAATAGTTCTAACCCACTATATGATTTTTTTCTCATAGCTTTAAAACAAGGATGTTACTTTCTATTACGTTTAAAAATCAGAAATGCAATAATTATACTTATGAGCTCAATTACATATTTCGCAGAGATCATAACTATAGGTAACGAAATTCTAAGTGGTAGAACAGTAAATACAAACGCGTCTCATATAGCTAGAAGGCTTGTGTCTTTAGGATTTTCTGTAAGGAGGATTACGACTGTAATGGATGAGCTTGATGAGATATCATCAGCTTTCAGAGAGGCAATAAGTAGAAAACCTAAACTCATAATATCTACTGGAGGTCTAGGGCCTACATACGATGATAAAACTGCCGAAGGATTATCAATAGCTCTTAATAGAAGATTCGTAGAAAACGAAAAAGCCCTGGAAATGATAGTTGAAAAATACAAAAAAATAAACGTAGAATTAACCCCGGAAAGAAGAAAAATGGCTATGATGCCTGAAGGGGCAATTCCTGTAGAAAACAATGAAGGGATAGCTCCTGGAATTTATATTGTATACGAAGGAATCGAAATTTTAGCAACTCCCGGAGTACCTAGAGAAATGGAAAACGTACTTGAGAACTTCATTAATAAATATCTAAAAACAAGGCCTCCAGTTAAATATGTTGAAAGGAATTTAACAGTTGTAGGAGTAATGGAATCTGCAATAGCACCATACATATCAAACCTTGTAAAGAAATATGATCTATACATCAAATCCCATCCAAAAGGATATGAGTTAACATCCCCCATGCTTGAAATACAAATAGCAGGAAGTAGTGCAAATCCTAAGGAACTAGAGGAAAGAATAAACAATTGTAAAGAAGAGTTGAAAGAGATCGTACATAAACTTAACGGCAGGATAACTAATGAGATATGAAATCACGTATAATCGATGCTAGAGCTTCAGGAGTCTCAAAATTAAGATAATGACCATATCCGTTCATAATCTCTATCCTACTATTCTTTATATTATCATGAAAAACATCTTTGTTAATGATTAATTTATCTTCACTACCATAAACTATGAGTGTCGGAACACCTATTTTATGTAACTCTTTAGAATAATCTTTTGCTTTTAGCATGCCATCTACTGTATATTTATATCCTAAAGGATTCATCTCCCTATATAATTCGAGAAGTGAAGTCCATGCTGTTGGATTATTAGTTAAAGTTGCTGAGAACTCGTTTTGTGCTCTTCTGTAGTTAAGCAAAGCCTCCATACCTAAGGAAAGGGCAATTTCTACGTACTTTCTATACGGATCAGGATTAGGAGCTTTATATAAAGCACCTATCAGAATCAATTTATCTATACTATTAGAAATGGAGTAATCTATTGAAATTAGAGTTCCTATTGAATGGCCTATTAAGATTGGGTCTTTAATATCATTCAATTCTAAAAGTGACTTGAGATCTTGAGAATGATCTTCGATTAAATATTCTCCAGGAATTACTGACGATAAACCATGACCTCGTAAATCGTAAACTAGAATATTATAGTTATTCATGAACGCTGGATAAACAAACTTCCAGCTTTTTATTGAACCTGCTAGATGATGTACAAATACTATCCACTTATTCCCTCCTTTAAATGTCTGATAATTTATTCTTACACCGTTTGATAGAATCTCTATAGGCATATGATTATCATCTCTGAAGGAAATCTAAATAAATTTCTGCAATGGCCACAGGATAAGTAATTTCAAAGCGGAGAAAAACTTCAGGATTTACCTCGCCTAAAATTCCTATGACCTTTCCATCATTTAAAATACAAGCTCCTCTACCTCTTATAAACAGTTCATTATCACATCTTTTATAACCTAATTTCAGACCCAGATTTATCAATATTTGATGTACTAGAGCCTGTAAATCTTCGTAACTTACCTTGCTATCCATAACTCCATATGCGACTCTTAACGAATTTATAAATCCAGTATCGGACTCCTCGTCCTTTATGCTGACTTCACCAACCTCAAAAACCTTTATCGGGAACCTTGCATGCTGATTCTTAGATAAGAAATATAAAAGCTGTGGAATTAGCGAATTTCTAACAGCATTATACAAGTCTGAAATAGGGTTTGAAATTTCTGCAAAATTCTTATCTAGGATTAAATTCTTTGAGGTTAACACAAAGGTTAATATTTCTTGAAATCCCGCACCTATCGATAGATCTCTAATCTTTCTAGAGACCTTAGTTTTCCAGGATAAGTCACCTGGTGTAGGAGAAATATACCCTCTTAGCGGCACATTCTCATAACCATAGGACATGGCAATTTCTTCTACAATATCTATTTCTCTAAATATATCAGGCCTGTATGGTGGGACAGTAACTTCTATTTGATCAACATCTTCATTATATCTTGCATCAAGCCTAGCTTTTAATAGGTTATCTATTAGTTCATTTAGGCTTAATTGAATGCCTAGGCGGTCAACTAAATAAGAAGGCTTTACGTTAATCTTAGAGGTTGCCAAAAACGGCGATTTATCTGCGTATGTAGATACTACCTTTACTATACCTATTTTTCCTCCTAATTCAGCTAAGTTAGATACGAGAACATCTAGTGTTTGAGCTACAGCTGTTAAGGAAGTTCCTGTAACATCTATGAAGAGATCCTTAGTTGATAAATCTAATTTTGTCTTATCTGAATTTATTACAGGAGGCATACTCAGAATTTGACCATTATCTTCCGCTATCACGGGCATTGTGTTATCATAAAGCGAAATATTACCATAGAGCTTCCCTTGCTCTGTAACATTTAGAATTTCTTTAATGCTTAGCTTTTCATTGCCATTAAGTGGAACAAATCTCTCGTCTAATGAGGCCTCTCTATAAACAATTGTTTTACTGTCCACTTTAGATAAATCATGTAACCCTATTGCAACTTTTTTCCTTCTACGACCTATAGTATCATGAAGTTTTTCCTGAAACTGTATTAATTCCTTAAGATCTTCTTCATCGAAGTTCAGCCCTGTGACTATAGCAGCTAATGCATAAGGTCTTGCTCTAACGTTTTTAACTATAAACACATAATCTGAGGAATAAACATCATATTTTGGAATTCCCAATTTTCGACTTAACAAACCATCTATAGCTCTATTAATGCCTGCACTGTGTAGAAGGTCTAATCTATTAGCATTTATTTCTATTTCAATCTCATTTTCTAGTACTTTACTTTCACAACCCAATTTAAATAGTAGATCTGATAATTCATTTTCGCCGAGCCTTATCCTATTGAGGAGCTTATATTTATTAAGCGTTATAGTTACCATTCTATTTCAACCTTTCTGCTTCTTAGATATTCTATATCAGAACTATATAAATCCCTTATATCGTTTATACCCAAAAATAGCATAGCTATTCTCTCCACACCCATACCCCATGCTCCTGCAGGTGCATCAATACCAACAGATTCCATTATTTCTGGCCTTAAGAGTCCCGCACCACAAAGCTCCACCCAACCCAATTTTTCAAAATGACCATAAACTTCGACACTAGGTTCAGTAAATGGAAAATATGCTGGTTTAAACTTCACTTGAGGTATATTCAACCTATTAAAGATCTCCTTTAATAACGATAACAAATCCCTAAAGCTAAATCCACTTTCAATAACTAGCCCATCCAATTGATGAAATTCCATTAAATGAGTAGCGTCTATAGTATCAGGTCTAAACACTTTACCTAACACAAAAACTCTGGTAGGAACTTTAGGCTTTGATGCTAATATTCTTGCAGTTACAGCAGTTGTCTGACTTCTTAAAACTAATCTTTTAGCAATATTTTCATCCCACTTATATTTCCACCATTTTTCATGTTCTTCTTTAACCTTCTCAACTAATTGATAGTCTGTAAGTTTTGCACTTCCAGGAATTGAAAAGCTATCATGAATTTCTCGTGCAGGATGATCTTGAGGTTGAAAAAGTAGATCGAAATTATAGAACTCCTCCTCTATGAAATTTCCAGTAACTTCAGTGAAGCCCAATTCCTTTAAAATATCCCTGAGCTTTTCAAGAAACTCCACAAAATAATGCTTTTTACCTATGGGAACAAAGGGAGGTAAAGCCTCAACATTATATTCTCTAAATTCATAATTCCTCCAGTTACCAGAAACTAAAAGATCATGAGACAAATATGTTATCGCTGGTTTTATACTGACATCCTCTCTTGCCAGTTGTACATAAAGTACTTTTGCCTCTTTTTTTGTTAATAGTCCTCGTTTTTCGAGAGCAGATAAAACATTTGGATCTGCATTTTCGGGATTTTTAAGAGCGTTAATTTCCTCTATAGAAACAAAACTGTTAACTAGAGGAATTATTTCTCCATTTTTTATTTCTATCAATCTTTTTTTCCTAGCCCAGCTAATTGCTATATTGTAATCATCGCCAAGTTTATCTTTAACGTCCTGAATTTTCATCTTATTTCCATTTAAGATCGCGATAAGCCTATCTTCAGGTAATCCTTCTTCTAGTCTCTTTTTACCTTCAGGTGTAAGTTCATAAATTATTCTTTCCTCTTCTTCTAACTTAACAAATCCCTTATCTTTTAAGAGTTGAAGTAAGCTATAGAGAGAATTCTTAGGAATATTTGCACCTTTCTCTATCTCATCTACATTAACTCGCTTTTTTACTTCTAGTAAAAATTTTAATATCTTGATTTCATTTTCACTTAAACCCATCTTAACTCACAGTTCTATCTCTTGTCCCGGCTTAAGAATTATAGCGTTAAATCCCTTAGATTTTACTAACCTTTCAAAATCTAACTCGTTAACCTTTATCAAATCCCATGTGTTGTAATGAATAGGAATAGCTGCTTTTTTAGGCCTTAATAACTCTACAGCTATTGATGCTTGAGTAGGATCCATCGTGAACCTACCACCTATCGGCAGTAGTGCATAATCAGGCTTGAAAACATCTCCTATCGTTTTCATATCAGCGAAGAGACCTGTATCTCCTGCATGATAAACGGTAACACCATCACCGGATATTACAGCTCCATTTGGATCTCCATGCTCACTGCTATGGATCGCAGGAGTTAATGCCAGCTTAACAGAATCGAATTCCACATACCCTCCGACGTTTGCAGGAATTAATTGATCTTCTGAAATTTTGTACTGGTTAACCAAGTACATCTCCAAATCATAATTTGCAAATAGTTTAGCCTTTGGCGTGCTCTTTAATATATCTACTGCATCGCCTAAATGATCATAATGATCATGAGTAACAACAACTAGATCAACATTTCCTTTATAATAATCTGGTTTTAATGGAGATAAAGGATTTTGACTTAGCAGTGGATCTATTAATATTTTCTTACCACTTATATTTAATTCAACAGCTGCATGACCTAACCATCTTAGAGTTGCCATATTAATTCATTATTTATACTCAGAAATTAAAACTTCTATTATACCTAATTTATGATATGAGTGAGGAAGAACTTATATTAAAAGCAGGTAGAATTGCTGCTACTACCCTTAAAGAAGCATCATCATTAGTAAAACCTGGTGCTAAAGTACTAGATATATGTGAATACGTTGAAAATAGGATTAGAGAGCTTGGTGGAAAGCCCGCATTTCCATGCAATATTTCCATAAATTATGTTGCAGCTCATTACAGTCCATATATCAATGATACATTTACCGTTCCTGAAGGGGCTGTAGTAAAATTAGATATTGGCGCACAAATCGATGGTTATTTATCAGATACTGCAGTGACAGTAGTACTTGATGATAAATATCAAAAATTAGCTGAAGCTGCACGTGACGCGCTCTACGCTGCAATACAGAATTTCAGAGCTAATACAAATATTGGTGAAATAGGAAAAATAATTGAAAAAGTAATAAAGATGTATGGCTATAAACCTATAAGAAACTTAGGAGGACATCTAATTAAAAGATATGAATTACATGCTGGAATCTCAATACCCAATGTATATGAGAGAGTTCCTTGGAAAATAAAGGAAGGCGAAGTTTATGCAATTGAACCCTTTGTAACCGATGGAGGCGGTGAAGTAATTGAAGGAAAAGATGTAACTATTTTTGCTTTAAGAAATCCAAATGTAAAAACCACTAACGAATTAGAGAGGAAAGTGCTTAACGAAATTGAAGCTAGATTCAAAACTTTACCTTTTACTGAAAGGTGGTTAAAGGATTTAGGAGAACCAGATACTATTAGAAATGTATTAAGATCTTTAGCAAAAAAGAAAGCGTTGACGCAATATGCAGTACTAGTCGAGGTAAAAAAAGGTATAGTAGCTCAGTTTGAACACACAGTTTTAGTTACAAAAGACGGACCTATTGTTACAACTTCTCAAAATATATAAAGTAGGTACTATTTTGAATAAAAATTAATTAATGCAGTTACAGAATGTAAATGTGATAAAAAATGTTTGATTTCTTGATAGCCTTTGCTCAAACTATAAATAATCAGCAATATACTCTACTGACCACAATACCATTTTATCTGTTGTTTATAATTCTAATGATAATGTCGATGCCAGGGATAGGGCAGAGATTCCAAATATGGATAATGGCTAGAGATGTTGAACAAGGTCTTTATAGAATTGAAAAGTTCCTTAACGATGCAAAATCTCAGACAGAAAAACTATTAAAGGAAAATGGGGCTAAAGATCCGAAAGGCGTTGTAAATAGGTTAAGTGAAATGCTTTTAATAGAACCTGTCAATATAGAACCTACAGATATAATACCAAGACTTAGACTCCTTTTAAGATCTAGCGAGGATAAAGTTAGATTAATATTAAGTCAAAACGTTCAAAATATAGATCCAGTACTCAGAAGTAAACTTGAAGTATCCGCTGAAATAGTAAATACATTAAATCTTCTTTATAAGATAATAAGACACTATTTATTACAAGCTAAGAAATTAAATAGCGTTCTCATACTATATCAACTTCAAATGGTAGTGCCAATATATGTGAAAATCGCTGAAGCATATGCAAAAGCTCAGAATGCCTTTCTTAAAGGTGTTCCTGTTGGTGATTCTCTAGGCCCATTAGTAGCTTCTAGATTTTTATTAAATGCTAAGAGGAAGTGGTCTCCAAGCAGGGATACTGTGGCAGGAGAAGTAGAATTTGAAGGAAGAAAAATCATTGTGATAAAAGCAGAAGGCCCTATGGCTACAGTAGGAACTCCTGGAGAAGCGGTAGAAAATGTAATTGAGGAATATGGAGGAAAAGTAAGCAGAATAATAACTGTAGATGCTGCCGCAAAATTAGAGGGTGAAGATACAGGTGAAATAGCCGAAGGTACAGGTGTAGCTATGGGAGATCCTGGTCCAGAAAAGATAGCAATTGAAAGAGTTGCAGTTAAATATAATCTACCAATAGATGCAGTGGTAGTGAAGATGGGTATCGACGAAGCTATAACTGAAATGAAGAAAGAAATATATCAGGCAGGAGAGAAAGTTGTAGACGTAGTTAAGAACATAATCTTAGAAAGAACTAAACCAGGTGATGTTGTAGTTTTAGTTGGAGTTGGTAACACTGTAGGTGTAGCTCAATGAGCTCTTATTCTGAGCAGAGACAACAGAGCTCAACAAAGATTATTACAGTAATTAAATGTATGACATGCGATTACACTGTTGAGAGAGAAATGAAAGATGGAGATTTTGTACTTAAAGTTGAAGGTAAATGTCCTAAGGATAATGGGACTTTGTACATTGCAGGTATATATGCTGAAACAACTCAACCTCAATCCCAAAAGAAGTGAACTAAGAAAGATTTTTAAGATAGAGTGAAATTAGATTATTCTGCCCACCCGGCCATAGTGAGCGGGCAACACCCGGACTCATTTCGAACCCGGAAGTTAAGCCGCTCACGTTGGAAGGGCAGTGGGGCCCGAAAGGACCCGCAGCCCTTCCAAGCCGGGATGGGCTTTAATAATTATGGTTTCTTATATTTTATCAATGAAAAAAATCTATGATGAGATACATGGCTACATAGTCTTAAACGACCTGGAACAGAGAATAGTTGATACACCACTCTTCCAAAGATTGAGAAGAATAAAGCAGACGAGTTTAGCTTTCCTTGTATATCCTGGTGCTGTACACACAAGGTTTAGCCATTCATTGGGGACATTTCATCTTGCTATGAAATTGGGAAACTTATTTGTCTCTAAAGGAATAATAACAGATGAGGAACTAGAAGCAATTAAATTAGCTGCCTTAATACACGATATAGGTCAATTCCCTTTTAGTCATTCATTAGAAGGTTTTTATATAGATAGAAACTTAAGCAATGAAGAGTTAAGAAATTTCATATTAACTAGTTCAACAGAGATTAAAGATATCTTATCTGAAAATGGATCATTATACTCTAGAATATTAGAGCTATTACGACCTTTAGGCTCCACATTATCTCTTATAATAGATAGCGATATTGACGTCGATAGAATGGATTATTTAATAAGAGATTCAAGACATACAGGAGTAACTTTAGGTAACATAGATCTAGACAGAATACTTGATACAATAAGTTACACAAATGAGGGAATACTAATTAGTGAAAAAGGACTTCATAGTATAGAAAGCTTTTACATATCAAGGCTTCACATGTATCAAGCAGTATATTACCATAAAACTATATTGGGTTATGAACTAATGTTAAGAAGAATATTTAAGGATTTAATTGAGTATTGTTGTCCAGAATTTGAGCAACCTGAACATCTTAAAGAATTAATAAAAGAGGATCTTTTCTCTTATTGGGATGATGATTGGGTGATAGGAAGGTTATATTATGCACTAATGTCACCAGATGCGCCTGATAAATTAAAGATAAAGATAAAACGATTTTTAGATAGAAAAGGACCTAAAGTTGTATTCAATTTCTTAAGCTATAACGATCAGAAACCTCAAATAGATATTGAGGAATATGTAAATAAGCTAGAAAAAGCAGGGATTCCAGAAAACTCCATTTATGCGGTTGAGGAAAAAATACCTATTATTAATCCAGATAAAATTTACATATTAACGAAAAACGATGAAGAGATTCCACTTAAACAATATAAATTTACTCTACTAAACTCAATTCCACAAAGTATAATTATAAAACGTATTTATGTAGATCCTGAATTTGAATTAAGAGCTAAAGAGGTGCTATAGTAGAGTATGTCTGATAAAGAGCTTGAAAACCTAATTTATAAACATACTTTACTGAATGCAATAAAACATGATGGTAAAGCCGAAGTAGGACCTGTTATCAGTAAGGTTTTAGGCGAAAGACCAGAACTTAAAAAGAATGCTAAAGAAATTGCGGAACTAGTAAAAAAGATAGTAAATCAAGTTAACTCGATGACTATTGAGGACCAATTAAGGGAATTAAGAGAGAAGTTCCCTGAGGAATTAAGAGAAGAAAAGAGAGAAGTGAAAGAAGAGAAAAAATTACCACCACTACCTAACGTAAAAGGGAAAGTCGTTACTAGATTTGCACCAAATCCTGATGGGCCTTTACATTTAGGAAACGCAAGAGCCGCGGTTTTATCATTTGAATACGCACAAATGTACAATGGTGATTTTATACTAAGGTTTGACGATACTGATCCTAAGATTAAGAAACCTTTGTTAGACGCATATGAATGGATAAAACAAGATCTCAATTGGCTTGGGATTAGTTGGAAAACCGAATTTAAAGCTTCGTCAAGAATTGAAAGATATTATGAGATCGCAAAAACACTCATTTCTAAAGGCTTCGCATACGTCGATACCTGTGGAGAAGATGTATTTAAAAAGTTCAAAGCCTCAGCAGGTAAAGCTAAGGAACCTGATTGCTTGCATAGATCAAGCCCACCTGAGGTTAATCTAGAACTCTGGGGAAAAATGTTAAACAGAGAATTTAATGAAGGACAAGCGGTCGTTAGAATTAAAACAGACTTAAGTCTACCAGATCCCTCTCAAAGGGATTGGGTCATGCTAAGAATAATAAATACGGAAAAGAATCAACATCCGCTTGTAGGCGATAAATATTGGGTATGGCCTACATACAACTTTGCGAGCCCAATAGATGACCACGACTTCTCCGTTACTCATGTATTAAGAGCGAAAGAACATATGAGCAACACAGAAAAACAGAGATGGATATATAAGTATCTTGGTTGGGAAGAACCTACGGTCATACAGTTCGGTAGGCTAAAGTTAGAAGGCTTTATGATGAGTAAGTCAAAAATAAAAGGTTTAATAGAGAAAGGAATTGGTACTATTGACGATCCTAGACTTCCGACACTTGCGGGACTTAGAAGAAGAGGAATATTACCAGAAACAATAAAAGAAATAATAATCGATGTAGGAATAAAAGTTTCAGATGCAACAATTAGTTATCAAAATATCGCTGCAGAAAACAGGAAAAAGCTGGACATGATTGCTAAAAGGTTAATGTTCGTTACAGAAGACGCTCGGAAATTTAAGTTAAATATTCCAGAAAAAATTACTGTCAAGATACCTTATCATCCGACCAAGGATTTAGGTTATAGAACTATTTCTGTTGAGCCAGGAGATTATGTATATTTAAATAAGGAAGACGTAAAAGAAGGAGACGTTATCAGGTTAATGGAATGCTGTAATGCCAAAGTAAAAGGAGATCAGCTCGATTTCATAAGCAGGGATATAAATGACGCAAGAAAACTAAACGCTAAAATAGTTCAATGGGTCAAAGTAAAAGAAGCTGTAGATACTATAGTCATAAAGCCTAATAACGATAATTCAGAATTACTAGAAATCAAGGGTTACTCTGAACGTGCTATAAGCGAGCTTTCAATTGGTGAAATAATACAATTCGTTAGATTTGGATTTGTAAGAATAGATAATAAAAACGACGAAAGAATTATAACAATATTTGCTCATGATTAGCTAAAGTTTTAATAACCCGTTATAGGTGAGTATAGATAGCGTGACGAAATAGAGAGGAGGATGAACGCATGTCTTCAAAACCTTCTTATGTAAAATTTGAAGTACCAGAAGATCTTTCAAATATAGTATTAGATGCGGTAAAAAAGGCTAAGGAAACAGGAAAGATAAAGAAAGGAACAAATGAAACTACGAAAGCAGTAGAAAGGGGACAAGCAAAACTAGTGGTAATTGCAGAAGATGTACAGCCAGAGGAGATTGTAGCTCACTTACCAATGTTGTGCGAGGAGAAAAAGATACCATACGTATATGTTAAATCGAAAAAGGCATTAGGTGAAGCATGCGGTTTACAAGTAGGAGCAGCATCAGCTGCTATAATTGATCCTGGTCAGGCAAAAGATCTTGTAGATGAAATAATAAAGAAAGTAAACGAGTTAAAAGGCAAAAGTTAAAACAGTTTTTAATATTTCATCTCTAAATTTCTTTATCATTTGAATTTTTCTGATAAACATTTATGAGTTCTAAACTTACTAAGTCTTTAATAATTAATAAAGAAAGAAAAGCCATATAATGACTAGTTAAATAATCACTGTATAAAATAATATACGTAAAACTTAATGCAAAAGATCAGAACTTCCAGCGAAATTCATCTATTCATGCGACCCTCTTATCATCATCTACTCTCTATGCTTTCTATTTTTCCATCTCTTATATGAACTATTCTATCAGCATATTTCATCATTTCTACATCATGAGTAGCCATAACAATTGTTATACCCGAATTTTCATTTAACTCCTTAAGTAACCTTACGATTTCTAAACCAGTTTTTGAGTCTAGATTAGCAGTAGGTTCGTCAGCAATTAGAATTTTTGGGTCGTTAGCTAAAGCTCTAGCTATCGCGACTCTTTGCTGTTGTCCTCCAGATAACTCATTTGCTTTCTTATCTTTAAGCTCAAGCATGCCTGGAACTTTACTTAGGATCTCTTCTACTCTCTTTTTCCTTCTCAATGGGGATATACTCTTAGCTATTAACGATAATTCCACGTTTTCTGCCACAGTGAGATAGGGGATTAGATTATATGATTGAAACACAAAACCTATATTTTCCCTTCTAAACTTTGCTCTTTGATTTTCATTGAAATCTGTTACATCTACGTTATTTATCAGTATTCTCCCATTGGTTGGAGTATCTAAGAGACCAATCAAATCTAAAAATGTTGTTTTGCCTGAACCAGATGGACCGGCTATCACTATAAATTCGCCTTTTCTTACATCTAAAGTAACATCTCTAAGCGCAATATATTCTATATTTCTTGTCTTGTAAATTTTAGTTAAATCTTTAACACTGATTATGTTCTCGATATCTACCACATCATTCACCTAATTATAATGTATGCGGCCGCCGGGATTTGAACCCGGGATTACCGGCTTGGGAGGCCGGCGTCCTAGACCAGCCTAGACGACGGCCGCAGATATTATTATAGTATCTAAGAAAATAAATTTTTAGCAGATATGATACGTAAGGTGTAGTAACATTAAACAAATAGCATTACAATAAAATATAGCTATCTCTTACGATGTGAAAGGTAATTGCAAATAATGTAACAATATTTTATTGAAACACATCCTACTGTATAAGGACTAAAATTAATTCGACATCTATTAAATCAGATCTGATATGCTGGATCAAAAAGAGAAACATAACAGTGGACCGGCCGGGATTTGAACCCGGGACCTCTCGGTTGCAAGCCGAGCGCTCTTCCAGGCTGGGCTACCGGCCCACAAATATTATTTACTGTAGATTTTTTAAGATTTACACACGTAAATAATATCTCATGGGATAACTTCAGTTGAATCTTCTGTAGGGTCATAGTATAAATCTTCCTTCTTTATAACGCCTTTAGTCAAAAGTTTTTCAATATCCGGTATAATTTCTAATACAATTCTAAGGTACTCCTTGTTTATTTCATCAATTATATTAAATCCCTCTTCTCCCCAGAATTTTTCTTTGCTTGCATATAAACATCTTCCACCACAATACCTCAAGAATTCGCATCTCTTACATCTATCATCTGGAATTGGATCTTCTAATAATCTAAAACCCTTTGCTACATCACCTAAAATTGCCCACTCTTCTCTTACAGCTATAGGACAGGCTATTATTGTTCCATCAGTCTTTATTGCAACAGATTTGTAACCAGCACCACATGGCGAACCCCTATAAGGTTGAAAATAGTGTGCTGAGATCACTCCTAAAATAGGAATTATTTTTAATATTTTACCTTGGCTCAGCTCTTCTAAAAAAAGATTAGTTAATTTCCTAATTCCAGGCAAATATGATTTATAAGCCCACGTCTTTACATCCCACATTTCAGTCCAGTCTACATTAAGTTGCCAATGAATTTTATCAAATAATCCTAAAGATAACAAATGCGTAACTTCTTCATATATATCACTATCTTCTGTGACTGTCATTCTAGCGATGAGCTCCTTAACACCAATATCCTTTAAATATTTCGCATTTTTAACAACCTTATCATATACCCCATTTCCTCTGTGTTTATCAGTGATCTCTCTCCTGCCATCAATTGAGAGTAAAGCAACGTCAATTCTTCTCCAATAGTTTTCTGGTAATAACTTTACTAGCGTACCATTAGTCTGAACACCCCATCTAGAAGCGTTAACGTTGCCCATTACACTCATGATAAATTTGGGATTTGCTAGAGGTTCACCGCCATAGAATATCACAACAGGATGAGGGTCAGATTCAATAATCTTTTTGAGTTTTTCGATATCAACTTTTGGCTTCCATGGAACTACGTTAGGCTCAAATGAGCCTCCACAGTAATCACACTTTAAATTACAGTAACCCGTCGTAAACACCAACCAAAGTATTTCGAATCACCTTTTACCGTTAATAGGTATAATCGAATACGTTCATTTATAAAATTTTATTTATTAAATTATCAGCACTTAGAGTCATATTTCATTTCTCTATCAATAGGGGTGGAACATCATCATCACGATTTTCTGGTTTAAATTATCTTTAAACTCAACTTCTTAATTTTAACTTATTTGACATGTGGAGCGAAACATAGATCAGAAATAAACTTGGTTAGCAAAGGATATTCAAGGTATTATGAAAATTAATTACAACGCATTAAATAATGCTATCGTTACTAATTTTTAACTTTAATTAACTAATTAACAATACAAGAATGAACCTCGTATATTTCTAAGAACTTATTATCCGTAACTCTTTTTAGACATTTATTTTAATGAATATAAATGCCGAGGTAGCTCAGCTGGCAGAGCGCCGGGCTGTTAACCCGGTGGTCGGTGGTTCGAGTCCACCCCTCGGCGCATTACCCTCTTAATAGTTTATTGCCATGATCCTAAATTTCTAATTAAAGATTAATCTTTCTTACATGATAAAAAGAACGTTAAGCATCATCTTTTAGGGCTAAAGCTGGTGTAAAAAGGGATTTTTAGGTATGTTTAAAAATCTCTTTCCTTTCTCATAACGTCAAACTGAATAACTCCCATAAATGGGAGTAACATTATAGACCTCTGCAGAACCCTTGCCTTCTAGAGCGGTTAAGAGGTCAGATTTTGCTTCTTAATGCATGTCATTTTTCCCTTCGCAAAATTGCCCCACAAGATTACTATCTTCGCCTTTTCAAATAAATAGGCATAATATCTCTCACGTATCTTACATTGTCCGCAGAGAAAACTCTCTATAACATATATTAATTCTGAATCTTCAAATGATCGAAACTAGATCCAGTGTTCAATTATCCTAATCATGTGTTAAGTTGAAAAAGGGTAAAAATCCACAAATAGTTAAAAAACGAAATTGTTTCTATCAGCTGGTTAAGATTCCTCACGTTTCACAAGTTCTAGTATCTGTTTGCTCAGTTTTATCTTACTCCAAATGATCTTTCCTTTAATCGTATTATGATATATCAGCCCTCTGTTCCTTAACTTTTCTATCACGTGTTTCATAAAGACTTCGTGAATCAGTTCAGTAATTTGTACACTTCAGGATATTTATTTGTCTGTCAGTGTTGCTAGGTCTGCGTAATGCAGTCGCTTACGCTAAGTGAGGATCTCCTTCTTTCCAAAAACTCTTCTAAATCTCTATCCTCCACTATCAGCCTGTCTTTTTACTCGATATTATCATGTTTCCTTATCTTACAATATTTATGGTCTACATTAGAGGTTGATATAGTAAATGCTTTAATGTATATTCTCTCACATAGAATCTCAGAGACTGAGATTCCTTGTTTAACTGTAACTATATGAAACAGAGCATAGCATATATGTACTAGCTAGAAAGATAAATGCAACCTATACGAGTCCTTTAGGTAAAATTGTAGAACTCTATAAGTCCCGCCGTATGCCGCCGCGGGGACTTGAACCCCGGACAACCCGGTCTTCAGCCGGGCGCTCTCCCGGGCTGAGCTACGACGGCATTTTATTGATATAACTATTAGCTTTAAAACTTTAACTCTTACAAATGTTTTTTATGGGGCTTGGCGACACCCTTCGAGAACCCTACTTGGGAATCAGTGAAAAAGGGTCTCCAGAAGCCCCAACAAAAATCTTAATCGTTCTAATGAAACTTGTAGAAAGAGACATCTTACTGAATATAAAAACTTTGATAGAAAAAGAATTTAGTGTACAAATTTTCTTTAAGCTAGAACGAGAGTACGTACCAATTTCTGCCTTTGATTGGAAAAATCTTAGTTATAATTCTAGTTTAGTTCTAGAAAAATTGGAACAAAGAACCTTAGATCTAAATTCTATTTTCTCTCTTATAATTTTCTTAGGTAGATTAAAAACTAGTAATACTAATATTAACCTCAAAAGTAGGGTTGCATTTGTCAATTTTACGGAAGAAAGAAAACTTCTAAAAGACGTGGGAATAAGCGTGGGCAAATATCTAGGGCTAGACGACTGTAATGAAGAATGCATGATGAACCCAAAATCTTCTCGCATTGAGCTTTGTAAGAAATGTATAATGAAACTGAAGAAAAGGGATTTAGATATCAACTACAAATGATATCTTCCAACCATTTTCGTCTTCGGCTATTTCAAGCTCATGGTATGTCATTGCTTTTACCACCGTTCTTCTCTCATGTATACCGGGATCAAACTTTTCTCCTATAGCTTCTCCAGTTAGAGAGTTTTTTTCCTTATCTACCTTTACTTTAAATTTACTAAATAAACTTAAAGAATCATCATATTCAGCTAAAAGAACTTCTATCCATCTATATAATAAATTTTCCAGATCAAAACCATTTACATTTACCTCTATTTTCTTCAAAGGTCTAACCTTAGAAGTGTCTGTCATTATTTCGAAGACAGCCAGAGCAGAGTTCTCGAAAGCCTCGTCTATTGTTTTTCCGAAAGCCCTTATTCCAACGTCAGATGTATGATCAAAGAACTCGAATTTTTTCATAAGCTTTTTTATTCTGAGAGAGTATTAACGTTAGTGATAAGTTATGGGCGGGAGGCAAAGAACTACACTTTTTGAAATAAAGGAATTTAAAAAGGAGAAAAAACAGTCTACTTCTCAGCAATCCTCGAAATAGTCCGTGGAACCAAAAAGAGTGTCATTGATATTATTATCCCTAAAATTAAGATAATGAAATTTTTAACATAGTAAAAAGTCAATATTGTGTTAAATAGCACCAAAAAAGAAAGGAGGTCGTAAGATTTCATTTAGATCGCCCCTTTAGAAAATTTCTAATGGAATAGGTAATTTATAAGAACCTCCTATGGCATAAGACAATCCCATTGAAAGCCCAGCTAAGATACCTAAGTAAACTAAAGGTAGAATAACTAAAGACGTCATAGCTGTAGGTACTAAAACAGTGGTTAGATATACTAAACCATTATTTAGATTAGCACTGCTTGGCAAACCAAGTTCAATCCTCAAAGGATTCATACCTAAGCCGTTAAGAAAATCAGGCATATATGGTAATCCAATTTCAAAAACTACTGAAAATGAAATCAGAGACGCTCCTATTCCTTTACCTACTCTAAAAGGAATACTCATTAAGGCTATACCGAGAGCAATAAAGAAACCATAGTAATTATTAATAATAAAAGCTATTACAATAAAAGTTTCAGTAGATGCAATAATGCCAGTAAGCAACGATATTATGTAAGATATGGGAGCAAAGAATATGGCAATGGAAGGATCTACTGAAGAAAGTAGACCGCTAAAAGCCCTTGTAAAAGTGTACATCGATATCTCCTCAGAAACTACAGTTTCTATCCAAGTTATGAAATAAGACCAGCTTACCCCTATGGCCTGAGATATAGATTGAATTAGATAAATTACTCCACCATATATATTAATCCACACCGCAGAATATATTCCGTCACCAATAAGCCTAGGTCCCCATTTCTTTACTCCATAAACTGGTATAGGAAGAGCCATTATCATGGCCCCTATCATGTAAGTTAGAACTGATAAGCTCATTCCTATGTATAGATAAAAGAAAGGGGAAAACATTGAAGATCACACTTGTCCTGCTATATAAGAAATGAAAGAGAACACCGTGGAGCCAATTGCTATCCAAAAAGCTGCTAGTACGGCATCCTCTATGAAATCTTGTCCAGTCCTTTTTACTTTAAATATTGGGATCGGAGATCCTCTTATAGCCCATCCTGAAGCCCAAGCTAAAATAAACAAAGCCCAAGCAGCGGTAGTAACATCACCCGTTATGGTATTAATCAAACTTACTATGCCAGCTCCTCCCATCTTAGATCAGATTAATATGGGATCTTCAAACTAGACTGTCTTAAACGAAAGTGAAATAACTTGTTCTAAAAGGTTAGCTATTTCCTGAGGGGATAATTTGGATGTATTTAGAGATAAATCAAATAGAGATATGTCAGTAATGTCTATTCCATAGTAAAGCATAAACCTTGTATAATGGCTATATTCTCTGCGCATAATTTCAAGTAGAGCTTCCTCGTACGTCGTTTTATCCCTTATCGATATCCGCCTAGCCCTCTCCCTCAGCGGAGCGTTAAGGTAAAATGAAAGATCAGAATATTCCTTGAAAAGCCATCCTGCTATATGAGACTCAACTATAATATTCTTCATGGACTTTCTAGCTTCTAAAATTTGATTTAAAATTTCGTTATCTAATTTGCTATCTATCGAAAAATCCTTTTCTGCTATTTTATTAAGCTGCAGAATATCTATCTCCATTTCCTTAGCCATCTTCCTAAATATAGAACCTGCAGAAACTAAATCGGCTGAAATGTCTTTAGCTATAATCTTAGCGACGCTGGTCTTTCCACTACCTGGAGGGCCGCTTATGGTAATAATCATAAACTTCCTCTATATGATTTCTTTATTAATCTTTCAAGGCATGAGTGACAAAGCGTTCCTCCATAGGGCCTATTAACCTTCTTCTCTAACTTTGAATGTTTATGGAAATTATCTTTAACTCCGTTCAAGGTGTTACCGCATTTACATTTAGGGGTAGAATTCTTCCTTGATTCATAATGCACGTTTACTTTTCCACTTGGCGTTCTAACTTTTATTTTAGAAATTGATCTTGATCTCAAGTAAGGCTTAGGCATAAAATAAATGAAAATTAGAACCTTTTTAAATTTGACCTAAGGGATAACGACGTGAATACAAAATAAGACGCGATGAACTCCCATAATGAACCTCCAGGTATTACTATGTTAGAATTAGACTTGATAGTAAAGAGAGGAATATAGACTGGAAAGCTTAAATTGAAGTAGAAATAACCAAAGACTATAAATAAATCTATAATATAAAGAATTACGAGAAAAAGAGATTGCATCATAACGTAGCTTCTCAAGGATGACATGTAGCCTTCCACTTCTTTTGAAACTTTCTTAGAAATTCTTTCCCTCCTTTTTGAAGAGGATATCTCATTTACTCTCTCTTCATATGCACGAATCTTGCCTAACAAAGAATCCATTCTATTTTTTAGAAATATCCTATAAATTAAATATAGAAAGAAATTAGAAAAAAAGGAAATGATTAATATTAAACTTATTCCTTCGATCCCAGTGATCATAATAGCGAACCTATAATCTCATTCGCTGCCTTTATACAATTTCCTTCTTCATTGAGTACTATCTTAACCGATGCTCCAACTAGAACTGCTGAGGACATTGCAGCGAATCTAGCAAAACTTATAACTTCATTTATAACTTCCTCCGAACTATAGTCAGATCTTGATCTGTTCTGATCTCTCCTCTGCCTATCTAGTATAGATTTAGGATCAGCCTCTAATAAAAATATTACATTAGGATTTATAACTTCGATTACGTACTTAGGAAGTCCAGGAAGATAACCAGAGGGAGTCTTTATTACGGCATGAGTATCAACAAGTCCTATTCCATTATTTCCTAACTCTGAGAAATCTTCTATTATCCTTCTTGAAGCGAGTGTCTGTAGTTCCTTTTGCTTCTCTACTGGCAATTTTCTCATTTGATCCCTATTTTCAACATATTTCTCTTTTATAGCAGTATTTAGCATATAGTCTCCATAATTAGCTATCTTAAATGGTATATTTTTTTCAGTTAATAGTTTTGAAGCTCTAGAAATTACTGTTGTTTTTCCTACACCCGGAATACCGGTTACGATACCTACTTTCATATTCACTCCCCTATTATTCTCTTTAATAAAGGATACATCTCTAAAGACCTCTCATAGGCTAATAAATTATAGTACTGAACCGCAATCACCACAGCTAAAAGTATTCCTACTCCAGTCCCATATGCTCCTAACAGAGTAGCAGCTACAGCAATAACTCCCACTATTATGGAGCTGAAGAAAGCCAAAGGATAAATGTACTTTGCAAGTATTCCTTCAATTATCTTTGGATTGCTCCTCATACCAGGTATCTCTATTCCAGCATCAGCTAATTGCCTTGCTTGAGTAGTTGGATCTAATCCCGCTACATCTACCCACAGAATACCGAAGATTACACATAACACTATGAATACTATTGAGTACTCTAATGCTCCTAAAGGATCTAGCACTACTGAGTATATGCTATGAGGTATCGTAGTGTTTGGAGGTGGAAAGAAGAACAATGAGTCTATGTTATTTAGAATTCCAGCTACTGAAGGGGATACGTAGGATGATATCGACGAGAAGAGCTCTATATCAGAGCCTAAAACACTTACAAATATAACTGGTATGCTACTTACGTAAAGGAAGTTTAATGGTATAGTTCTCCTAATGCCTCTTAGTTTTTGAGAAGTAACTGGAATTTCTATTACCATAGTAGTCAGATAGACTATAATAAATATCAAGGAAATAGTGGTTATTAGACCAACTAGATCTGGTTGGAAAGGCTTACTAGTATCTACAATCACGTTTAATATATTACCTCCAGAAGCTATTGTGGAAAGTAGCGTGGGGAAAAATCCCAAAGGTAAATTCTGAGAGCTCACATTTACTATTCCAAACATATCCCAGAACATAATTTTAAGTACTCCTGCCATTATAAAGAGACTTACTCCTGATCCTAATCCCCATCCTTTCTGAACTAACTCGTCTAGCATGAGAATTATATAGGTTGCTACTATTAGCTGTGCAGTCACAGCAGAAACAACAACTAAAAGTGATCCTGTAAAAGTTGAACTTCTAGTTAAAACATACCCGAAAAGTAACGACTCTATTAAAATGAAAATGAAGGCTAGACCCTTCTGAGCTTCAGTAAACTTTGCTTTATCATCTTCATTATTCAGATTTATATTAATTAATTTAGATCCTACCAATATTTGCATTATCAAACCAGCCGTTATAATAGGTCCTATACCTAATTGTGCTAACGTACCTGTAGTTGAGGCAAAAATCACTTGCTCCAGCAAGAAATTGTTAAAACTAGTTGCTTGAATTCCGTATAAAGGCGTTGATGCCATCACCAGATAAATTACAACTGCAACTATCGTCCACAAAAGTTTCTGACTTAAAGATGGCTTTGCCTTAGGTTTTGCCGTCGCAGGTAAGAATTGACCAAGCTTTGCCAGAACATCCACGAATGACATTAAAACTCAAAAAAAGTTATGAGGTAGTACCTAATATTACTTGTCCTCCTACTTCATTTACCTTTTCTACGGCACTTTTAGATGATTTCTCTACCTTTATAACAAGAGGAACACTTAGCTTCCCTCCTCCTAATAGCTTATCGTATCCAAACTTGGAAAGATCAACGAATTTCTTTCCTTCGTTTTCCTCAACCTTTATATGACCATTTCTTATCATTTCGTCTAACTGCCTTAAACTAATTGCTTTAATTTGAATAGTTGTAGGGTTTACGAAACCATGCTTTCCATACCATCCATTCCCATATTTTACTACCCAAGACCATTTATCCTTACTCATTCCTATCTGTCTTCCTCCTTCTACACCTCTGTCCCTGTGCTGGCCTCTGAGACCCCAGCCCATGGTCCTTGACCCTCTCATTTTCCTGCTTTTTTTACTTACTCTAACTGTCATGCTTAGATCATCCTCTTAACTAGTTCATTAATCTTTTGTCCCCTGTAGCCAAATTCTCCTTCATCTTTGAAAGGTCTCTTCACGCTGCCCTTGAAACCTCCCCTAGGCGGATGCAGCCTTAGCGGCAAAGAGAAGATATCATCTAGCTCATGTAACTTTATCTTGCCTTCCAGTATAGCTTGCTTAAGGTTGGATGTATTCTCAACTCCAACAGACTTCAGAGCCTCTTCAATGGTCTTGCCCTTAGGCTTAAGCTTAGAAAGCAACATTGATAGTACTTCATCCGAAGGTTCCCCCCAAGTTACATAAGGCTGCACCTTTATTAGCATACCTTTTAAAGAACTGGTGTCTGGATACAACATTGCATTAAATACTCTGCTTAGCCTAAGATTTCTCAGTGTCTCCTCTATAAACCAAGGAGAACCAGCTGATCCCCTCAACCTGATAATCAACATGAGATTGCTCATACTTTTTTCACCTCCTCCTAGCCCAATCTGTTGAAGTAACGAAGTTGTAGGTATTATATAGCGCAGCGTATCCAGCCCTGATAAAATTCTCGGTTGTTCTAGTTTCTCCACTTGTAAATGACCATGCATCTCTTATACCAGCATAATTAAGCAGTATGCTTAAAGTCTTACCTACAACTAGACCTGTTCCTTTTGGTGCTGGTAGCAACTCAATGCTCACGCTACCCGACTTACCGCTAACTCTGAAAGGCAAACTATGAGATTCGCCGCAAGTACACTCCCAACTTCCACATCCCCTTCTTACTGGAATGATGTTCAGCTTTCCGTCTCTTACTGCTTTCTGTATCGCTACTCTCAATTGCTTTGCTTTTCCTAGGCCTATTCCAACATATCCATCATAGTTCCCCATAACTACTAAAACCTTATATTTGGAAATCTCTCCTGCATCGGTCTGCTTCTGAACCATCTTTATGTCTACAACTTCGTACTTTAATTTAGGTAACAGAGCCTCTATAATTTCAGGTTCGGTTATCTTATAATTCCTATCAAATATCTCTTTTATGGAGGAAATTTTACCCTCCTTTACTAACTGGCCCAACTTCGTCCTAGGTGTCCACTCATCTAAATTAGAAACTGGTACTTCCTCTGCCATTTTCATCCACCGTTTTCTTTTATCTTATTAAAAACTTCCTCAAAATGAGAGGGAAGATCCTTAGGATTCAATCCCCTCTTTAAGTACCTTGAAAAAAGCTTATTGAAAATCTCTGGATTTTCTTGCTCTAATTTAGAAGCATATTCTGCTATATGTTCGCCGCGTATTCTCTCCTCTATTATTTGTACATCACCCAATGGAATCTCTAGCCCCGCATCAACTGAACCTTTAGCTGCGTAAAATATCCTAGAACCAGTTATAGCTTTAAACATGCCTATATCTAAAACTGCGGACTTTAGTCCTACCTTAACTGCCCTTTTACCAGCTAGATAACCCGTAAGATATACGGCTGATGTATTATCAGTATCACCTTTCCAACCGAACTTCTTAACTAACTCTATTGAATGTGCGGATGCTAGTACTTTATCCCCTTTAGGGTCAATATCATAAAACTGCACTACAATATGTTGATTAGTAAGCCTCACTACTTCCCTTATAGCGCTAGTAGAGACGAAAACGTAACGTCTATAATAGTTTGTCTTACCCTCTTGCCTCCGTCTAAACTTTAAATTATAATTGGCGCCCTTGCTCATTGAGAGTCACCTTTTATTATACCCTGCTGTTTTAAGGTTGTCCTAACGTCGGCCAGACTCCTAAACACTCCTCCTTTTGCCTTCATATAGTATTTTCTATAAGTATGACTATCTATTATTCCATTGTCTCTTAGCCACTTTAAGTATCTTCTTATTTTTCTAATTTTATTAACCCACTCGTCTTCTCTCCTCGCTCCTTTCCTGCCTTTTCTACTGCCATAGCCTTTCCCTTCACTTTTCTTATGCTTCTTGTAACTTCTTAGCTTCCTTCTCCCAGAGCTTATACCCTTCTTTCTTTCAATTATTATTTTTCCATCTTTTATTAAGGACTTTATATCAGACCTAGTTAAAGATTCTGCCACCTCGTCCGCGAAATCTGGCAATATTTTGACTCTACTTGTACCTGCTCCTGTTATACTTGCGGCTATTCTCTTTTGTACCTTTAAATTACTCATAAACACCACCATTAGCTAGCCTTAAATTAAGTTCTCTAGCTTTCTTTATGATTTCAAGCCTCTTTTTAAGTCCAACGCTACTGGAAATTATAACTATCACTTGATTGGCCTTTGATTGTAAGGAATCTAGATCTTTTAAGTTACTAACCAACACTGGAGCTAAACCACTGGGATGAAGATTACGAACTTCTTTAGGTTTTCTATATCCAGGTTGCGCTAACGGAGGAAAACCTCTTATCTTTAGCCTTGATTTGTTATCCCTTCCTCTTGGTTTCCTCCACGATTCCTGCCTTTCTAATCTAAAATATTTATCTGCGTCGTACCTAACAAAGTCTGGTATGTTATTCCTTGACTTTGACCTTAATCTTTGAATTTTTCTCCTTGCGGAAAGTACTTTTGAAACCATTTTAACTTAACACCTCTTTTTTATACAAAAAGATACCGTCCGAAAATACTCTCTTATCAAAACCCCTTATCTTAGACTGCGTCTCTATATTTGCAGCAACATGAGAAACTTTTTCTAAATCTATGCCTTCTACAGTTATATCTTCCCCCTTTACTGTCACTTTAACTCCGGGATATATCTTAACCCTCCTTATGTCCTTTTCTCCTATCAAGTTAGTTATCTGAACTTCATCTCCAACAACTTTCACGCTCATAGGAAAGTGAGTTGATATTATCTTCAAAGAATAACGGTAGCCTTTAGTTACGCCTTCAATCATATTTAAGATATGCCTCTTAACAGAATATATAAGAGCCTTTTCCCTTCTGTTTAGGAAGGTCGACATTAAAATTACTTTATTTGTAACCATGGATATTTCTATCTCCTTAGCAAAGGAAAAGTCTCTCTCAATCTGACCTTTTTTACCATTAACCGTTATTTTCTTACCGTCTATCTTAACTTGCACTCCAGACGGAATCTCTATTTCTTCCTTTACAACTATTGACTGCATGACTTTCACCTTTTAGAACACGTAGCCTAGAGCTACACCACCTAACTTATTGGCTGCTGCCAACTTGTGTGACATTATGCCCTTTGAAGTCGATACTATAATTATTCCTATTTCTTTAGATGGTAAATATTTTCTTACATGGTCTGGCAAACTAATCATGTCCCTATATGATAGAGAATATCTTGGCGTTATGGGACCACACTTATTTACACGCCCAAGTAACTGGACGACTACCTTACTCCATCTACCATCATCTATTTGCTCAAATTCGCCTATATATCCTTCTTTTTGCATTACTCTGAGTACATTTATAACTAATTTTGAACCTGGCATTATTATGGCCTGATTATGCCTTCTTGCCTCATTGTTATATATCGTAGTTAGAGCATTCGAGAGAGGATTAACCATCACCACTTGGCATCACCAATATTTCTTAAAACCTAGCTCAGAAGATACTTCCCTAAAACATTGACGGCAAAGATAAATCCCATATTTCTGAATAACTGAATCTGTGCTTCCACATCTGCGGCAATACTGAACTCCTCTTCCGTACTTTCTTTCTGCTGGAGGTTTGAATTTGCCCATTATGATTCACCCGATATTATTGTAACACCAAACTTCTGCTTTAAATAATCTATGACTTCTTCTTTAGTAACTCTATGCCTCTTAGGTATTCTAGCAGACTTACGCTGTCTTCTCGCCACTCTATAGCCAGGCCTTATGAACGTTATAGCAACATCTAAACCAAATATACCTATATCAGGATCGTAATGAGTACCAGGAATTACTACGTGCTCAGATACACCAAATGCCACATTACCATATCTATCAAAGCTAGTATCTTTAATCCTATTATTTATTGCTGGAAGAACCCTAGCAAGAAATTCCTCAGCTTTCTTTCCTCTTAACGTTACGGCAACTCCTATAGGAGTCCCCTTCCTCACGTCAAATTCTTTTATAGATTTCTTGGCCCTAGTATATACTGGCTTTACATCTGTCAATTCCTGAACTAATTGATATGCCTTCTGCAATCTCTCCCCAGACTCTCCTAGGCCTATGTTTACAGTAACTTTCTCCAATTTAATTTGACGCATTTTATTTTGAGTTTGAATTTGAGCCTCTGCCATTCTACTCAAGCCTTATTTCAGGTTTTTCCTCTCCTATAACCATTACATTCTTTAAGTTAGTTTCGTATTTATATCCGGCCTGATTCTCCACAGTAACTAAAGAATAGGCATCAACTTTGTATTGAGCTTTCTTTATTGAGGAAATATTTCCATGTGCGCCTACGTTTTTACCTCCAGTTATTATTCCATATGCACCCTCCTTCATCTCCAAATGACCTATTATATTCTGACTTGGAAGTTCTATTTTCAAAGTATCCCTAGTACGAATTGACTTGGCTTTCTCCTCATTAACTAGAATATTTCTTCCGTCATCCAAATTAAGTTGAGTTCTCTTCCCCGTTAAAGTTGTCTTATTAACTACTTTAACTAACTTATAAGTGGCATCCTCTGAAGTAATCTTAATAAGAGTTATATAATCAGTGGGATGTGGCATTGCTCTAAAATAAAGCGATGCTGATGGAATAGCTATCACATCCATGATACCAATAGGATATCTATAATCCTTCCTTATCCTTCCGTCAACTAGAACTTTTCCTTGCGAAACTATAGCTTTTACTTCCTTTATAGAAGTCGCAACTTTTAGCTGATCTCTAAGTACTACAGCTAAAGGAACGCTAAATCTCGCCCTATGAGGACCGGGAGATGGTCTTACCACCCATTTATATTCCTTCTTATTCACAGCAAGAAATCCAGGAGCCTCAAATCGAGTAAAATGTACCACTATTTTTCACCTTTTAACTCGTAGAAGTCTTTTGCTCCCTTTCTAAAGTTTTCTTCCTCTCAGAAGCCTTTTTCTCTATGCTTTCTCTCCTCCTATTGTCGCCCATATCAAGCTTAGTTATCATAACCTTAGAGGAATGAATCATTACATAAACTGGAGTTCCATCAACCTTCTTCCTTGATAAGCCTTCAATGCCTATTCTTCCAGTTCTAGTATCAATAACTGCCACTTTTCCTTCAGTTCCTACATGCTGACCTCTCGTTACTTTCACTGTGTCTCCTTTCCTTATGCTTATCCTGGCAATTCCTTGTTGGGACTTAATTTCATCTGTCACTGGTGCAACTAACATGTTTTTCCTTCTATGTAAAGGAGCATTTCTAATCTCAGATCTCTGTTTTGATGGTTTTGAAGAAACCATAAAGTTCTCACCTTAAATTACAATAGTAGCTTGGCTAGCTATTTTTGGCCATCTTTCAGCAGCTTCCCTAGCCACTGGACCTCTGATCTCAGTTCCCTTCGGAGTACCATCTGGATTTACAATAACAACAGCGTTATCTTCAAATGAAATCCACGTTCCGTCTGGCCTCTTAAATGGCATACGCTGTCTTATAACTACAGCCTTAAACTTCTGTTTCCTAACTTCAGGAGATCCCTTTTTCACTGAAACCATAACTAGATCTGCTATATTTGCAAAAGGTACCCTTCTTAGAACACCATGATAGCCATAAACTCCAATTATCATAGCTAATTTTCCTCCGCTATTGTCAGCTACAGTTACCTCCGACATATGTTGCAGTGCTGGTGTTAGACCTTTTCTCGAACCTAATACTTGAAGCTTCTCCGACATTTATTTCACCTCTTTCCTAAAACTACAAATGATATAGATTTAGCTAGCTGTCTAGTCTCGCCAATTATAACTCTATCTCCCTCTTTAACGTCTAGACATGGAGGAATATGAGCGTGGATCTTGCTCCTCCTTTTCTCATACCTCTTGTACTTACTATTATAATAAAGATATTCTCTCTCTACGACTCCCATGTTCCTTGCTCTGTATTTCACTAAAAGCCCTTCATCTATCATGCCCCTAACTCTTAAAGTTCCATGATAGGGACAGTTATTATCTTGACATTTATTTGAGGGAACGGATACCCCCGGTACGCCTACCTCTTTTACTTCTGAGAACTTCATAAAATCACCTAATCTTTTTTGACCTTTTCCAAGGTTTACCTAGCAGTTTGTCCCCTCGTATAATATAAGATTTTCCTTGCGACGATAAAAGGAAGACCCCATTTGGCTTATAGACCATTATTTCCTTTCCGTTGTCCTTTTTTATAATTAGAAATTTTTGGGTTTCGTATACTATTTCTCCTGATATACCTATTAGGTTAAAATCAGAATGAGATAAAATCTTCACTTTGAAACCTATCACATCAAGAAATTTCATGAGAAAACGAAAGCAGAGCCCAGATAAAAATGTTATTATAGTAAAAATATAGAAAAATTATAAAAGTAATAGATGCAAAATTATAGCTTGGATTCATTTGACTTTGATTTCGATGCTTTTTCCATCTCGGCTTTTATAGTTATTAGCCTAGTTATATCCCTCCTAGTATTTCTTATAGATGACGTATTTTTCAACGTTCCTATCTTAGATTGTAACCTTAATTTCATTAACTCCATTTGCAATTCTGCTATTTTATTATCAATAT
>JAPNVD010000039.1 GCA_026627305.1 Sulfolobaceae archaeon
TATCAGTATATAGACTCCTAAAACCCCCAGGCTTAGCTATGTCATAGACTGAGAGCCTAAAGGAACTATAGCCAAGGTCAACAACTACTTTAACCACTCAATATATTAATCATTCCGCTTTAATTAGGCTTACTCTTTAAACTCCATGAAGAGAGATAAAGGCAAGTAATGTTCCCTCTTTCTTACTCTTACCTTGAAGGGAGAAAGAGTGAAGTAAAAAACATTGTTTACTTAGACACGTTTCTCCTCTTTTCTTCTTTTCCTATACTTGTCTTTTTATTAAGTACTACCTATGTATGTTGCACTAATTGTAGTCGTAACACCGTTTGACAGTACTAACTCAACAGTATATGTTTGGCCTACTGCGAGTTTAGGAATAGAGGAGGCCGTAAATATCATTTGATATGAAGCTGTACCACCGATCAGACCTGGGGTCAGCGTCGCTTGATTATTACTAACAATATATACTGATTGAGCAGACAGTGATGATCCTGCCACTACCATACCTATAACTTCAACTTTAGATCCTACTGACAGCGTGGCATTAAGGATCAAATCGCCATTACTTTCATACAAATATGCTGGTCCTATCTGTGTTACTTGTGTCGTTGATGATGTTAAGCCAGGTATTAGACCAAAGACGTATAGTACCACTATCAACGCTATTATTACGCTAGCAATTACTAAGATGAGGGCAGTTATAGCACCGCTAAGACCCTTCTTACTCCTCCTCGTAGCCTTTAACATTCTTATTCCACTAGTCATAAACTTGTTTATTGGCAGTATAAAAATTTTTATGAGAACGATGCTCATATAACAAATTACAAAGTTAAAGAGATCCTCGCCCTTCAAGGCTGGAAGTAAGTCAGTAACTATTAGTAGTTAGTTTCTATTTACTCACCTATTTTTAATAAGATATCCTTAATTCGTGGTTCTAGTAAAGTTATCTAGTAGTAGTAAGTACGACGTTATAGTTGTTCACCGCGATTCAGAATTCATATTAGCATTAGTGAAAAGTAGTAGTAGGAACGGCTATCATTTCACTCAGCTATACCTAAAGGACGGGAACTCAGTCTTAGGCTATTCCTGTAGCTGTGAAGATTTCATGTTCAGAAGGAGAGCCTGTAAGCATGTAAGGCTACTAATAAACAGTTTAATCAAAAATGAAGTGGATGAAGACAAAAAGGTTAATAGTGTGAAATACTGTAACATTAATTGTATTCTATCGTTAAGTAACTGAGTCATTTTTTATTATAGGAACAAGGTTTTTTTAACTATGTAAGTAGGAGTAATGATAAGTTGATTAATAACTAAAAGAGAGAAGGAATTGTTGTACGATATAATCAGTTACAATCACATAAATATATCGACGTGTTCTAGCGTGACTACCTCCAAGCTCAAGAATTCCAGGCTCAAGTCTGCATCACTTCAATTACACCTATCTTCGGATGAGCTTTCTATTTAAACGGCAGTACTCTAATCATAGACCTTTTGTAACAGATCGTTGTAACATTAAATGGTTAAGCTCTAAGCGTGCTAATGTAAGCGATAGGAGTTAATAGTCAAAATTTAAGGGCTAAAGTTAATGAGTGTTGAAGAGACTATAGTAAGTTGATAAAATTTTAGGCCTTTAGGCTATATCGCATGATTGAAAAATATCAATGATAGTATATATTAGCTATCATTACTATTAACAAAATAATGAGAACTATTGAAAAATAGTAAACTTGATTTACTGATTAGTAGACATTGTCTAATAGCATAAAGGTAAAAACCCCTCTATAGCACAGATAATGACTATTTTATCATAATAGACTATATAAGTAGATTATAATATTAACTGCGTCTCAAGTTAAATCTTCTTGTTGATAATACCTATACGGGCTATTTTATTTAAGGGACTTACTCACAGGTGGGAAGCGTTTGCGATTACACATCCAAGTGAGAAAGTAACAGTGCATATACATTACTTATTATAACCTTACCTTCCTCTTGCTCATAGAAAGACTTTAATGAGGAGAAATAAAAGAAATGTTATAATCAAGGACAAAATGAGACCTCTTAGAGACTTACTAAGTGAGGAAAGCCTCGCCATTTATGGCGGGGAGGAAGTCAGATTGAGGTAGCTTATTAATATATAAATTTTCGTAGATAGTTGATTTGCTACTCGTCACTTTGGCATGGTAATAATTTCTTCTCTTTTCGTCTTATCGTAATCCAAGAAATGTTTTAAACCTAGTAAATGGAGGCTAAAATTATGGAGAAGGGAAAAGAGCAGGGCGAAGGAGAGATCGTCCATTACATTAATGAGGCAGACGTGTTTAGGACAAAGGTCTTTGGGATACAAGATGGTCTAATAGGCGTTGGATCAATAGTCTTAGGGGCAGCTGGGTTTTCTCACGACTTCTTAGCTGTGGTCATAGTGGGTCTGATAGCCACAATCGGTCAGGCGTTCTCTATGGGTATAGGGGAGTATATCTCCACTAGGGTGAGGATGCAGGTTATAGATAACGAGATAAAGAAGGAGAAATACCAGATACATCACTTCCCAGAAAAAGAGAGGGAGGAGCTGATATCTTTTTATATGAAAAAGGGGTTTAGCAAAAAGGCAGCTGAGAAGATAGCGGACTTCCTAATGAAGGATAAAGACGTGGTTTTAGATGAGATGTTGATGAACGAGTTAAGGGTTTTTCCTGAAGAGTTTCAGTCGCCAGTAAAGCTAGGTTTCCTAATGTCATTATACCTAATATTTGGTGGACTATTACCCATTATTCCGTTTATAGCTGGAGAGTTCATACCTTACAACTTTAACTTAGCAATAATAATAGCATTAGCAATAGTTATCTTAACATTAGGATTCTTCGGCTCCTTAGCTTCTAAGTATACAGGGCTACCGAAATGGAGGGGGGCTTTCGAGCAAATAGGTACAGGTCTGATAGCCCTTATAGGTAGTTATGTCGCTGGTCTTATATTAGGTCATTTCATAAGAGTGCCACCAATAGCTTTTCTTATCCTTAAGGGTTTGGGTGTAGCGTGAAAGAAGTGCTTATTTTATTTATATATCGTTTGTTTGTTGTTTTAGTTCTGTAAAAGGTTACAGCTTTTCCCTCTCTTCCTTTATACTAGAACATATGTGTTCTGTCCAATTTCAGGTATTGTGGCCGTGTAGAGAGTATTACTTGACCAATACCATAAGATCCCGCTTATCTGAGTTGGAGGAGGATAGCTGGCGTACATGAAATACCAATAACCTATGGCATAGAGCTCGTTGTCTGCACCACTTATTATGTTATAGAGCGTTTCACTGTTGTCGTATTTATAGCCATTTTCTAACACGGTGTTTGAAGCATCATAGAAGGCGTTAATGCCGTTCTCCGACTGTAAGCTGACGAAGAACGCCTGTGAAATTAAAGCTACAGTAGGTCTTTTGGAGCCGAATGTGAAATTGGCGACATAACCGTTTGTCTCTTCTCCAATGCTCAGTATGGTTGGATTCTGAGTTATCTTCTCTCCCTGTTGGTTAAATACTGTTATCTCTACCTCCCGTGATAGTCCAAGCTGGGATCCAAAACTGAAGTTGAGGAAGTACCAATTATCTAGAGTTAGGTCTGAGGCAATAGTTGCCTTAGATACAACACTATATCCTCCATTTCCGTTTAGCTGTATCACCGAGGCTACTAAATCAACTCCGCCTTCTTGAGAGCCTGTTTGGTTGATTATTATCCCAAACGGTGGCTTTCCCTGTCCAGTAACCGTAATCGTGACATTTAATATTGTTATAGGCTTGCTAATAGAGGCTATGGGCTCGAACCAGAGACCTACCATAAAGCCTTTCTGTGTTGTCACATAGTGGGGGGCTTTAGCACCGGGTGGGTTTGCACTATTGTATAGACCACTACCGCTCAACGCGTAAAGCCCTATGCCTGCAGAGAACGGGTTGACATAGGTGAAGTCAAGCCTATACCACTTCCCCTCATAGTAAAAGAGCACCCACAGATACACAAGCTGTCCATTCTTAAGCGTAGAAAACAGCACATAAGTAGAATTCGCTGACACATTATATGCATAAACGTTGTTTAAGGTAGTAAGGTACTGGTTTCCTTGGGGTAGGTAGACAGTTGCAGAGAGCCTAAAGCTCCTCACGCCTTTATATCCATTTGGTGTGGAGAAGTTCAATGTGGCGTTCTGTTGATTTAATGGTGTAGCAGTTGATGGATTTACTGAAGAAGGGGCGACAAAAGGTATAACAGTTATATACTTTAGGGGTGCGGTGATAGATAATAAGAAAGAAACGTTAAAGTAGTTATAACCTGGAGGGATCCCTGAGTATGTTGGTGGTGAGAGCGATATCTGCACTGATTTAGACAGTCCAATGACGTATTCTTGACCTAAGGTTTTTACGGAAACAAATGAGGTATAAAGAGAGAAGGCAACAAACGCTGATATAGCTATAAGTAGGGTCACGATTACTAGCATAAAATTAGGAATTGACGATGATGGCATCTTAAACCAAATATATTTTAAGATAGATTTATATTATAAAGTTTCCTTAGCTATTAATAGGTTATGCCATCTATAATAGAAGAGTTGATAATAGTTGTTGCAGTTGTTGTGATAGGTTTAGGTCTCTTTGTATATATGATTTATTACTTCTTACCCACAGAAGCTCTAAGCATTGCTGAACAACAGGCTAACCTGGTGAGCTCATCTTCCACTATATCTGTTGGACCCCTATTCATCTCTAATGGTGGCAGTGGGAGTGCAGTAATAGAATTCTATAACCCATCTATGAGTGGTAGTGTTGCAATATTAGCCTTTGTAGCACCTTCTTCGTTGGAGCCAAGCGTCGGTATTATTGCTCCTACTTCTACACCAACTTTCACCGTTTATCTGCCAAACGGGAATAAAGCAACTTCTGTCGAGATAACCTCACCGATTTACCAAATCAACGGTAAGGTAATCTATAGCTCCCCAGTAACTGTATATGTGGTACCGATGAACACACCGGTAACTGTAAATATACAGGGAATTAGCAGTAACAGCGATATACTGGTAATATGGGTGTTATACAACTATGGCGGTTATTGGTTTAGGGTAGGTTATAGTTTCACGGGGGTGCCATCCACAACATGAAGGCTATCTCTACTGCTATATTCCTATTCATTTTACTTATAATGTTAATAGTAGTGCTAGTTCCAGCATTTCTCATCTTCAATTCAGCTCCCTCTTATAGTAGTCAAGGGCTCACCGCAGGTACTCTTTATCAACAGCTGCAGAAATACCAGCAGGAACAGGTGTATAGGGGGAACCCAAACATCTACTATAATTCTACTAACAACCCTTACCCATCCCTTATTTTCTTATACACAAGCATACCTGTGAACTTCAACATAACCCAGATTTACTACTTTAACGGTCAGTCCTGGGTTCCAATACTGAGCAAATACCTCACGGTCACTACGAACACTACCATTCCTCTACCTTCCTATGTGTTCAACTATCCACTCCTGCTGGTGACGTCAGAGGGTAACATTTTCTTCCTTAATCCAAATACCTCTGTGACCACTGTTTCGATATCAGGGCCTGCAGGTAAGGTCCCTGTTTATGTGACATCGTTCTTGATAAATGGAAGCAAGATATTACCAATACCAATCCAGGTGACCCTCGGAGGTACTGTGAACTACTTCTTAACACCTCAAATCTTTTATTTAACACCTGGAACATATGCCATAGCAGATAAAAACGGTTCGCCCATCTTTGTACCACAATATGGATTAACTGCTAGTTTCCAGAACTGGACTCTAGTGGGGGATGGTACTTTTGCCTCGCCAACCAACTCTTTGAGCACGACTTTCACCGTCACTGGTCCCCTAGTCCTTACTATCGTCTATAAGGCTTACCTGCAGAAGTTCCAGGTGACGATAATGCCTAGTAACATACCGTTAGGCACTAACACAATTATAAATGAGGGCAACGGCGTAACTCTGACCCCGCTTAACGATACTATACCTGTTTACGTCGATAATAAATTATATGAAGTAGGTCCAAATGGTATAACTCTAACTTTGACGCTAGGTTACCATATAATTGAGTTCCCACAGTACTATAATATTACCTTTAATTATACTAGTAGCTACTTCGGTCCGTCAAATGGATATAAATACGGCTTAGAGGGAGGACAAATAACATGTTACCAGTTCACGGGATTAAGTACTAGCACATCTAAGATATCAGTAGTTGGGACTTACGAGGTTTTCGTGAACAGCAGTGGTATAATTTACGGAAATTATAAGCCTTATGTTAACTATTATTTAGTTGTGGTAAAGAACTATTTTACTTTTCCTTCTGGAGTTAGCCAGAGCTATAACTCTACCCCTGATTTAGGTGATATAGCAGGACAATTATTACAGGTAGGGGTAAATGGAATTTCAATAGGTTTAGGGCCTATAAAGAATTTTGTCCCAGAGAGGATTTACTTTAAGCAAGGCACTACACTAGTGTTTCAGTTAGACTATTTAAACCAATTAAATGGTACATTCTTTATTAACGGCGAGAAATACTATGGTTTAATGTCTTGTCCACAACAGGTGATCGTTTATAATGCTTTTGGTTCAAATACATATTTTGTTGGAACTTATTATGGAAATTATGGGACAATCACCGTTAACACTCCACTTTTAATTATAAATGATCAGGAGTGGGAGTATGGTGGGCAACCTCTTAATGGTTGAGGTGGTTAAAGTATGAGAGGGCTCTCCAATTCAATATCAATGCTTATCCTCTTAATGTTGATATTAGTACTGTTTGTACCAGTTATGCTCTACTTGAGTGCTGTGTCTCAGAACAGTTCAGCCATATCTACAATTCAGAACAACTATGTCTATCTTCACAACTTGCAGAAGTCACAGATAGAGACAGGACATCCTGCAATCTATTACAATGGCTCAATCATATACTTGGAGTACACAAATGGAACTTTTGAACCTCCATCAAACTTAACTATAGTAGGGATACTATACCTTTCAAGCACGGGGATTTGGGAAAACATAACCACCTTTAAATACCCGCTAGTGATCTCTCAGGGTGAATCGCTTCAACTCCCCAGCTACACCAATGGACACCCTATAATAATAGTCACGTCTTTAGGCAATTTGTTTTTCCTTACTCCAGGTTCTGCCATAGGACCTTATGGTATTTCGGGGAAAGGGGGTGTTGAGATTCTAGCACAGATATATACAAATGGTGCAGTGTACTCTGTTTCAACAAACGTCACAACTAACATTTACGGTAATTCCTTTAAGAACTATACTGTCCCCACAGAGTTCCCTAACATTACGGGCACCTTTGAGGCTACTGTACCTATGTACGTCTATTACGAAAACTCTAAAGGGCAGATAATAACTGGTGTGTTCCATAACTGGGCTATTCTAGGTAAGGCTAGTGTTAACTCAACTAATACGCAAGGGATAAGGGTAACCCTTGAAGGTTTTCCTGTAGTACTTATTGCGAACTATACTGAGCTTATACAACAGGAAACCATCTGCATTGAAAGTACTGACAGTAATGTACCAATAACCGTGAACCTTGATGGACAAAACTATACAGTGGAGGGAAATACTCAGCTCACAGTCCCCGCTGGTTATATCAACTTCACTGTCTATACATACCAATTTAACGATACTTCTAACGAAAGCAACGGGGTTATATACCATTACGTCTATGAAGATACGACATATAACGGAAAGACCTACACACAGTTTTCCATGATACTATTCATACCTCCGAATCCATCCACTACTCCCACCATCTATGTAAAGTATCAGAATAACTTCAACTACTATGAGGTCGAAATAAGTGCAATTTATAAAAGTTATAAAGGTCTGCCGCCGCCAGGATCCGTTGTCTTTGTCTTATTCCTAAATGGTACTGTGTATGATTATGGTAATTCATACTGGATAATAGGGGGAAAGTACATTATTTGCCCAACAGGGGTCTTTCTTGAAAACGAACTCATAAACTACGGTCCTGTTGAATATCAATATAGTTACTCTAACGGCACGACCTTTACGTATTATTTCCCTGACTTGCCAGCTTATGTTATAATCAATCAACCTATGGAAATTATTATCTATTATAACTATAATATGCAATATTACCCATTGCAAGGTGATTAAAATGACTAAGAAGGCTCAGTCTGAGTATATAGGTTTTATAATAGCTATGATAATAATAGTCCTCTTGCTTGTCCCACTCTTTTATATACTTAGTGACTACTCAGCTCCCTCAGTGAAAAGTCTTGACTACCAAGAAGTTGTTGACAATCAGATAAACGGAGGCTCAATTATGATCTTTTTCAACTCCACCCCTAAGAGTTCATATCTAGAGGTGTTTAGGGGGAGCGACCAATACGTCTTAAAGGCTGTTTATTATACAAAGGGTGGTATATGGTATAATATTACATCACAAATTGAAGCCTTCTGTGAAATAAACGGCAAAAAATACTATGTCTCTCCATCTCCATACTTACCACAACCCCTGATCTATAACTTCACCCTACCTCAATATGTGTGGGATTATAGCCTAGTGTTGCAGATAGAGGCTTATAATATAACAGTCTTCGCCACAGTCTATCCAAACGAGACGGCTTTCACATGAGGGAAGATACTTTCAGAGCGCCCAAAGTGAAGTTTTTTACTCACCGTAATTTTCTTATGATAACTTATTAAGTCAATGAAGAATAGAAGGTATTCTCCACGTTAAATATTGAAAGAATCAGCAAGTGGTGATATGTCTAACTATTTGTCTAGTTTTGTTTGAGCATATTAGCCCTCAGCTTTAGGTAAGTCTCACTTTTTCCCTTCTCTCATTAAGAATAGTGTAGTGATAAATAGACTGATCAGTTAATGATAAAGAGGGTGTTGCTTGCAAAGTAGATAACAAGATATAAAAAACACGTAAAATCCCTCTCATCTCTCTTCTTCCCACTCACTTCTTCCTC
>JAPNVD010000031.1 GCA_026627305.1 Sulfolobaceae archaeon
TCAGAGAACCATAAAGGTTCATGACTGCAATAACATCCCTATCATTCTCATAACCGCACTTAAGACAAAGATAGTAGCTATACCCTTCTTCCTCTATTTCATTACCACACTTAGGGTAATGAGTAGAAGAGTAGGAGATCAACATATGTTACCTTTAGACCGTGTTTTTAGCCTGCCATTTAATCCAATACTGAACGCTATGTTACTGCATTAGATAATGCTTATCTCGAACTCCCCTGACTGTTCCTTCACTCTCTTGATCATGTCGTTGAGGTCTTCTAAGAAGATAGCAGAGACGTTTAGTGAGTTAGCTACTTCCATAATCCACTTACCTACCTTTTTTGCTAAGTCCTCTAAGATGTTCCTATTATTTTTATAAAAATTTTATTCTGATTAATGCTTATGGATTTCGAGTAATATCGTGGATGAATACTTTCATGTATCTTGTTGAGTCTTATGTGAAATTCATGCTTGCTAGTTTTAAACTTTATAGCCCTACTAATCTATTACCAAAAACCGAGACAGAATCCTTATCATGTATCCTTATTCACTGGCTTTTAAGTGTGGATAATAATTTGGTTATTTTGATATAAATTGAATTTTATTTATAACGGAAAGTATTTTTAGGGTTATTTATTGGGACGAGTGGATGAGTGGGTTCGATTTCTTAGCACTAAAACACAATGACTAGGTAGCTGAAGGTATTCTTTTACAATTTATTTTCGGAATATACTAACTTAAGTGAGAATAAAATTTTTTATGAAATTATTATCCACACATGAAGAATTAGTTTTTAGCTTAAAATTCCCTTTTTATTTCTTTCCTAAAACGTTCCTCGTCACAAAGGGAATAGGAAGCCTCGCCCTTAGGGCGGGGAGGAAGTCAGTACAAACGAAAGTCCATTTCTCTTAAAATAGGGTCTACCAATGCGTACTCTCCCTCCCCTACCTTCTCAATGAAATTGTAGTTTACCAAGGCTTCAAGTACTGAGCTCAACTCCTTATCATCAATCTCTCTCTTTAATCTCACGGTTACAGCGAATTTTATATCTTTCCATCTCTTAGCGATTCTTATAGAGGATAACGTCGCTAAGTATAGCTCCCTGTTCCTGCCTTTTAGGAAATGGTTCAATTCCTCTAGCATTAGTTTCTTGCCCTCATCTATAGTTATCTTCAACGAATCATCAAAACTAAGCTTTCTTACAGCATAATTATTGCCAAACAGCGTTAACCAACCTACTACTCCATCTAATCTGTTAACTACTTCCTCAGCTTCATCATCTTCGAAGTCCACGTTTAGCTCCTCCATACCCGCCTTTAAGAATTCCATTGAATCTTGTTTGTTAAAAGGCCTTAACTTGATTTCGATAGGTGGTCTTCCCAATAAGGATGAACCCTCCTTTGGATTTAGCAAAGCTTTTACTAAGCCAACGTAAGATCCAGAGAATAAGAACCTAACCTTTGGGTTGCTCATGAAGACGTTTCCTAGGACGTCCAACAGTGGCTTGGTAACTGAGGAGAGCTCTTGTACCTCATCTAATCCTATAACTAGGTCATGGTTTATTGACAGAAGAAGTTCTAGTAAACTCCTTTGAACGTTTAGCTTACCGCCCTTTAACTCTATACCCAAAGGACCTAGGTTGAAGTTTACACTAACGTCTAATAGTTTGAACAATTTATTTCTATTTATCTCTGAGATCAGTAAAGATAGCAATTCTCTCAACGTTTTAACTCCCCTTAAGTTCAAATAAATTCCGTGAATCCTATCGTTCTTTTTCAACTCATTAATAGCGACTTTCATGACGCTAGTCTTTCCTATCCCTCTTTGTCCACGATTATTATCCAATTTTTGGAAATTATTTGCTCCCTTATGTATTGTACCTCCTTTTCTCTTCCGAACAACTCCTTTAACTCTGTTTTCGGATGTAAATCGAATAGCAAATGTACCCCCACCAGTTACTGGTGACCCACCAGTTAATATTATTTCTCGTTTATAAGTTTTACAAAGTGATGAAAAGCTAAAAGGGTTGAGATGTTAAAAAGTTTTTAAGCAAAAAAATTCTATACGTGAGAAGGAAAGGTTTTCTGAACATCTTGACTGTCCCTCAAATGAGAATAAGCGAGGAACCTCCCTAAGGGGAAGAATTGAAGCACTAGAATACTTATTCGTTGACTTCCTCCTTTCGGAGGTTACCCTTATAGATTTGTGGTTACATCTCTCATATGAGGGGTAGTCTAGAGCTCAGAAAACCATAAAGGTTTATAACAACTATGACGTCACGATCATTTCGTAATTACAACTGTGCAACGATAGAACCTATGGTTGAACTTCTGTCTTAGAGTCCCATAAGTCCTTTTGTGTGTTTCTTTTAACAAGTTCTTTGGCTTATTCTCTCTTAACTATACTAAAAAGGATATTGGCAATAAGAATCTCATAAAATTTGCTTTTTTTATTTTTGTAATAATATTATAAATATATTATTAAAGATAATAACATGAAAATTAAAAAGTCTTAAATGAGCTCTTATAGAAGTAGAACAGGAGTTGACGGAGATGATGAAAGGGTTACCACTCATCCACGACTAACACGTTTTAACTAAGAAGGCTTAGCAGCTTACCCTAATTTTCTTTTGAATTAACTCTCCGGTTAAACCAGCCCATTGGTACCAGTATGCCAGCTTACTCACACATAGCTCATTTACCAAATGAGGAAAGCCTCACTCCTTTAGGGCGGAGATGTTCTTGCTAGCCTTGAGCAAATTGTAGACTTCATCGAGTTTCTCTGCAACAGTCCTCCTCAAAGGTCAGTTCACCCTATTACCTTGACGTTAAACTTGTAATTCCTAGCTAGGAGAGATATAACCCCTGAGAAAACCATTAGCATGATGGCTACATAAACCATTAGTGTGAAGGCGTAACTCGAGGGATACGTGCCCAGAGGTAACATCTCACCCTTTATTGGTATTATTATTGGCTGTTGATAGCTGTCCATTATTGTTGTTGCAATAACTGGACCAACTGCATAGCCTAAGACCCTCATTAGAGTGTTCATCCCCATTCCCACAGCCCTGTATTCCTCAGGCATAGAGATTGCCACCATGTTAACTATGGGTAGCTCCACTGCTACTAACCCAACGCCTATTATGGCTGAGTCCTCTGTTAGCTGGAATGGGGAGTACTTGTTCACTAGGAGTAGAAGCATGGAGAGGGCTGAGAAGAATGCTCCGAACAATAAAGTGTATTTTGCCCCAATCTTCAGCATCAAATAGCCCATTAGTGGCCCTATAACTAGCATGATAATTGTTGCAGGCGCTAATGTTAGACCTGTGGACAAGACGTCCATTGCTAAACCCACTGGTACTGGGGTTTGTGCGTAATATATCACGAAGAAGAAGAAAACGAACATGCCAGCGCTGGCTATTAGACCTACTAGGTTAGCTATCATTACGTTCCTTATCCTCATCAACCTCAAGTCTATCATGGGATCTTTCTGTTTTAGCTCCTCCTTTATAAATATGGCGAAGAGGACAACTGAGGCAAAGAGCAGTACAAGGTTTGATGGAGAGAAAGCACCTATATAGGGGATCTCAGTGATGTAGACCAGTAAAAGTACAGTAGACATCATCAGTAGCCCAGAGCCCAAGTAGTCCACAGACCTCCTTATCCTTATGTTACTCTCAGGAACCAAGAGGTAGGTGATTATCAGTAGGGCTAGAGAGACAATAAAGGCGGTGTGGAAAGCGTACTGCCAGCCCAAGTACTGGTCAATGTATGCACCCACGACTAGCCCTAAAGCCATACCAACTCCTACCACAGCACCGCTTAAAATCCCTTGGGCTAGGGCAACCCTCTCCTTCGGTAATAGGTCTGTGATCAGGGAGAGGGTTAAAGTATAAGCTCCTAGTCCTATACCCTGAAGCCCCCTTATTATTATCAAGAAGAGGATTGATGGCGAGAAACCAGCCAAAAGTATCATCAACGAGTAGACTATTAGGGAAACTAGGAGCATCTTCTTCTTTCCATGGATGTCCCCCAACTTCCCTATTATTGGCGATGTTGAGGCTCCCACAACGAGGTATGAGGAGGCTACCCATGCAGTCTCAGAGGCTGTGGAGGAGAAGTAACGCTGTATATCAGGCAGCGCGGGCACGACCATGGTCTCAACGTAGTATAAGAAAGTGGCTATGAGTGAGAGTAAAACTATGTTTCTGAGCTCGCTATTCATGAGTTTTAGATCTCAATTACAAATTTTAAGAGTTATTAATTTAATCTTGTCTTCATGTTCATATACCAATGTGTGGTTTAGTTATAGAAGAGGGTAAGAGGTTGCCAGAAAAGGGTATCCTGGTTGAGGAGCCTGAGGTAGCTGAGATACTCTCATCAAAGGTTAAAGTAGTTGAAGAGGTTCACAAGAGGGGTTATCATGTTTACATAAGTGACGGACTGCTCATCTCAACTCATGGTGTCGGTGGTCCCTCTTTAGCCCTAATATTGGAGGAGTTGATAAAGGGCGGTGTAAGGGTAGTGATGAGGTATGGTACTGCAGGTTCCTTCAGCGAGGAGGCTGTGGGTAAATACTTTATAGCTATGGGCGTCTCCCACCACCGTTCTAGCTCTCTGTACCAGAGGTATAGGGGTGACATAGTCCCCTCCCTTTTCCCCGACCTAGATCTTGCTTATAGCCTCTATAAGTACTTAAAGGACTCTAGTAAGGAAGTCCTCTACGGTGAAGTGTTCCAGAGTGACGACTTCTACCAGGAGTCACACTTAATGAACAGCGTAGTGGACATGGAGAGCGGTACCCTATACCTGGTCTCTAGGCAGAGGGGTATTAGGGCTGTTTCCCTCCTAATATTGGCTAACTATAAGGGTAAGTGGATAGACTATGAAGAGGTTTATAAAAGGGATGGGGAGCTCGTGATCAACTTTCTAAGACAGTACAAGGGAAGTTAGGTGTAGCTTAAAATGTTTTCACCATTTCCAATTGGTTTCCTACCCCTGAACCCTTCCTCAGTATAGTGCCAGTAGTAGATGTCATCTTCATCGATCTTCCAGCACAGAAATGCAGGTCTATCGTTTATGATCGCGGGGAAATCAACTAAGCCCATTTCTATATCCCTTATTATAACCCCCTTATGTGTTATCTCCTCTATGATTTTCTTTATCTCTGCTGTATACTGCACTAACTGTTGTCTGTCACCATAGTCCATGAGTTCATCTACTTCGGCTTTGAGGTCTTGTAATCTTTTTAGTTTATCCCTGAGCCATGGTAAAAGTTTTCTAGCAGACTCAAGGTCAAAGTAGATATATTCTGGCATCACTATTAATAGGGAGATGGTAGTTAAAATATTCTAGTTATATACTATTATAATGAGCAGATAGAAATCTGACAAATATGCATAAAGTTCAGGTTAGCTTTTAATGGCTAGGTTTTCCTTCTTCTTGGTGTTAGGTATAAGATGAGATTATCACGTAGTTTATGTCACGTTACGTGCGAAGCGGAAGCTCATCTCTTCTTCCTCCTCTTCTACTATAGGCTTTTATTATGAGCACTTTTTAACGGGTTTACATTTCGCCATTAATCCTCATCAGGGCGTGCAATGTACCCTCTTTGAAGTGGTTTATTATCCAGCCTTTCATTAAAGAGCCTAAGGTAGTTAACTCCAACTCCCAGACGCTGACCAACTCCTTTTCCGTAACAAAGTTCTGTTGTACTCCCTTAAAGAACGTAGTCGATAGGTAATCTATTTTAATCCCGTTATCTAGCAAGGTAATAACAGCATCATAATAAGAGGATCCCGGAAAGGCTAGCTTTACCTTTACATAGTATGTTCCTCCATCCCTTTTAATGATCTTCAAATCCCTAGTCCCATGCCAGTACTTAGGTATCTCCTCCACGTTCTTTACTCTCCTTAATGCCTCTTCATAAGGGATTTTAAGTTCCCTTCTAACTTCGAACCTCTCGACCATTACAACTAAAATTATCGTATAGCCCTATTTAAGTATATGCAGAGGGTTAGAATAGAGAGGGGGACACAAATAGACATTGATGAGCTCGCTAAGTTAGCTGATAGGGTGTTTAGACCGCTCTTGCTACCAGGAACGGGGATGAAGAGGGAATTCCCGTTGCTCTTCTCTCCAGAAAACGCCAGTAACTTGCACTACATAAGGGGTGATGATAATAGACCAGCTAGTTTAGTGGCAGTGAAGCCGTGGAGGGTCAGGATATATGAGTCTACAGTTCCAGTTATCGCAGTGGGTTCTGTAGCCACTTTGCCAGAGTATAGGAACAGGGGTTACGCAACAGAGATATTAAAGAAGGTTATAAGGATATACAGGAGGACCCACGCGTTGATGATAATCTCAGGTAACCTAGACCTCTACAAGAGGTTAGGGGCTGTGGAGTTCGGTACACTATATGAGATAAGAATAGAGAAGAGAGAACATTGGAAAGGGAAGATCTATCCAGCTGACAACTTCTATGAAGATTTTCATAACCTTTACAGTATGGAAGATGTCAGGTATGAGAGGTCTTTATCGGAGACCATAGCCCTAATAGATGCGATCAAGGCTCCATACTACAGGGGGAGTTCATTGAAGGGGGAAGTCTTTGTTGATGGTGAAAGGGAGGAGCTAAACGCTTACGCTGTTGTAGTGCCGTATTATACTAAGAGGTCTTTGAACTTAAGGATCATAGAGTATGCCGGCAATAGGGAGGGGGTATTGAATATAGCTAGGTATGTCCTAGAATATTACGATGCCGATTCCGTTACTTTAAGGGTTCAACCAAATGATAGCCTTTTAAGCATGTTACATGGGGATGTGAAGATAAGGAAGGTTAACAATCAAGGGCTTATCTTAGTCCTGAACCCCAAGCTCCTCATTAACAGCTTAAGGCTCTTCCTTAGGCATAGGCTAAAGATGAATCACTTCGAGGCTGAGCCTGCAGAAACAAGTAACTCCTGGCACTTCAGGTTTGACGATATTTACATGAGGCTAGATGGGTTAGATAGTATTTCGAGGTATTTCTTCACAGAAGAAGGGTTAAACATTCCTTTTCCAGATACTGAAGGGCTCAACTTTATCTAGTAAGTTAAACACATTTCGACTATATCTAAAAGAACATCATGTCCAGTAGGCTGTTAACTTCTAGCTGGTTCTCCTTTATAACAGTGCCCCTGTAGAAGAATTCGTAAAAAGGTCTGCTAGGGTCAGCGGTAGCATAACCTCTTAACTCCTTCTCTAACCATTGGGTATACTTAATGCTTAGGGGCCAGCTGGTGATGGCTGGATAGCTAGTGATTTTTCCTCCACAGCTTACCCACTCTTCAGTTACTTCCTTACTTACGTTCCACTTCAACGGCTCATTGAGTCCTCCAATCCCTATAACGTTGGTCTGTTTTAGCTTGGCAGTAGACCTCAGCTTCACTATCCTAGTCTTTATATGCTTATAAAACTCATTGTAATATCTAAAGGGCATTTGAGTTATGGCTAAACCAGATATCAACATTAGGGTTATTAAATGGGATATCGGCACTTGTTCTGAGTGTTGAGATCTGGAATAGGAAGGGAAGGCGTAAATATACCTACTATAATATGAGGCAATAGCCTCCAAGCCTATAGCTGTTGCCAAGTCATCTTTAGCGTTTAATGTACACTTAGCCAATTGGTAGTTATATACGAAGATGAATGTCAATAGTTTAGAGTACTCCTTCACGAAGGCTATGAAGTCGTAATCGTTTATGTCTATTAGCCTAGATAGGCTTAACAATGCGATATTAGAGGCATCCTCAGAGAGCTTCATTATCCTATCCCCAGCGAAGTGTATTGTGTTACCTACACAGTCTGAGGTCTGGTCTATGCATGTTAGTTCTGAAACCCTGGGAACCCTTATCTCGAACTGGTTGTATTCTGTCTTAACAGTTATGCTCTCTCCCAACACCCTCCCTATCCAGCTCTTCTGCAAGTTTTCCATGAAAAGCGGGTCTATTTCACACCTTTTCTCACATAATGGCATGGACTATCTCACATATAGTGTTTATAATTTTCAAAATTTAAGTTTTAATTATGTATATCAGACTTTGTAGAATTGCAGTAATATCTTTAAATGTTAGAGCATAGTTTAATTTATGTATTTAGTCACAACACTTGGCTTTGACGAGAAGTTCCAGATAAGGAGCTTGATGAGACACTCTGGCGAGGTTGAAGAAGTGATCATCGTTAAGCCTAAAGAAGCAGACGAGAATAAAGATACCGCTAAAAAGGCTAGGGCTGCGTTGAACAGTTTTCAAGAAATCTTGAACAAGCTAGGGGTGAAGTATGAAGTTATAGATATAGAAATAAACAACCTTGAAGCAGCGTTGATTAAGCTAGTCCAGAGATTTAAGGAGTTAAAGGGAAAGAAAGTTGTAGTAAACGTAAGTGGTGGTATGAGGGCTCTAATACTAGAGGTCATATTTTCGTTTTTAATATTGGGCATGGATGTGGATTTCGAGATGGAGACTGAGGACTTCTCTGCACTACTAACCTTTAGCTCAAACGACGTGAATTTTACAGAGCTCGATGAAGACGAAAAGGCTTTACTAATAGCGGTGAATAAGGGGGTTAATACAGTGAACAGACTTCATAAGAATCTAAATATTCCTTTGTCTACAGCCTGGAGGAGGGTTAGGAAGTTGGAGAGTAAAGGGTGCTTGAAGAGGACTGCAACTGAAAACGCTAACAGTAAACTAGAACTAACTCTAAAAGGTAGAATACTCGCTGAAGTTCTTTCCAGTGGAAATGAAAAAGGGGATTTTTCAAACCAGTGAAAGTTCATGAGTGCCTTCAAAGCAATGCTCTAGTTAGTAGCGTTTCAAAAAATCGGAAACATTTCCCTTCAATTTTTCTCATAAATAATTTAAACTGGAAAAATACATAAATTATTTGTGATTCACCACAAGCTCCATAAATTTATGTGCCCTTATTGTGATAAGATTTTTACATCTTCTAGGTCATTGAGGATTCACATAACTAAGCATCATGGGAGCATTTATTGTCCTGTATGTAATAAGGAGCTTCATAACGGTACTTGGAGGGAGTTGATAGCCCACTGCAGAAGGAACCCGGACATTAGACATAGAAGACTAGCTGAGAGGTTAGGAAAATCTATACTTTAGCCGCTGCTTTAGACAACAGCTCATAAAGCTCTTTAGGCGTTGGAACCCTCCCATTTTTCTTCTCGAACTCAGTTACTACTTTTCCTAAAACATCCTTAACTCTTTTACCAGCTATACAGTACTCTGGAACGTGAAAGTCGGGAACACTATCTCCTTTATAAGAATTTACCACTTGAATTTGTTCATCTTCAGTGGCGAATGGAAAGGATAAACAGGCGTAAGGTTTAACCTCATGGATACCGCATGCCCAACCCTTGAGGAATGGGCATGGTCTAGGGAGTATGTAAATATCTCCCTTTTTCTCTAACCTAACCCTACCCTTTAGTTCTTCCATGTCAAAATCGTAGACTGGTACTGGCAAACCACTTTTACAGCACTTTCCCCCACAAGCCTCACAATCCTTTGCTGTTTCAGGGATTAGCTTATTCATTGCCAACTGGTAAACTATTGAATATCCAGCGAACTTAGCTATGGGTGAATTATACTGGTCTAGGAAGCTGAAAAGTTGATATAATGCTTTCTCATCGCCCTTTAAAGCCCTCTTAGTAAGTCGATTAATTTCATCCATCATAAAAAAGCATTTTTGTACGTAACTTAAAAGCTCTTTCTTAATTTATGCTATAATTTCATGAAACCTTATTATCCCTAAGTCTAAAGTTACTTTATGCAATATACTATCCATGCAGTTACACACAACAAGTGGGATAACTCTATTTCTCCTGTCCTGACAATAAGTGACGGTGATGTTATAACAGTAGAGACGAAAGAGGCATCTGACGGTCAGGTTACCCCCAATTCAACTCCACAGGACTTACTAAAGCTAGATTTCTCGAGAATCCATCCCCTTACTGGACCAATAGAGGTTAGAGGTGCAGAGCCAGGGGATGCACTAGAGATCGAGTTCTTGGAGTTCAAAAATAAGGGTTGGGGATGGACGGGTGTTTTACCAGGATTTGGATTCCTAGCTGATGAGCAATACACAGCACCAATAGATGTTTTAGGACCAGCATTAAAGATCTGGAGGGCTGATGAAAACTTTGCCTATGCTAAGTTTGGAGATCTGGAGGTTAAAATACCGTTGAACCCATTCCCTGGTGTAATAGGTACAGCATTGCCATACAGAGGGAAGCTGAGCACTATACCACCTAGGGAAAACGGGGGAAACATGGATATAAAGCACTTAACTGTCGGTACCAAGCTTTATTTGCCAGTGTTCGTAAAGGGTGCCCTTCTCTCAATAGGAGATACTCACTTAGCTCAAGGGGATGGCGAAGTTTGCGGTACAGCTATTGAAGCCCCAATGGAAGTGACCATGAGGGTTAGACTAATAAAGAACGTTGGTCTAACCCAACCAATGTTCATAGCTAAGAAGGTGAAGGAGATGGAGTATAACGAATATATAGCTTACCCTGGAATAGATAATAATCTATGGATAGCTGCTAAGAAAGCAATAAAGGGGATAATATCGATCCTGAGCAAGTATATGAGCCCTGTAGAGGCTTATATGTTAGCTAGCGTTGCAGTTAACCTGAGGGTTAGCGAGGTAGTTGATGTACCAAATTGGATCGTTACAGCATACTTACCAAAGGATATATTCAATAAAGAGGTAGAACTGTTATAATTTGAGAAGAGCAGTCATAGTTTAGCCATAAAATTCATTCTTGCCCAACCAATCTGCGAAAAGGCAAACCGCATATCTAAGGGAAGTTTTAGCTCATCCATGCCTGAGGTTTTTCTTTTTAGCCAACTGTTAAGCTTAAAATGTATCTAGTTTAATTTTACTTATGGATGTTTCAGTCCTTTTAGCTTCCTTAGGGATAAGCGTTCTAGAGCTCTCAGAGGCTAGCGCAGTGACAGTTGTTTTCTTAGGCATCTACAAGAACTTGAAGCCAATCCTATATTCAATAGCTGGCATACTGCTTGTCCTCGTCCCAGTATTCACTGTTGGTAGATACATAGTATTTCTACCTATAGATTATGTATTCGCCGCAGCTACCATAATTTTAGCCTATTTTGGTTATAGACTGTTAAGGAGCGCTAGGAGGAACTTTAAGGGTTTGAGAAAGCAAGGAGGGAAGAATGAAGAGGAGGAAAAGGAAGGCATAGTTACAGTATTCGTTGTTTCAGCGACCGAAGCCTTAGAAGCTGGATTAGTGATTTTAGCGCTTATCCCTCAAAGCTATGTTTCTGCACTAAGCGGAACATTAATAGCTGTAGTAATAGTTGTTGCATTGACTGCAGTGTTAAAGGCGCAAATCATGAGGATAAGGGTTCCTCACTTGAAGTTCGTGTTATCAGCCCTCCTCTTTAGTTTAGCTACTCTCTTCGCTGGTGAAATATTTCTAGATATTGATGAGGTGTTCTTGCCTTTATTCTTCGTCATCTACCTGGGTATAAACTATGCAGTAATAAAGCTTACATGAAATAATTGTTGTTTAATACTACAGTGTTGAGGAACTCCTGATCATCTCTTAGCCTAAGAGTAAGGGAGATTCAGTCTGCTAGTGGATTCGAATATTTTTCCATACAAAATAAAAGACTAGCCTCGCCCTTAAGGGCAGGAGGAGGTCAGTAGATTAAGCTTGAAAAGATAATGAGTGGAATAACTCGCCTCACGTTGTGAGTATATTAGCTAATTATAAAATTATGAAAGATTTCATACTACTATGGATTTCTATACTGGGAACATAAACAACACAAAGATATCAGAAGTTAAGATAGGAAATTCAAGGGATGTATATATTCAATGGTTGATAACTAAGGAGGGTCAAGGTACAGTCTATGCTGTAAGGAGGTTCGTCATTAAGCCTAAGGGATTCATTCAGATGCATTATCACGAATACTACGAGTCGCTATATATCATAAAGGGGAAGTGTAAGGTCTGTGTAGGGGATGTAAAGCAAGTGGAATTAAGCGCTGGCGACTATATCTTCATCAACTCTAACGTAAAGCACGCAATAGTTAATGTTGGGGACGAGGATCTAGAGTTCCTCTGCGTTATAAACTATCCTGAAAACATGAACATAACATCTCTAAATGAGAACTGTTAACTAAGAGACAATCCTATTAACCTCTTTGAACTTAGAGGGATCTCCCAATACAAATAGTACCTCTCCTTCTTTTACCTCACTATCCCTCTGAAAGTAGGGGTCTAGCTTTCCATTCCTCATTATGGCAATAGGTATTACAGCATCAGGTAAATCCTTTAATTTAACCCTCTTCTTTACCTCAAATACTCCAATAGCGAACTCCCTGCTCTTTGTGGGAAATATCATACCTGCAAATTGACTGGCAATCGATGCTGAGGCAATCATTCTCCCAACTATATCCTCATAAGGTAGTACCATATCAGCCCCAGCAGTCTTCATTACGTCAACCATTGAGGTGTCCTTAACTGCAACAACAGTAATTAACGGAGGGTTAAGCTTCTGAACCTTTAGGGTAACGAGAAGGGTATCGGAATCGTTCTCCATGAAGATTATTGCCGATTCAGCATCTTTTATGCCAGCCTCAATTAGGTTCTTCTCATCCTTAGGATCTCCAAATATCACCTTATCACTCCTCAGGCTATTGTATATCTCCTCATTGTCAGTTACAATAATGTAGTCCTTTCCTAGCTCGTCCAATTTCTTAGCTGTGGATATTATACTTTTGGAATTCCCTAGGACAACTATATGTCCTTTCATGTGTTTACCTCTCCATCTAGCCCTAGCGTCAATCCAAGTATTTCTATTAACTATTGTTGAAATTAAAGTTTGTGCCATACTCGCGAAAAGTCCTACACTGAAGATTATGATAAAAGTTAAGAACAGCTTCTCCTGAGGGGGCATTGTGTGTATGTCCGGAGCGTAAAGCCCAACAGTTGTAACAACATTAACTGCGGCATATATTGCTGATATCCAATCCAAGTGCTGATAATATACGAAAACGAGAGAGAGAAAGTAGACCACTATACCTAACATGCCCAGCTGAGGATAAATCCTCCTGAGGACAGAATATGGCGAGGCAAAAAGCTCTAAGATGGACACTATCCTCCTATTCCATATCTCCTTTCTGTCCACACTTATCTGCAAGGACTCCTAGCTTAAAAAATATACTACCTCAAAACTTTTAAGGTTGTCAAACTTTCTATCCATATGCAAACTATAATACAGGGAAACCACACCTATAAAGCACTTTTTGACGCTTATGATGTCTCAAACGCCCTCTATAACCCTCTAGACGAGGAGGAAATAATAGCGGATATTCACGCAAAAGAAACCCCAGCTAAGAAGGCTTTGGTAAAGCTCTATAAGGGGAAGATCATCGAGAAAGTCCTTTTGGACTATCCATGGAAGTCAGCCAACGATATGAACGTTTATCCAGAGGAGGACGAACTACTGATAGCTTACTACCAAGTGCCTGTAATAGAGGTCAGGAAGTTGAGCTCCCTCGAGCTCAAGAAGAAAATAAAAATAGAGAACGCTAATATAGTGCCCTCAGCCGCTTATGATAGTAATGGCAATATAATCTATGTAGCGGATAACGGAGTTTACGTGCTGAAGGAGAATGAAGGTGCTAAAGAACTCTTGAAGGTAAATCAGGGGTTGAGTATAGATTGTCAGAGGTCACCCTTTGGTCAGAACTGTGCTGTCGTCTCACACAAAGATCACCAAATAATAACCTTTGCCGAGTGGGGGGAGTTCATGAGTAGGGTTTACTTTCCCTTTCCCGGGGGAGTTAGGTACACCCCAGATGAGAGGCTAATAATATCCAGCGGGAAGATAGATAAGCATGTTGAGCTAACCCTAGTTTTAGGTGCTACACACCTTAGACCAGATAACGGATGGTCAGGTTACCTTCATGACTACTCAACTTTGCCCTCAAACAGGACAGACTCTGTTAGCCTAGGGAAGTATTTATTCCAGTGGTACTTAGGGGCTTTCGAAGTGGAATCCCCATTACCTAAGTTTAGGCCTTATTCCGTGAAGCTAAGCGATAAGATAAAAGATGATTACTTCAAGGTAAGCGGTTACACCTCTTTTACTCCTCTCCCAGTCTTCAACGAGTGTGATATCATAGTTCTTGGCAGAGCTAAGGTTACAGTTGAGGCAAAGAAGATGAACTACGTATTTTATGGTACAGTAGACGATTGGTACGTATTCGATGAGTTCGAGAGTGGAAAATATAAGATAACAACTCCTGGGGTTTACAGGTTTAAGGCTAACGGAGAGGTAGAGGAGGCTATAGGCATCTGTAAACCATGAAAGTTTTTTATGCCAAACTCTTTTTTCATATGATGGCCAGAGATACATTAGTGGGCTGGCTTGGGACGTTTTTCCAGTTACTCATTAGGCTAAGCTGGGGAGTAATAGCTGTTCCAATAGCCCTTTTACTTAAATTGAACTCTATACAAATAGGCTTTGTAGCAACATCGTTTTATATAGGCTATGTTGCCGCTTCAATCCCGTGGGGGTTAGTAATAGATAGGATAGGGCCTAAGAGGACTATCGCCCTCTCCTCATCTTTTCTGTTCATAACGAACCTTCTTTTGTTCTTCTCTCCCATTAGAGACTACGCGTTTTTAGTTCTCCTTTACCTAATTGAGGGCTTAATAGCTTCTGCCATATTCCCCTCAGCCATGAAGATTGTTGCAATAACTCATAGCTCAAGGCTTACCTTTTATGTAGCCCTTTTAGAAAGTGCAGCACCTGCAACTATAATTCTGTTAGGGCTGATATCCACATTGTTATTAAATGCATGGAAGTTGACGTTCCTCTCTTTGGCAATAGCCTTCGGTTTGATAGCGGTACTTTCAGCGCTGTGGATATCAGTGAGCTCAAAGCCTACAGAGATGAAGAGATCCTTTAAGGTTATCCTTGATAAGAGGATAGCTTTAGCAACGCTATTGAGGTTTGGAGAACTGTGGGCTACTTGGGGAACATCTACTTGGATCTTCTCAATGCTGGTATTATATAGACATATATCAACCTCACTATCAGCACTCTTCCTCTTCATCTATGGAATAGGGCAATTGATAGGTATACTAAGTGTAGAGAGGCTATCCTGGAAAATAGGAGATGCCAAGACAATTCTAGCAAATATATTAGGGTTTATCGTTATGACCTCGCTAATAGTGATAACCCCTATTGTTTCCCTTTACCTATTAGAGGCCTTCTTCTTGGGCGTCTTCTCTTTCTCTTATAGACCTCCTACTGATTCATTAATAATGAAGATGGGAGGTAATGGGAGGGAGGCTACGTCTATAGCTTTCGCTAACTCCATATCCCAAATGGGCACTATGATAGCCCCAAGCTTTGTAGGGCTGATCCTTTACCTAACGAAAAGCTTTGTCTTTTCCATGTTGGGGTTGAACGTTGGGATGGTAATATCCCTAATATCTTTAATACTCTTGGTCAAGTGGAAAACAAATTATTAGCCATTTCTTCTCCAGGCATCTATTATATCCTTATTGTCTAGCACAAGCATCAACTTCTGCATGTTCATTAAAGACCTTTCATGTGCTTCTCTATCTGCAGAAGATACTGCCTGCCTAGCTATCACTGGTAGGAACCCTAGGGCTTGAGCATGTCTTGCTGAGGTCTCTACACCTATTTCAGTCGCTATACCTGTGAACACTATTGTAGTTATGTTTACGTTCCTGAGCATTAACTCGAAGTTAGTACCCACAAATATGCTAGGGGTGTTCTTTAACAAGACCACATCTCCTTCCTGTGGGTATACTTCCTTCACTATATCCCCTGGATTAAAGGACCTCCTAAATCGTGGCTGAAACCTCTCTGGGAAAGGAGTTATCTTCGTATAAACTATAGGTACTTTTAACGCCCTAGCTTCATCAATAAGCTCTTTAAGTGCACGTAAAAACTCTTCTTTATTAAATATGGAGTTGACTAGGGCTTCTTGAACATCCCAAACTACTAAAACAGAATTATCCTTTCTTATGAACTTTTTCAGCTCTTCGGGATTAAACCAAGACATAAGAAATAGTTCGGTTTCGAAATAATAAGGTTAATCGTGCTTATTCTTGTGTATATAATGCAATCTCCACAAAACCATTTCTTCCTCTCTCTGGATAAGGCATGAAGATCCTATAGTGTATCCCAACTTCATACCTCTTTCCGTCTTTAAGTGCATAGAAGTATGCCTTGGCTTCCTGGACTCTTTTAGCCTCATCAACACCTATTATCCTCTCAGTTGGATCGCTCGGTATCCTCCCACCCTCAGCCCTTATGAACCTCTTAAGCTTTAATAGCGCCTCTTCTTTAACGTCCTCGAAGACTGTGGTTATCATCTTCCAATCGTTTCCATTTATGTAAATGATGCCATCAGTTTCACTAACGTATGTCTGGGGTGTATCTGGTGCCGTGATATCTATAATCTTACCGTCAATCTTGGCATTAACGGTCTTAGCCAGACCCTTTGTCCTTTCAAGGTTATCATACATCTGATCTATATCTTGAATCTGTATATATTCCATCTGATTCACCGTGTTTATACTTACCTTCGGCTAATTTAAACAAAACACCTAAAATATAAGTAATGTTGATTTATCTTTTTTACAAGTGTTGTTATAGAAATGAAAATAAGGTAAAACTCATATTTTAGGGGTTTATTTTTAAAAACTAAAAAAGGAATATATGACATGACGTGGTGAATAAGATGAAAGTAGTTGCAATCGGTGGAGGTTTCGCTGGATTAGCTGCTAGAAAAGAGGGTGTAATAGTAATAGATAATAAGGATTATTTCCTCTTGGTTCATAAAATTGTAGATGTTGTGAGGACCGGGAATCCGAATATAGCTATGATCCCTTATCCTAGCGATGTTATTAGGGCTACGATAAAGACTGTGGACTTTAAGAACAAGAAAGTTATAACGGATATAGGTGAAATCCCTTATGACAAATTGATAATAACTCTAGGTCATACACAAAAGGCGTTGCCAGGGGCTTTGAAGCTTGAGAATATAGATGATGCATTACTAGTTAGAAAGAGGATTATTGAAGCGAAAAGCGTTGCAATTCTAGGGGGAGGAGCTCAAGGAGTTGAGTTAGCTTCAGTAGCTAGGGAAATGGGAAAAGAGGTCTACCTGATAGAGGGTAAGGATAGGCTTTTGTCATATATGTCCAATGAGGCATCTAAGTATGCCCTTGACAAGCTAACGGAAATGGGGGTTAATGTCATGTTAAAGACGAGGGTCGAGAGCATGGATAAGGATAATGTCGTCACATCCGAAGGGGTGATAAGGGCTGAAGTAGCTATCTCCTCTATAGGACTTAAGGGCTCATCGCTAATAAGTGAGCTAGGGTTGAGTAACATTAATGATAGGATGATTGTAGACGAATACTTGAGGTCAGTAGATTATGAAGACGTTTACGGGGCAGGGGATTGTGCTACAACTAAGGAGTTCATACCCATGTCAGCTCAAGTCGCTGTACAAGCAGGCACTAGGGCTGCACTTAACGCTCTTGGCAAAGATGAGGAGAAGTTTAAGTATAAGCAGTTAGGGGTCTTCGTTAAAATTGGTGATGAATACTTCGGAGATCTTGCAGGTCATTTCGTCAAGGGTAGTATAGCGAGGATAGCCGAGGAAATAGGTATATTAAGGGCTAAGATGTTGCTAAAAAGTTAGGTGTTCTATATAAATTTTGGTAAAGCTGAAATTATCATATGGTAAAATGTAAGGAATTAGTTAAAGTCCTTTTAGAGGAGCATTCAGAAATCAGGGAGAGCGAGAAAGAGATACTTTCTTCTCCCTCACGTCTTCAGTCCTTTGTTGACCATTTGAAGGAGCATATATTTCTTGAGGAAGAGGCAATATATCCGCTAGTTAACGATAAGGATTTAATTAATAAGGCATTAAACGAGCATGTAGAGCTTTGGAAGCTTCTAGATAACCCAGATGAAAGGCTCTTCGAAAAGTTAAAGGAGCATATGGAGTTGGAGGAGGAATGCATATTCCCTAAGCTTAAGGATTCTGAGGTTGAAGTGGATGTAAATAAAACAATTCCTGAAGGCTGGAAGCCCAAACTATTGAGGTGAGCTGAATGGAAGGTGTTGTACAGGTAGAGACTAAGAAGATTTCAGAGATTTTAAGGAAGGATCATCTAGAGGAGGATGAGCTAATTGCAGAGCTGTTGTCTAGCTGGGATGAGGAGAAGTTCTCTAGGTTTTTCGATAACCTCAAGAAGCATATCTATTTGGAAGAAGAATTCCTCTTTCCTCTCATACACGGTAATGAGTTGATAATAGCTGATCTAATGAGGCAACACGCGATCATGTGGAGGCTTTTAGAGATGATAGAGAAGGATAGGGAACAGAAACTTCATCAAGTCTATTCAACATTATTGGTCCACAATGCGATAGAAGAGAGTGATATATATCCCCAATTGGAGGAGTTGGACTTAGTGATAAAGGTTAAAGAGATGCCAAGCGATTGGAAACCTTTGTTTTATTCTTAGGTGGAGAGGAGAAGAAATATTTTCAGATAAACATATATATTTTTCTCATCAAGATATTCTTTATGAAATTAATTGAAAAATTGATCTCCTTTGCTAAGGATTATGATTATGAAGTGAAGAACGTAACTGTAGGACTTCATTGGACTTGTGTTCTATCAAAATATTGTGGCATTGCGATGACATACTCTCAAGGTATGTCTGAGCTAGGGGTTAGGGGTGCTGGAGAACTGGAAAATAGGACTGTAGGGGAATTAGCAGAGCTGTTGAGGTCTTGGAACCTTATAGAGGCGAGCATTGGTTTAGCCTCTATCAACTCAGTAATAAGTGCTGAAGGCGAGGAGGGCAATGTGTTAGACTTAGCCTATAGCGTTAGTAAGGGGAAAAGGGTTGTGATGATAGGGAGATTTCCAGCGTTCGAGAAGCTCAAAGAAGTAGCAAAGGAAGTAATAGTGTTGGAACTGAACCCATTTCTTTTAGACCCACAACAGAACATCATACTATCTACAGCATCTGAAGAGGTTTTACCAGAGGCTGATGTGGTAATTATAACATCGAGTACAATTATCAACAAATCAATAGACAGGATTCTTGAGCTCTCAAAGAACGCTTATAACATCCTAATTGGACCAAGCACTCCAATGTTAGATGATCTCTTCGATGAGGGCATAGATGTATTAGCTGGCGTCAAGGTCATAAACCCTCATGGTGTAGAGAAGAAGATAAGACAGGCTGTAGGTATGATAACTCCTAAGAAGATGGGCGAAGACCTAAAGTTTATAATCAAAGAAAACAGGTCATGAATGAAATCGTTCTACAACAAATAAAGCTATACCTATTATGAGGGTTGAAATGCCTATGACCTCTATTAGACCAGGATCCCTCACTAAGTACATCCTATAGATGTTAACCTTTACTATAACTGGAGAAGTCAATTTATTAGTCACGTTCTCTACAGAAACTTTGATAACCTTCTGAACCGTAACGTTACCACAGTTTGTCTTCTCAGTCACGTTCTCCACTTTGTTTACTATTTGATAATATGTCTCGTTATAAGGCATTAGAGTCCAGTTCCCTGGAGAAAGGTAAAGGGTTGCGGGCAGTTTAACAAACTCCCTTTCGCCGTTATGGATAACGAGTAAGTAGGTGGTTATGTTTGTAGCGTTCTGTGACAGCTGTAAAGTACCTATTGCTGTTCCAGGGATGTATATGCTGTAAGAGTTTGTGAAGGTATTGGTTAAGGTCACTGTGGCGTTTATGGATGTTAAAGCTAAGGATAGTAGGGCTATCCCTAAAGCTATTATCAACCCTGAGAGCTTCATAGCTCTAACCTCCTGAAAATCATAAAGCTTGAAACAAATAATGCTATAGCGATCAAGGCATCAGCAGTAATTCCTGAAATTATTATAGGCATGAACTTCCCTCCCTCAGCTTGTCCAATCCAGAGCAGATAGGGGTTCATGAAGGATAAGAGGTATAGTTCTTCTATTGATCTCTTTAGCAACAGGTAATATAGACCAATGCCACCGAAGATGAAGATCCCCCCAATTACGAAGAGGGATGCCAAAGTAATTATCCCAGGACTCCTCAAAGTTAGGGTTAGGGTAAATATTATGTTCTCAGAGAAGAAGTATCCAACTATGAAGGTCAATAGGACTAAGGGAGGTATTGAAATACCAGCCATAGTTGCGTAAGCCAAAGTTGTTAAAAGCCAGAAAATTAATGGGATTATGACGTCTGAGATGTAGATGTAGAGGAAGATCTTACTCCTACTTATAGGGGTTGTTATGAACGATATTATCCCTCCCTTGTATATGTGATCCCCAGTTACATACACTATATTCCTGAAGCCTATAGCGAAGGCTAACGTCTCTGAGACGCTGATTATCGGGACAAAGGCTAATACTATCCCTAGAAGCTGAAAGCCTGACCTCTCGTAATATGCGTTGAGGAAGATATTAGCTACTAGCATCGTTGGAAGTACCAACTCTAGTGTAGGTTCTCTATATCTCTCCCTAAAGATCATCCTAAACACTTGAAAACTTCTTGAATACCTCATCTAGGGATGACCTCCTGAGGTTTATTATAGTTACTCCAGCATCATCTAGCTTATCTACAACCTCCCTTACCTTTCCCCTAACCTTTATGTAACCCCCTTCCATTTCCCCTTTCCCCAAAACCTTAATTGCCTTCTCTGGGTTATCCACTAATAGGTAAATCACTTCCTCATCCTCATTTAAAGCCTCGTTTAGCCTCCCTTCAAAGGTTATCTTACCCTGATTTATGAATATCACGTGAGTTACAACCTTTTCTAACTCAGATAATATGTGAGATGAGATGAAAAACGTTACACCTTTAGCATGAAGCCTTTTGACAGTCTCGTAAAACTCCAGCCTAGCCTGAGGGTCTAAGTTAGCTGTAGGCTCATCTGCAACTATTAGTTCAGGCTCCTTTATTAATGCAGCAACAAGTTGAACCCTCTGGGCTAGCCCTGAGGAGAGCTGGCTCAGCTTTTTGTTTAAGTGTGGCCAAAGCTTATATTCCTCGATTAGGTCTCTAGGATCTTTCCCATATATCTTGCCCATATCCTTAAGGTATTCTATAACTCTAACTTCTTGGGGGTGATAGATTGTTGTAAAGATAACAGACATCCTCTCATAAATCCTGGGGTTGTTCCAGGGATCCATACCCATAACTTCAACCTTCCCTCTTGTCTTCCTCAGAAGACCTGCAATTATCTTTATTGTTGTGGTCTTTCCCGCACCGTTTGGTCCAATAAATCCAGTTATTGAACCCCTCTCCACACGAAAGGTCACGTTAATTACTTCCTTATCCCCAAAGCTCTTAGTTAAGCCCTCAGCGATAATCATTAAGAGAATATTTTATGCTATTAGTTATTAATTCTTTTCCAATGGATAGTTCATCACTTGAATTTACTCCTTGCCCTAGCGTATATTAGCCCACTTGCGATTAGTCCGACTAAGGATGTGTAGAGGTAATCCTCGGTTATAAATTGGTATATGTTGTTTACCTCATAGATATAGCCAGAGATCACTAAGGTCAGGAAGAATAGGACTACAGAATAGGGCAATAGTCTCCTTATCTTAAATGATGCTATGAACACAACAAAGGAGATCAACAAAAGCGGCAATAAGAGGTTAAGCTCTGGCATTTTATAAACTTCAGCATAACCCTTATACGCTGGCACAGTAGCTATATAGCCATAGTGTATGGGGTATTGTAATGGAATTGGATAAGTCCAATTAGAAGGTGTCAGAATTATAGGAGGCCTAGGCTTCATAGAGAAGTTGAAGCTCTCCAACAGCCCTTTTACTCCTTCAGAGGCTAATGGCGTTATATAGGGTAAGTTGAAATCGTAGTCTATGAATCCTAGTAAAGTATAGCCTGACAGTGTATAGTTGTTAATATATCCTTCCTTAGCGTAGGGGGATATTATCAGCAGTGGGATCCTCTGCCCTAGACCGTAATGGTTTATGGCTGGTGGCACCACTTGGTCATAAAAACCACCTCCTTCATCAAAGGTTATGAAGATTACACTAGAGTTCCAATATTGGCTTTCCATCACAGCGTTTATTACTTTAGTGAGCATTAACTCTCCTGAAGTGATGTTGTTTGGAGGGTGCATGTCGTAGTAATCGTTTGAACACCCTATGAACATGACCCATGAGACTGAAGGAAGTTTGTCATCCCTTATATCGCTGAAGAAAGAGCTCAAGTTTGCGAAGTGGGATTTGTATTGAGAGATCCCGATAAAGGCGTTTAGAGGCCAAGGTATACCACCCTGATAGTCATAAACGTAATATTTCCAACTTATGTTATATTGGGTTAGTTGATAAAATATGCTCTCGTTGACAGGGATAGCATCGCTAGCCTCATCGCTGTAAAACGGTGGTGGAAATCCTGTCAGGTAAGCTATCCTGTTCGGTTCTGTAAGGCCTAAAACTGGGGCAAAGTAGTTATCTGCAAGTCCGTATTCCTCAGCGTAATCCCATAGTGGTGACAGTTGCTCATATGAAAAATAAGCCATTGATTGAGGACCTGAATAGTATACGAAACCAATGGGTTTGCCAAACCAATAATCTCCATGGTAGGGAACCCATCCCTCATTGGGGTCTTCCACTATAACTGAATTAACGTAATATGGATGGGAATAACCTAGAATAGGTAACCAAGGAACGTTAGGTACTGATATATAGCTAAGAACACCATTCTTAGACCCTAAGAGTTGTGAATAATTGTCATAAAGCCCCTCTGGCTCCATTAACGATAGTGTAATATTGTTTATAATTGGTGGATATCCGAAGGGGTAAGTCCCGAAGAGGTTATCGAATGAGTGGTTCTCTTGGATTATTATAATGATGTGCTTGATAGGGGTTGCTGTTGTGGAAGCCTTAATCAAGGTACTTGAAACAATGAAAAATAGTAAAAGGCTGATAATAATCATGTAAGTTAATTTCCTCATTTTATACCTTATTAACAGTTTTTCATTTAAATGTTTTACGAATAGAAACTATATAGTCCTATATGTATTGCATAGTGTAATGTTGAAACAATCCTTCCTCCTTCTTTTCTTGAAAAGATTGTCCTAAAGCGTAAACCTTAGGAGAAAGAGAAAAGAGAGGTCCAGTAAGGTTCTCATATCGTTGAAAAAGGTTAATAGTATTATTTAATCAATGATCTTTATCCTGCGCTTTCTATCATATAGCTTAAATCCTTCAATGAGGGTTTTGGTTTTTATTATCACTATGTAGATGAAATTTTAATTCGGAATTTTTATTAAAAAAGGATTTTTGTAAAAATTTTATCTATTACAACATGATAAAGATATATGAAATAAAGTTTAAATTCGGAAACGAATAGTCTAAATCCATGCGAAGAGTAGACGTTTACTATCCACTGATAGGAAAAGGAGGTTACGTAGACGATTACGAGTTTAAAGGTAAATACGCTTACTTCGTTAGAAGTCCCTACGCTCATGCTAGGATACTAAGGATAGACGCAACTGACGCTGTAAATAGAGGAGCCTTAATCTTCACAGGAAAAGACATGGCTTTCAGGGCAGTACAATCAGGGGAGAGGGAAGGAGCAGGGCTTAATACATCACTTCTAGCCATAAACAAGGCGTTATACGTGGGACAACCAGTAGCGCTGGTCATAGCTGATGACCCTTACCAGGCTGCAGATTTGGCGGAGTTAGTTCAAGTGGATTACGAACCACTAGAGCCAGTTCCCAACATAGATGTTGCACTCCAGAATAAGGTCTTAGTGTTCGAGGAGTTAAAGAGCAATATAGTGAAGGAGCAGACGTTCGAATACGGTAAAGTTGAGAACAGGGGAGAAAGGAGTATAGAGCTAAACCTGTATTGGTCTAGGAGTTCAGGGAACCCAATTGAGCCTTATGGTGCTATAGTGATCCCACAGGAAGACTCATTGTTGATAATCTCAAACCAGCAGGCTGGGAATTTTGTATCGAATGAGCTACAAAAGGCCCTTGGAGTGAAGGTTATACACAAAAACGCAAGACAAGGGGGTAGTTTTGGTGCTAAATTCTCCCTTGTCAGATACCTATCTGTTCTAGGAGCTGCAGCACTCAAGTATAGGGTACCAATAAAGTGGATAGAGACAAGGAGCGAACATTTACAAGCCTCTAACTCTAGTGGTCCCGAGAGGAAGTTCAAGATAACTGCATATTACTCATCAAACGGTAAGGTAAACGCTATTGATGTACATGCATGGGAGGATGTTGGTGCAGCTATAGATTCAGGGCAACCGTTCAAAGCTAATGCCGTTTTGACAGGTCCATATAAGATCCCTAACGCTAGGTATACGGCAACATTAGTTGCAACAAATAAAAACCCTCCGGGAGCATTTAGGGGTGCTGGAACCCCACCACAGGAGTGGGCTCTGGAGAGGCTTATGGATGCCATATCTGATGACCTCGGCATGGATAGGGCTGAGGTTAGAAAGGTAAACCTGATCGATACTTTCCCTTATGATTCGGGCTTCGCCTATATAGATTCTGGGAACCCTAGGGGTCTCTTAGAGTTAGCGTTCTCCAGGAAGGACATATTCGCTATGAGGGATAAGAATACTGGAGTTGGTCTGGCGATATCTAATGATTCGGAGACACCCTCAGGAAGTGAAACTGTTAAATTGAGGATAAGGAACGGTAAAGTGGTTGTTGGGTTGGGATTCGGTCCTGAAGGTCAAGGAAACGAGCACACAGCTGTTTACCTAACCTCTAGGCTCTTATCTATCCCAATAGAAGATGTAACATATGAAATACTAGATAACACGGAGATATCCCTATCCTTCGGACCTGGAGGAAGTAGGATGTCAGCCTACACAATGGGTGCAGTATTAGGGGCTGTAGAGGAGTTAAAGGCTAAGTTGAGGAGGAAGGCCGAGACTATACTAAGGGAGAGTGTGACATATAAGGATGGCTACTTCGTGGGGGAGAAGAGCGGTCAAAAAATAAAGATAACCCAGTTTGAGGGAGAGGAGGTTCAGTTCACTTATACGCTCCAAGGCAAATATAGGTACAACACTTATCCCTTTGCCTGTGACCTAGCTGTGGTCAGAATCGAGGACGGTAAGATAAAGCCAATAAAGCATGTTGTCTATGTTGACCCAGGCACTCCAATTGATGAGGAGTTGGTGAAGGAGCAGGTAATGGGCGGAACTGCTATAGGTATATCAATAGCCCTCTATGAAAGGTATATCTATGACGATAACGGTAATCTTTTGACCACGAGCTTAGCCGATTATGGGTTGCCAACAGCTGCAGATCTACCTGAGATCGAAGTACATATAGTTCCTTCTCCCTCTCAGGTAACGCCTAATGGTGTTAAAGGGGTTGGGGAGTTACCAGTTGGAGTAGCTGCTGCAGCTGTAGTTAGTGCAATTGAGGATGTTATAAAGAGGAGGATAACTAAGGTTCCAGTGGAGCTTGAAGATATTCTTTCCTAAAAAGAGAAAGCTTTTTGTTTATATTTGTTTCTTAACGTTTAATCTTATAGACTGAGTTATACTAGGTCAGCTAGAATATCCTCTTTGCGTGAGAGTTTTATCATCTATTTTGAGTTATATGCAGGCTGAGGTGTAGCAGGGCATATACATTCTCGGTTAAGGTCTAACCTCTATACAACAAATGGGCGAAAGAAAAGTAAAATTAAACCTTCTTTTTCATATGTCTACGGAAAGAGCTAAAGTGCCTGATACAAAGAACGATAGATCTAGCCTTAGGGTATAAAGTAGGTCATAACGGCAGTATCTTTTATCATGAGAATGGGACAAATAAAAGAAAACAGAAAGAGAAAAATTCCTTATTAAAATTAAAGAATCATCCATTAACCCTATTTACTTGCTTTTTAAACAAAAATTTGTCTATTTTATTTCATAACATTTATAAGTTTTTTAAGCATTTGTATTATTGAGCCTTCATGAGAGCTATGAGATTAGTTGAAATAGGTAAACCTCTAGTGTTACAGGACGTAGAGGTACCAAAACCTAAAGGACCTCAAGTGTTGGTAAAAGTGGAAGCTGCGGGTGTTTGCCATACTGATGTTCATATGAGACAAGGGAGGTTCGGCAATGTCAGGATAATCGAGGACGCTAAGTATAAATTACCTGTGACTTTAGGGCATGAGATAGCTGGTAGAGTAGAAGAAGTAGGGGAGGAAGTGGTAGGGTTTTCGAAAGGTGATAGAGTTGCAGTAAACCCTTGGGAGGGTGAAGGTAGTTGTTACTATTGCAAAATCGGTGAGGAACACCTGTGTGATAACCCAATAAGGTTAGGTCTGAACAGGGATGGAGGATATGCGGAGTTTGTTTTAGTTCCTCACTACAAGTATCTTTATAAGTTAAAGAGGATCTCTGCTATCGATTCAGCGCCTTTAACATGTTCAGGAATAACCACATATAGGGCTATAAGGAGGGCATCCCTAGATCCGTCAAAAACTTTAGTTATTGTTGGAGCGGGAGGAGGTTTAGGGACTATCGCAGTACAGATAGCTAAGGCAATTAGTGGAGCAACGGTTATTGGGGTAGATATTAGAGATGAGGCAGTTGAGGTGGCTAAAAGGGCAGGAGCTGACCATGTTATCAACGCTATGACCACAGATCCTATAAAGGAAATTCTAGATATAACTGAGGGAAGGGGAGCTGACGCTGTACTTGACCTGAACTCCTCAGACAAGACGCTCTCAGTCTATCCTAAGGCTTTAGCAAAACAAGGTAAATACATACTAGTTGGGCTATATGGTGGTGATCTCCACTTCCATGCCCCAATTATCGCTAGATATGAGATACAGTTCATGGGCTCAGCAGTTGGCAATCAGGCAGATTTTATTGGTGTTATGAAGTTAGCTGAGGCTGGCAAAGTAAAGCCAATAATATCAAAAGTGATGAAGTTGGAAGAGGCTAATGAGGCTTTAGATAGCCTAGAGAATATGAGGGTAACGGGGAGGCAAATCCTAACACCTTAAGGTATTATTAATTGATCAAAATTGTAAAAAAGATTTATGGAAAGTAAAAAAGGATTTTTTAAAGCGGAAGATGATATCCTAAAGAGAAGTTCAGAGCTGCAGCGAAAGTTAAATACATTAACCACGTAGCGGTCACTAGATGCCATAAACCTTTAATTCTAGTCCATGTGTCTGATTGTAATAGACTCGCTGGGATGTCTGAAATATATACTAGAGCTAGCAGTATAAACAGCACCATAACCGGAAAGTCTTTAGCTATGAAGAATACGGTAGCACCTATTATCGAGATCCAGAGGAATGCGATAGCCATATATCCATCTACTCTAGTATCCCCTCCTACATATCTATTGAGACCTAGAGCGAACCAGTGAACGCCATATGCAGTGAAGGCGAGAGCTGCCATATATAACACAGGGCTTGATTGAAATGCTTTAAAGATAGTTAATCCTAACCATAAGATAATGCCAGTTAGGAATTGCAGGAATCCAGGCATCCATAATCCCCATTGCCCTAAGGCGTGGTTTAAGGCTTGGGACTTCTCACTAGGATATCTGAAGAACTCTACTCCTCCATAAACATAATATCCAACACCTAGACCGAAGAAACCAACAGCGATAGGCGGTAAGGGTGATACCATATAGTTTAGAAGAATATATAGGAAAAATAAAAAAGTAATCTATAATAAACAATTTACGTTGCTTATTATAGTATATTAGTAATGCTTATTAATTACCTTTTTGAATTAAAACTTTGATTTGAATTGGTCAGGATAATTATAGACGGTGCAGAAATAGAGGTTGAAGAGGGAAGACCCCTAATCAAAGTCCTCAGAGAGAAGGGGATTTACGTTCCCGCAGTCTGTTATAACGAGAGGTTGGGTCCAATAAAGACTTGTGACACATGCGTCGTTGAAGTCAACGGAAAGTTAGCTAGAGCCTGTTCAACCCTAACCAAGGACGGTATGGTGATTAGGATAAACGAAGAGAGAGTCTTGAAGGCAAGAGAGGAGGCTATGAATAAGCTATTAGAGAACCACTTGTTATATTGCACTATCTGCGATAATAACTACGACTGTGAGCTCCACGAGGCTGTGGTGAAGACTGGGATAAGGGCTCAGAAGTTCAGACCAAAGGGTTATGAGGTAGATGACTCAAATCCATTTTACATTTATGACCCTGACCAGTGTATACTCTGTGGCAGGTGCGTTGAAGCATGTCAAGATGTCGTAGTAAACGAAGTGATAAGGATAGACTGGAACCTAAACCCACCAAGGGTTGTCTGGAGCAACGGGAAGAGGATTGATGAATCCTCATGTGTTTCATGCGGTACCTGTGTCACCGTATGTCCAGTTAACGCACTAATGGAGAAGACCCTTCTTGGAAAGGGAGGTCTATTTACAGGTATTCCGCTGGAGAAAAAGAAGAAGTTAGCTTACCAGCTCTTAGAGAAGGAGAAGGACTTCTCAGCCCTACTCAGACTAAGCGATATTGAGTCCTACCTTAGAAAAGCCCTAATAAAGAGGACTAAAACAGTTTGCCCATACTGTGGCGTTGGCTGTAGTTATGAGGTTTGGACTAGGGGTAGAGAAATACTGAAGATTGAGCCTAAGCCAGAGTCTCCAGCAAATGGGATAGCTACGTGTATTAAGGGAAAGTTTGGTTGGGGATTTGTGAACAGCCCTGATAGGCTAAAGAAGCCTTCGATAAGGGATGAGAACGGGGAGTTCAGAGAAGTTAGTTGGGATGAGGCAATCTTGTTCATAGCTAAGAAGTTGAGAGAAATAAGGGAGAAATATGGACCTGATTCTATTGGTGTAATAGCATCGTGCACTAGTACAAACGAAGAGGCTTACCTAGTGCAGAAGTTCGCTAGGCAAGTAATAGGCACAAACAATGTGGACAACTGTGCTAGATATTGCCAAGCGCCCGCTACAGTAGGCTTAATAAGGACTGTGGGTTATGGTGCTGACTCCGGTTCATTTAGGGACATCGAGTCCGCAGATCTAGTAATAATAATAGGTTCTAACACCTCAGAAGCCCACCCTGTCTTGGCGGGAAAGATAAAGAGGGAAAAGAAGTTAAGGGGTCAGAAGCTTATAGTCATAGACGCTAAGAAGACTGATATTGCCCAATGGGCTGACATCTTCGTATCTCCAAAAGTCGGTACTGATCTAGTTCTGTTGAAGGGGATTGAAAAATACATTCTAGATAACGGCTGGGAAGATAATGAGTTCATACAGAAGAGGACAAACAACTTTGAGGAGTTCAAGAAGAGCCTTGAAGGCTATGACTTAGAATACGTGGAGAAGGTCACAGGTGTTTCTAAAGAGGAAATAATCAAGATAGCCAAGATGATACACGAGTCTAAAAGGGTCGTTGCACTATGGGGAATGGGGGTTACACAACACCAGAGCGGTAGTGAGACATCAACAGAGATATGTAACCTACTCTTACTCACAGGCAACTTTGGTAGACCAGGAACTGGAGGGTATCCTTTAAGAGGACATGCAAACGTTCAGGGTGTTAGTGACTTCGGTGCTCTACCCTCCTATTTGCCAGGATATTATCCTATGAGCAATAAGGAAGTGAGGAAGAAGTTCGAGAAAGCATGGAACTGTAAGATAAGCGATAAGCCAGGTTTAACCAGCACGGAGATGGTAGAGGAGGCGTTGAAGGGTAACTTAAAGGCTATGATAATATTTGGAGAAGATAAAGTCCACGCTGACGCTGATAGCGAAAAGGTTAAGGAGGCATTAAAGAAGCTAGAGCTATTGGTAGTAGTAGAACTCTTCATGACTGATACTGCGAAGTTAGCCCATGTTGTACTGCCCACTGCTGCCTCAATAGAGAAAGAGGGAACTTACGTTAACACCGAGAGGAGGATCCAGAGGCTTTATAAGGCTTTTGACCCTCCTGGAGAGGCTAAGAGTGACTTCGAGATAATACAGATGCTAGCCAGGGCTATGGGCTATAACTGGTACTACACCTCCCCTGAGGACGTGATTAAGGAGGTTAGGGAGTTAGTACCTGAGTTTGAGGGCTTAGACTATTCCCTACTTGAAGGGTTTAACAGCGTTCAATGGCCTGTCCTCAAGGGAGGAAAGGGTACAGAAACGCTTTACCTCGATAGGTTTAACAAACCCGATGGGAGAGCCGTCTTCTGGCCAACTAAGTTTATTCCCCCAGTGGATACGAACGAACAATATGACGTAATACTAATAAATGGTAGGATGCTAGAGCACTTCCACTGGACAAACATGACTGCAAAGACTCAGGGAATAGTCTATAAGTTACCTAAAGCCTACGTTGAGGTTTCAAAAGATGTTGCTGAGAAGTATGGCTTGAAGACAGGAGATAAAGTGATGGTCTACTCTAGAAACGGTGAGAGGATAAAGGCGGATGTGATGGTTTCAGAAAGGCTAAGCGGAATGAGGGCTTTCCTAGCTATACATGACAACAAGGAGACAACAGTTAACACCCTTACTGTACAGCTCTTAGATCCTACTAGCAAAACCCCTGACTATAAGGAGCTCCCAGTTAGGTTTGAGAAGATAGAGTCTTGCGTGACATGCGAACCACCATTGCCTAGATGGAATCCTAGGAACGCTGAGAGGACTCCGCAGATAGGTGTAAAGGCTGAAGAGAGGTGGAGGAAGTTAGGGACGGTGGTAGAGGTTGATTAAAAGGGTTAAGGTTTACAGGTTTGCGGAGAACAAGATAAAAGAAGATGAGGACTTCGTTGCAGATGAGGATCCTTTAAACGTTGTAATATGTAGTTACGAATGTAACGAAATAGTTATTATGAGGACTCCTGGGAACGATAGGGAGCTAATAGCTGGTTTTCTCTATACTGAGGGTTTGATTAAGGGTGTGGATGATATTCTAGAGATTAGGGAACTGGGGGAGTCCTCCTACTATGTTAGAGTTAATGGGAGGGAAAAGGAAGACGAGGGGTATAGTAGTAACTCCTCCTCTAGGTTAATCAACTCGAGCTGTGGGTTTTGCGGTAAAAACTACTTAAGTAAAGACGTTTTTAAAGTAAACAATTGGGAGAAAGTTAAAGTAAATACAATCCTTGAGTTGCCTAAAAAGCTTTTTGAAAGTCAAAAAGTTTTTAAAATAACTGGAGGTGTTCATGGTGCTTCTCTCTTTGACATGTCTGGAGAGCACATATATTCAGCTGAAGATGTTGGAAGGCATAACGCTGTAGATAAGGTAATTGGTCACCTTGTCCTTAACAGGATGATCCCAACAAATGGTATTTTACAGGTTAGCGGTAGGCTAGGATTTGAAATAGTCTATAAGGCTTCAACAGTTGGAATACCTATCATAATAGGTATATCCGCGCCATCATCTTTAGCTATAGAATACGCTAAGGTCTCTGGGATAACCCTTATAGGTTTCGCTAGAGAGTCTAGGATAAACATCTATACTCATCCTGAAAGAATAGAGCTATAACCAATTTTTGAAAGCAGGCAAATGAAAAGAGAGGAAGGAAAAAATTAATTAACTTTACTTAGCTACTTTATTGGTTTATTGGCCTTATTCATGTACCTTAGCTGTTTTCTGCTGGATGTATCTCTAGCAGTGGTTGTTGTGAGACGCTTAGCTGTCCTTCAGGATTTGGCGATACTTGGAAAGTTATGTTTATAGTAACGTTGTATTTACCCTGTGATAGCACTACATGAGCTGAGTCTTTTTCGGGTGTTAAGGTTACCGAATTATTACCTATATTTACTTTCACTATGAATACACTGAACGCGTTCTGTAATGAATCTGAGTGTTCTAGGTCTATAGTATAGGTTCCGTTAGTTGGTATTGATATAAATGCGTATGCTGTTACGCTACCGTTTTGTCCTGCAGTGAGGTTTCCTAGATTTATGTATGCTGGTATGATTTGAGCCTGTTGAGGGCTTTGCGGTGGTGTTATGTTATACGATATATACGCTAATGGTCCGTAGCCGCTGACACCAGCTGTCACCAGTCCTACCAGGAATGCTGCCGTCGCTATTAGGGCTACTAGTTGTGCCTTCATTGATCAACACTACTCGTTTCTTCCTTAAAAGGGTCTCGTTCCGGAACAGTGGTGGTAAGAGAGGAACTGAATAAAATTGACTTAAATCAAATTAATTTAATAATATTTATAAAACTGACCTCACTAGTCAAAAATTTAATCACAAAGAGGAGGACAGGAACAATTAAATTATCATTACCTTGATCGCCTTCAGTAGAAGGTGAGATTAACTGGAAGTATAATCCTATATCATTCAGTATCTGTTCGTATGTTAAGTTCTCATAGCTCTCCCCTGTAATAAACAGAGTTACTTTTACCTTCTTGTCGCTTATATTGATGTAAGAATAAGTATGGTTAAGGCTAAGAGAGACGACCTTTCCATCTTCGAAATAGAGGATTACATATAATTGCGTGAAGTTAACTTTAGGATTTATTCCTACGATATATTCCCCTTTATATTTAAGGCTTAGATTAAGCTTAGCCATAAATGAGAACTTGTAGATCGTTTGGTTAGCTGTTGTAGTTGTTGCCGTACTGGTTTGAGAAGCTGTACTGGTTTGTGTTGTTTGTGAATAACTGGTTGTAGTCTGTTGATTTGTGGTCACAGTTGTGGTGACTGTAACAGTTTGGCTAGTACCACTGCTACTTGTTACTATTTGTACATTAGATACGTTTAAGGGAACTTGACTTGATGGTATAGAAGGTCTATGCAACGCATAATAAAGCTCTATCCCTAGCACTACGTTCACTATTAAGGTTACTACAAGTAAACCCGCAAGTAAACCCTGTCTTTCCACAATATATCTGTTGTGCTGTATTCCTTATAAACATTGTTCCGGAACAGGTGCGGAACAGGAGAAAATTTAAGATAAGTTAATAAGATAGTTAGAGGATTTAATTGTAGATGAAACGTCTTTTCATTGTAATTCCTCTGTTAATGATTATCCCTTTTATCTCCACTGTAGCCTTCAGTAGTTCAGGATTCGTCAACGTTTATTATAATGGTACAGTAAACGCAGTGCTCTATAATAACGTTTCACAGTTCATATTAATAGGATATAATGTCACTGGTCTAAAAGTAATAGGTGCTGAATATTATTTGGCAAATAACACCTTGTATTTAAAAAACTACACGTCGAGTTATGCGGTAATACAATACGATGCAACGTTATCTAGGGGAGTCATTCAAGTAGATGAAAAGGAGAACTTCACTATAATGATTTACCTACCGACTACTGTAACCATTTCTTATATATATCCACAACCTTTAAGTATTGGAGTTACAAAAAACGGCCTTTATAATATATCCCTTTACTCAGACAGAGTAATACTGCTCTATACAACACAAAGTATACCCGTTCAGAGAGGAGGAGGGGGAGAATCAAATATAGAAATCTATCTACTCCTAGGATTAGTTGTAGTTGATGTTGTATTGGCTTACCTTATAGTTCAAACTCTTAGGAGAGGTAGAAGGGAAGAAAGGATTGCTGAGGTTCAAGAGGATAAAATCGATATGATCTCATCGGAGACACTAGATGAGAGGGATACACTAGTTCTAGAGGCAATTAAGATGGGTACAGATACGCTAGCTGAGATAATAAGGTTAACTGGACTGCCTAAGTCCACAGCCTATAGGAGGTTAAAGAGGTTAGTAAAACTAGGTTATATAGAGGAAGTGAGGGAAAAAGGAAAGGTTAGGTATGTCTTAAAGAAAAAAGATAGCGATAGCTCTTGATATCACCATATATTGAAGCCAGTTGTCGCTATTATTGTTATGTCGATTAGGGCGTAGATGGCTATCAGCAGTATCATTGCTAGTGTTATCGTCTTAGTATCTATTGTTTCCTTTTCTTCGGTCTTTTCTTCTTCAGCCCACCAAGACATGGCTATAATTAATTATGCTGTTCTACACCTTTTTAAGAACCCGTTTCATTCCGTTTCAGAACCATGTGAAACAAGTATCTTATAAGGATGAAATAGGGAGTAGATAATTAGGGAGAGAAAAATGAGGGGTAAAGCTTTAGGATTAATAACTGTTGTAACCATAGTTCTCTTAACCACTGGTATAGTGATAGGTGAGGAGATAAATAATGGTGTATTTGGGTATCTCAGCTACAACATTTCTCCTACTAACACTTCTTCTACTAATCAATATATAGTCACAATAGGTTCAAGCGGTGTATATAAGATTGAACTCGAGGGTATTGGTGATAACATCATTGCAGTAGTCCACATCGCTAACTACACATTAGTCTTCAATAAGGAGCATGAAGAGTACAAGGTATACTTACATAAGGGAGTCTACATAGTGTCTATAAAGATTTTAAACGTGTTTAAAGGTCATCACCACGATGATGGCAATAACCTCAAGCTACATTTAAAAAAGGTAGGACAAGAGATGGAGGAAGATGATTAATAATAATAATAAAAAAGAAGAAATCTCTCTAAAATAACGATAATATTGTTAATAAGCCCAAATAGACCATTTATGTGCCCTATAAGGATTAAACCGCCTTTTGACCGCTTTTTTGTTCGAATTCTTTTTCTTCTTTTACCATGTATCTATACATGTATTCGAGGAGGATAAAGACAACAATAGTGTTCATCAAGAGAAACATTATTATTCCCGTAATGGAGGTCTGTGAGGGAGGATATACCCTAGTATAGGATAGGGGAGATATCATAAATAGGGCAGACAGATAAGTATCTCCAACCATCCATAAAGCGAAGAGTAGGATCTTTACTGTATTGTTAACACAATGTAATGAAGTCCCTAAGAGGAGACCTCCTAGGAATAGGGTAAACTCTTCGACTATCCTAATATATAAATAGATAGCCCCAAGGTTGAAGAAAAACGGTAGATGCCATAGGACTCCCAATGCTACACCAGGGATAAGATGCCATGGAGACCTCTTTAGCACGGAGTAAAAATAGCCTATTAGAATTCCAGATATAAATAGGGAATAGTGGGCTAACATATATGGGATTATGTTTATATTCATAAGTTCCTCTACTAGGGGATTAACGGTAAAAACAATTAGAATAAGAGAAAAAATTAATGGTTTATACTTCTTACTACTAATACTGCTATGCTTATTATCACCATTCTTTTCTGATCCTCCTTCTTTCATTAATCTCACACGAACAGGTGGAGGTAGAACACGCTAAACACAACTACCCATATCGCATCCACAAAGTGCCAGTAGTATGTTGCAGCTACTGAGCCACTAAATGGAAGAACCTTTCTAGACCTCAAGAGCACGAACGACCACACTACAAGCCCCATTATTACGTGGAACCCGTGGAGGCTTACCGTAGTGAAGAAGAATGCAGTAAACGCGCTCTGCTGTGGAGCAAAGTGTATTATATGGGTGAACTCGTAGAGCTGTCCCATCAGGAATGTGAAGCCCATCAGTGCTGTTAACACCCCTAGTAACCTGAACATCTTTATGTTACCTCTCTTAAACATTTCGTAGGCGAAGTGTGCTGGGACAGAGCTAGACAACAGTATTATCGTCATAATTATGGGTAACGGATAGTAGTCTACCCTAAGGGGTGAGACTGCATCGTATGCTAAGGGATTTGTAACTGGGCTAGCAACAAACAGGTAGCCTCCTATAAATGAACCGAACAGGAATATCTCAGCCAATATGAACCATAACACAGCTGACCTCGTGTCCCTCATTATCTTCCTAGCGTTGAGCAATAAGCTCTCATCAGGAGATGAGGTACTAGCCATTTGACCGTTAGGTGCTGGTAACGATAGGGGTCCCATAGCCATAATCCCTCTGAACGATGGGAAAACACCAACGTTGGGAAGCCCTTTGAACCACTGGTCATAAGCCCAATAAGCTAATAATCCTATGAAGGCTAATATCATGACTACACCTATAGCTGCATAACCTAAGAATATTAGCTGTGAGCCTAGAGGTACTAGGCACAAAAGTAGACCTGCAAGGCTGTAATATGGAATCCTTATCTCCTTTGGCTCTTCTTCATGTTCACCGTCTAGTGATCTACCAAAACCTAATGGTAGTTTCTTAGGGGTGATATAGAAGTCAGGTAAGCCAATGGCCATAGCCCCCCAAGGATCAACTCCCATCACCGATTTACCCTTAATCCAGGAGTAAAGGAGGTCTGCAAACAGAGCTATTAGTCCAATACCCATCAATACTCCACCAACATCTACCATGTTCTGGAAAGGTACATAGATCGGTGATGGCACTTCTGCATATCTTCTGGGCATCCCTAGGACACCACTTATCACCATTCCTGTAGCTATCATAAAGGCTCCAGCTACGATCATTATAGCTGCGCTCTTTGCTATATCTTCGTTATACTGTTTTCCAGTATAATATGGGAAGTAATAAAGTAGTGCAGCCAAAATAGCAACTAATATAGCGAACACCATATAGTGGAAGTGGCCTACTACTAGGTAAGTTCCATTAAATGCGTAGTCTAGTGGAACCAATGGGAAGAACACTCCTGTTATACCGCCAACTAAGAATAGGGCAATAAATGATAACGTCAAAATAGTCGGTGCCCTACTCTTTACTTCCCCACCATAAAGTGTGGCTGTCCAATTATAGACCTTAACTCCAGAGGGGACAGCTATAGCCATTGTTGTCGCTGAGGCCACCATTTGGGCTATAGAGTTGTCTATTGCGGTAAACATGTGGTGCATCCAAACACCTAGCGCACTTAGAAAGGCTATTGCCATTGACGATAACGCCAAAGCCTTATAACCGTATATCTCTCTCCCTACCATCCTCGGTAGAACTTCACCTATTAAACCCATAGCGGGTAACATAAGTATGTAAACCTCTGGATGACCGAAGAACCAGAAGAGGTGTTGCCATAGTACTGGGCTTCCACCATAGGCGGGCAAAAATATAGGTAAGTTCCATGCCCTTTCAAGGTACGCTAACACTAGACCAGCTGTTAATGGAGGAATGGCGACAACTAACAGAATTGACGTTGCGAAGAAAGACCATGTAAATAGCGACATCTTGAAATAAGGAATCTTCTTCAACTTGGTAATAGTCATGAGGAAATTGACTCCTGTCAGTGTAGAGGAGATTCCCGCTAGTATTAGCCCAATCTCTATTAAGTTTACGCCTATTCCATAGTTCACTGAAGTGTCTACTGACAGTGGTGCATACATATACCAACCGGTGTTTACAGGTCCAAAAAGCGGTGATATACCAACTAATGCAACAGCAGGGACTAGTATCCAGAACGACAATGCGTTTATCCTAGGCCAGTACAAATCATGTGCCCCTATCATTCTAGGGATTAGATAGTTTGCAAAACCCGTTGATATGGGCATTACCATGAAGAATATCATGAATATGCCGTGTAAGGTCACAGCGTTGTAGTATTCTGTAGCTCCTAAGTTTTGCAATGTGAGTTGTTCCCTAATTAAAGATGCGTTGATTGCACCCATTAATAGTGAAATTGTTCCTAGAACTATGTACATCTGACCGATATCAGAAGCATTCGTCGTGGTTAGAGCTATTTTTAGTACTTTCCTAATTGACATTGGCATCTCTTGATTTTATTGTAATTGGTTACTTTTAAACTTTTCTTACGAAATACTCATTCATAAAGAGACTATGAATAATAATAATAATTTATATTTGATTAATATGAAACAAAAAATATAGATTAATTTATAATATTTGTATGTTGGATTAATTCATATTTTATCATTATGTTACAACTGCATAGGGCGCAGTGACGTTTTGAGATACCACTAGAACTGCCCACATACCGCTTTCAGCGTGAGAGTAGATACCGCAGACCAGCATATATATCCCTGGGCTTAGTGGATCTGTTAAACCGCTAACGGACTGACCACTACTAATGCCAGTAGTCTCATAATTGCTTGAAGTAGCTCCAAAGGCATAGAGTATTTTACCGAACTGGGCTACGTCTGGACTGTTAGGGGTAGGTGTATCGTTTTGAAGTATTATAAGGTTATGAGGCAAAGATTGATAGTTAATGAAAGTGACGTAAAGTGACCATCCAGCTGGTACATATATCACTAGTTGCCCATTCGTAGTACCATTAAAGTTAAGCGTGCTGACAGTAGAGAGCACTGCGATTGTTAGATAAACCGTTTTATTAGAACTATCATATCTCAATAGGGTTTTACCCGAAGTAGAAGTTGTATTAGTTATCGTTGAGGGGGCTGTGGTCAAATAGTGGTAATTGAGATAAACGTAAACCGCAGTTACTAGAGCTATTATGGCTACAACTATAGCTATGACCGCAGGTAACACAGATTGTGCTTTCATAATCTTCAACTCATCGAAAGGGTTTAAAAATGTTTCTAGATCTTATCAAAAATAAAGATTGTTTATAGAAAATATTAAAAAATTTTTATATATATAAGTTTTATAATTAATTATAAAACATATAAGGGAAATTAATCTATTATTGTAATAAAACTTATATATCACAATTAAGCTTAAGAATCTCAAAAATGAATAGGAGAAATTTCTTAAGGTTGTACTTGCTGGCAGCTGCAGCGATAGCAATAGCACCTTTAGTAAAGCCTGCTATAGACTATGTGGGATATTTTTACAATGAACTTGGTGCAATATCTAAACAGTATTTAGTGGCGAATAACACTGACGGTATTGGGGGATTTCCTAAGTATAAAATAACTAATATTAAGGATTTCAAATCTAAGAATTGCCCCGTATTCTTCTTCGCATACCCATTAACTAACGAACCCTGCTTCTTGGTAGACCTAGAAGCGATATTGGGTCAACCAGTGCCAGAAATACCCAATCCATATTATGGGCACTTCGCAGGACCATTAGGTCAAATAAAGACGATAAAAGGGGTAGGTCCTAACAATTCAATCTATGCCTTCTCAGACGTCTGCGTGCACTTGGGTTGCCAACTGCCAGCCCAAGTCCTGGTGACCTCAGATCAGGATCCTGGATTAGATATACAGAACTCTGTACTCCACTGTCCCTGTCATGGTTCAATGTATTTATTAAAAGAGGGTGGGATAGTGGTAGGAGGGCCAGCACCCAGACCACTTCCTATGGTGTATTTAGAATATGATGAGAGCACAGGAGATATTTATGCCGTAGGAACCAACGCTCCTTACTTCAGCGAGTCTGTACCTAGGACAACTCCACAAGATAACCTGCTTTACGACCCCAGGTATGACTATTCTGTGCCATCAAACCCTGCATGTACAAAGGGGTGAGACATTTGGATGGCTATTTTGATAGGTTCATGAAATGGCTAGACGAGAGGTTAGGAATTTATGGTCACGTGGTTAGACCTGCTCCAAAATACGCCTATAGGTTTGACTATTGGCTAGGAGGGTTAGTGCTATCGTCCTTTATATTTGAAGTTATTACTGGAGCACTAATAGCGCTTTACTACACCCCCAGCGATCCCTATACTGCTACAGTCTACCTTATCAGTAAAGTTCCTTACGGTGCCTTACTGTTTAGCTTACACAGTTGGGGGGCTTATGTGATGATATTCCTAATGTTAGTACACATGACTAGGAACTTTATAGTTGGGGCTTATAGGCCTCCTAGAGAAATCATGTGGATTGTAGGTGTACTGTTAGCTGGTTTAACGCTAACTGAGGCATATTTAGGCTACTCACTACCCTATAACCTGATATCATGGGTTGCAACGACAACTGGGCTAAACTTGTTCACCTATATGCCTTTTAAGCTGGGTTACCTTATCTCGCTGTTCACTGTGGTCAACCCTAATCAGCCAGGCATTGCGTCAGGGATTTCACCTCTAGTCCAGAGGATTTTCGTGTTTCACTGGATAGTTGGTGGGCTGATACTGATGCTTGTTATGCTTCATCTCTACATATTCGAAATACATGGGATTACCCCGCCGATAAGTAAGGTTAAGCCTGGAGCTCCAGAGGTGATAGACGCATATCGGTATCAGATAGAGAACGATCCTGAGTGGAAGTTGCAACCACTAATAAGGTCTATAGGGATGACCTTCATGATATTCTTGCTGACAGTTGGTATAATATTCTTCATAGCCTCTGTCTTCCCGTTCGATATAGTTATCAGTGGTGGTGTACCAAAGTATATAATGCCAGAATTTAATCCAGTAGAAGCTGCCCAGACACCGCCAGTTCCCGATTGGTACTTTCTGTTCATTTATTATTTCTATAAGTCCGTCACCCCTGCTAACGCATCGCTGATATTCTTAGGTTGGATAACTGTAACCGTGCTCTTCCCGTTTATTGAGGAATATATCTTCAGGCATAAGGCACCTCACCCTGCGATGAGACCAGCAGCTATAGCCCTAGGTACTGGATTTATAATATCCTTTATAGTTAATAGTGTGTGGGCAGGGCTGACACCAGGGAGGGATATAGGGCCTATCGGAGTTTACGTTGATGCGGGTATTTTCGTGGCCTGCTTCGCCATAATATGGCCTTTATTGAGATTTGTTGCACAACCTAGAGTCCTGAGGAGGTTGGAGCAAGAGGGTATAAGTAGTAGTGGTGTCTACACCAACGGTGGTTCAAAGGTGATACAGGCATTGGATACAACCGTTCCCATGCCAGTGATACCAAAGAAGATATTGGGTGGCTTAGAAGTCTTAGCGTTAGACATTTTCTTAGCATCAACAGGTATTTATACAGCCTATGAGGCTTTCGCACTATCATCTCTTCCAATATTGAATCAATTTTTAGTTGGGGAACTAGCTGGTGTTTCGTGTATTATGTTCTCACTATTAATATTCCTCATGGTGGTGGTAAGACATGGAAAAAGCTAGGATATTCGAACTTGCAACAATAATTTTTGCTATAACTATCCTAACTGTTCTAGGGGTACTATCAGACACATACTTGATAGCTATAAACAGCGGTTCATATTTATCTGCACATGCAAAGCAGGACGCTATTCCCATAAAGGTTATTGCTATGCAGTACGCATGGGAGTTCGTTTACCCCAACGGTACTGTATCCATAAATAAGCTAGTGATAAAGGCTAACCAAACTTATCTATTGGAGATAACATCTAAGGACGTGATACATGCGTTTTATGTCCCTCAACTGGGGTTTAAGTTTGAGGCAATCCCAGGATATGTCTATGACTTTTACATAGTGGTCAATAAGCCTGGAGTTTACGATATATGGTGTGCTGAGTTCTGCGGTCCTGGACATTACTTAATGAGGGGAGAGCTTATAGTGGTGAGCTGACATGGCATCGAGGAAACAGTTAAGGGGAATAGATTACCTCTACTGGGTTCTAACGATCTTAGCCTTTTTTGTACTCTTCTTATGGGTGGGAGATTTCGGTAACTTGGCTTACCTAACACAAAGCCCTATAACATCATATGTCGAGACTTTGTGGAGGATAACCTATTTCGCAGGAGGTGCCGTTTTCGGAGTATTCATGGGTAGCCTAGTATTTTTAGCAGTCAAGTTTAGGGAGTCCTCAGGTGTGACGACGACTGCACCAGCCGTGAACAGGGAAACGTTATATTACATTGCCATGGGTATGGATATAGTGGTGCTAGTAGGCATAGTATATATGATGTTCACCTTACCCCTGCAGGCTTTCGAACTAGGGATTTTAGGCTCAGTACTGCTACTACTATTCGCCAGCATAACGTACTTGGTCTATAAGTTATATTTCCCAAGTTAATCCCTTTTTTCTTTCTCTTCTCTTCTCCTTTTCTATTCCATTCCTCTTTCCTTTTTACATAAAGTTTTTATAAGTAAACAAACATAAGCAAGATTTGATGAAAAGTAAAGAAGTAAACATAGCCATATACGTTGTAGTGTTGCTAGCAAGTGCTTATTTGGTCTATTCCTTTCCAAGGATTGCCTTGGATCAGATCCTTGCCCCCGTGGTCTTTTGGTTATTCTTAGTCCTAGCCCTTTTGAAGCTTTTAGACGTTCAAGTTAGGGAGACCATTAATTACCCTTCTAGGAAGAAGTGGTATATTCTTTTCCCTTACATGGCGCTTCATTATTTTGCTTATGGAGCCATACTCGAGGTAATACTAGTTTCGCTAAGTAGTATATTCTTTCCTTATTTAGCTGTAAGTGGCGTTTCATACATACCCTTTGGCAACTCATCCTTGCTTCAAACCCTTTTATCACTCCTCTTCAACCCTACAATCTCTATAATAATACCTCCAGGTATAACGTTAAATCTCTCTCCTTACAGCCTTTCCTTAGGCTTCCTAATCTCCATACTAGTAACCTACTCTATACTGACCATAAGCGATATGAGCAAAGGTTTAAGGGCTAAGGCAGAGATGTTAGCCATAGCTCTAGTGGGTATAGTAGTGGGTGCAGGGTGCTGTGTATCGATTCCAATAATAGTTGCTGAGGAGATAGGGGCTATAGCCGCTTATGGATTAGCCTTAGGAAGCAGGTATTGGGAAATAGCCTTTGCCGTTTACACTTTACTCCCCATTATAACTGTGGGTGGGCTAATACACTTCACTAAGAGGTTGAGTTTGATAAAGTGAAAAAGGGAAGTAGGAATAAGCTCATCGCTGATTTTTTATTTTTCTTTACTTTCTTTTTTCTTCCTACCTTCTACACATTCGCTATTATTGAACTAGCTAAGTTCAATAGGTGTTCATAACCTGGATAAGGGGTTGCGGGATCACTACTACCTATGAACGATAAGTAGATCACCATGTTACCCTTTAACACGTATAGGGATTGAACAAACCCTAAAGTATAAAAGTAGACAGTCATGCCTCTATATGTGGAAACATTTGAGGAAGGTATAAAACATTGATAGTATTGCAAAGCAGATTGTGAGTTGTTGAAGTAATATATGTATACTATGAAGGTGTCGCTGCTGTTTTCATCTACTAGCTTTTCTTCAGCTACCCACAGAGCTCCTTCTATACCCAAATTTCTTGTCTTATTTAAGGACTTAACGATTTTCCAGTTACCTTTAAGATACTCACTGATAAGAGAAGTTCGTATGATAGTTACAGGATTTGTGATCATATTATATAGGAAGTAGATAGACGAAATTAATGATAGAACAAATAAAATAATCAATATAATGACGATTTTTCTCATATATATCATTAATTAACATCTAAACCAAGGTTTATATCTTTTTATTAAAAAATTATTCTGGTTAGTAAAGAAAATAGGGTTGATAAATTAATTTTATTTACATTTGCCATTAACAATTCTCTTATTATGTTAAGATAATTAATTAGTAAAATTTAAAAATTCAGTTAATTATATGTTATTCATGGTAATAGTCCTTGAGGTTTGAGGAAACCCTTTACGTAGTCTCAGGGGTTATACTCCTAGCCCTAGTTGGTATTGGGCTTATTATACTGGGGGATTACACTATAGGTGATATCGTGTTGTTGCTTTCAATAATTTGGGGAGTATTCATTTATTACTTTCTAGACTACGTTTCAAAAGATAAAGGTGAGGAGGAATGAAAACAGGCACTTCATTACGTTTTATAACTGCATTTGATGCTAAAGTTTAATTTGAAGTGTAGCAATAATTAAAATGTGAAAGTAAAGGTCATCGTTATTTTATCCTCACTCAGCATCTCTGTAGTTACATACTTCTTAGCCTTCAATAGGGCTATCCTTTTACTCTCCTCTTTCATATCTGCCCTCTCCTTTTGGGGAGCTATCTCATTACTTTTGCCCAAGAGTTTCTATAGGGCTATCTTTTGGGATATAAAGAAGACGAAGGCATATTGGGCACCTATGGTGGTATACTTCATATTTCACCTCCTGATTTATGGGTTCTTCTATTTCTTCATTTTAGGCTACGTTAACTTCTTGCCCGTATTTAAGACATATATAGGAGCATCAGTACCCACTCCGCTATATTTATTACCAATATGGGAGAGCTATAGCCCAGGGGTTGCCATATTTATTGCTGGTTATGAAGCAGATATAGTCCCCTTTTCAGCCTTCATAGGACTTATCTTGTCCATGCTTTTAGGAGCTAACGTGCAGAAAGTCGTAGAAGTGAAGAATTCAATAAAGCAGTCAAACCTAGTCCCTTATGGTCTTATAGGTGTAACAGTCTTAGCTATAGTTTCTGGAACCTCCTGCTGTATATCATTTCCTTCATTGGTAATATATATGATAGCCCTTTCCATAGGTGCAGTTAGTGTTGTCTTGAAGATCTTGGCTTCTCCCATATATTTCGCCTTAGTATGGTACGGTTTACCAATAATCTCTGCTTTACTACTCTACATTAACCTTAGGAACTTAAACAACGTTCTGAAAAGGATTCAACTAGCTAGATGTGAGGTATGTAAGAAATAACCCTCAACGGGGTAAACGTAAGAGTTATTAGCTGTCAAATAGATGTATCATCAACATAATCACGTACTAAAATTTTTTATGTAATAATAGTCTAATTTAGCACATGAGTAGAGAATTGATGGATAACCTCTACAAGTTCCTTTCTGATCTCTCTAAAAGGGAGGAGGAGTTGGACTTCACTATAATCAACTATTTTGCTAGGGAGATAGAGAACAGGGGCATAAAACCCTCTGAGATAAAGAGGGAGTCGTTAAGAGACGATGTAAAAGCACTATCTGACGGCGATTACATGTTGACTGTGATCTACTACGAAGATAAGGATGAGGTAGATATTATACTTCCAAAGAACTATGCTGATGCCTCAGCTATTGAACAGCTCCTTATACGAATGAAATATTTTAAATTAAAATCTGAAAAAAAGGTTAAGGGGTATTTATTGGCGTTAGCAATCCCTGAAAAATACGTGAGGATTGCTAGGAATGAGGGGATAGAAGTTATCGTAGATCAAATCCTTAAATGATTAAAAATTTTCAACTTAAATGGCGTTAAATAGATTAAATGTTGAACAAAAGAAAGTTGTAAAAATCCTTGTATTAAGAATAATTGAAATATAAAAATAGGATACTCACACGAGCTCATGCACAACTTTATAACGTTTCGATTATATTCCTTAATGTAATGAGGATTGGGATTTACGAACACAAGGCTAAAAAGGGTCTAATAAGGGCTACGGTAAAGGTCTATGACGATACAATTGAAGTGAAGATAACTGGTGATTTTATGATTTTCCCAGAGGATATGATTTTCCAATTAGAGAATAATTTAAAGGGTTTGAAAGTTAGCGACAGAGAAGCGATATCTAGGGTTGTAGAAGATACGCTATCAAAGGCATCGCTTTTCGGTTGTGAAGTCGGAGATTTTAAAACTGCAATATTTAAGGCTTTAGATGAGGTGAGTAGATGAGAGTTCTCTTCTACGAAATCGATAACAACCCTTATTATAGTTTAGCTTTTGAAGAGAGCATGTGGAGGAACTTAACAGAAGGTAAGGTCGATAACACCTTAAGGATATGGAGGCATAAGAGCGTTGTAATATTGGGGTATTTCCAGGTGGCAGAGGAGGAGGTGAACTTCGATGTTGCAAGGGATTACAAGGTTGATATTGTGAGGAGGTTTACTGGAGGCGGGGCTGTGTATCAAGATCTTGGTTGTTTAGTGTGGAGTATAGCGGTCAAGGGAAAGAAGGATGGTGGCGTGGAATACCTCTATGATTTCCTTCTTAAGGGCTTCGTTAATGCCTTGAAGAGGTTCGCAGATGTAAAGGTAGAGAATATCAATGATGTTGTAGTAAACAACAGGAAGGTCTCTGGAACATCAGCAACATTTAAGGGTGAGTACTACCTACTCCACGGTACCTTGCTTCTAGACACTGACTTAGAGCTAATGAGCAGAGTACTGAAGGTGTCTAGTGTCAAATTGAAGGATAAGGGGGTCTCAGAGGTTAAATATAGGGTGACAAACCTTTACGAAGCTCTAGGCAGAAAGGTATCCACTAGCGAGATCATAGACGCTATAATCCAAGAGTATTCTAAACTTTTGGGAGAGAGAGCTTACTACGATGTACCCACAAAGGAGGAGATAGAACTTGCTGAGAGGCTCTACGAGAAAAAGTATTCTAAACCAGAATGGAACTTGCTTAGATTACCTTCTAGTTACTTTGTATGAGACTGGCGACTCTGTCATATTGACTAGAAAACAATACTATATAATAATAATAAAAACTTGTTTGAATGACTTCTTTATATCAGGAGTATGAGAGCTTATAGCAAAGTGGAGATTATTTGGTTCTCGTCTATCATTAAACGATAAGCCTTTAGTTCACCCTTCCCCTGTAGGAATAGCAGTTTTGATAGAGCTTCCGGTCCAGTGTAATCTCTACCCTTGTACTTTAGTTTAGCGTTAGTTAGTTCTGAATTCTTAGTAGACGCCACAAACTTAAAATCATCACCCTTCAATACTACATAAACGTTGTCCATTGAAGCCAATTCACTGATTTTCTTAATCAATTCGCTAACATCACCCTCTATCCTTGATATCTCCGTTAAATTATAGTTAATCTTGGGTCCTAGCCTCTTAAGGTAGAATTCGAAGTGTTTAGTCACAAAGTGTTCCGCGAAATTACCATACCATTTTGCCTTTTTAGAAAAGGCATCTCCTCTAAACCTATCCCAAAAGCTCGACTCATAACTTATTACAGCTAGGATTCCCACTACGACTCCATTCTCAGATTCGTTTTTAATAGTAAAAGTGAATGACACTTTTAACATGTTATCATCGCTTGTTCCCTCGTAAATTATCTGATTAGGTGCTAATTTAGGTCCTTCAAAGATTCCATCTATAACTCTTAATGTACCTGATTCGTCTTGGTAAATGAAAGCAGCTTTATACTTATTATCTGGAATCAAGGCATCTGCTTGAGGCACAAATTCGTTCCTTGATTTATCGAATATCTTATATAGCATTATATGACCTGATACTCCAGCTAATACATGTGCATCCGTTAGAACTGATAATACTGCTTCCTTCGACGTGTTCAGTTTTAATTCTGTACTATATTTCTCTTCTCTTGACATTTTACGAATATTCTCTAATATTATAATTTAAGCTTACCCCTTACATCATCATATTAAAAAGCTTTAAAAATAATTGTTTATCAAAGAACGACTTCGGAAATTAAAATATTTTCTATGCTATCATATCTAGATTAAAATATTTTATAATTAAAATGATACCATATGTTGAATTTAATTATTATATTTAAAAGTTTTTTTACTATTTATACAAGAAAATACTTAGAAAAGCTTTTATATGTTAAAGCCAAAGAGGTTGAGCATGAGCTCCAAATCCTATTTAGTTATCGGTGTTGTAATAGGTTTAATAATAGGTGGTCTATTAGGAGGGCTTTTGGTCCCTTATTTAGGAATTGCCAATAATACCAGTGAGGCAAATAAGATATCTCAGCTTCAGAGCCAGATATCTCAGTTAGAAAGTCAAACATCAAACCTACAAGCTCAGAACTCTCAATTGCAGGGTGAAATAAATTCGCTGAAATCAGAGAACTCTCAGTTACAAGCTCAGGTCTCTCAGTTACAGAGTATTATATCTCTTAGTGATAGCGAGACTTTAGTCTCTGAGCAGACTGTTAGCGAACCTGCAGGTCAAACCTACGAATGGGGCTTTTCATTGTCCTATCCAGGCTATTTAATAGTGACCGTCCAAAGCTCTACAACTACTAAAACTTACGTGGAGGTTGTATGGAATTATAATGGTGTAAGTTACTCTAATACTATAAATGTTGGTAGCGGGGGTACTGCTGAGTTTCCAGTCTTGCCAACAACGGTTTACGTGTATGTTGGTAATAACAACTTTTTCAATGGAGCTACTGAAACTGTGAGCATAACCTACGTATATTAGCCAATTCAATTATTTGCACTGCTCTACATCAAGTAACTCTACCTTCGTGACTAAAGTCAGCAAGTTAACCTTTTTGAAGCTCTGTGAGTAATTTATGCAGAATGAAGGTTAGGAGTTTGAGAACTTTTAAACCGCGTGAGGTGATGATATTTTAAACGCTACAAGCCAGTAGGAGAAGATATCGACATATATGAATGCCGAAAAGATTGAGGACTGCTTAGCCTGGAGAGAGGGAGGTAGATAGGATATTCGGTATACTTACTTGAGATGGGATTGGAGAAACATAAAGTGAGATCAGGCAAGAGTTAAGAATAAACTTCAATATGGACTGTTAATGGAGATTTAAAATTCATTCATTATTAGAGGAGGTTATAGAGTGTGAAAAGCAATCTCGTTAATGGATGTTTTCATAAATTTCGCCTTGTTGAGTTCTGTGTTAAGTCTACACCTACTAGCTTATCAAAGGTCTCCTAACTTTGTTAAACAGGGCTTAGAAGAGGAATTAATTTAACGATAAAAAAGTTGTTAGGGAATACTAGAATATATTCCACCAACTTTATTATAACTTCCAGGAATATACTCATATATGTCCTCTGAAGAACTGAAAAGGGTGTTGACAGACCAAAAGGAAATCTTAGGGGATAGGCTATCGAGAAGTTACGTCCCTAGGGATGTTCCAAATATCTCGATTATCTGAGGATACCTAACATATTAGCAATATTAGGCGTTAGGAGGAGTGGAAAATCAACACTAGCAATAATGCTTTTGAAAGGAATGAATTTCTCCTTTGTAAACTTTGATGACGAGAGCCTATACGGCATTAAGGCTGAGGAATTGAGGGAGCTGGAGGAGGCAATCTACAGGGTTTATGGTAATGTAGAGTACATGGTATTTGATGAAATTCATAACGTTGAGAGATGGGAATTGTTCATTTCGAGGTTAAGGGAGAGCGGAAAGAAAATAATAATAACAGGCAGTAACTCAAAAATGCTCTCTGGCGAGTTAGCCACTTATCTTACAGGTAGACATTTAGACTACACACTTTTTCCTTTCTCATTTAAGGAATATTTGAAGTTTAAAGGTGTTGAATTAGGGGAGTTACTCTCGACCAGGGAAAGGGCTGAGTTGAAGAACGAGCTCGAAAACTATATAAACGTGGGCGGATTCCCTGAATCATTAATCCTAGGTAGGGAGCAGACAGACGTTATATATAACGACATACTTTTCAAGGATATAGTATCTAGGCTTAAGATAAAGCAGATAGGCAGGTTCAAGGATTTCGCTAACACGTTAATATCTTATTACTCCTCAGAGGTCTCCTTAAGTAGGCTTGCTAAAACTATGGGAATTGATGAAAAGACGGTGTTTTATTGGTCCTTTGGAATGGAGAACTCTTACTTAGTATACTTTTTACCTAGATATGGTCAGAGGTTAAGGGAGCGGTTAACGTATAGCAAAAAGGTATATGTAATCGATACAGGCTTGATCTCTAGGGTCGCAGCGAGAAAGAAGGATAAAGGTAGGCTCATAGAGAACTTGGTAGCCCTAAAACTGCTAAGGGATAACCAGCTAAAAGGGTTATACTATATAAGTGAAAAGAATTACGAGGTCGACTTTTACGACGAGGTGAACAATAGGTTAATCCAGGTCACTTACGCTACGGATAAGGTAGAAGAGAGGGAGATAAGAGGGTTGATAAGGGCATATGAAAAGGTAAGGGCGAGGGAACTAATAGTAGTGACATATGACGTCGAGGGTGAGGAAAAGGTGGCTGAGGGAAAGTCTATTAAGCTTGTCCCCTTATACAAGTTCTTGTTAGAGTACTGAGACTGACCTCCCTCTCCAAAGTAAGATAGATAGGACGAACTCTGCATGGGCACAATGCATAAAGCCCTAACACTAGAAAAAGGGTAAACCCTTTAAATTATAGGGTTAACAACCCTGGATAGCAATTAGCTTCTAGGAAACCATTTCCACTATCATTATAAGCTTAACTGAGGTTCTAAAACGCTGATAAGGCGAGAGAAATTGGAAGCCGCTAATTTCTTAATTCAGAGTAGATACTAAAGGAAGTAGTTGGGGTTAAAAGATATAACATCAGCAAGTAGTTCTTGTGATGTATTAATTTCCTCCCTGTAAATCTAATCTGGGAACAGTAGAGAGGCTACAGGGACCTTTCATAATTGTGAGTACATTACGAAAAACTATTCAACCTCTTAATCCTCTTAAGTTCACTTCTATTTGCTTCCTCAATATCTCCCCTGCAATCCCTCCGATATCTACATCAACGTTGAAGTCCTTCTTAATCATCTGCTCCAAATGTCTACTCATCACTTCAGGGTTTACTAGACCTCCATGGGCTAATCCTACTATCCTAGGCTTCAAATCTATTTGAAGCTTTAAGCTCTTAATGTATTCATCATAGTTAAAGGGGGATGGACTAGTAGGTATTATAACATCGCCGAAGTAAGCACCAGCACTATCACCGGTGAACAGTATGTCATTTAGCAATACCGATATATGGTGCTTAGCATGACCTGGGGTGTTTATGATTTCGAGGTACTTTCCCTCCCCTATATCAATCTTATCTCCCCCATTGACTTCAATGACTTTACTCTCATCTATTTTCCTAACTGCCCCATAAATATCATACAGATCACCTAAAACCCTTGAAGCGGTTTCGTTTAACCTTTTAACACCCTCATCGGTGGTCAAGTATTTCTTAAAACCGCTCTTCACAGCTATTTTAACGTTCTTGTAGGTCTCAATTATTTCAGGCAAGAGCCCTATATGGTCTATGTGTAAATGCGTTATAATTACTAGGTCTAGCCTGTCGAGAAATGAAGTGTCTAAGACCGAGTTGGCAACGCCTGCATCTATCATAACGTTCATCTTATCCCCACGGACAATATAGACTGTGATGAGGTCTGAGAACTCAGGCGGACCTGCTGGAAGGGCGTGAATACCTCTATATGGCATGAGTATATCCTCCATGGACATAATTATTAAAGTTGTTTAATTAAACTCTTATAAAATGACGTAAGACAGACTAGCGAGGAAAAAGACTAGACTACGTGAACTAGAGCTACTCAATTGCTTAAAATATTTATTAATAGTAGGTTATTGAAAAACTGTTTATTTTCTCAGAACGCAATATAATATATGTATGTACGATGTGGTTTTAACAGCAGATAGAGGTTCATTTACAGATTACAACGGATCTAGTGTCTTGGGTTATGTAGCCTGTATGCCCTACAGGCTTGTCCCCAGGTTCTTTATGGATAAATTCTTTACACCACCTATGAAGACAGACAGGGAGGGTAAGGCATTATTCGCACCTTATGCTCTGAGGAAGATCGAGGCAGTATTGGAGAGTTCAGGCTTCAGTGTTGCGGTAGTCCCTCCTGAAAAGCTCGATAAGTTCGCTAAGAACACCAGGATTATAGGTTTCACGGTTCACGACCCCTTTGGGTTGGATCCTGTAAGCGCTAAGCTTTCCTTCCTATTCGGTGGAGGTCCTACATGGACAGCTAAATTCTTCAGCGAGTTCAGCGAAAAGGTGAAGTCCCTCAAGAACAAGTACGGGCTAAAGGTAATTGCAGGAGGACCAGGAGCATGGGAGTTGAGCATGAAAGATCACGACTGGATAGATGTGTTGTTCATTAATGAGGCAGAAGTGGAGCTACCAAGGGTTGTAAAGGGGCTGATAGATGGGGAGCAGATGCCGAAGATAGTCTATGGAAAGAGCCCAAAGGTTGATCAAATACCCCCAATCATAAACCCCGCAAGATTAGGGGAAGTTCAGGTTACGAGGGGTTGTCCTAGAGGATGCAAGTTCTGTTCAATAACACCAGAGACGTTTAGATCTATACCTCTAGAGGTGATAAAGAAGGAAGTTGAGGTAAACATGAAGGGTGGTATAAATAAAGTTGAGTTCATAACTGACGATATCCTACTTTACGGTTCTCAGAAGTTAAGGGTAAACCACGAGGCAATAGTTAAGCTTTTCAGCGAGGTTATGAAGATGGGGGTTATAGGGATATGGTTTCCTCATATTTCAGCCCCTGCGGTGAGGGAAAGCCCTAGGACTGTTAAGGCTATGTCTGAAATCGCTAGATATGATAAAGATAGGGCTGCAGCTCCAGTGGTAGGACTTGAGACAGGGAGCATTAAGATCCTTGAAAAGTACATGTCAGCTAAGGCATTCCCATGGTCAGTTAGGGAATGGAGGGATATAATAATTGATGCCACTGCAATAATGAACGATAACTACATATATCCTTGTTATACTATGACCATAGGCTACCCTGAGGAGACTGATGAAGATGTACAACAGAGCATAGAATTAGTTCAATCTATAATAGACCACAAGTTCACAGCATGGATCTTCCCGCTTCCTGTTATACCCATATCAACCTCTTACATTGCCAAGAATCCCTATCCCAAGCCAGAAACTCTACCCTCAGCTTACTGGGATCTGCTCTACATTTCATGGAAGCATAACTTCAAGGTCACCAGAGACCTCATCCCTATACTGACAGGAGGGATTAAGAACAACTTCGTTAAGAACCTTGTAAAGACTATGATAGATAAGACCTTTTCAAATATAGAAGAGATATTCCTTAAGCTGAAGGAGACTAAGGGAGATTACGCAAAGACCTTCTCTAACATCAACTTGAACAGCACCATAGGGGTATTAAAGGCGATCTATTGGCTAATAAGGGTGAGTGCAAAGAGTGACTGAGTAGTTCATGTAAACGATTAAAAGGTAAGTTTTTCCCTTTAAGAGTGAGAAAGTCTGACCTCTGCCTCACTTAGTAACTCTTTTATTTTTATGCAAAATCCATGTACCTAAACCTATAGCCCCTAGTTTACCCTCTGAGTCCGTGAACGTGGTTTTTACAACTACTGTACTCCCACCTCTCCTGATCACATTCCCCTCCACGATAAATGGTCCCTTAAACATGGGCTCTAGGAAGCTGACTTTCAATTCTTGAGTCACCTGGTCTTCGCCATCGTTTACTGTCATAGTAGCTATTGCCCCTGCGAAGTCCATGGCTGAAAATATTATCCCTCCCTGGATAACCTTCCCCCTTCTAGTGAACTCCTCTCTATAGGGCAATTCAAGCTTAGAATAGCCTCTCCTCAACTCCAATAGCCTTAATCCTAAAAGTTTGAAGAAGGGTTCCTCCTCTTCTAGGATTCTTATAATATCCATATTTTATAAATTGATATGTTTATATTAAAAATTTATCAAAAGAAATCTGATTTAGCTATGAATGAATATCTATAAAAGGTGAGAGAAAACATCTCATTTGTTTTATGAAAAACTATATTAATGAACTTTATAGTATATTTTCTATAATGACTAATGAAAGGTTGTTTGAAATAGATTTAAGACAATATGGTACTGACGACTATGACGTATTATACTCAAAGTTCAAGTGGAACATCCCTGAGTATCTCAACATGGGTGAGGCGATATCGAGAAATAAAGAGGGTATAGCGATAATATATAGGGATGATCAGGGAGGAAAAGGTGAGCTAACATATGAGGGGTTGAATACGCTCTCTAACCAAGTGGCAAACTTCCTCAGCGAGCTGGGTGTGAAGAAGGGAGAACCAGTAGGTGTAATGATAGGTCCTAGACCGGAGACTGCTTCAATCATAGTTGGAATATATAAGATGGGTGCAGTAGCCCTTTCAATGACGCCATTGTTCGGGATAGACTCAGCAAACTATAGGATTCAACACAGCGGAGCTAAGGTAGTGTTTACAGATAGGGAGGATATAATCAACGAGTTGAAGGCACAAGTGAAGGTTGGGCTCTCCAAGGGTGACTATACCGTTCAAGACGTAAAGAGGAGTTCAGCACAGTTCACTCCGGTGAAGACGAAGTCAACTGATCCAGCTCATATGCTCTACACTTCGGGTACAACTGGACTACCAAAGGGTGTTCTTCTCTCCCATGGTGCAGTTCTAGCCCATATGCCTTGGTATCAGTTCGTTTTCGAGATGGCGCCCAGAGATGACGATATATTCTCGCAGATCGCTGATTGGGGGTGGATAGCTGGTATCTTGGACGTGGTGATCCCATCATTATATTATGGCAAGCCGATGGTGGCATATAACAGGGGTAGTAGGTTAGACCCAGAGAGGGTAGTCCAGGTACTTGAGGAGACTAGAGCCACTTGCCTCTTTTCAGCCCCTACAGCGTTGAACCTAATAATGAAGTCCGTTGACGTCCGTAAATACGATTTAAGGTTAAGGGTAATAGTCGGTGGAGGGTCTCCAGTGACCTATGACCTTATAAAGTGGGGAAGTGAGGTGTTAAAGGTTCCCTTAAACGTGGGCTATGGGCAGACAGAGGCTAACGTGATTACTGGGACTAACTCTAAGATAATGCCCTATAAGCTGTTAGAAGAGAAGGGAGGGGGAAATCTCCTAGGGAAGCCAATACCGGGTCATGTTATTGAAATAGTGGATGAAAACCTGAACGTAATGCCGCCGAATAAGGAAGGAGAGATAGCAGTTAAGCTTCCAGACCCAATAGTTATGTTGGAGTATTACAAGAACCCTGAGGCTACAGCTAAAAAGATAAGGGGAGGTTATCTACTCACTGGGGATATCGGATGGAAGGACGAGTACGGTTATATATGGTTCAAGGGAAGGGGTGACTTCATCATAAAGGCTTCAGGATATAGGATAGGACCAGAGGAGGTTGAGTTCATAATAAACCAGCATCCTGCAGTTCTAGAGTCTGCTGTAATAGGTAAAGAGGATCCAGTTAGAGGGGAGATAATAAAGGCTTTTATAGTGCTGAAGAAGGGATATGAGCCTAGCGAAAAGCTGAAACAGGAGATTATAGAGCTAGTGAAGACAAGATTAGCAATGTATGCCTACCCTAGAGAGATAGAGTTCGTAAACGAGATCCCCAAGACTGAGTCAGGGAAGATAAAGAGGGCTGAGCTAAAGAAGATGGCTTAGATAGACGCTTATGTTTGTTTGCTTTGTTGTTTTTTATATGATAAATTTTTAATCTTTGCACTATAATCACTTAAACACGATGTCGTGCCCTAAAATTCTAGTCCTCTTTTACGGTTACGGTTCAATAGTGGAGTTAGCCAAAAGATGTGCTGAGGGTGCTAAGGAAGTCACAGATGAGGTTAAGATAGTTAGGGTGCCTGAGTACTTCCCTGAGGAACTGATCAAGAAGTTTAACATAAACCTAGAGGTAGTGAAGGATATACCAGAGGCTACGCTCTCAGACCTGGAGTGGGCAGATGGTATAATCATGGGCTCTCCTGGAAGGTTTGGGAATATGGCTGGGCAACTGAAGATGTTTTTAGACCAAACAGGTGCCTTATGGAGGAAGGGTGCTCTCTACGGAAAACCAGTGGGTTTCTTCACAGAGGCTTCAACGATACATGGAGGTCATGAAAGCACTATATTGGCTATGGCAAACTACGCTTACCATCATGGGATGATCATAGTACCGCCTGGCTATGGTATAAAAGAGGTAAGTGCTACAAATACTGGAGGAGGTCCTTATGGTGCTACACATCTAGGCAGTAAAAAGGAGTTAGATGACAACGAGACAGCCATAGCTAGATTTTTAGGTAGAAGAGTGGCAGAAGTGGCTAAAAAGCTGAGATGCGATTAAACGTGTCGAGAAAGTAAGAAAAGAAGATCTTTTACTGTTGACTGAGGCTCTTGGGCACAAACATACATTTATCCTCAATTTTTCCAGCTAATGCATCATCTAGCAGTAAGTAGGGGTTCTTGATTTCCATCAAATGTTTACCTGTCCCTCCTCTAATGAACTGTACCACCTCAGCCAAGATACTCAACGCTATCTCCTCTGCTGTCTTCGATCCTATATCTAAGCCCAAAGGTGAGTGGAACCTCTGCTTTATCTCCTCCAATGGAATACCCCTCTGCATGAGTAAAGCCATCATTAATGCAGCCCTCTTCTGGCTCGCTAGAAGTCCAACGAATCTAGCCTTCTTCTTCATAGCTATATATAACGCATCGATGTCATAAGGTTTTCCACCCTCGTTTGCCACTATCACAATGGAGTCCTCTTGTACTATTTGATCTAACACACTTAAATCGTTAGAAATGGCTAGAACCTGAGGGAAATCCTCTTCCTTGATATCACCACTTCCTACAACGGCAACATAATAGCCTAAATCAACTCCAATCTTAGCTAAAAACTTCGCTATTATCCCTGAGCCTACAACGATTATCGAAGGTCTGGGTTCCACTGGCTCTATAATTATTTTTATCCCATTAATCTCCTTTTGGATCACCTGTCCGCTCTCTAGAGCATTGTTGGCAAGCTCTATGATCTCCTTATCTAAACTCCCCAACAGGACTTTGCCGTCAACAACTAAGGTTCTCTCTAGTCTGTTTTCTCTTAGGATCGAGACTATAGCAAAGCGTTTCCCTTCAGCGCTTAGTTTAGAAATTAGTGGAAATATTTCACAAGAGCTCATACAAATAGATAATTAAGATAGTCGAATAAATATCTTTTTGTTGAAGAAGAGATGGAACAATCCTCAAAATTGTAATAACTACGTAAAGTCGCCATCATCACCGTTACAGCTAGTTTTCCTTTACGCTCTCGCTTATCCACTTTAGATAATCCTCTAAACCCTCGTTGAAATTAAATATTATGATCTCAGGGATTTGGTAGGTGTGAAGTTCCTTTATACGTTTAATTAACTTATCCTTAACCTTATCCTCGCTTTTTATTAAGAGCAATATTTCATCATCTGTTGTAGTCTTTCCTTCCCAAACATAGTAGGATTTTACATATGGTATTATATTTACGCAAGCGGCTAACCTCTCATCAACTAACGTCTTTGCAATCTTATTGGCGTTTTCAAAACTGTTTGTAGTTGTAATAGCTAGGATGTACATATGTTAAAAGAGACTTAAATTATATTTAAGGTTAACATGTTGAGAGGAGGAACAGGTCTAAAAACGCTGTCTGAAAAACTTATTATTGAAGCAACTTATGAGTACAGGTAATGGATAGGTGGGAGCTGATCGCATTTATTATCCTAACAGTAGGCATCTTAATTGATATAGATTTGACGTTTTTCTCTATAATGGCGATAGTCTCTCTGATCATAATATGGCGTAAGGTAAGGCGTGATGTAATCTACCTCTTCCTTTTGGCAGCACTGATTGGATTCCTGTTCGAAAAGCTAGGTATAACGACGGGAATACCTTTCGGTCGTTACCAGTATAACTTCCCGCCCTACTTTTTAGGTGTTCCGATCTTCGTTATAATGGGTTGGGCTATTTTCTCTTTCATCTCTTACTTACCGATCATGTACTTTCCAAGGACTATAAAGATAGCCCTATTTCCAATAATGATGGTAACCATAGACCTCTCTGTAGACCCAATAATGGTTACAGCAGGTTTTTGGAAATGGGAGTATTCTTTTATGGATTGGCACGGGATTCCCTTAACTAACTTTATAGGATGGTATATAGTTTCACTGGTCATAATAGTGGCATTTTTAACGTTATTCCATGAGGACATAAAGGCTAAGAAGGCTAAGGCTAACCTTTTTACTATAGACTACTTTCTCTTCTCGTTAAATTTCCTCATCTATGCGAAGCCACAGCTCCTCATACCGCTTTTGGTAGGAACCCTAGTTTCCCTATCCCTGACATTGCTCATTTTTCTTCTCTCAACGCGTGTTAAGACTTAAATAGGTTAAACTTTTTTACTCAATGCATAATGCTCTATGTGTGAATAGTGGAAGAAGGCTGGGTATTACAGTAATTTTCCTAATATTTCTATTGTTGATACTTATTCTCTCATCTCAACCCATCTCAGACGTTCTTTACTTCTATAAAGGAAAAATTAATGTGAGTAATACCATAGTGCTTAGTGCCTCAAACTTCAACAGCCCCTACTGTTTGGGTAGTATGAACGTGGACTACGGGTTCTATAGGACTCTATATGCCTACACTATTGAGGAGCATGGTTACTACGTGCTTAACCAAACCTTCACCACGTTAAAGCTTAACGCTAAGGGAAATCTCAGCTTTTCGTTAAGGGGTAATACTTTAGCCAATGCCTTTCTTTACATATATAATTCGAATAACTCGTTCCTATTACCTGAAGATAAAGAGCTCTTACTCTACCCAGGTGTTTACAACGTCAGTGAGGTTCTCTACTTTAACTCTACTAAATTTCCACAAACTCTTAACGGTCAGTTAAACTTCAGCATAAATAATGCAGTTTACTATGTATATAGTATTGAGGAAAATGTGATTCCACCTCCTACAGGTAATTACATACTTAATCTATTTGATGGTCAAAGCGTATTCGGATATATACTCTACCAAGGATATCTTCTTGGCGAACCTACAAACTCATACCCTGCACTCAAAAGTCTGCAGTTTTTGATACCTCAGCCTTACTTAATGTTTCAGACAGCCCAATTCTTTGTCTCTGGACTTGTAATAACTAATGAACCTCGATATAATGGTAACAGTATAACAGTTCAGGTAATTGGAACTTTCTCAGAAGGTTATTATCCCTATGCAGATGGCTTTACTATAGGGCTCTTTCTAACGCCTGGCAAAGGAAAGTATAGTTACTCCAACTTCTCTATCCCATACTATTATGGTCATGGTAGCGTTAACAGGAGTTTCCCACAACTTGGAGGCTTCGGTCCTGTATCTCCAATTCAAGGAGCTCTAATATTCCCCTATTCCACTACACCCTATCTAATAGTCCAGTGGGATCCATATTGGCAAACTGGATATAAGGGTTATGGAGGAGGTCAATTCAACGTATTTATAGTTAGTTATTCATCGCCAAATAAACCTCCTGAAGTCATTAATTATACGGCAACTACAGGTTATACAATTGGAATTGGTAATGGTGTTTTCCAACCTTCACCCTATGATCTGATCTGCTTTAGGGTAACCTATTTCTCAAACGGTACAATAATAGCTAAGGTCATAGACTTAAATACAGGACAAAGCGATTCATTGGTAATAAACATTCCCACATCTCTCTTTCAACCTTCACCAGGATCTTATTGGACGTTCGTTGAAGGATCAACGGGAGTATATTATGCCAACTGGGGAATAATATCCTGGAGTATTAGTTAGCTATTCTTGTTGAGAGATGAAAAACTTATTACAGAGTAACTAAGGGTAGAAAATTGTCCTCTACAATTTTAAGCTCTAGTAAGTTATATGCGTGATTAGATTGGAAGCTAACGTGTGACAAAACGAATAGAAAGCCTTGCCTTTTAGGGCAGGAATGAGGTCAGTAAACTAGTTCTGAAGTTTAGTTATTTCAACTTATAAATAAGAAATATCTTCCTTGAGGTGGTCATAAGCTATGTAACAGCATCAAGGCTTATATCATGTCTAAAAGGGCAAAGAGATAGTGTTTATATCTTTAGTCTATCAATCCGCACTAACGGGAACAGGATAATAATTAACTAAGCTAGCCAGGTGGTCAGGTAGAACCTTAACCTATACATGTAGGGAAAAATTATAGAGGAAAAGCGAATTATTGACTTTTTGCCTTTATTGTCTGTAGTCTATTACCTATCTCTTTGAGGATCTCCTGGTGCTCTGGAAACCTCTTAGCTATATACCTAGAGAATATCAGCTCATCATTTATGTAAACGTCAAATATTCCCCTATCTCCCTGTACTAGCTCAACGTTTGCCTCCTCAAAATAGTTTAAAATGTCCCTAGCTAAGTCTAGTGCCCTATCCATATACTTACATGGTCTGCAGTAAACTATCTTCACGTCAATCTTCTTCAGACTGTCAGGGCTCACATACTTTAGCGGATCTTTCTTGAACTCCTGAAGGCAGTGGTCAGAACAGAAGTAATAGGTAAATCCTTTGTAGTTTATCTTATATGTAGTGGTATTTTCAACTTCCATACCACATACTGGATCTTTCATAGGTTAAAGTGGTAAAAAGCAACTTAAAAGCTTTATTAAATAATGTTTTTAAACAAAGAGGAGAAACAATGTAGCACCATATTGAGGATTAAGGAACCCTCTTAATTTTTACTCACTATTGTTCTTCTTAAACCTATACTTTTACGTTCAAGACCTTAGCGAATTCTGAACTCAAGAGGAAGTAGTCTCTAAACCATATGGTCAACGATTGGGCTTTTGGCACACTAACAAAGCCATAAGGGTGCACTACTCTAGATAAGTTACTGTAAATCCTTTCTAACCTTCTAGGCTTATAGTTCATTATATGACACGAGAGACCTATCAAAGCGTTAACTTTGGGCATCACTAGCGTTAAATACTCGGCATTAGAACCGCAGTGACATTTCAGCTTCTCCTTTACCTTGAATGCCCTTAACGGCATCGAATATCTCGGGAACTCTAAATGCTTTCTACACACCGGTTTACCTATTAAAAATATCCTATCCCCTTCTATGTCATCATCCTTACTTATCTTCCTTACCCTGCTTAATGCCTCACCTGCGTTTCTCACAATATATCCTCTATCAACCATTTTATGCCAAATCCTCTTATCTAGAATTTCCAGGTAAAGAGGTGTGGTATGTTGAACATAAATTGAGAGGCAAACCCTCTCTATCAAAAACCTGTTGCTCTCTTCGGCAGAATGTAGGTTACCCTTTAACGCATTATAATATCCATTATATACAGTCTTCACTATATCTTCTTTGAAGATCAGATCATCGTAAATCTTTAATGATTTCTTCAAATAATTCCTTATCATCTTCTGGAATCCAGTCCACGTCTCCCTTGGATACCTGTCTATAACCGCTAAGGTATCTCTCTCTTCCCTACACAAGTTATCAGTTACGAACTCCACAACCTTTTTACAGTTCTCGCTTTTGCACTTCTCATATAACTCTCTTGCCAACTCCGGATCGCACATCCTCTACACCCTCTACAAGAACTGAAGATGCTGTAATCACTGGCTTCTCACCCTTTAACCTATCCAGGATTGGTAGAGTTGAAAGTATTGTACAAGCTACGTAAATTATTTCAGCCTCAGGATTTCTATGACCTATCTTTACAGCCTCTTCTACGAGCTCATGGGGAGTAGTAGAGATCAGATATCCTCCTGTCCTCCCCAGGGCTACGGAACCCACAACCTTAATTCCGAAACCCCTTAACCATTTGACCTCGTAATCATGTCTATATTGGTTATAAGGAGAAACCAGGAAGACCTTCTTGTCCTTTAAACGCTTAATTATCTCCTCTGTGGCTATGACTACTGGCTTTGAAAAGAAGTTATGCATCTCTTTCCAATCCCTCTTCCTGAAGACCCCATAGGATCTGGCATAAATTATTACATCACCTTCCTCTATCTTGCTCCTAACTCTAGACAACTCCGCATACATCCTCTTCTTCTCTTCAGGGGACTCACCATGTCCTGGGTAATACTTCATGTAGAAAGCGTTAACGTCATTGTAGAACAGCTTAAGGTCTCTCTCCAAATTTTTGTTTTCCTCGGAAAGAATTAGAGAAATCTTCATTTAAAATAAAAATGTTTTCTTTTCACTAAAGAGTTTATCTCTTTACTCACTGCGTAGAGCTTAGTGCCTCCTTTATCTCATCCATTATCCTCACGTCGTCAAGGGTTGATATATCTCCAGGGTTTTCGTTAGCGATTAATGCCTTTAATAACCTCCTCATTATCTTTCCGCTCTTAGTCTTGGGTAACCTCTTCACGAATACTACCTTATCAACTATATATCCTGAGTTCCTACAGTAGTTCTTTATATCGTTCCTCAACAGGTCATTGGGTTCAACACCTTGCTTAGGAACTACGAAGGCATAAATCGAGTTCCCCGCACCTATAACTGCAGCCTCAGCAACGTTAGGATGAGACACTATTATGCTTTCAACCTCTAGAGTCCCAATCCTTTCACCCTCAGCCCTTATCACATCATCAGCCCTCCCCAAGACATAGAGGTAGCCATCCTCGTCGTAGTAGCCGTAATCACCAGTGTAGAAGTACCCTGGGAACCTGGACCAGTACTGCTTTATTATCCTCTCGTAGTTGGGGTCATTCCACATCTTGGCTAAGGCTGGAGATAATGGCTTCAGTACTATGTAACCCTTCTGCTTAGGAGGTAAGGGTTTTCCATCATCGTCTACAACTAGGAAGTATGATCCTGGGAACTGTATCCCTGCAGATCCAGGCTTGTAGGGGATCTCACCTAGTCCAAAAGGAGTGGCAGCTACTGGCATTAAGTGCTCGGTCATCCAATAGGCATCAGCTATCTTAACGTTAGGCATGTTCTGAGTTAGCCAAGTCCATGCTCCGACGTTTAGTGGCTCACCTGTGTTGAGGATTAGCCTAAGAGATGATATGTCACCTGACTTTATCGACTCCTCTCCTAGGCTCTTAAGGGTGTAAAGTGTAGTGGTGGAGCTCCAGACTATGTTTACGTTGAACCTCTCTACTATCCTCGAGAACAGGTCTTTCTTATATCCAATAAAGCCTTCAAATAGTACTCCGGTAATCCCCATTACTGGGATAGTATATAGGTTCGCCATAGGCCAAACAGGCCATCCCAACTCAGAGATTGTCCACCACACCTCGTTCTCCCCTGGATTGAAGAGGGCCTTAAATGACCAGTTCAAGGCTACTACATATCCACCGTTGGTATGATATAGTCCCTTTGGTCTCCCAGTCGTCCCTGAAGTGTAATAAATTGTTGCAGGCTCATTAGCCTCTACCTCTTCAGGTCTTACATAGACCCTACCCCTAGGCTTTATCTCTTCATAGATTAAATCCCTGTTCTCCTTTACGTTAAAGTCGTGATAACCCCTAGAGACAATGATAACGTTCTCTATTGGCGTCTTATGGCTATCTAAAAGTTTATCGACGAAGTCCTTAACCCTTATTTCACTGCCGTTTCTGAAGGTCTTAGATACAGTTATTAAAACCTTTGAACCGCAATCGTTTAACCTATAGCTAAGCGTCTCCTCGCTTAAGCCTAAATAATGGATAGCTAAGACGCCTCCTAACCTATGAACTGCGAGAGAGAAGTAAACTGCCTCAGGGATACTGGGCATGAGCATTGAGACCACATCACCCTTCTTAACCCCTAATTGGCTCAGTAAAAACGCTGCCCTGTTTACCTCGTGATAGAGGTCTTGATAAGATATTGCCTTACTCTCGAGCCTTTCATTGATCCAGTAGAAAGCTACCTTGTCTTTTTTATAAGGTAAATGTCTATCGACAGCGTTATAGGCTATGTTAGTTGTACCGCCCACAAACCACCTCTCTTTTGGCGGTTCCCCTTCGAGTACTTTCTCTGGTCTCTTGAACCATGATATGAAGTTAGCCTTATCTGACCAAAAGGTTTCAGGGTTCTCTATTGCTGCTTTTGAAAGACCTCTGATCTGATCGAGAGAATAGATCTTCCAACTCATGTTATACTTTTTTATAAAAGTAGCGACTTATATACTTTTATGAGTACATTAAATACTACTTAGGATGTAAATACAATAGTAGTTTTATCTTTGAAAATTAAACTATAAGATATAGGAGGGATAATATAACTATAAATACTTTTTATCCTAGTCACGAAATTAATAACGAGCTTTATTTTGCTAACGCATATGATTTTACTTAAACAGATAAAATCTCTTATCACCTCATACTAGAGCTAATCCGTGTATATATTTATTTAGTTAAGTAATTAAATACTTAGAAAACTGTACACAGGCAGTATGACGTGTTAGGGAGTATTTTCTTTTTATGTCCATTAAGATTTGAAAAGTGACGTATTACTTATCTCTGCAATTATGAAAATTTTTAGCGTAAAAACAAAAATAAACGTACTATCTCATTAAACTACCAAATTCCATATATTTTATATACTTACTATATATTTTCTTTATGTCAATTTTGGCAAAGTTTTTTAAGGATTATGATAAAAATTACATATGTCCTTTAATGGAATTAAAGGTGCGGTGAATGTTCCAGGAGAAATCCCTTGGGAAATAGTCCTCTTATACTTCATTCTAGCCCTAGCCTTCGTCTTCTATATAGGCAAGAAACAAGGGGGTCTTAAAAAGTTTACTACTCTAGATCTGGTTTATATTGCTGTAGGTGCAGCGTTAGGAGTAGCTTGGGAGTTCTACATAGGCTCATACTTGGGCAGATTGTTGCCATCAAGCCCATTCATAGGTATAGGCTTCTGGGGTAGAATCCTTATTATCCTGATATTCGTAGCTCTAGTGAGGAAAGTTGGTGCTGGTATGTTATCTCTGTTGATATTCAACGTACTAAGTGATCTACTCCACTATGGATTTGGAGGAGAGCCCATGTTTACCATTTATGAAACCCTTACTTACGGTCTCTTCATAGACTTATTGATTGCCCTAACTGGAGGTCACATTTTCGGAATAGGGCTAAAACCTAATACTGCTTCAGCTGATGTTCCTGAAGAAGTATTGGTCAAGAACTTAAGGAGGAGGCAAAACATCTTAGCTATAGTGGAGGGAATTGTGCTGGGAATACTGTTTGCACTACCTGACCCCATATTTTACCTTGGTTTCTTCAGACCTTTCCTATATGGCGCTATAGTAAACTGGCAAACAGTCATCTTCGATATTGAAGCATTCATACCAGGAGACGTTATTATTACAATAATTGCAGGATTCCTAGCGTTAAGGGTTGCAAGGGCTGTAGGGCAATGAAGTTCGTAGAGATTAAGAACCTCTCAGTAACATACTTAGGCAACTTCAAGCCAAGCCTAGTGGTCGATAGCCTTGAGATCGAGGAAGGAGAAGCGGTACTAATAGTGGGTAAGTCAGGATCTGGGAAGTCAACGCTTGTAAACGCAATAAATGGCGTAATACCAAACTTAATAAAGGCTGAGGAAAAGGGAGATGTTTTTGTTTTTGGTTATGATGTTAAGAATACCCCAATCTCAAAGCTGAGTAGGTTAGTTGGAACCCTCTTACAGGATCCTGAGAGCCAGGTGTTTAACTACAAGGTTATAGATGAGGTTGCCTTCGGTCTAGAGAACTTCATGTACCCCCCTGAGGAGATAAGGAAGAGGGTTTTTGAGGCTCTAAAGGTAACTGGGATAACACATTTGGCTGATAGGGAAGTCTATAAGCTATCCGGAGGGGAGCTACAGAGGACAGTGTTAGCGTCAATCCTAGCCTTAGAACCTAAAGCCCTAATCTTAGATGAGCCAACATCAAACATTGACCCTGTAGGCACTAAACAGGTTTTTGATCTATTGAGGACCTTTAGGGAAGCTAAGAAGAGCCTGATTATAGTGGAACATAAGGTAGATAGGGTTTTGCCCTATGTTGATAGGGTTATACTAGTCAATAACGGGAGGATTGAGCTCGACATCCACAAGGACGAGATAATAGACTACTCTGATAAGCTCTTTTTTGAAGGTATTGAGATCCCTGAACATTTTCTTTATTTAAAAAAGATAGGAGCAAGGGAGTTTAAACCTGAGCTGTTAAAGGGCTATGTCCACATACCCCCTAAAAGGTATGATGGTTCTGAAGAAGTACTATACGCTAACGTAAAGGTCACAACGAAGAACGGTGAAACCTTAGTTGATACAGAACTGAGGCTAAAGAGAGGGCATGTAGTTGCGTTAATGGGTAAAAATGGCGCTGGGAAGAGCACATTACTTAAGGCGATAGTGGGTATACTAGACCGTAAGCTTCAGAGCAAGGTAAAGATAATCGCTTACGGTGAGGATATAAGTAAAAAGAACATAACTGAGAGGGGTAAATATATCGCCTATTTACCACAGAACTTCGACTTGGTCTTCGTCCACAGGAAGGTGAAGGACGAGATAGAGTACACTATGAAAAACCATAAGGTTTACAGCAAGGAGAGGTTGAACCACTTCATCAAGATCTTCTCCTTAGAGAGATATTTAGAGGAGGACCCACTTGTCCTCTCCATGGGGCAGAGGAGGAGGGTAGCTATGGCTTCTGTTTTGGCTTCAGGTGCTAAGATAGTGCTAATGGATGAGCCCACTAGCGGTCAGGACTGGTACCATAGGGATATGTTGGGGAAGGAACTGATGAACTTGAGGGATATGGGATATTCAGTCCTGGTGGTAACCCACGACTCCAGGTTTGTGGACAAATATTGCGATATGGTTTACGTAATGAACGAAGGAAAGATAGTGAAGATAGGTAAGCCAGAAGAGGTGTTTTTAAGTGAAGGTATTGAAGATCTTGGGGTTTACCCGCCCACAGAGTACGAGGTGATGAGGTATAATAACCATTAATCCAATAGTCCAACAGGTGGTTAGCTGGATCCTCTTCTTCTATGGATCAGTAATCCCAGTAATCATAGTCTTGGCATTAATAGGGATAAAGGGGTTCGTGGAGATAACTAGGTATGAGAGCGGTACTACGTTCTTCTATAAGCTCAACCCCATAACGAAGGTGGTTTTAGGAATCGTAGTTATGGCTGTAGCCTCAGTAACAACCTGGTGGATTGGTGCCATATTGACTGCAGCCATGCTCTTGGTTTATCTAACCTTAAATGATGGTTTTAGGAAGTTCATGTATGCCTTCTACCTCTTCCTGTCAACCTTCCTAGGCGGGACTTGGTCCATAGCCCCCTATACGCCATATAGCGTTTTGCAACTCGCTGGGTTTAAACAATTCAACGTAATATGGGTATGGCCCTCTTACTTTACAGCTTTCGGATATGAACCCTACTTGACTGTACAGCAACTAATTTATGGAGCCCAAGTGGCGTTCAGGATAACAGCTGTGGTTGTGACATCACTGTTATTGGTGTTGACGACTACAGCCTCTGATATCTTCAGGATGTTCACTAAACTGAAGGTTCCCATAGCTATAACCTTCGCAATAACTGTTGCGTTTACAACTGTGCCTAAAGTGTTCGACCTCATAGATACTTCAGTAAAGATGCAGTTCTTGAGAGGTTTCGGTTATGGCAAAACAGCGATACTAAGGCCATTTTATTTGTTGGTAGCTGCTATACTTGCAATACCACCAACAATAATTTATCTAGCAAGGAATGCTAGGAATTTGGCTATTTCAGTTGACACAAGGGGGTTTAGGGCTTATAACAGTAGGACTAGCCTAGTTGAGCTAACTTACAGTAAATACGACTACATAATGTGGGGTATAATAGTTATGCTCATAGTGTTGGCAATCTTAGCAAACATATTCGGGTTCGGGAGGACAATACCATATACCGGTTTATAAGGTACTACTTTTCTTTTTCCCCTTTTTAATCTAAATTGGACTGCCTAATTCTCATGAACAGAAGTGATGCAATGATCACTATAGGAAGTAATGGGATTATTTCCTCCTCAATTGTTAAGCTTGCTAGAAATATCTCCAATAGCGATGCTGTTATCCTCCCAATGTTAAGAAAGTACTGCCTGTTTACTAGATAGAGGGTTAAATACTCCTTATCCATGTTGTTCCAGTTAATGACATCAATTATTGGATAAATAAGAGGGGAAGTCATGTTAAACCCTATTAGGTAAATAATGGGAGAGATGAAGATCAAAGCCTCAGAAACTGCGAGAACAGAGGAGGCGATCATAACGATCTTATATGGTCTAATCCTATGGATTAGCCTATCCCTTATTACGAATACTGAAACTAGAGAAACCCCTGAAAGCATGTAATTTAGCAACATGAAGTTGAAGTACGTCTTAGCCACATCATAGGCTAAGATTGTGTTTAAGTTGCTTAGGATATAATTAACACCACTTATCAACGCTAAAGAGGTCATCGTATACCTATAATTACTATTAAGCCTTATTACACTCCAAGACCTTCTGATATCGAAGAGCTCACACTTAACGCTGAGGTCTTCCACCATTAGCGATGCAAATACCATAAGTGAGGCTGTTAATACGAAGAGTACCTCATAACCTTTATTTTCAAAAATTGTCAAGATTGAACCGTAAATTCCAGGGGTTAAGATACCGCTTATAAAACCTAGATAGGCTGACCTATTAAAGAAGCTTAACTTCGATGGAGTGTTATAGAAGAGTACATCCCATCCAAACCAGTAGAAGCCCTGTGCTAATCCATATATTGCTGAAACCAGGTCTACAAACTTTGGGGTTTCCTTATTTAGCAATAGGAGAGTAATGTAAAATAATATGTACAAGGATATCCCTGCCCTATAGTATGTAATAGCACTCCTCCACCTGTTTGAGAGATATCCTACTATGACGTATCCTATTAGAAGCGATAGTGATGTCATCAGTAAGAAGTTCAGGGTATAGAATAGAGAGGAATTTATATAGATGTATAGACCGATAAGAGGAGAAGATATATTGTTGGCAAACCCGAATAGCCAAGACGCTAGCAGGAAGTTCCTACTACCTTTCATCTTAGTTACACTTGCATGAATAGTTAAAATAAGGTTTGTCACATAACACGCATAAGTGTATTCATGCACTAGAGAAAAATAGGTAATTTGTAATTAACAAAGCTAAGGGGCAAGAAACTAGCCTTTTAAGGTAAAGTCAGAGCTAAGTACACTATATATACTATGAAGAGAAGCTCTACATACTCAAAAATAGAATAACCCACATAGAACTGCTTCCCATAGCTCCTCTCCCCTTTTAAAACGTAATAGAGACCCCCTACAACGTGTGTGAAGAGGAAGAAGTATACTAACAGTATTGAAGGAAATAGAACGGCTAGGATAACGTAATAGAACATCTCGAAGAACGCTAATGGTATTCCTGTAGTTCTACTTACAGTCTCCTTTTTGACCAGGGCGTTTGTGCCTATTATGGCATGTTCCACTAACATTATTCCCGAGAGGAATAGAAGTACGAGATTCATATAGCCTCCTCACTGGTCTTGTGCAGTAGAGACTTGTTGATCACCATACTGCGATAGCCAATACTCTACGATATCGTATCCATACTTACGTTTAAACTCCTTTCTACCCTCTTCTGTCATCATTAGAGGAGTCCACCTAGTGTCTAAGTCTAGGTCAACCTGAATTTCCTTAGCGTTCACAGTCTCCTTTATCACCTGTTCAACAGTATAAGCTATATCCTCAGTCACAGGACAGGATGGTGTAGTAGCCCCAACCCTTATGTAGACTTTACCGTCATCTGTTATCTTAAGGTCGTATATCAAGCCTAAATCGACTATATTTATGGGGATCTCTGGATCATAGACTTCCTTCAATCCCTCCATTATCTTCCTCTTCCACTCTTCAGTGTTGATCATCTTTAAATCGCCCCTTATTTAATCCCTCTTCTACCTCTTTATGATCTTCAGGTGATGGAGGTGGTGAGACTATGTGTAATAGCTCCATCTCTGTATAAGCTAATACTCCCCTCTTAACTCCCTTAGGTACAACTATTAGATCCCCTTCTTTAACCTCGAATTCCTTATCTCCCGCTACTACTTTACCATTTCCCTTTTTCACGAATAGGATAACATCTATGTTCGGTTTATGGATTGGTATGTACTGCCCAGATTTAAAGTAGGCTAATATTACAGCATAGCTGTTAGTCTTGTAAACTTGAACTGGAGTAAATGAGGACTCGGAAAACTTCTTGTTTTGATCGAAGTTTGTAAAAACCACTTGAGGTTCACTTATGGCTTTCCTCTTCAAATAGGCAACCCATGCCCCTTTCTTGGCATAATAAGCGTCCATATCGAAGTCTTCCCTATGGGCTAGTAGGTGGATCAAATGTATTGGTTCGTGGTCGTTAACTATTATCATTCCCTCACCTGGGTTAATTTCTCGAACTCCTGAATTATTATCTCATGCCTGACCGCTGGAGTGTATTTCCTTACGTCTAGGACTTTTTCTCTCTGCATAAGCTAGATTTCTCGCAGGTCTTCAAAAGCATGTACCCTAAAAGGTTAGCTTGTGGGATTTAATAACTCGTTAGGAAAAGATAGGGTTATGATATGAGATGTATTTATCCTCAACAGTTATTAATTCTTCCTTTCCCGCCCTGATAAGTAGATACTCCTCCACTACTCATTTCAAGCTCCTCTAAAGAGTTGCCTAATGATACCTATGTTTGGAGGTAAGTATTAACGCCAGCAATCTCCCAGACTCATGTGCACATTATCGATTGATATGAATTTACACTATAATTATGTACACCTAACTTCTCATATTTCATTCCTTACATCATAAGGGTTGACGCTTCATGTTTTACATTTCATGATCCTGCACTTAGACGTTAAACATCTCTTTCAAAAGCTTATTGGTTAATTATCTTATCATTAAATGGAAAAACTTTACTCATTTTAAAAAGAAGGCAACAACTATCATCACCATTGAAATTTTTTATCATAAAAATGAGGGAAAAACTCACCCTTTAGGGCTAGGGAGAAATTGGACATAACCGAGGCTATAAATGACTTAATAGTTAAATTTTTATACATTAGGGTTACCCTAAATACATATGAGTAGTCAGGAAGAAATTCCGAGGCTCAAGAAAGGGGTTGTTGGGACAATAGAAGCTCTAGCACAAGAGATAGCTGCAATGGCGCCAGCATGCGATACTGTAGCCTTCATAACCTCTGCTGCTGCAGCTGCTTTTGTACTCACCCCACTAGCGTTCCTTTTGGCTATGGTGGTGATGTACCTAGAAGTAAATACATTGTACCACTTAGCTAAGAGGCATGCAAGTGCAGGAGGCTATTACGGCTATGTCGCTACTGCCTTTGGTCCTAGGGCTGCAATGGTCGTAGGGTTGATGTATCCTATGTATCAAATAGTGAGCACTGCTGCTATCCCAATTTACGTTGCGGGGATTGTGCTTCCAGGAATCCTCTACTACTTCTGGAAGATAGTTTTACCAGCATGGGTCTGGATACCCTTTATCGTATTTTTCATATTATTTCCAATAGGGCTATCGATGATAGGTATAAGGCCACAGATGAAGTACATCAGGTATGCTGCCCTCACTGAGGTGGCTTTCCTAGCTCTAACTAGCCTAATAATTATATTGAAGGCTCCAGACAATACGATAAACGTCTTCAATCCCTTTGCCTGGAACAAGGTCTATGGTAGTGAGTTTGCACCATTAGGAGGTCCCCTAGGAGCTTTAGGACTTGGAATGATATTTGGTATTACCAGCTTCATAGGCTACGGAGGCTCAGCACCACTTGGAGAAGAGGCCAAACACTCCAAGTATATAAGGAGGGCTTTAATGATGGGAGTCTTCATAGTAGGAGCAGTGCTGACAGAAGTAGCCTATGCCCTAACAGTAGGCTGGGGAGTGGATAACATGGTGAGCTTTGCCAACAGTGGTATTCCAGGCATTATAGTTTACACTGAATATATGGGGATAGCTGGAGGGCTTCTGCTAGCGCTCTTCGCCTTCAACTCAGCTTTCTCTGATAGCGTAGCGATGCAGTCTAACGCTGGAAGGGTCTACTTCGCCATGGGAAGAGATGGGGTTTTGCCTAAGTTCTTCGCTTACGTCCACAAGAAGTATGTAACCCCCACCAAAGCACTAGCCTTTGTAGGGATATCTTCATCAGTGATTGCTGTTATTGCAGGTTTTGTTATAGGATACTTCTCTGGAGTAACGCCAATCCAAATGTTAACTCTACCTGCTACATCAACTCAGATAATAAACGCTCTAGAGAACGCGTTCAGCTTCTTGACAACTATGGCTCTAGTAGGGTTAGTAATAGCACATGTAACCATGAACACCTCAGTGTCATTATTGTTTTACAGGCTTAAGGAGAAGCACTTCGGCTGGAATAAGATTTTCCACCCCATCCAACACTACGTCTTCCCTACGATAGCTACTGGGATCTTTGCTTATGTGCTCTACACTAGTATATGGCCCCCTGTATTCCCATATACACAGGCGGTTATCGCTAGCGTGGTTTACCTGGCGTTTACGATAGCCTACTCACTGTGGGTATGGAAGAAGAAGCCCCAAATAAGGAATAAGATAGGAAAAACTGTAAACATAGTAGAGGAGGAGAAGAAACAAGGTATTGCAGAGTGAAGAATAAAAAGGTAATTCCTTGTCTTTTCAACGATATAAACCCCTCCCTTTTCTTTTTGTTTGTAACACTTTTTTCTTCCCTTTCCTCTTTCTTTTTAGTCAGCATTATTGCAAATTCTTCGTTAGAGACCTTTTGCATGAAATAGTAATAGTTTCCTTAGAAAGTTTTTTATTTTTATGTGTAAAGTAAAATTTATGGGTAACCCAAAAGAAGTGTTGAAGAGGAACCTTGAAGACCTCAAAGGGATAAAATTACGTAAGTTGGGAGAGGGGATATATGTTGGAAGGAACTTCCTCAAGGATGTGCTGATCAACGTGGAAGGTGCAAAATGGATATTCATACACTGTGTGGGAGACTGCATAAAGGGTACTGGATGTGTGGTATATAGCGTAGAGAGCAAGTTGGAAAAGGGTGAAGTTAACGTTGAGGAATTGAACTTAACTCCACTCTTTGTAACAACTAGGGCAACTACTGCATTGCACTCGCTATTAGAGGCTTCAAAGAGGCTCGGGATTAAGAGACTAGAGGAGGCATACAATACTGTAATGGACATGGTGAATGAGGGCAAGTTCTTGGAGTGGGAGGATTAAACATCTTATAGAGGCTCTCTGCTTTGTCTTAAACTGAGGAAAGCCTAGAACTTGAAGGAGTAGCTAGATAGTTTGAATTACGTTGGAGCTCTTATAGGTCGAAAAGATGGAATTATCATTTCTATATAAGCCTTAAAATGTCGTCTAACGAGCAGAATGTGTAAAAATCCTACTATTAATCTCTTTCTCATCTGTCATAGGGTTTTATCCTCAAAAGGACTTCCTTTATTCGAGGTTTATATCGATTTTTAGCATCGGAAGTAAGATTGGTTTAATCCTATCCATTAACGTTTTTGTGTCCTCAAGAGGGTCTATCTTTACCATGTAGATCTTCCTTCCATCCCTAAGTCTAATATCAACCCATCCTTTTTCACCCATCTGACGATAGAGCTCTATTGTGCCTTCCTCTTCATCGCTCTGTCCACCCTCCCCTAGCCCAGGGAAGACGAGAAATGAGGCTGTAGCTCCATATTCGTAAGTATAAGCCATTACCTTAAATCTACCTTCAGTGATGTAACCGGGATCCTCAGAGTATTTACACTCGATCAGGATAAGGGAAGCATTATCGTACCTTATCGATATATCAGGTCTTCCCTTGATCCTGAAGTTGATTTCGGCATTTATGTCATATTCGTCAACCCTCTCAACTATGTCATAGTCCTTTATAGGTGTGTTGAACAGTATAACAATATCAGCTTCTTTAACTTTGATCATCCCCTCCTCAATCTTTAAGGAAAATCCAAGCTCTTCCAATGTTCTAGCCACGAGCATGTAAACGAATAGCTCGTAGAGCTTACTTAAGATGAGCTTTACACCTCTCTCCTTCTTCTCGCCCTCTTTTATAGGACTTATGCCCGCTGAAGCCCTTTTAGCAATAATGTAGGCGAAGTAGGCATTCCTCAACCATTCTGGGGAGGAGTCGCTTATCTGAGGAATAGAAGGAGCAGGGAGTAGCTCTTTCCTCTCCTCAAGTTTCCTTATTTCCTTCCTCATCTCTTGGAAGAACGAGAAGGGAGCTACTCTAGAGTCGTTTAACCTATCCTTCGCTAACTTCAGAACCTTCCTGGCTATATAAGAGAGGTATGAAAGCTCATCCATCTTTAGATTAGGTAAAAGGGATGCATAGTGGAAAGGATAGTAGGGTATAGATCTAGCGACATCGATAGCTCCTACAACATCATCTCCCACTTGGACAGTAAACTCACGTTTTACCCACATATCCCTGAGGGCTAGGAGTATAGATCTATTGACTATTCTACTAGCAGAGTAGGCTAAGTAGGAGGCTATAGTACGTTGGGCATCATCGAGGTTAATCTTTTCAACATCGCCTAGTACCTTCTTTAGCCTAGATATAGTATCTACTCTCTTGTATTGTAAATAGTATCTTGCTGTCTTTTGGATAAGTGCCGTATCCCTATTACTTAACTTCAACAAATGTAGTTTATATCATCCGTAAAAAAGCTTTACGTTAGCCGCTTGTTAAGCCTTAGCCTTCTCACCTCTTTCCTCTTTTAGGAGATTATTTACCCTATTAAACACCTTACGGTCAACAGTACCTAGGTTTACTAGGATCAGCTCAGCTATATCTTGAGGAGTTATATCATTGCTACTTGGACTTCCCTTAGACCTCAGCTGTTGCAATACCTGTAACTGACTAATTACCTTAGAAACTGTAGCTGTAGATAGGCAGAACTTGTCCTTCATTTTCTCTCTTATTTTCTTAACATACTCCTTTAGTGTATCTATGACGTCAGAGGGGAACTGTGCCTTCGCATTATTTATTAAGAAATCGACATCATCTCCATTCGGGCACTCGAGGTAGAACACTGTGAACCTCCTAGTGAGCGCATCACCTAACTGGTAAAGGTTCCTGATGTCCTTTAGGTTCATCGTAGCTATTATCCTTAACTTGTTAAGCCTCCACTTTTCGTTTTCTAAAACGTAAAGCAGGGGTTTAAGGTCCTCCTGGAAGGAAGAGTACTGCCTCACCTCTTCCACAAGCCAAGCGGGTATATTCCAATCTTCAGGGTTTGCTGAGGAGAACATAGTGAAGAAATCCCCAAAAGCCTTATCGATATCAGCCCTGTTGATCTCGTCTAGTATAATAGGGAAGAGGACGTCAGTACTAGGTACTTTAAGCAACGCATCCATCAATATACCTTTTTTCCAGATCACACTGTTGTTCCTTATGCTCTCACCTCCTATCAAGTCCCTCCTAGTCCACAAAGCGTTTGCTGTTGCAATTATGTAATCGTTACATAAGGACTTTGCTATTGTTGTAGCTATGAGGGTCTTTCCTACACCTGGCGGTCCTACCAGGAGTATATTACCGTTCTTTAACGCGCTTAACATATAATCAATAGTCTTCTCGTCAATACCGTATATCTGATTACTGATATTCTCCCTTGCGATATTATAAGCTTCATCAAATGGTCTACAAGTAACCTCTGAGCTTTGAGTATATCCCTCTTCCTCATGAGAGCTCCCTTTTAACCAAGCAGAGATCTCTTCGTAAAACTTTAAGGTCTCTGCTATCTCATTCTTGTTGAACTTTTCTATGAGGAAATCCCTAACGCTCTCTATGTAATTAGGATCCTTATAACAGTTATTGGCTTGGTTAGGATTGATGTTTGGTATGGTATCTCCCTTGATACCGCTTATAACGTCAGGAAGTTCTTCTCCAGAACCAATAGCGAATTTCTGAACCTCAGCCTTCAATTCCTTTATCCTGTTCCTCAATTGTTCAGCGAGCCATATCATCTTTAGCCTGAACCTAACTATCCAGAACTTATCACCCTCCTCTTTCCAATACTTGAAGTTCCTCAGGGCATCGATGTCTAGATCAGTCACTATACCAGCTGCTATGTAGCCTATTTCTGGTCCATATAGGAGCCCTATTAAAACCTTATTAGGTGTGGGTCTCGCTTCTACTTTTTCCTGATTCACTGTGAAATAAGATTCGAAATACCTACGGAAAAGTTGGGAAAAAGGATAGCCTTTTATGTCCTCTTCTCCGCTTATCTTTACAGAAGCCCTATTATCTCCCCAGTAAGTATACCCTACTTCTCCTAGGATAGAGTAAAGGACTGTCCCGTTAAGGTTAGAGTTCAACTCCTTACTGCTCCTGAAAATACAAGGGTAAAACTTTTCCTTATCTATATACTTTTTGAGCTCGTCAACGTTATCCTCTAAGAACTTAAAGGAATCCCTGTAATATAGCCATTGTGAATGCATACATATATTTTAGAGTTATAACATTTTAATCTTTTTATAGATAGGAAACACTCCACGAGAGAAGTGTCATTAATGTGTTAAAAAGCATTGATCGCCTTTTTATTTTCAGTAGGGTCTCCTTTAACTATATCTAGCTATTGTTAACATGATCATTAAGCGAAAAGGTGCTTTAATCATAATACCAGACGAGATAGCACAAAGGATTATTGAGGATGTAGAGTCGAAAAACTACAGGAAGACGAGCACAAAAAGAAACGATAATAGAGAGAGGCAATAGCGTTAATTGAATAAGAGAATAGCCCTTTTCCTTATCTAATTTGATTTGAAGAGACTCAATTTACTCATCTTACTAAGCGAGGCGTTTTTACTTACAAAATCTTAAGTCTTTCGAGAGCTTCGATTTCGTCCTCTAACCACTTAACAGATGCGTGATTATGAAGGTTCTTCAGCATTCTTGAAGGATTTTCATGCTATTTAAAAATGTTCATCGTGTTTAACTTAACTCCCTCAGAGCTCACAGTTTAAATAAGGACTATTAATAGTAGTAGTAGGCAGGATACTACATCTTCTTACATTAGTTCTTTTTCTCCTTTCATTATGAGTACAAGAAGACTATGTTTTCCTAAAAACTGACTCTCTCCTTTATCTTTCAGGTCTTGAATAAGGAATATAATATGGTTACGAGAAAATTCCTTGAGCTTTACTATGCTATAGCGTGCATATAATAAACTCAGGGAGCATATTAGATTGAGTTTTTAATACTCACTCACTAATTCTAAACAGTTTTTAACTATTTCCTTTTAGTTTTCTTCTCCGGTCTAATAATTATTAAATATACTCTAAAAGATCGTTATTGAATAATATGGCAAAGTTTAAATATTACTGAAAATTCATATTTAATTATGGCAAGTCATCATCACGAGGCTTATGTGCTTAAGCCTGGAATGACACCTTGGGAAGTGGTTTTAGCCTATTTCATCATAGCCGCTATCGTAGCTGCAATAATAGTAAAGAAGAGCAATAAGAAGATGACAACAATAGACCTAGTATATGCTGGTATTGGCGGTGCAGTAGTTGCTGTAGCTGATCATGTGATAGGTGACCTAATCTATTTGCCATCCCCAATTTATCCCATAGTTAATCCACCAGTATGGTTAAGGATAGTTGCCTTCTTCGTAACTGTTGGGCTAGTAAGAAAGGTCGGTTCTGGGATGTTCACAATGGGGATATTTGACCTAGCGGGAGACCTAATCCACTTCGGGTTTGGAGGCGAACCATTATGGCTAATAGAGGATGTATTGACTTATGGTTTGATGGCTGACATAGCTATATTCTTAACTCAGGGTAAGCTGTTTGGAATAGGAGCTAGTAAGTACTCTGCAGTCCTTGCAGTGGTAGAAGGGGCGATATTGGGGTTCTTCTTCTCCTTTGTCCATCCCTTCTTCACATATGGTTTCTTCGCACCATTTATATTTGGCTTTGCTCCAAACGCTCAAAGAGTATTATACCTGTTCATCACGTATGTGCCTGGGGATATAATAATTGGCGCTATTTCAGCGTTGTTCGCTAGCAGGGTAGCTAGAATAATACAGTATTAGGAAAGTGTATGTAAGAATGGAGGAAGATAAAGAAGTGATGATATATATCCTAAAGAATAGTTCATTTTTTCTTCACTCCTCTCCTAATAACATATTCTCTTCCCTCCTCCTTTTCTTTTATGTATTATTCTATCACAGTAAAATCCGATTAAATGTTCAACAACATCTCTAACCTTACACCTTTTTCATCTACCAATTAGAAGTTATCCTTACTCGCAAAGTTGAGGAAATTTATGCTTTTTATACTGTTAAGAGATCAAAAACGTTTTTGTCGTTTGCTTCAAGAATCTCTCATATTCGTATCTTATACACATTTACAAAGTTAATGCTGGCAACTGCTATAATCTAAAGGCTTTTAAATAGAGTTTGCAATACAAAGTTCTACGGCTCCCCTAATTTTACGACCTAATTTACGTAGAAAATCTTTATTCGCTCCAGATTCGTGTTTCTATTGAACATCAATGTGGACAACTGTTAGAGCAACCAGAGGTCTACCAACGAGAAAATTCATAAATTTAGCAGACTTTCCTGACGATATATTCTCATCAATGAGAAATATTGTCATGCCCATAATCGCTGTATTCGTTGTTTTAATGCTAGGACTCTACATCGTATCGATTATAGGTTCACTTCTTGCGAGCACGTTTCCACAGTCATCCCCAGGATCCTTGGCTTAAAATATCACACATCCGGTTGTTGAGGACTTTCAGTTCCTCGAAAACAATACCGGCGTTGTCTTCATGTTAATAATAATACCAGTAGCCGTTGTAATGATATACAAAAGGATATACCTTCCCGATATAACGAGAAATAAAATTATCATGAGTCTGATCGGAATGATGACATTCACAACTTGTACTGTCCTTCCGATAGTAATTAAAACCGGTCAGGGTTTAAATTCGTGGCTTTTGCTGATAAACGAAATGTGTGCACTTTTTAATGCATTCGACAAGTTCATGCACGTGCTTCATATCGAGCGATTAGTGATGTTTATATTTTTTGCTGCAATTATAATATTGCTCTTCAATCTTGTTTACAGGCAAGAAGATTATTAAGTAGCTTAAGTATATAATCTTAATAAAAGTGATAATTTTTATTTCTTCTTTCTTTACTACAAAAAATAAATCGTTATCGATAGCGAGAAATCATCAGCAACTTTCAAGCATTAACTTAAAATTTTGTATGGGTACCCGTGCATCTTATATTCGGATGACCAGCGGAAGAGCCGTTCTATAGGGAGCAGGAGATAAGCACTTTGACTAAGCTCATTCTGAGGCTACTTCAATAATTTAGAAGGGTGGGCAAAACTTCAATAATACTAAAAGAGATAAAATTCTCAAAAGTCTAATCTCTGCTGATGAGCTCGATGGATTACCCGCCTGGTTGAACTATTTTGGTATTGGCTTTGAACTGTCAGAAAGTAGACGAGACATGTGTAGAGAGCATATTGAAGGGTTTGGCAGGAGATCCTATGCTTGCTGGTCTTGTGGAGGAGGAGTCCAATAAGTTGAGCTAAAACGCTAGAGAAGCGCCTCTATTTCTGGCTAGAAATGGAGGTAAGTCGAGGAGAATAGGAATGAATAGGTCTAGCGTTAATGAGGAAATTAAATCGCTCTTACGATATGGCTATATAAGGAGAGTAGAAAGGGGAGTTTATAGGATTGTTGATCCTATTATAGCTAAAACTAGCTTAGAAGATGGCATGAAGTGAGTCCTCTCTCATGTTGTTCACGCACTTTTAACGGTATTGGCTTACCCCTTTCCCTGAACTTCTTTACTGTTTTTCTTTCTATCAATAAAGGAGGACTCTTCTAACTAGGTAATACATAGCCTAGGTTAGATAGAGAAAGGTAAAAATGTTGAATGCACATATTATTAACGTGATCGTGTCGGGTAATGAGTGCGGTAGGTGTACAATAAAATGTTCTAAATATGTAAGCGGGAAATCACCCACAGAAAAGGACTATGTAGCTGCAGGTATAGATATAGGCGAGATCGATGCGGCTTTCAACGATAAGGATTTACTGAAGTATTTACTGGATCCTGAGCTCGCGAATATTTTTAAAGACATAGTTAAGGCTTCTGAGAACTCGCCGATTAAGAAGCCTGAAGAGGCTTGCTATGAGAAACTAGCGATCTTTTGCTGTGGTGATTTAAGTCATAGTGGATATATTTTCTATAACACTGATAGGATAAGTAGCTACATTGATAGTTTAACCAATCATATAATAATATTAACAATGGGTTATATGAGGAGAGTGACAGGCGAATTCTTTACCGATTTGTTGAAAGACGAATCAGATATACGTAGCGAAATGCTTGACATGATAAAAAATATATCAAAGTACGTTATAACTAATTCAATAATCTTTCACGAGAGGTTCCACTGGGCTGAGGGTTGTGGCCAAAAGGATCAGTGCGAGGAAGAGGCAAAGGCGACTGCATTCGAAATAAAGAGAACCATAGACTTGATAAGGGGAGAGAAGTTGAACAACTGGGAAAAGCAACCACCAGTCAATGAATTCTCATTACCATCACTTATTGAGCACATATTTTATTTATGGCCTCACTGTCGGTATGAGGTTGATAGTATCTATTTACCTTTGGTGCCTTTAACCTTAGAACTCGCTATAGAGTCCATAGTTTTGGCAAATTCCAAAATGCCCTGTTATGCTGAGTTCTTCAAATACCTAAAGGTTAAGAATGGGAAGTTGGGCTCAATAACTGTAAATAATGATTTTGATGTCGAAATCGGGCTACCCTGGATCGGGTTACACATGAAATACCATTTACATCACCCTTATCATGTCCATCTTCACTATTATAGGATTGTTGATAACCTCGACTTGAACTTAACAATAAGTCCCTCAGTTAACGTGAAAGACCTGAAGGAAGTGTGGAGCTGTTGTTAATGCACTCTCTAGACCTAAAGGTGCCGATTACTTATGTCAGCGTTAATATATTTCGCTCATATGGCGATGTAATGCTGATAGGCGAGTACATGTATGTAGATTATGACGATACTACTATAATACTAAACTTGAGGGAACTTAGGGTAGTGGAGGTAATACCCAGAAAGGAGAGGGTCAAGTTTCCAGTTTCTGGAAAGGTAATAGAGTGGAGACCAGCATACCTGGAGGACATGTCTAGGCAAAGGAGGTTCTACCTATACCTCCCTTATCCCCATCATTCCTTTAAGATGATATGCTCAGACGGGTTCTGTGTAGAAGAGCCTAAAAGCTATGAGAAGATTGATGAGTTCGTTGTATTTAACGGTTCCGAAAGATATGGCGACCCACTAACGCAGGTCTCAAGTGTCAAGAAGTTGAGCGATGGTGTAATAGAAGTGGTAAACCCCTTTATAGATAGTGTTGCTACACTGAAGTTGAAGGGCTGTGGAGAGGTTATGGCTATTCCTCCACGTCATATCCTCCGTATAATGCCTAATACGTGTTGGCTAAATGAGAGCTCTAGAAGGGTTTATTGTTATATTGGTAGTTAAGGGAAAGAAAGGGGAGGCAGTAAAACAATAATAAAAGAGAATCCACTTTTTCTTTTTCCTTATAATTTAATCTCTTCTTCTCTTCCTTTCCTCGTTATCACCTTCAGATTACCCTTCTCACGTCCTCCACGTGATGTTTTAGGCTACCCTTAACGTAGTTGATGATATTGCTCTTATCAATGTTAACTCCCTGTGTTATCCTTCTATCCTTTGTCACTTCAACCTTTAGATCTATTGAGAGTCCGCTGTGCATCAAATAGTTTCTGTACTGTAGGAGTTCACTATGTTTCGACTTTAAATAATTGGTAACAAAGTCATCACAGTTCTTGTATATACGATCGTTATCGTCAAATTTACCCCCTCCATGATTGCTCATGCATTCAGCAACTGGTAATTCTCTACCTAAAGATAATGCCTTATCATAGTACTCAACATCTATGTACTTGTCAAGTATTCTAAGCATTTTTTCCACATCGTCACTCCCTGGATTAAGATAATTTATCACATCTTTAACCTTTAGGGTAGATATAAAATTGGAGAGAACGATCTTATTATCCTTTTGAAAAGCGTTATTAGCCTTATTATACCATTCCTCATAGATTTTGCTCAAGCTTGAGACGTCACTTTCTAACTGTTGCAGATACTGTTGGAGTATTTTCATGGAATCTAGTGACTTTACGACGAACCCGTTCCTCAAGTTCCACAGGAAATCGTTTACCTTATTTAGGTCAGTACTCTTTATCCTGCCTATTAAGTCCTTATAATTATCAAAATTCGACGGAATTAAATCCCTCAGCTTTCGTGTGTAATCTACTAAATACCTTTCGTCAAGTTTCTCTATTGATAGGTTGATCTTTAGGGCATCTTTCATCGCTTCTATTATATCATTAAGCTTAACTATCTCAACAGTACCGCTAGGGGCTCCCATTATTGGTGCTGCATAGACCTCTGCATCAAACTGTGTTGAAACCGCTAAAAGGGCTGAGACTAGAACGTTTGTGCCATGCGTTAAGTCAATTATGAACTTTTCGTAGTTACGAGAATATTTGTTCAGTACGGCGTAAATGGTGTTGTAAATAAATGTCGGACTCCTTGATTTGGTGTAGGGCACAGTCTTATATCTTCTCTCTCCTCCCTTCTCCTCAGTAACTAGATTTTCATTACAGTCGGTAACCTTACTATTCCCAACACCTACGTTAGGTATGTATTCCACCTCTAGCTCGTTTAGGAATTGATCAAAGGTAGGGGAGTTAGACTGCAATTGGCTTGCCCTATCCCTTAGCATGTTCTTATATGCCTTCTTGAGTACCTCAACGTCATCTTTGCATTTAGTCTCAGTGGTTATTAAACTGTCTGGAAGTAAAGCCACAGCTTTGTCAGTCTTTAATGCATCCCATAGTGCATGAGCTGAGAAGAAGCTATCGTAGTTTTTTCCATCAAGACTATAGTTGACCAAAGAATAGTTTGTTACATCTCCTGCGATATAAATGAGGCAACTCTTTTGATGATCCATACGTAATAACTTCTTGACATTAAGATTAAAAAGGATTTCTAAATCTTTTGAGCTATAGGTTTAGAGAAGAGTAGTTAATAGCTGAGGGGATAGTAGTCATTTATTAAATGTACACCTCGCCTCTTCCCTTTTAGAGAAATAGATGACGAGATCAACCGTTTAAAATAACACATAAAGGGTGTCCTCCCCTAGTATTATCATTATTTGCCCATCTCGTGGAAAAGTTTTTAATATAGAATGGCAAATTAGTCCTGATGAGCGAAGAATACATCTCTGGTCTCTTCACTGGATTCTTCTTAGCCTCAATCCTGTTTAGGTCCTCAATCCAAAGACAGCAAGTACCTTACGCTGTTGACTATAGGTTTAACAAAGGGTTTGAATCGCCTCCTGAAGAGATCATCAGATCCCTCGAGAGCTTTAGAGAAAAGGGTATTATGGGCTATGTAGTTTACAATACAGGAGATCACGGTCATGTTTTAGTCTACTATGAGAGCTTTCCAGCCTTCAACAACCTATTCCCTCAGGTGAATAGGCTTATGCAGAGTACAAGTGTTGACTTCCAGGGGTCGGATGTCACCCCCTTCCTCAGGTCTCTAGGTAAAATACACGTATTGAAGGCATTTGGGGCTCACCCAGGCATTGAGGTCAGGAAGACAAGGGAAGAGGAGGAGGAAAAGGGTAGAGAGAAAGAACAAAGGGAGGCTGAAGATCTCCTAAGAGCTCAGCCTAACGTATACTACGCTGTCAACTACACTTTCACTCATGCTTTCAGAGAATCGCCTATGGATCTAGCCTTAGATTTAAATGAACTATTGCGTTATGGTGTTTTAGGCTATGTTATCTACGATGTCGAGAGGACAGGGAACGTTATTGTCTTCTATAAAGATATTAGCGCCTACAGCTCCTTAAACCCAACAGTTGTCGAGATCTTGAGGAAGTACGCTCACAGACATAGGACAGTTTTAGCAAAAATAACTGAAGTTGGGAGAGATGTTAAGGCTTATGTTAGTTCATTTCCTGTAAAACCTCTAGTACTAGTGGCTAACGGTGTATATTACGGTTTTGAGGGCTAAGCAAGTTTTTGATAAGGAGTAAAAAAGGGTGAAGAGGAGTAAAAAAGTGTTTTTGGATGGGATAGCATGTAGTATTTACCTAGAAGTCTTAACATAAACGTCTTCTCCCAGTAAGCTATATAAATGTTGGTTGGTAATGTATATATGCTGTTGCCTGATGGTGATTTATTCTACCACTTTTGTAATAGTCCCTGAGCACGATGTCCTAGTTCCTTCATTCACTTCAAAGCTCAGCAGACTAATATTGGTTAAGGCTTCATCCACCTATTCAAAGTTAGTACACGATAGTAGACCCTATAAGCCCATTAAGGTGAGTGTAATAAAGAGGGCTAATGACGAGAGACCGATCTTCTCCACTAAGAAGGAGAAGGCGATACTGAAGGGAGGGGAGAAGTACTTTTTCAACTTCACCTTCCTGGATGATGCTATACTTAACGAGCTGATCTCAAACCCCCAGTTTGAGGTTAAGGTCTGGGGGACTAAGTTCAGTGTTGAGCTAGAGAATGTAAGTGCTGTTGATAAGGTATCGCTAGATGACGCTAGGTACTACAAGGTTTTATTCCTAACTCCAACCCTTCTACAGCCCCCTAGATTTTCCAAGAAGAAGGTTAGTAACAGGTATGTTCTCTTCCCCTACACTCCACTCCTACTCAGCTCCATAGCAGCCCACTGGAACAGTAATATGGATGAGAAGGTTCACGGGATTTCTGGCGCTAAGGCACTATATTACTTTAGGGAAGTCAACTATAGGCTAAAACCTATTACAACGTATTATAGTGGAAGACCAGTAAGGGGGTTTATTGGTTGGACTATATACGAGCTTACAGCTAGGAGGAACAGTAGGCTTAGGAGGAACATAATTAGGCTTTTGGCTTACTCCAACTATTTTGGCGTCGGTAAGAGCAGGGCTATAGGTTTTGGTGAGGTTAAGGTAACTCCTTTAAATGAGGCTACAGACAGGAGTTAACAACTTATATGAAGCTTGAACAACACCAACATCCCCCAAGCCCTGTTTAACACGGGGGTTCTTCAGTCCCTCTCGCCTTGTCTAAGTATGTTACCTACCTCCTCAACTAAGCTCGCCTTATTCAATCCCTTTAAGCCACTGACACTCAGCATCATCATTGCTATGGTATTGGCACCACTTCGTCCCAGAGTTTAAGGTCTTCAGCTATCTCCAAAGGCATAAAGATATCAAGCCATTGAGAAATGGGTGGCAGGGCTTGTAGTCCCAATAGGTGGTGCTGCTCTATTCGTATATACCTACTATGAAGGAATTATTAGCGATTTGTTAGAGTCCTACTTCTCTTCATAAGCAATAGTTGTCGGAGTTATATTGTACATAATTTATAAGTGGAGAAAGGGTGAGCTTGGAGAGAGCGTTGTATCTTATATGGCTGCAGAACTAGGAAGGCTACAGGAGAAGGAGGGAGGAGGAGAAAAACAATGAAGATCAAGGTAGATGTGATGGCAAAACAATCCATCAGTAATGGCTAAAATTCACCCTTTAAGTAAAAATTTTTTCTTAAGTTTAGGACTTCTGCCCCAGAATATGATTTCCGCTCCAGAAGTCCTCAAAAAATGAGGGATAATATATACCTAATATCCCTTATGTTAAACCTCTTCAGGAACTCTCCCTTAGTTTTAGCGTTCTTCTCTAAAACCCTTTCAACGAGTTTGTTAAACCTTGACTTTATAACCCTCTCGTTGATCAGCCAAGCCCTGTATAAATAGTCATAGTATCTATCGCTCGTAGGTAATGGTATCACCAAAGCCTTTACACCCCAATATTCATCAACCCTCTCATCTGGGACATAAATCATTGGATATATGAAAGCCTTGTTAAGCTCTCTGATAGCATCTACATCCACCTTATCGCTTAGCGTACAAGCTCCAGGATCCCTGCTGAGCACAGGGGTTCTATAATCCCTCTCGTTTAGCCCAAGTATTCTCCTAACCTCCTCTAGGTCCACCTTGCTCAACCCCTTTAAACTTATTTGATTGAAGTAGACCTTCCCATAACTTTTGGCTAAGGTTAATAGATCGTATAGTTCGTCACCATAAGAGAAGAGGTCGTTAGAGATTAGGTTAACTCTGCCGTGGACTGACTGTACTTTCATCTCCTTCTTTACAACCCAGTCAGGGACTTTCCTATCCGTCCCCCTCATCACCTCAACTTCTGCAAAAGCTGAAGGAGCTCTGATAGGGTGAAACCTCTCAGCTGGTGTACCCTTAATTATCCCATCCTTTTCCATTGCCTCAAATATGACGTTCTCAGCCTCACCTAAAACTATGGTATTAACCCACCACGGCTTATTGTCTACCAACTCCCAGGATCCAGGTCCACCGACTATTACCTTGAACCCCTTTTCCTTCTTCAATCTAGAGATCTTCGCTGAGAACTCCATGAATGAGCTGTAAAACCTTGGCTTTTCCCCAAACAATGCTTCATAGATCGAGGAGACAGGGGTTAGTGCTAATGGGTCATTAACGTAAATTCCTAAGATGTCAATGTCTCTACTCAAATCCTCAGGGGGGACTATCATTCCGTTAACTATAGCCTCGATTTTCCTTAAACCATATGGAGGGTATTTAGCCTTGCGGACAAAGGGGATTACCCTGGTTGGTAAGGGTGTAAGGGAGTAAAAGGTCGCTGGGTCTGCTGTAAGTATCATTTTTGATTTCACTCTTATCTTACACTTTTAATTTAAAGTTTGTTGCGTATTAGTCGAATTTGTGCTAGTCTTTACAAGGTGATTGTGCACTCTCTTTTCCCTTCATCACCATAAGTTAAATAAAAAGTTAATTAGCTTCAAATTATATTTTAATTCCATATGAAACTTACACTGAAAACTTTAAGGGAATTAACGATGAGAGACACATAGGGTTTAGTAATATTTAGGAAAAGAAACTAGAGGTGATCAAGGAGAAGGCTCAAGCTCAACACCCTAGTTACTGCAGGAAATAGATAGGCAAGATCTCCCTAATGTTAAAGGCAATAGAGGGCTACTTATTGGACCATTATCTAGAGGAATTACTTCTTGGAGTTTAAGCAGAATTCTCATAGGTAAGGTACGTCAAGGATATACAGTAAAAAGATGAGGAGATGATCTCTCATGCAAGGAATTGAACATTGCAGTGAATGTAAGTTAAGGAGAAGTCTCATGTGTGACTTAAGGAAGAATTCAGAAGACATAACTTGACATGAAAGAGTAGTGTTGTTGATCAAGAACTTTTCAATGAAAAAGAGCAACGCGTAGTATATGAAGGGATTAAAGGACCGGTACAAGTTAAAGAGAATAACGGATTTTGTAAAGTAAGAGCTTAACTGACTCGTAACAACATCTGTGAAAAACTATGACAATAAAATGTTGTATTATTTCTGTTTCAAGCTAATTATTTAATGTTCTAAATGCGCGTGGTTGGGAAATAAATAAGAGGGGGAAGTGTGATATCGTGCCTGACAATAGCCGTAATAGATTAGCGTGAAGATGATTTCAACCTGCACGGATGTGGTGGCGGAATTATGAACAGCTGACACGCAGATACATTAAGACGCACCACCGTTCTGATCCCCACCACATCTATTCGAACCTCCCTCCTCCTTGTTTATTTAAACTTTTCCATTGTTAGTAGATTCGCTTTTCCGAAGGGAGGTAAAAAGCTCTTTTTGACTCTTCTTTCAATCCTAAACAGCGAGAGTTACAATAACTTTGTAAACTTTTCAATTATTCCTATCTTTAACGTTTAGCACGAAATAGCATTCATAAAAACGTTGTAAGAATATTAACCATAATATACGTGAATTCTTAAGTATTCCTTCTCGTCAGGACATTTCTCTTTAAAGGGTCAACTGAAAATTTTTAACGTGCAATAGTTAGTTGAAGTCTGGTCTGAGAAGTCCTTGTGTTGATCATTTCTTCAAATGTTATCTTCCTTTTCAGTTATCTAATGCGTTTTTTGAGACATTCCTTTACGTTATTATAAGTAATGCTAATATTATAGCGATTAGTAGGACTACAAGCGCAAATACAGCGTTTTCGTAGGTTTTAGGTCTAAACGTATTTTTTGCTAGATCTCTCTCATTCCTTAAATAATTATATAAACCATAGGCTATCACAATACCTCCCAAAATTATCATTATCTCTCCGTATAACACTGAGGCACCATTAATGTTCTTTTCGCCCCTTAAAATCTCTAGGAATAGTGCAAATTTAGCTATTACAAACCCAAATCCTATCAAAGCTATTCCTGTTCTGATCCACGCTAGGAAAGTCCTCTCATTGGCTAGATGATCTGAAGGCGATGGCATGAGTAGAATTAAGAACGTAGAGGATAAAAAGTATTAATGGTAGAACAACAGAAGTCGAAGAAGTAATAGTTGTTTCTTACCTTCTTATTATCGTTATAGTATACGCGTTGGGTTTTAATCTTTTGAAGGACAGGAGTTATGTTAATAAATAATAAATAATAATAGTTCTTGATAAAAACACTTATTCCATCAGGTCAATCCCAACCTTGTCTAAACTGTTTATCCATTCTATGAACTTCTTAACGTTCTCACCTTGGAAAATTGAACCGTGCTGCGGGGCAATAATGTTTATTTCCAAACCTTTAATCTTCTTTAACCAAACATCAATAGCCCTTCTAGTAGCAATATAACGCCTATGGAAAGGTTCCATGAACTTCTTATGCTCCTCGAAGTCCTCAACAAAAAGATACCACTTGCCTTCGGGATACATTGCAGCACCTAAATCACCGGAAAAGTAAATTTTAGCTATTGGGTCGTAATAGTGGAAGTTACCTGGAGAATGCATGAAGTGTGCTGGTATTGCCTTAACGCTGAAATCCTCAGTTACCTTTATGTCCATGCCTTGATCTGGCAAATCGACAAATTTAATCCCTCCTACTGTACCTAGATGTGGTAAGAACCTTTCCCACAACGCTGAAACGTAAATCTTAGCCTCTGGGGTCATATCGAGCCATAAGTTCAGGGAGCCAACGACATCAGGGTCTTGATGAGAGTACAATATTGCCACAATATTGTTAGGATTAACGAACTCCTTAACGTTCTCATAGACCCTTTCAAAGACGAAATATCCACCTGGGTCTAGCAGTACCCCTTTATCCCCATGGACTATTAGATACTGGTTTGTTAGAACTCCCTTTTCGTATTCAGACTCATCAAGCCCTAGCCATACGAACTTATGATCCTTTTCCTCAAAGAGGACATAAGGTTTGTGGACCTTAGTCATCTTAACACCTCCAATATCTTTGGTGTTATCATTACGTAAATGTTGACCTTAAACTCACCATAAAGCTTATTCAGTATTTCTTCATCCCCAAAATACTCCTTATCATTATCTAAGACGTAAATCCCCTTTAAATCACCGTTGATAAACAAGACCCTGAAAGTTGAGGAACCTGTCCCAGAAACGTATATAACGGGATATTGTGAATATTGTGCCATCACCTGTTCCAAGTAATCCACTAGCCCCCCTTGAGGAACCTTCACACTTTCTGAGTCTACTAACTTAGACTTGATGATCAGTTTTGATAAATAGGATATTTTAGCCAGCTTATGAGAGTAGTCCTCAGCCTGTGGTGTGACCTCCAACTTCGATAGCTCCTTTTCAATACCCCTCTCTATTTCTGTTAACATCTTTCTTAAAGCGTTACCCACAATCCATTCCTTATCACCAAAATAGGATATGGAAATCCTAACTCTCTTTTGACCTTCAGTTATGAATAGAATTTCGAATTTGTTCAGCTTTGGGTCGACTAAATTATATTCAATTACCTTATTTTCAATATTGCTCTTCTCAATACGGAATTTAGACTCAAAGGAGAAGAACAACATTCTGGTGAAATGAAACTTTATAAAAGTATTACCCTCTACACTGACCACATTGGGCAGTACTGAAATAAGGTTCTGTGAATCCTTAGCCCAGTTCATTATCAAGTTACTATCTTTACCCTCTATTACTAGGGAATCCTTTTTCATACAGTCAATTCTATATGAAAACTAAAAATATATTAAGTTTTCCATATAACCTTAATTATGGAAGGCTTTGTTATATACATATTATAATATTTTTAGTAAAAAGTTCTCAAAGTAATAAAACATTTAAATCGATAGGGAAAGTTGTTTAAATTAGTTTAAATTAGAACAAGTTCTAACTTAAAATTGCTAATATGTATACAACTATTCATCTTAATTATAGCGGGACTCGTACTCAGCTCCTCTACTATAGGGATGTTGTTCTGATGCTCGACTCCTATAGTGTTCTCACAAGCTAGCAAAATATTTCCTAAAGTTTGTTATAGTTCCTTTAGCACTTTCAACTTAGTATGAGATCTGTAATTACGTACCCCTCTTCACTATAGATTTAGAGAATGAAACTTACCTCCTTTTTTACAATCTCACTCCATAGCCTAACGTTCGCACTTTCTTTCTTAGCATCTTTTGACAAAGCTAATATTCTCGCCTTCTAGGAAAGTGTTCAGCTCCTCTATTATTTCCTCATAACGTGAACAAACTCATTTTTCAATTGCTAAAATCAGCTTTTTACTCCTCTATCTTAGAAGCTTCTCAAAGGTCTAAGCTTTACTCTTACTGGCGGTCTAATCGATAACGCTTAGTTCACTTTAGGTTAAACCCTTTACTTACCTAGTAAGCTATCATGTAAGCGTGTCAGTTATTATACGATTAAGGAGAGGAATTAAAATTGGTTATTGGAAAAAAGAATGTTTTTGCCTCTTTTATCGACGGGACTTCATTTACTCAGTTAGCTTAGTCCCCAGGGTTTCTGGACCTATGTATTGTCCTATTCCCACTATTATTGCTCCTATTATTAGCAAGACTGCTGTGGAGAACCATATGTTGGTTGGAGTATCAATTGACTTGAACAAATAGTCATGCATTAAGGGAACGTAAATGCTGAACCATCCTCCAAGGAATATACCGGAAGAATAGCCAAAACCTACTCCTGAAGCCCTCATCGATGCCTTAAACCTCTCTGATAGGTATATTGGTATCATCCCCCAAGGTCCCTGAGTTATTATCCCTATTATTATACCCGCTATCAGAGATATAATTACACTCCCTATTGAAGCACCGTAAATTAGCATATAGTAAATAGGAATAGCTATAACTGCTGTAATTACGCTCCATATTAACGTTAGCCTCCTCCTCCCAATAAATTGGGTTAGTGTGCCGAAGAGTACTGCACCGAAGAACGCGGCTATGGTGGATATTGTATAAATATCATCTGCAGTCCCTAAGGGGAATTTAGAGGGGGCATGCTCTAAGATGGTTGGTACGAAAGCGAATAGTGCATAAGCGAAAAAGAACATCCCAGTCATGTATAGCATGACTTGAAGGAAGTCCCTCCTATAAGGCTTTCTAAATAGGTCGAAGAACGGAGTTTTCCTTATTTTGTTACTAGCCTTTAGATCAGTAAACACAGGTGTCTCCTCCATTGAAAGCCTTATTGCGAGAGCTATAAATGCTGGAATTAAACCTGTGAGGAATAAGTACCTCCATGCATATGTTTCAAGTGCGGTAGTACCAAAGATGGCGAGAAAGAGCGCAAGTACTACTGCAGCTAGAGATGCTCCAAAGGAGAACCCTCCTTGTATCAATCCGCTTATAAAACCTCTCCACCTGTATGGAGTCCATTCCATCGCGAAGGGATGTCCTGCTGCATACTCACCTCCAGCAAATATTCCTACACCTATTCTTATTATAACAAATAGGATAAAGGATAATATTCCCACTTGAGCATAAGTAGGTAATGCTGATGTCAATGCACTTACAATTCCTAAACCTAATACTGTTATAATCAGGTCAGTTCTCCTTCCTAGTCTATCTCCTAGATGTCCAAAGATTGCAGAACCTACAGGTCTGAATATTATAGTAAGCGAATAGGTTAATATAACATCGAATGCTGCCAAAAGCGGAGTAGATGGTGGGAGGAGTACTTTAGCGAGGACTGGGGCTATGGTTAGTATCATTGTTAGGTCATAAGAGTCGAGCATAAATCCTATAAATTGAGATATTATAGCTTTTACAGAATTTCTACCAAAGGAAGTTGGTTCGCCTTGAATGAATTCCTCTTTTTTAACCATTATTTATCACAAAAATTCTTTTTTACTTTTTAATAAATTCTTATTTAAATAGTTATATAGATGTATATACTAATTATAATGAATATAAAAATATTTTATGGTTTAACTATATACATTTTAAACACCAGGCTAAGATTTATAATGCAGTATTAGTATGCAATAGATATTATTTTAATTCATATAGGTAGTCCACTCAATAATCGCCTTTATTTTAAGAGCAGAATTAAAAACAAGTTAAATATATTTTATTAATTTATGATAAAACTCTCCAAATATAAAAAGAGGAGGCAGACGCAATGAACATTATTGCGATCAATTTGAAAAGAGATAATAGTTGAATCAAGGGTATGTAGAATAAACATTACGGATAGGGTGAGTTCTTTGGTTACAATCCTACGAATCGCCTTTCTATTCATTAAGAAGATTCCAAAGAGCATAACAATTGTCTCATTCAATACCCTTTCAGCATTTATTCATTGGCATGTCTTAATCAGATATGTTACCTTATACTAGATAACGTATTTTTAATATCGTTAAATACGATATTTAACTTCGCAAAGAAATGGGATAAGATTTGTTGATTTTCCACTATATCTTCAAGCTCTATTTTTCTCTTACGCATCTCATTTTTATAAACATCACAACAACTTTCTTTTTCTTCTTGGCTTACTTCCATACCCAAAATTGATAATATTTCTTCCTCCATGCAGCACGTGTCTCCCATTAATAACAAGTAAATTATGAAGTCTCCTTTCCCTATAATCCTACCTCTTATTTTAAACGTATCGTTACTTATACGCTCAACGTTATTGATATCAACTCCCTTTTGTTTCAAGATATTCTTAACTTCTTCGCTAGTTATTATATCATCCCTTAAATGAAGCCGTATGTGCTCCATTCTAAGACGGCTATATAAATGTTCACACATATTTTCCTTCCAATATTATTGATAACAAAATCGAGCATTTCATCTAAACCCGTTTTTCTTGTCTGCTTTCTTATCCTATTTGGTTCAAGAATGTTTATTGTAAGGTCACAGTATTCTTTTATATACGCTTCTAAAGTTCGACGTATTACATGGCTATCAATAGTGCCGTCACCAAAAATTATCTTAGGTACGTCACTTCGCGTAATATCTATTTTCAATCCGACCTAACCTCTCGTTGTATAGCCTTGTACCTCAAATCTATAAAGTCCATCTCTTTAAGGGCTTCATCAGCATTATATATCTCATAGCTACCATCGTTTTTCAATAATAGATAATAAACCATGTCGCTCTTTTTCTCTTCTACTGCAACATCTGCAATATAATACTCAATGTCCATGCTTTGAGTAGTTATTATGAACTTGGATTCAGAGCCTAAAAGTATCTTTATCACTTTCTTCAATAACTCAGGATGCATTGCAAATGCCTCCATATCGTCAATCATTACTACATCGTAAGGCTTTGTAAAGTAATGTAAAAAGAAGTAAATTAATGACCTATAACCTTGTCCAAGGTCATCTAATCTGATGTCAGACAAGTCCTCAAAGAGTACTCTAAGGACTTTCTTCTTTTCTTGCCCCTCCACGGTTAGGTAGATGTAGTGAATCTTACTATCGATGTTGTCCTTAACCCTCTTAGAAATCTCTCTTAACTGCTCAACGCTAATGTTCATTTTTTCTAGATCCTCGGATACTCTAGGTAAAATAAGCTGTAAGTCCATGTTGCCCCATTGAGCATTCCATCTCCTTAACGCATACTTCCCGTTCAGGAAGGCCTCAATTCTCGTATTTCTCTTTATTAAATCTAGAACTTCTTGTAGAGACGTATTCCTATATTTGGCTATTTTATCTAGCTGATCAATGGAGGAAAGGAAGCTCAAAGCTTCTAGTATAGTAGTCTTTCCAACGTTATTATCTCCGATTATTACCAACACTTTAAACTTTGGAAGTTTGATATCAATCTTTTTATCAAACTTCTTAAAATTTAGTATCCTTATCCCCTCACCTAGATTTTCCAGTCTTTCGGGTAAGGATAAGAGATAATCAACGTCAACGTATTTTGTATCATAAACTCTCACAAAGGCACCGCCGTTGTTTCCTATCATCTTTATCCATGACGAATAGAAAATTTTGTCCTCTTCTACATGATAGCTTATCGGTATCAGTTCTCGTGAGGCATGTATAGGTCTAAATGACTCAACTGGTCGATATCCTAATAGCTCGCCTACTATACTATTTTCAACACTTGTAAATACAGCCTTATCGATAAAGTAGTCAACGTGTCCAAATATGACTGCAGTCTCCTTACTGATAACTTTGTCTCCTCCCTTCTCTATATAGAAAAATGGCACATCACCTGCCCATATTACCCTTCCTCCCCTATTCATGTACTCAAATATTGGAGTTTTCTCTATTGGACTTTCTGGATAATTGAAGATAGTGAAAGGGATAACATCTGTGCCGAAGATTAAGTAAGAGTCCTTACCGTGCTTATTCACCCATTCAAGGACTGACTGGCTATTTAGCCTTATAACATCACCTTTGACCTTATCGCAAATGTTGATCCAGCTGTAGATGTTGCCGCAATAGATCGCTTTTTCCATACAATGTAATATGTTTCCAGAAGATTAAAATATTATCACAGTGATGAATGTGGCGCTATGAGTATAACCTAGATATAATTAAATTTGGATATAATAACGTAATATGACTATAGAAGTATCAATATAATCTACTTATGCATTAGTTTTATTAAAATGGAATAGTTTCAACGTAGAATATATTTTAACTCATAAAAAGATCAAATATTGTACAGAGCTCAAAATTAAGGTATACCATTTTATTTGTCCCTTGACTTCATGAACTCATGCATCCTTTACTTAATAATAACAGTGTAGATCCTTTTACTGCTTTCTTTACCTCCTCTCTTTTACTCCTCATCAACCATCTATAGGTGTCAGACTAGTCCTATCTTGCATTTACATCACTTTAACTGCTGTAAACAATAGCTACTGCGAGGTGGAAAATACTAGAGCCTTATTTAGAGAGAGAAGGAGCTTAAAGAACTGATATTCCAGAGGTTATCTTGATAAGTGATTAATGGCTTGAGCAATAGGAGAGACTTTCGAATAGTATAATTTATTTACCTCCTCTACTGATAGTGTCTCTCAGAGCGTTTCTCATTGTCACCTTTATTACTCCCTGATCTATCTAAAGGTAAAGTATGCATAATTTCTTAACTTACGCCAGACGTTAAGCTTTACTTTACTTGATAAACGAATGCTTTTAGCCTACTTCCTTGTCTGCATTGAAGCTTTCCTCCTTCATTTGTATGTAACACTTAGATAGCGATTTAGTCCAGAATTGATGGGAAATACTCCTTAAAGAGAAGAAACAGGTTTTACACAGTAAATTTTAAATTGGTATTAAAATAAAATATAAGCTGATGAGAATGTTGGGCGAGCGGCCGAGGGGAGCCCGGCCGTGATGACCCCAGAACGATAAATGTTAAGGTCTTTTCATCTTTTAAACAATTTACAGGAGCAAGAGCAATCATTTAATATTTAAGGATAATATAAGGAAAACTGTTATGTATTTCCTTTTTGTAGATGAAGCTTGAGACTTAGCTGTTAAGAGTAATTATTTTGTAATGGCAGACGTTTTAACGAGAAATGAAGATGAGATAGTTAATAAGAGGAGTAAAGCTATTAAAATTATTATATCTAAAGGTAAATATATCAAAATTCCATTTTAGGGACGATGATGAATTGGTAAAAAAGGAATTTATAAATGTTATAAAGGAGATGGACATAAGGGTTACCTTACTTATCGTAAAGAAGTTGAGGAAGATAAGATGGGAAGAGTGCTTTAAAGAATTAATAAAAAACGTTGAAATTCAATCGAAAGATCCTATCTATATTCTCGCTGACGACTATTTAAATAACCAAAAGTTGAGAAGAAAAGTTGAAGAAGAGTTAGAAAAATTTTCTGCTAAAATTAAAGGCATCCCAATTAGGATGAGTTTTAAAAAGTGCCTAGCGGGTTTAGAAGTAGCAGATTATTTCGCCTCAATAACTTGAAACTATTACGAGAAAGGAAAGTTTAAAGAATACTTTGATGCCATTGCAGGCAAGATAGCCAAAAAAGAAGAAATTGAAAAGGACTAGATGGGATATATCCTTTACAGTCTGAAAATCAGATCTGACTTCCTTCAGTCGTTGAAGCTTTTCTCTGATTTTGTAAAAATGGAGACTCTTTTACCTAAGGTGAAGAGATGATATAATTTAGGGAGTTGCAGGTCAGGGTTGGTCTTCCAGTGATTAGCTTTCATATAGCTTCATCATCACTGCAACTCCCCTATCTTTGGACTAAAACTTAAAGGTCAAATCCCTGATCTTTATTTATATAATGTTAACTTATCTTGATTTAGAGACTGGAGATCATAAATGAGGAAAAAGAGGAGAATATGTTTTTTATCTCTTTTCTTGCAACCTCTAGACACAAAAATAAAGAGTAAACAGTCAAGGAATAAGTTAAATTTTAGCTTTTGTCTACATAAGTCACAGAGAGGGAAAGATAAATGACTCTAGAGACGGTATATACTTAGCCTACGTACACAGTGTAAAAACTAATAAACTAAAGGGTAAAAGAGCTATATCTTAACGAAGTTAGACTCGTGTTAGTCCATAATTGATTACTGTGAGTGTATGGTTAAGGGCTACTCTAATATGCGATAACAAAACGTAATTGCTAAAAGAAAAGTTTACTTTACAGATATACTTCTTGCCACACAAGTAAAGTCTTTTATCTTTATCAAATTATTGAAATTATAATATTAAAGATAATAAATCTAAAGGAAAAATAAAAAGCTTTTATCAACACTTGCAAAGAAAGTGGTCGGGAGTGGCGGGAATGATAAAACAGTGTGGCAACGGACTACTGAAGAATGCCGTGTGAGCTGACCCGCCACTTCCAGGATATATTTTTCTCCTCTCTAGGTTTAAAAGGTTTCTACAATTTAAGCTTTAGGCGAAAGTTTCCGTCTTTATGAGGAAAGCCTTTACCTTTAGCTAATCTTCTTTCTGCAATAAAAGCTATTCGATAGTTTACCGCCTTCACTTCACAGGTATTGAATTTTAAACAATACCCACACCATGCTTCATTACTCTAATAAAAGCTAGGTCTTCATCCACCTGTCCCTTTAGTGAAGAACTCTTACTTCACCTTCTTATTGGCTTTGGGGATACGTATTGCACATGATTTCACTAATTTAGCTTCTAATTTTCCTTCACTGAAAGCTTACCTTAAAAGGGAGGTTTACCTTTCTCTTGTTAACCTTGTCTTCTCTTCACATATCTTATCACAAAAGGTAACAGCAGTGCTATCACAACTACTGCTATGATAATTATGATAGACCATGATAAACTCACTGAAGAACTTGTTGTGGTAGAACTAGAGTTAACAATAACAGAATAAGAGGAAGAGTTAATATACTCTGCCACAAGCTTACCACCCTCATCTATGTAAACAGCCTCAGGGGAAGGAAGATAGAACACCTTAGACCTCACACCATCTATTTCCACAGGTTGAGGGAAGACCAGCTCTATTTTCTTCTCTAGGACAAACGTATGGTTTATTATCATGAATGGGCTCAACTCAGCCCCGTTCTCAAATGAGGTTTTATTTACGAAAAAGCTTTCACGTCCATTATTTAAAACCCATAAGCTGTTCGGAGGGAAAGTATAAACTGTATTGTTTACCACGACGACGCTGAAGTTATAAAGTAATTGAGGACCAGAGGAGTTACCGTACACCACCCAGACCTTTCCGTCATAATAATATGCTGTGCCGTTAAATGCATTTTCTCCAGTGTTTGGATAACCACTATAAGCCACTGGCGGGACATACCAGCTTCCATTGTATTCGTAGAAGCTCACTATTGATATGTTAAAACCCTTAGCTAGATAAGCTGTAGCCCCATTCCCATAGCCCCCTACAACAGTTCCAATAATATAGCCGTCGTATATTACACCTATAAACCTCCCCTTCAGGGTATAAGTCTTATCAAAGGTTAAGGTACCGTTTGATGCGTAGAATGTTATTATGGTCGTGTTTCCCTCAGGGGTCCAAATTGTGGTCAAGTTTATCTCACTTCCTATAAGGTAGGAAAAAGATGTGGTGTTGTAATAACCATTGTAGTAAACGCTAGTAATCCATATAGACTTATTAACGGTTAAAGGCTGTATTACGTTCTGAACGAACACGTTCTCTCCATTGACATTTAGGCAGATGTTCTGTTGTATAGAGATCATAGGTGAGCTTATTGCCACGGACAAATTATACATTGTTATTATAGACATGATTCCGTTCATTTTCACGTATCCGAACTCATATCCATAGTTTGTGGGTCCATAAATTATCCCTCCAGAAGAATGAGTAGGGATAGATAAAAGATAGGAGGGGAGAAGTAATAATAATATAATAAGTGTCAAGGTGACTGTTGTCTTAGTATACATGCCATCTATCTATGTTAATCTATTCTTCTTTCATCCTTTTATATTAATCTGCTACCTTGAGGACTTTACTCCTTCCCGTTTATGAGGCTTTCCCTACTTCGTAAACGCCAAGTGCGCCAAATAGACTGGTTTAACTAGGGAAAACTTTTTACCTAAAAACTATGAAAGAAAGTTTAGGGAGTGGCAGGTCAGTTCACACGGCACTCTTCATAGGTCCACGTTGGTTAGGTTCATAAAACTCGCTAACCTTAGATTCGACTTACGTAAAAACACACTTAAAAACTTTCATTTTTGCTTTATTATCTTAAATAAAGCTTTTGTAATAATATTACAAAATAAAAAAAAGAAATCTATTTATTGTGAAGAAGAGGAAAAGAAATTACTTATCCCTTCCTATCCGCTTATTTTATTGTTAACGCTACCCTATGAGCTGCCAATATATGTTGCACTACCATTTCATCTCAAAACGATAAAGTTGGGGTCAACCATACAACTCGGGTACTTATAGCGTTTAGGGCTCGGAGTTGATAAAGGAATGTTAAGCTCCACACAGGGGAAAGGTCAGAAGTGTGTTGTTACAATAATAAATAATTCACTGAGCTTCACCCGTACGAAAATCGATTAAGTGATCTCCTTTAGGAGAGGAAGTTAGGTTTCGGAAAGGAAAGAAATATTAGCCCTCTCTTTAAATATTGAAATTGTATGGCAAGTGAGATTGACGAGATGGTTGAAAAGCTATTAAGCGATCAGAAATTCATATCAACGTTAGCTAACAAAATATACGATAAGCTAAAAGACGAGGTAGTTATAAAGAAACTAGAAGAGAACAGCAGCGCTATAAAAAGCCTACAAGAAGCGATCAAAAGCCTACAAGAGACTGTTAAACAACAAGGAGAAATCTTGAAAGAACACGGAGAAGTAATAAAAGGTTTACAAGAAGCAGTTAAACAACTTCAGGAAACTGTTAAGCAACAGGGTGATGCGATAAAGAGCCTACAAGAGACAGTAAAGCAGCAGGGGGAAGCTATAAAAAGTTTGCAAGAAACCGTTAAACAACAAGGTGAGGCTATAAAGAGCCTACAAGAGACAGTAAAGGAACAAGGAGAAGCAATCAGAAGCCTACAAGAAGCAGTTAAACAACAAGGAGAAATCTTGAAGGAGCATGGAGAGGCTATAAAGGGTCTACAAGAGACAGTAAAGCAGCAGGGGGAAGCTATAAAAAGTTTGCAAGAAACCGTTAAACAACAAGGTGAGGCTATAAAGAGCCTACAGGAAGCAATTAAACAACAAGGAGAAATCTTGAAGGAGCATGGTGATGCAATAAAGGGTCTTCAAGAGGCAGTAAAGCAGCAGGGAGAAATCTTGAAGGAACATGGTGATGCAATAAAGGGTCTTCAAGAGGCAGTAAAGGAGAATTCTAAGCTTATAAGTAAGCTTGCTACTGAGATTGGTAGTTTTACTAGTAGGGCTGGTAGGGGTTTGGAGAGGACTATTATGATGGTCTATAAGGAGGCTTTGGAGTTGCATGGTGTGAATCCTGATAATGTCAAGCATGGTGATATTGTTGATACTTTTGGTGTTATAGAGAAGGGTAGGGTATTTGAGGTTGATTTTTATGAGACTGATGATTACGTTTATGTCTTTGAGGTCAAGAACTTTGCGGATGAGGGGGCTTTGGAGCAAATACTCATTAGGAAGAAGTTGGTACCACAGCTCTTCAATAAGCCGGTAAAGCTGTTTTTAATAGCTAATTATGTTGATAGGAAGGTTAAGGAGGAGTTGGAGAAAGAAGGAGTTGTAATAATCACCTCAATGGTAGTAGAGTGATGATGATAATAATAAAAATAAAAACAACTTAAAACCTCTTCCCTTCTCTTTTGAATGTGGAAGTATCTAATAACCAGTCTCTGATCATTAAGATAAATGTAAGTCTTACAAAG